>JAJYBB010000026.1 GCA_021779195.1 Bacteroidota bacterium | reverse complement strand
CCAATTGTCGCATTTGCCTTCTGACAAGTGCTCTCTTTTTTTTTGTGTTTATCAATTTTAATCACATGATTTAAAACAAAAAAGAGGTGTTTTACCTCTGTATTAACAAATTATTTACGTATGAAAAAACTGATTTTATTTTTTTCGTTCTTAATAAGCATTTTGCCATCGTTTGTAAAAGCTCAGACTCAGTCTCCTACCAAAACTAATGTTATCGATGAAGTAATATGGGTAGTAGGCGATGAAGCTATTTTACGCTCCGAAGTTGAAGAGCAACGCCTTCGTGCACAATACGATGGCACCCCTATTCAAGGCGACCCCTATTGTGTTATTCCTGAACAGCTTGCCATACAAAAATTATTTTTGCATCAAGCTGAATTAGATAGCGTTACGGTGAATGAGACGACGGTATTGAATCAGGTGGAAACCCGATTGAATTATTTCATAGCTCAAATAGGGTCGAAAGAAAAAATGGAAGAATATTTCCGTAAAAGCACACCCGATTTACGCGAAGAACTGGCAACGATGATTCGTAATCAGATGATTATCCAGCAAATGCAACAAAAGTTAGTAAGCAATATTAAATCAACTCCTTCCGATGTCCGTCGGTTTTATAACGAAATGCCGGTGGATAGTATTCCTACTGTCCCAGCCGAAGTTGAACTTCAAATTGTAAGTTTCGAACCTCCTGTTCCAATTGCAGAAATAAACCGGATAAAAGATGAATTACGTGATTTCACAGAACGTGTAAATAATGGCACTGCCGACTTCTCTGTGTTAGCAAGGTTGTATTCTGAAGATACTGAAAGTGCCAAACGTGGAGGCGAACTGGGGTTCATGGGCCGCGGACAGCTGGTTCCCGAATTTGCTGCTGTAGCATTTAATCTTACCGATCCCAAAAAAGTATCACGAATTGTACAAACTGAGTTTGGATACCATATCATTCAACTGATCGAAAAACGTGGCGATCGTGTGAACGTGCGCCATATTTTGCTTCGTCCGCACGTTTCGGCTGAAGAAAAAGATAAAGCCATTCACGCATTAGACTCCATTGCCAACCTTATTCGTGAAAATAAAATGACTTTTGAACAGGCAGTTCAAAGTTATTCACAGGATAAAAATTCGGCAATGAATGCCGGTCTGATGTTGAATGAAAAAAATAACACTTCAAAATTTGAATATCAGGATTTACCTCCAGAAGTGGCTAAAGTTGTGTACAACATGAATGTAGGTGAGATTTCAAACCCATTTACCATGATTAATCCTACAACAAATAAAGAAGTAGTAGCCGTGGTTAAAGTGAAATCAAAAGTAGAAGCACATAAAGCCAACCTTACCGACGATTACCAGATGCTCCAAACGCTTTACGAAAGCCGTAAAAAGCAAGAATTTCTGAATAATTGGATTATCAAAAAACAACAAGAAACCTATATCAGCATTGATCCGGCATGGCAAAACTGTAAATTTCAATACCCAGGCTGGATTAAAAAATAAGAAAACTTAGGTGAATTTTCAGGTTCGGGTTTTCCTTATCTCTGAAACACAAGCCAGATAATATTCATGTTTTCAGATAATTATATTCTTAAAAAAAAGAATTTTCAACTTTTAAAATTAAAGTTGATTTTTTTAAAGCACATCTTCATTGTAGGTGTGCTCTTTATCGTTATTTCACATTCAGCTGCTCAGATCAAACCCAAACAATTACGTAACGAAGTTTTAAAAAGCATCGGTGTAAATGCGCCTTCTTCCAAAAAAATGCCTGTACGCAAATCGAAGTTACCCGTTTTCAAACCGTTGGCTCCAATTGTAAATCCATTAAATAATAAAAATGCCACCTTGGTTTATCTCGAAAACTCCGAAACACTTTCGTTTAACAAAACATTAAATCCAGACATCCAGATTTTAAAAGGAAATGTCCGATTCAGGCATGATAATGCATTAATGTACTGCGATAGTGCTTATTTTTATGAAAAAGCCAATTCGTTGGATGCATTCGGTCATGTTCGCATTGTGCAAGGCGATACATTATTCGTTTACGGTGATTTCTTATATTACGATGGCAACCTGAAACTGGCTCGATTGAGACACCATGTTCGCATGGAAAACCGCAAAACCGTATTGACAACCGATAGTTTAAATTACGACAGGATTAATAATTTAGCATATTATTATACAGGCGGTCAAATTAAAGATGATGTAAATACCTTGACTTCTGTTTGGGGACAATATGCCCCACCAAGCAATGAAGCGCTGTTTAAAAACAAGGTGCATTTACTTAATAAAAATTTTACATTGGATGCTGATACCCTGAAATATAACACAAAAACCAATATTGCCAACATCGTAGGACCAACTCATATTTTATACAATAATGAGACTGACATTTATAGTAAAAAAGGTTGGTACAATACGTCAACTGAACGATCAATGCTACTCAGTCGCTCTTTGGTAAAACAAAAAGACGGAAAAACATTAGTTGGCGATACAATTTTTTATGATAAAAAGAAAAAATACGGCGAAGGGTTTAAAAACGTTGTGTTAACTGATTCAGCCCAAAAAGTTACGCTATTTGGCGATTATATTTATTATAATGAGAATACAAAATATGGAGTTGCCACCGACTCAGCGTTGTTGATGGACTGGTCGGACAAGGACACCATGTACGTTCATGCCGACACACTTTTCCGAGCAAAAGACTCAATTTATGATATGGCTCGAGGATTTTATCATGTTCGGTTATACCGGAAAGATGTTCAGGGCATTTGTGATTCGTTGGTATATTCAGCTCGCGATTCAATTCTAAATATGTACGGAAAACCCGTACTTTGGTCGGACAACAATCAACTTTCGGGCGATTTTGTACAAGCTTTTACAAAAAATAAAAAAGTTGAGAAAATACATATCGACCAGGCTGCCATTGCGGTGCAAAAAGAAGATTCGCTCTATTTTAATCAACTTTCAGGGAAAGAAATTACGGCCTATGTCGATAGTAATCAGTTAAAACAGGTTGATGTGAACGGCAATGCTGAAACCATTTATTTTCCGAGAGATGAAAAGGATTCTACTTTAATCGGTTTAAATAAAACCCAAAGTAGTTTCGTGAAAATGTATTTAAAAAACAAAAAAATTTCACGTGTTGTTATGACAAGTGCTTCAACAGGCACTATGTACCCCCTTCACCAGCTTTCCGGAAGCGATTTATACCTGAAAAACTTTTTCTGGCTTGAAAATGAACGTCCTAAAAATAAGAACGATTTATTTCATATATTCCCCAAGCAAGACAGACAGATGTTAGGAAATGCACCTGAAAAAACCACCCCTGAAATGAAGTAACGTATTGAATGATCTACATTTAAAATAAATTCAAATTCACGAAATATCGTTTATATTTTCGATCTGATTCTCGGCTAAAAAACTAAAATTCTGATTTAAGTTGATAATCTCTGATTTTTCAATCAAAAGTTCAAATGGCTTGTACTTCGATAAATAAATGTATTTTTGTACACAAAATAATCGGGATGTTCTATGAAAATTAAATTTTTAAATAATATCAAATACTTCATAATTAATTCTTTATTTCTTTTCTGCTTCATTTCAACTGCTGCTCAAACGCAGTATTATTTTTACGTGCAATTTACCGATAAACTGAATTCACCTTATTCTTTGTCGCATCCCGAGGAATTTCTTTCAACTCGAGCCATCGATCGTAGAGCGGCATTCAATATCATCTGTGATTCAACTGATTTACCTGTAACACCTGCATATATCTCTCAAATTGAAAATCTTGGAATTCATGTTCATAACGTGAGTAAATGGATGAATGGTGCGACGGTTATCCTTTCGGATTCAAGCAAAATGAATTTAGTCAGGGCTTTCACTTTCGTACGATTTGTTGAGTACACTGGTAAACTTATCGGCGCAGCACTTTCACCTCAAATACGTGTAAATTCGAATATTACAACAAATTACGGAGTAGCCGATGCACAAATTTCGCAATTAAACGGAAAAGTTTTACACACTCAAGGATATCGAGGTAAAGGAATAGAAATTGCTGTGATCGATGCTGGATTTAACAACGTCGACCTTAATCCTGCTTTTGACAGTTTGAGGTTACAAGGCAGATTATTGGGAGTTAAAGATATTATCAATCCAAACTCGAATGTCTTTACCGAAGATGCTCATGGAGCCAATGTCTTGTCCATTATGACTGGAAACTTACCGGGACAATTTCTCGGGACTGCACCTGATGCATCTTTTTGGTTGATTCGCACCGAATATAGCCCCACCGAGTACAAAGTTGAAACTGATTTCTGGTGTTCAGGCATTGAGTATGCCGACAGTGTTGGTGCAGATCTGGCAACTTCATCCCTTGGCTATTACACCTTTGATGATTCTATTATGAATTTTTCATATGCAGATATGACAGGAAAAGTATCGCATGCCAGCCGTGCAGCAACGTTAGCAAGCAAAAAAGGTATGGTTGTGTTGGTGGCTGCCGGAAATGAAGCCCTTTCAAAATGGCATTATATAGGTTCACCGGCCGATGCCGACGGAATAATTGCCGTTGGAGCAGTTACTTCGACTGGGATTTCAAGTTCCTTTTCATCTTTTGGACCAAGTTATGATGGTCGGGTCAAACCTGAAATTTGTGCAATGGGAACAGGAACTTCCATCGTAGATACAACAGGAAAAACAGCAATCGGCAGCGGAACTTCATATGCCACACCTGCAATGGCAGGTTTGACGGCTTGTTTGCTCCAAAAGTTTGAAGCCGATTTTAAAATCCGAAATATTTCATTTTTTTTGAACTCAATATTTCGGACCGGAAATCTTTTCAATGCGCCCACAGCACAAATGGGCTATGGAATTCCAGATTTTGCAAAAGCCGAACAAAATTTACAACTTTTTGATTCGTTTCATTTGGCTCATCAAGATCATTTTAACCTGATTTATAATCGAATTTTTCATAGTTTAACACTTCGTCTACCGGATACATTGATGTCGGCTCATAATAATGTGAGCATTTATTCCGTTACCGGAGAACTTGTGTTTCAAAAACCAATTACAGAATCGCCACTTTCTATTCGCACGGATCATTTTGCTTCAGGAATTTACGAGGTTTGTGTTTCAATAAATGGAAAGCCCGAAACCAGAAAAATAATCATCGAAAATTAAACTAAAGCGTTGAAATTTATGAATTCGATTGCACTTTCCGAGCTTACAGAACAAGTACAACAGGCAATTCGGACAAATTTTGATTCAATCGTGTGGATACGTGCCGAAGTAAGTGAACTTCGTGAGCATACAGGTGGTCATTGTTATTTAGAATTAGTTGAAAAAGATACAAATTCAGATGCACTGATTTCCAAAGTAAAAGCTACGATCTGGGCTTCGACTTACAGAATACTGAAACCGTATTTTGAAAGCAGTACGGGGCAGGTATTGCGTTCGGGATTAAATATCTTAGTGGCTGTAACGGTCGATTTTCACGGCATCTATGGTTTTAGTCTGAATATCCGCGATATTGATCCCACTTTTACGATTGGCGAACTGGCAGCCCGACGACTTCAGATTATCAGGCAATTAGAAACCGATGGTATCGTCGATATGAATCGGGAACTTGAATTTCCGATTCTTCCTCGCAGGTTGGCTGTCATTTCTTCACCGACAGCTGCCGGTTACGGTGATTTTTGTGATCAATTGAAAAACGATCCATCACATTTTGCATTTTATATCAAACTTTTCCCCTCCATCATGCAGGGCGATCAGGCTGAATCCTCCATTATCGCAAGTTTAGAAAAAATATATGCGCATGCAGATCTTTTCGACGTCGTGATTATCATTCGTGGAGGAGGTGCTAACACGGATTTAGCCTGTTTCGATGCATACGATTTGGCGTTAAATTGTGCGCAATTTCCTTTGCCCATTGTTTCAGGGATCGGACATCAACGAGATAACACTATTCTCGATATGGTAGCTCATACCAACGTGAAAACGCCAACGGCTGCTGCTGAATTTCTTATCTCTACCATGCAAGATGCAGAATTCATCATCTTAAACCTGCTGGGTAATATTCAAGAATTGGTTCATCAACAAATTGAAAATCAAGATCGAAAGTTAGATCAATGGCAATTTCGCATCAAACAAACCCTTCGAAATCATTTGCTTCAAAAATCACATCGGCTCGAAAACGTGCAAACCCGTTTTCATTCAACTTTGAAGGTACAATTGATGAAACAAAACAACAAAATCATGTTATTTGAAAAGAATATTGAACCCTTCTCGCCGGTTTTCCTCTTAAAACATGGATTTACACTCACAACTTTAAATGGCAAACGCATTACTTCATCGAAGCAAATTAAAGTTGGTGATAAAATTCGTACTTTTGTGCACGATGGCGATTTTGAAAGCGAAGTAAATTAACGAATCAACTTTTGCAGTACCTCAAATCTGCAAGAAGTTAAATTTAGAAAACGATGAGTAAAATAATTCTCGAAAACATGGAGTTTCATGCCTTTCACGGGTTTTTGGAACACGAAAATAAAATCGGAAACACGTTTTTGGTAACGATCACGTTGACGCTTGACACCGAAATGGCTGCCAAAACAGATAATTTACATGATGCTCTTAATTATCAGCTGATTTACAACGTTGTGAAAAAAGAAATGACTATTCCATCGTTTTTAATAGAACATATTGGACAACGGATTTTTGATGCAGTTTTCAATTCCTTTCCTCAAATTGAAGAGATGGAAATGAAGCTATCTAAACTAAATCCACCGTTAGGAGCCAAAGTTGAACGGGTTACCATTATACTTTCAAAAAAGAGATAAAACAATAATCATGACCACCGACGAATCAAAACAAAACCATCCCAAAGGACTTTACTTTGTTTTTGCCACAGCCATGTCCGAACGATTTAGTTATTATGGCATGCGTGCAATTTTTACGCTTTACCTGATCAAAGCTTTGTTAATGGACAAAGAATTAGCGTCAACTATCTACGGTAATTATACAGGTTTGGTTTACCTCACACCGCTGATTGGCGGTTACGTTGCCGACCGGTTTTTAGGCATGCGGCGTTCCATCCTTTGGGGGGCTGTCATGATGATTTTCGGACAGTTATTTATGTTCGCCAGCGCATTGAATTATCTTAATGGTGATCTATCACGATGGTTGATGTATTCAGGATTGGCGGCTCTGATTTTTGGGAATGGGTTCTTTAAACCAAATATTACGACCATTGTGGGAAGTTTATACGAAAAAGGTGATAAACGGCTCGATTCTGCATATACTATTTTTTACATGGGTGTAAACGTAGGTGCATTTATCGCACCCATTTTATGCGGTTTTTTGGGTGATACGGGAAATCCTGCCGATTTTAAATGGGGATTTCTGACGGCTGCCCTGAGTATGTTTTTAAGTCTAATTTTATTCGTTGGATGGAAAAGCAAATACCTGATTGGACCCAATGGTGAACCCTTGGGAGTCGAAGCCACCGGAAAAGTTAAGAACAATCATTCCGAAAAGTCGACAGATGTAATCGCTCAAAGCTCCCTTCGGGTATTTGCTGAATCTTTAGTCTGGGTGTTGGGCGGATTGATCTTATTCTCAGTTTTCTATTTTGCATTTCATTTCGACTTGATTGGGGCGTCAATATTTGCAGTATGCATAATCATTCCGGCTTATGTTATTTCCGATCATTCACTTACAAAAATTGAACGATCGCGTATTTGGGTGATTTATATCATTGCATTTTTTGTCATCTTTTTTTGGTCGGCATTTGAACAGGCAGGTGCTTCGCTCACCTATTTTGCTGAAGAACAGACCAATCGTGAAGTTTTTGGCTGGACCATGCCGGCAAGTTTTTTCCAATCATTCAATCCGGTTTTCATTGTAATGTTGGGTTTGGTGTTTTCGAATTTGTGGGTATGGTTGAGTAAACGCAATATGGATCCTACATCGCCTGTGAAACAAGCAATGGGTTTGTTATTCTTGGCACTTGGCTATTTGGTGATCGCATTTGGCGTAAAAGGGGTAGCTCCAGGTGTAAAAGTAAGTATTTTATGGCTGAGCGGTTTGTATTTTATCCATACAATGGGCGAACTTTTGTTGTCGCCAATCGGCTTATCAATGGTGAATAAGTTAGCCCCGATCCGATTTGCTTCATTATTGATGGGTGTTTGGTATATGTCAATGGCAACTGCAAATAAATTTGCCGGCATGTTGAGTGGTTTATATCCCGAAGTTGGGAAACCTAAATTTATTTTTGGAATTCAAATTTCCTCGTTGTACGATTTCTTTATGCTTTTTGTTGTAATGGCTGGCGCGGCAGCCATCATCCTTTTTCTACTTTCAAAATGGTTGCAAAAACTAATGCATGAAGTAAAATGAAGCGAAACAGAAGATCGTTAATGGCACATCTGGATGAACTTTCAATGATTTCAAACCAGTTGTCGAATTCAGATGAATTGGTGAAAGTCTGTTATTTTCGAAATTTATAATATTGACAATATTTCTTCTAAATGCTGTACTGTGAAAGTAGGATTTACCTTAATATTAATTGGTTCGTGGTTAAGTTGAAAGAAGATCTGATCAATTCCGGCATTTTGCGCCCCCACAATATCGGCTTCGAAGCTGTCACCTATCATAATGGTTTCAGAGGCGGTAGCATGGTTTAATTCAAGTGCATATTCAAAAATACGTTTGTCGGGCTTCAACGCATTGGCTTCTTCAGACAATACCACATGGCTGAAATATTTTTCGAGACGGCAACTGTGAATCTTTTTGTACTGAACCTCAAAAAAGCCATTTGAAACCACTGTAATCGGGAATTTTGCCGACAGATAATCAAGCAATTCTTTGGCATAAGGAATCAGTTCGGTACGTGAAGGCAGTAAATCCAAAAACCTTAGACCAGTTTCTTCGGCCAAAGTTATATCGTCGATACCAACTTTCATCATAGGATGCCGGAAACGTTCAACATTGAGGAAAACCTTTGTAATCTGACCTTTGCCGTACATATCCCATAATTCGAGATTACGTTTGGCGTAAATATTAAAATATTCATCGAAACCGGCAAAATATCGATGCAGATGTTGTTCTTCGAAAATCTCGAACAAAACTGCTTTCGCATTGGCATGAAAATCCCAAATCGTATCGTCGAGATCGAGAAAAACAAATTTATATTGCTTTTTATTTGCTGAAAGAATATGCATTATTTTATTCAGAATCAATTAAATATATTGATTCATAATTATTCTACTTCAATAACAAGGTACTTGCTTACGCTCCAAAAATTAGTTGGATCAACAATAAGTAGCACAAAATTACCATTTTGTTTCTCGAGGGTATAGGATGATTTGGGATGGTTCGTCAAAATTTTGGCATGTGTTGAATAGAGCGGAATCGATTTGGTATTTCGAGCATCGATACGAACAAAGTAGTTTTTATTGAAATCGCCCTGCAATACCCGTTGTGGACTGAAGAGTCCATCCGTAGAGACGATTTTTTGCTCTTTCAGTTCTTTCTTCGTACCGAACACATACCACGCAGCATGTAAATTTTCGTCCTGCTCTTTAATTTTACTATCTTTCTGCTTATTCTGAACAGACAATTCGTTCACGTTATTTCCTAGATCATTAACGGTATTGCCTAATTTGGTAATTAACGAATCCTTTTTCGACAATTCATTTTGAAGCGAATCAACCCGACCAGATTCAACTTCGAGTGATTTCGTGAGGCGAATAATTGTACGTTCAATCTCAGCAGAATGAAAAGCACTTCTTCTCAGTTTTGCTTTTAAGCGTGCTAATTCTTCCTTATTCGATTGAAGCATATCATTCAGATAAGTCATATCGTCATTAATTTTTTTGCGCGTATCGCCATCTAATTCTTTTCCAATGGGCTGGATAGAAATGGTATTTTCGGTACTTTTAATTTTTTCGATATTTTGTTCGATATCATTCATAGCCGAAAAGTAACTATCCAATTCACCTTGCATTGCTTGTTTGGCTTGCATCAATGAATCATTTTGAGCTTTCAGTGCTTTATAGTCGGCTGAATGTTTTCCGCACGAGCTGAACATCACGAGCAGAATAGTCAAGATAAAAAAAACAGGTTTCATTTTAATATTTATAAAAATACTGATTGTTGAAAAAGAAAAATTTGAACAAAAAAAAGATTGAAAAACGCCCTCAAAAATTGGTTTAAGATGTAGGTTTTCACCTGTGTTGCGTATTGATTTTTCAGGGTGCAAAGGTAATGTTATTCTTGAAATCCTGCAACAATGATTACAATCTCGCCTTTAGGTGGAAAATCGGAGTAGTATTGAGCTAACTCGCTCAAACTTCCGTGTTTATGTTCTTCATGAATTTTCGAAATTTCGCGCGAAACCGAAGCTTTTCTTTCATTTCCGAAAAATTCAGCTAACTGGATCAATGTTTTAACTAATCTGAATGGCGATTCATAAAAAATAATTGTTCGCTGCTCTGTTTTAAGTTCGTTGAATTTAGTTTGTCGTCCTTTTTTTGGAGGTAAAAATCCTTCGAAACAAAATCTATCATTTGGCAAACCCGAAGCCACCAATGCAGGAACAAAAGCAGTTGCACCTGGCAAACATTCAACTTCAATATCGTTTTCCACGCATTGACGAACCAATAAAAATCCAGGATCAGAAATTGCCGGTGTACCAGCATCAGAAATCAACGCCACAGTAAGCCCGCTTTTAATTCGATGAACGACGTTTTCGACTGTTTTATGTTCGTTAAATTTATGATGCGATTGCATAGGGGTTTTAATCTCGAAATGTTTCAACAAAAAAGCACTTGAGCGCGTATCCTCTGCCAGAATCAAATCGACCGATTTCAAAATACGTATGGCTCTAAAAGTCATATCCTCCAGATTTCCTACAGGGGTTGGCACAACATAAAGTTTCATTTATAAATCATTTTTTGGAGTGATACCGGGTTTAAAATCTGTTATGCAAATTTTCGTTTTGCAATTTGCAGAAAATCCTGAGCTGATTCGTTATCATCGTCCCAATTATATTTCGATTTCAAGAACGTGAGCACTTCTTCAATTGTTGCTAACTGATTGATATAGTTCAATGTTTTATTCATATCTTCACCATTGCCACGAAAAAGTTCGCGTTGAAACCGGAAACGATCGCCAATATTGATTGCATGTCGGATGTCTGAAATTTTTTTGTTTGCTAACACGGTAGCTAATGAATTGTCGGATTTTGAAAGCAATTCGTTTCGCGACGACTGTGGATTGGGTAATTTTTCAGTCCAAGTTGATTTCTTAAATTCTTCTTTTTCCCAAACCTGGTTTTCAACAGATATTTCTGAGCTTTCAACACCATTCGTAATTTCAATACTTAGCTCATTTCCAGTTTCGATTACCATTTCGGTTTCAGTTTCATCTTTAAACTCAATTTCGTCATCTTCTTCTGATTCAGATACTTCAATCACTTCTGACTGTATTGATTCAGGCTCAAGGTTTGACTCGTCAACAAAATTGATCAAAGGCTCATCAGCATCTTCTGCTGTTGGATTTTCAAAATGACTTTCAGTTATACCACCGAGTTGATTAATATACTCACTAATCGATTCGTTTTTTTGTAATGCCAAATTAATCAAGGCTTTAGGATAGGTTTCTATTTCCATGAAACCATCGGTCATCAAGTCTAATTCTTGAATTTCCTTTTTCAGTAAAGTTACTATTAGCTTTCTGTTCATATCTTTTATCATAAAAATAAAGTTGAATGGTTGTAATTATTTATCTTTGCATGGTCAGCAAACATCAACTTTCGCAGAAACGTTTACATTAAATTTAGGCCGTAAAGTTACAACAATCAAAACATAATTTAAAAGAAAGTTCAACTTAATTTCAATAAAATAAGATGATTTATTCCGAACAAAATCACCCGATTCAACAAAGAAGGGGTAGCATTGAAGTAATATGCGGTTCAATGTTTTCGGGCAAAACAGAAGAGTTGATTCGTCGGTTGAAAAGGGCTAATTTTGCAAAGCAACGGGTCGAAATTTTCAAACCCAAAATAGACACCCGTTATTCTGAAGAAGATGTGGTTTCGCACGATCATACAGCCATTCGTTCCACTCCGGTTGATGCATCGGGTAGTATTTTATTGATGGCAGGCGATGTAGATGTGATCGGCATAGACGAAGCACAGTTTTTCGATAACGGGTTAGTTGATGTTTGTAATCAATTGGCCAATCAGGGTATTCGCGTCATCATTGCAGGTTTGGACATGGATTTTCAAGGTGTTCCTTTCGGTCCCATGCCGGCTTTATGCGCCATAGCTGAGGATGTATATAAAGTTCACGCCATCTGTGTCCGTTGCGGAGCATTGGCTTATGTATCGCATCGATTGGTCGACAGCAACAAGCGCGTATTGCTTGGCGAAATGACCGAGTACGAACCAATATGTCGGGATTGTTTTAATAAAATCAAGGCTCAGTAAGCAATGGCATTGATTAACCGAGTGAATTCCAACCCTGAGCTTTAAGGGCGATTTCCCCGCCTTCTCGGTCCACAAGTTGAAGCCCAAGTTCAGGTTTGGTCATGTGCCCCACAATGCCGACTCCTTCCATAGTTACAATTTTGTCGTAATCTTCTAAAGAAACGGTAAACAACAATTCGTAATCTTCACCGCCATTCAATGCAGCAGTTACTATGTTCATATTCAGCTCTTCAGCCATCACGGCAGCCTGATAGCTGATGGGAATTTTATCTTCGTAAATGCGGCAACCCGTATGGCTTTGCGAGCAAATATGCATTAATTCAGACGATAATCCATCCGAAATATCCATCATCGCAGACGGTATTATATTCTTTTCATGAAGTGCTTTGATAATATCTTTGCGTGCTTCGGGTTTAAGCTGACGTTGCAAAATATAATCTTTCCCTTCAAATTCTGGCTGGGCATTTTCATTCCCGGCAAACACGGCTTTCTCTCTTTCGAGTAATTGAAGACCCATGTATGCAGAACCCAAATCGCCCGAAACACAAATTAAATCTGTCGGGTTTGCACCGTTTCGGTAAACAATTTGTCCATCTTCACCTTCGCCAATACAGGTAATGCTAATGGTTAATCCGGTGAGCGAAGCCGAAGTGTCGCCCCCCACTAAATCAACGCCGTAGTTTTTACAAGCCAATTCTATTCCATCATAAAACGCTTCTAACTCTTCGACCGAGAATCGTTTTGATATGCCAAGCGAAACAGTCATTTGCTTTGGTTGCCCGTTCATGGCATATATATCGGAAAAATTAACCACAGCAGCTTTATAACCCAAATGTTTGAGCGGTACGTAAACCAAATCGAAATGAATGCCCTCGAGCAATAAATCGGTTGTAAGCAACACTTTTTTATGATCGTAGTATAAAACTGCCGAGTCGTCGCCAATGGATTTGATGGTTGAAGTATTTTGAATGCTAAATTTTTCGGTTAAATGTTTAATTAATCCGAATTCACCAAATTTCGATATTTCTGTACGAGGCATAAATAGATGTTTATGAAAAAACATTTTCAAAGTTGATAGATAATCCGATTTGAAAAAGTATTGATAATTGAATAATAATTGATGTTCAACTTGTATTTTTAGATGAGCTTACGTATTTCTTCCAAAGGAATTTTATCAATCCTGCGCTGATGTCTTCCGCCTTCAAACGTAGTCATGAAAAAAGTGTCGATCATATCTAAAGCCTCGGCTTCGGTGATGAATCGTGCAGGTAATGATAAAACGTTGGCATTGTTATGCTGACGCGCTAAAGCAGCAATCTGTGCATTCCAGCAAAGTGCGGCACGAATGCCCTGATGTTTATTAACTGTCATGCTAATGCCATTTCCACTACCACATATTGAAATGCCAAAGTCGAATTCACCCTTTTCAATGGCAGTTGCCATTGGATGAGCAAAATCTGGATAATCACTACTTTCTGATGAATAGGCACCAAAATCTTTTAAGCGTTCGACTCCTTCGCCGATAATATACTCCATAATATGGTTTTTTAATTCATAACCAGCATGATCGTTACAAATTGCTATGCGTAAATTTTCAAATGGATTCATTATATAATATTTTATTGTTTTAAATGTGAGGCTTTTAATCCCTTAATGACAGCATTTGTAAATCCATGAGCTTCCATTTCGTTCAGCCCTTTGATGGTAATTCCCCCGGGAGTTGTTACTTTATCAATCTCGGCTTCGGGGTGTGAATTATTAGCTTCGAGCAATTCGATGGCACCTCTAAGGGTTTGAAGAATAACCTCTTTGGATATTTGGGGATAAATACCCATTTCGATGCCACCTTCCATAGCTGCACGAATATATCTGAATGCGTAGGCAATACCACACGAAGAAAGCGACATAAATGCATTCAGCTGAGCTTCGGGAACTAAAAATGATTTCCCTGTTTGACCGAAAATATCAACCACAAGCTGTTCCTGTTCAACAGTCGCATTGAGCGATGAGATAGTCGAAACGCCTTGTAACACTTCAATCGCCGTATTGGGAATTAAACGGAAAAGCGTTGCACTCTCGTCGAAATACTCCTTTAATTGCTTAAAATCGACACCTGCTGCAAGCGAAATTATGATTTGACGCTGGTAATCAATTTTATACTTAATTTCTTCCACTACCGACCACACTAACCAGGGCTTAACAGCTAAAATGATTACATCAGCCTCCGGAATGATATCGACATTATATTCACTTACAACAATATCGGGATTAATTACTTGTAAAGCATCTAAATTACATTTCGATATATCACTAACTCTCAGATTTTTAGGTTCAATTAAATTTCCTCTCAACAATCCGCGTGCTATCGCACCTCCCATATTTCCAGCGCCGATAATGGACACTTTATTTTTTTTCGTTTCCATGTTTTTTCCTTTATTTATGAATTTACAAAAATAACATTTATCAATGAATTTCCGTTCAATTGTTTGAAATTCTTATTGAATTCAACTCTGAAGCATGATAATTTAAAAAAGAATTTACAATTTTTATTGAGTTTATTGCTGATCAATTCATCGATCAAGGTTGACATATAAAACTGGAATACCTTAAAATAGATAAATTCTTGCGGAGATGGAATTGGTTTTATGAATGACGTTATAATTTTTAAAAAGTGATATTCAGACAACCTCTTAAACCCCAAGGAATAGCATGAGAATGCTGTAAATCAGTAAGTCGCCAAACTGATTGCAACGTAAATAAATGCAGAATATTGGTCAATCCAACGCCTAATTCTACATAAGGCTTATTCATTGGATACATATCCGTCGGAAAATCAACTATTTTTTTATGTGAATCGCTCAACCTTCCAAAAGCGAAATGACCCGAAACGATTTCGCGCAAATTTAATTGTTTTATGAGTGGTATTTGATTCATTATTAGTCCATTTAATGTGAGTTCGGTATGTAAATTAAAATATCGGTCGGCAGCATATTCGCGATAATTCATCATATTGTACTGATAGGTGCTGTAACCGCCGGTTTCACTTCCGGGCGGGACTTCGAGTAGCGGATAGGGTACGTTACCAAAAATCAATCCAGCATCAGCGATGCACATTAGCTGCCCAAGATCAAATCGGAACAACTGCCTGACAGAGCCTATAATACGTGCATATGATTCAGATTGTGAGCCAAGTTGATATTTTCCTGCTTCGACAGTAGCATAAAAAACGGGCAAATTGTTTGTAATATAAATACGTTGCATAAAATCATCATACTTCCTTTCGTTAAATGAAAATCGGGTCGAAAGTGTGATCGACTGCCAATTTAAAGCTGAATATGAGGTATTTCCAATGTGTAAGGGCATGGATGCATTGGGTAACAATCGGGTGCTTCGTAAAAAGAAATTAGTTTCGATATTTTTATTCCAATCATTTAAGAATGTGAAGGTAAGTTCTCGTCGTTCACTCATTTTTCCTACCGATTTAAATGCAAGGACTGAGCTTGAAATATCTTCATCTCCGGTGATCAAGGGATTTTCGCGAAATAGATTATCGTTATAATTATAATCGACTCGCCGATAATCATGCGTATAATTGAGACCAATTATTTTTCGTTGGTTTCCCTTAAATTTATATTGCGCAATGCCGGAATATTGCAAAGCATGATTTGTAAACCCATAACCGCCAAAACCGCCGATTGAAAAGTTATTCCACATTTTTTCGCTTGTCCTGAAGGGCAAAGTTAGTCTTAATCCTTCGATGTCGGTGATGCGTATGATTTGTTCAATCTTACCAATGTCAATTAATCCTGCCGGCATATACCCAGTCAAAATCGTTGTCGCTATCCATTTTGCAGTAAGAGCAATTGGAGTTTTGTCCAAATTTTCTAACTTCTCATTTAATGTGGTTGCATTGAAATTGCTTTGCGCAAAATGACCCGAAGCTACCGACAACGAGTCGGATGTTTGAAAACGCGCGCTTCGTTTTACGAAAATCTCTGGCGAAAGATGAAAACTATCCGTAAGTAATTCATAATTCATATTTAATGCCATTGATTCCGACTGAGGAGTCCATCTGTGCGTAGGTAAAATTTTAAAATGTTGACTGATATGCAGATTTCGGATATAATTCAAGTTGGCTTGCAGCGGTAAATCCGTTTCGATGTCGGTCAATGCGTAAGTAGCGGAGTCAATCCACAATTTTCCGTTGAATGCCAAATTTTTCTGATTCTTTGAACGAAAATGAATTTCATATCGTTTGCCCGTATCTGTTTTCACACTATCAGCAAGAAAATAATCGTAAAAAGCATTTCCGATATTAGCTAACGGGCTGATTAGCGGTTTATTGAAAACTACGATACTATTTTCATAAAAGTTGAGATTTACATCTAACTGGCCAACCAAACTTTCGATAAATTTTTTCCCATATTCAGGCGAATTGAAAACATTTTCAGACAAGGTTTTTTTATCGTTTGAAGTGAGTAAATATTTGTTTTCATCCATGTAAAGCGGAACAACCAATGCACTGTCAGATTTGGCAAGATTTCCGGTTTTCAGCTGATCAAAAACACGTTTACTGATCCCTTTTTCAGATAATTTATTTAGCAGCACGAGGTTTTGTTCAGTCTCAATGGCCTCATAGCCGGTCTGGTGGCTAAAATCATTTTCTTTTCTCAGCAAACGAACTTTTTTCATCAAATCAAGAGCCGGATTTACACCTGGAACAATAAAAACTTCTTGTAACAACGTATTATCCTCGATTAATTTAATCTGAGCACCAACGCTTTGACCAGCTTTAAGATGTAATTCTTTCTTTTGAAAGCCAACAGCTGAAAAGACGATTGTATTTTGTCGTCCGTTGTTTCGTATTAAAAAATAACCATTTTCGTCGCTTTGAACTACACTGTTTGAATTTTTAAAAAAAATATTTACATTCGGAATAGGTGTTTGATCTGACTGATTCAATACTTGACCAACTACAGTGGTTTCCTGTGCCGTTACAGGAAAAACTAACAACCAGCTGCCGAAGAAAAAAGCAAGCATAAAAATTTTCGAAAGAAATTTCATTTTCAACATATTGTAAATGAGTATGATAAACTCTATTCTTCTTGATATGAATTTATTTAAGTATAAAATCAACCTGTTGGCAAACATAAATTAAGAATCGATTATTTTTTTCGAATTATCTCATTTTTGAATGGTTCTGTTCTTATAAAAAGGATGACATTCAAGTACCGTTTTTCTTAAAAAATGCACGTCGATATGCGTGTAAAGCTCCGTTGTTGTGATCGATTCGTGCCCAAGCAATTGCTGAATTGCCCTGAGATTTGCTCCGTTTTCGAGCAAATGGGTGGCAAATGAATGCCGAAATGTGTGTGGACTTACATTTTTTCGGATGCCAGCTTGTGTAGCCAACTCTTTCACTATTTTGAAAATCATATCACGGGAAAGTTTTGCCCCACGCCGATTCAAAAAAAGAATATCTTCACTCCCTTTTTGAATGTTCAATTCGTTTCGGTCAATCTTCCATAATTGTAATTGCCGGATGGCTTGAGGCGAAATCGGGACTAAACGTTGTTTGCTCCCTTTGCCTTCAACCAACATATAGGCTTCGTCCATATAAATTTTTGAAAGCTGCAAATTAATCAGCTCTGACACGCGCAATCCCGAACCATAAAGCACCTCAATGATGGTTTTGTTGCGCTGCCCTTCGGGTTTCGAAAGATCGATGGCAGCCACGATATTATCTATTTCTTGAACTGTGAGCACCTCGGGAAGACGCAATCCGATTTTTGGACTTTCCAATAGTTCAGTCGGATCGGACTGCAAAATATTTTTATAAATCAGGAAATGATAAAACGATTTAATGCTTGATAAAATGCGGGCTTGTGAGCGCGGATGTATTCCCAGCGTGCTTATTTCAATCAAAAAATCACGCAAAACTTCAGCTTGAGCTTCGATTAGATCAACATGCGCATCGATTAAATAAATTGTCAACTTTTGCAAATCACCTTCGTAAGCATTTATCGTGTTGACAGACAAACCTTTTTCGAGTTTTAAATACAGGTGATATTCTTCAAAAAGTGAAAGCATCTTTATCGCAATAAATATTTAGCTAATCGGCTACAAAGATATATATTATTCGTGATTTAATAGGCGAATAGTTTAACTGTTTAGTTATCAAATATATAATTTATCTAATTCAATTTTTCCAATTTTCGGTATGGCATTTCCACCTTTAGACTGGTGCCATGATTTTTTGTTCCTGTAATCGTCAATTTTCCTTCTAACAGATAAACCCGTTCGTTCATTCCCAATAATCCATACGAATCGGGTTTTTTCTTCTGGGTTTCGTCAATTCCTATTCCATTATCAGAAATAATTAAGTATAAACGGTCATTATTTTCTACCCATAGATGAATAGTAACTTTGGAAGCTTTGGCATGTTTGGCTATATTGTTTAAACCTTCCTGAATAATTCTGAATAAAGCTAATGACTGCTGTGATTCGAGTACTAAATCGGTGATATCATTTTGGTAGGTACATATCACATGGTAGCGTTCCTCAAAATTATTTATATATTGTTTAATTGCATCCGAGAGGCCCAACACCTCCAACGCTTCGGGTCGTAGATCGGTCATTATTTTGCGTGTAGTATGAATTGTATTTTCCAATAAGTTGGTCAATTCATTGAATTTTGCAATCACCTTAACGGATTGGTCGGGCAGTGTATATCGAACGACATTTTGTTTTAATAAACCTAAATCGATTTTCATTGCAACTAAAATCTGTCCCAACTCGTCGTGAATTTCGCGGGCTAACAAAACACGCTCTTCTTCCCTGACGTTTTGCAGGTGTGCGGCAAAATCTTTAAGTTGTTCACGAGATTCGTTCAGTGCTTCTTCGGCAATTTTTCGAGGAGTGATATCCATTACCAATCCAGAAGCAACAAGCGGGTCGCCATATTCATCCCTTTTAGAAATTGTACCTACATCGTAAAACCAGCGATACTCACCCGATACATTTCGAATGCGGTATTCCACTTCATATTTATCCTTTTTTCCCGAATAATGATCGCGCATAGCAGCCATACATCTTTCGTAATCAGAAGGATGAACCAAATTCATAAAATCACTATAATGGTTAAATCCGATCGGTTCATAGCCTAACATTTCAGTTTTTCGACTGCCATATTGAATTTTGCCAGTATTGAAATCCATCTCCCACCAGGCAATATTCCCAATTTGCATAGCCATTTCCAATCGTAGGTTGTAGTTTTGCATTTTAATCTCAGCCAGTTTTTTCTCAGTAATGTCGATATTAAAACCGGCAATCCCGATCACCAGATCGCCAGATTGGATGGGAAACAAGATTTGCTGCATCAATCGGTTTTCCCCATTCACGTCAAATTCAAATTCATCTACAAGTGATTTACCATTAAACACTTGCTGATTTAGTTTTTCCCAGCGGGTCAGTGTTTCGATATCAATGCGCGGGTCAGTTCGCGGTGTTAATCCAAGGATAGATCCGAAATTGTCTACAAAAATCCGATTCTCAAGAATACCGATATTGTTGGTATCACGCGCCCATATTTCGAAAGGAGCATTATCAATAATCGCTCGCAATAACATTTCGCTTTTCTCGAGTGCTTCTTCAGCTAATTTTTTTTCAGTGATATTGGTAGCAAAATTTAGTGTAGCCGGTTCACCTTCCCAGTCGATTCTTACTGAATTCACTGATAACCAAACCTTATTTCCGGCTGCAGAAGTTATCTGATAAATTTCGTTTGTGTTTTGAACTTCCTGGTCTATCAAATGCTTATGAAGAAGAATTAATGCATTCTGATCATTTTTGGAAAGCAAATCCAACATTGATTTGTTTCGGAGTTCAACATCACTAAATCCAGTAATCTGCATGCATGCTTTATTGAAAAATTTAATTCGAAGATCGCGAAGTACATATATGGCTTCATTTGCATTTTCAATTAAAAGCCGATACTTTTCTTCGCTTTCGCGCAAGGCAATTTCTGTTTTTTGGCGGGTAAAATTTTCAGCTTTTAAATCTTCGAGTAAATTCAACGTTGCCTTATGGGTTTGCTTCAACTCATTGGTTTGTTCAATTACCAACTTTTTGAGTTGCTCGTTAATGTCTTCCTTTTCACGGTTTGCAGTACGAATTTTTACCATCGACCGTATTTGAGCAACCAATTCACTTTCGTCAATGGGTTTAGTGAGAAAAGCATCGCCACCGGCTTCAAGGGCTTTGATACGGGTTTCTCTCTCACTTTTCAGTGCAGTAACAAAAACTACCGGAATGCCGATCAATCGATCATCCGATTTTAATCGACGACATACTTCGAACCCATCTAAGCCGGGCATAATCACATCAAGTAAAATGACATCAGGATTTTCGAGAAGTGCCAATTCAATTCCTTTTGAGCCGGAAAGAGATGTAAAAACCTGCACATTCTTAAATTTATCTTTAATTAGGGCTTTCAGAGATAGCAGATTATCGGGCTGATCGTCGATGGCTAATATTTTGATCCCGTCAAATTCCATAGAGTAAACGATTTATAGTGTCGTAAAATGTTGTAGTATCTATGGGTTTTGCCACATAACCATCGAATCCGAAAGTCAATATTTGTTCTCGATCAGAAGCTAATGCGCTGGCTGTAAGAGCAACAACGGGCGTATTTTCCAAATCCGGATTAAGTCTGATACGTCTGAATGCCTCGAATCCATCTATTTCGGGGAGAGACAAATCCATAAGTATGATGTGTGGTAATAGTTCTTGAGCCATTGTAATACCATCAGCACCTGTTTCGGCTGTTATAACATCAAAATTATCAGACAACAATGCTTTCACTGTCAATAAATTATCAGGATTATCTTCTATAACCAACACCAACGGTTTCCCTTCAATCTTAATTCGTTCTTGCTGTTCATGGGGTTTTGATTCCTGAGGTTTCACAAACATAGAAGCGATGGCATTCAACAAATCTGATTTTTTTACATCTCCTTTCTGTATCAATTGATGAACATTGTTTCGCTTTAATTTTTTTAAATCATCTTTGGTAATGTGTTTTGCAGTGAGAATCAACACCGGAATGTGCGCTGTTCGCTCAAAATTTCGAATATTTTCTAACACTTCAAACCCGTCGATGCCCGGCATCATTAAGTCCAAAATCATAGCATCGGGAATGGTTCCATTCAAAATACGCAACGCTTCAGTACCGTTTTGAGCTACTAAAATATTATACCCGATGTCATCGAGAATATCTTTCATCTGTACAATAGCCGGCTCACTGTCTTCAACCAGCAATATGGTTTTACCCACCGGCGAATCGTATTCGATTGCAGTTTTTTTGTTGACTAACAACTGTTTATCTACCGTTGGAATTCGTAAAGAAATAGGGTTAGATTTCATGGGCAATTCCAATATAAAAGTTGAACCCTCATTAATTTTGCTTTCCACACGAATATCGCCATCTAAAAGTTGTGCATATTTTAATGCAATGGACAGTCCCAAACCGGTACCTCCAAACCGGCGGGATGTACTTCCATCAGCTTGACGAAATTCGTCAAAAATATGGGGTAAATGTTTTTCGGAAATACCAATACCTGAATCTTTTACTTTTATTTCCAACATGTTGTTCTGCATTGATGCCGAAACTACAACTTGTCCCTTTTCTGTAAATTTTACGGCATTACCTACAAGATTTTGCAAAATATGAAGGCATTTGTTTCTGTCACTTTGAATATACAATGTCGATTCGTTATTGAGATGCAACAGTTCAATATTGTTTTGTTCGGCTTGTGGTTTAATCATTGCAGAAACATCAGCCAATAAAGCATTTACATCAAAGTGTTCGTATTCCATTTCTTCTTTCCCTGCTTCAATGCGTGAAATATCGAGAATATTATTTATTAGTTCTAATAAATTTTTCCCATTTCTTTCAATCACTTCCAAATAGCTATATTCGTCGGTAGGGATTTTTCCTTCGAGCCTACGATTCAGCACACCAGCTAAAGCAATGACCGAATTGAGAGGGGTACGCAATTCGTGGCTCATATTTGAAAGGAAGTTTGTTTTGAGTTGGCTCACCTCGCTTAATTGGTTTTTTTGCATTTCTAATTCCTGATTTTGCTCTTTCAATTCGTTCGACTGGGCATCCAATTCGTTTTTTTGAGCTTCAAGTTCAGCATTTTGCACTTCAAGCCGTTTGCTGAAATCACGGAGTTTGCGGTAAGTAAGTACTCCTTCGATTCTGGCATTGAGCACATCATACATCCTATTAATCAATTCAATAGTTTGTTCGGAATATTTTCGAATACTTGCCAACGAGATTATTGCCACTACTTCGCCGGAAGAAAGAATGGGAATGGATATAATTTCGCGCGGAACCAATCCACCGCTGATCGTATTGAACACGAAAGCGGTATCGAAAGGAATGTTTTTTATATATTGAATTTTTTTAGTGGTTATAACTGTTCCTAATTCGCCATCCAAGGTTTCTTTCGCGAAACTAAGTTCGCGGGCTTCATCATTGAGTCCTATCGATTCATAATGTTTAAAAATCTTTTTGTCGGAGCTTAAAAGATAAACTGCCGCCATTTGAGAGTTGGTGATGTTCACTAATACAGGAAATAATTTTCTGAAGAACAGATGTGAATCTTCTGCTTGCATCATTATATCCGATAACTGATTCATTTTGTTAGACAACTCGATGTTTAGCTGTACATTTTTAACTAAATTATTAAACGAATCGGACAAAATACCAAATTCATTGCGTGCCTTGATGTCCGTACGAGCATTCAAATCCCCCTGATTAAAGCGGGTTACTGCATCTGTTAATTTAGCTGTCGGACTTTTTATGGTTTGGAATAAAAAAATAAAAACAAAGAGATAGAGTATGACAATAAAAATGACCAAAATAAATAAAAATAGATTGAGTCGATTCAATAAAAAATTGGAATAATTGAAAATCGTAACACTTTTTTTGGTGGCATACGCATCGATCACTTTTAGCTTGTCCAATAATTCAACCCTGTATTTCCCAACTTTCCCATCGGGTTGCACATTCTGTTTAACTTCTTTCGTATTGCCGGCTAAAGCCAAACGGGTATCTTCAGCCCGTTCGTTTTCCCAAGTAAGAAAAACTTTATAAGCGTCTTCAACATCAGTACGCGACCCTAAATAGTTGGCAAACAGCCTATCAAATTCCACTTTCCCATCAACGGCGGCATTATTCATTGCCTCAACGGCTCTTTGTTTTTCGTCATCATTTACTGCCAGCATCAAATCGCGGGTATACAATCGCATGTTGGCAATATCAGTTTTCAAACGATCTAATGCACTTCGAACCTGAAAAGGATGATTGAAAAGCAATTCAGTCTGGCTTTGAATTTGATCCGATTGACGGTAAGCTACAATGCCCAACACCAATACGAAAAAAATCATTATTGCAAAACTAATTAACAGTAATGTTCTGATTTTTAAGTCTTTGAAATTCATAATATTATTTGTTGTAAATTTGATAAACCTGTCAGTCATTGTTAACTAACAGGTTCAACTCCCTTTTTATTAAGCGCTTTAGGCTTAAATGATGCAAAGGTAAAATTATTATTGTAAAAAACTGATTATCAATTCTAATCTTATAAATATTTATATTATTCCGTTCAAAACAAATAATTTTAAAAAAAGAATTGAAAGACTTAGTCTGATTGAAAAATTCCAGATTGCGGATAAATTTCTCGAAAATTATTTTTAAGGAGAATTTCTCTTTCGGTTTCTC
The DNA here is from genome assembly GCA_021779195.1 of Bacteroidota bacterium. GTDB lineage: Bacteria > Bacteroidota > Bacteroidia > Bacteroidales > Paludibacteraceae > Paludibacter. Next base: position 24,678 of record JAJYBB010000026.1, on the reverse strand, counting down.
CCGTAATCAAAAATCCATTTTTTGCCACAGCATTTTTTGCTTTTTCAAGCATTTTATGTTGAAGCTCAGGTTTGTAATAAAATAATAAATTTGACAAAAAAACCAAGTCAAAATCACCGAATATACAAGTTGGCGGAACTGCACGGGTAGAATCGAGCAAATCGAAAACAGAAAATTCAATATTGCTTTTTAATACCGGTTTGACTTTGCAAAAATCACCTTCAGCCGTAAACCAATTATTAAATCTTGACAAAGAAAGATTACCCAATGTAGAAGACAAATACAGACCTTTAGAAGCTTTTTGAACTTGGTCGGCAGATTGGTCGGTGGCAAAAATACGAAATTTTAAAGAATGTTCTGTCCTGTCGTTTAATTCATTAATTAACATAGCCAAACTATACACTTCCTGACCGCCGGCACAAGCCGCCGACCAGATTCGGATTTCATTTTTTAGTTTATTTCTGATTTTCAGATCGAGTGCAGGTAAAATTATTTTTTCTAATACCGAAAATGTAAGCGGATTCCTGAAAAAAGTGCTGAAGTTAATTTGAAGCGATTGTTCAAACCGATGAAATTCAGTTGAGTCAGTTCGCAAAATATTCAAATAAGAGTCAATAGTTTGACAAGAGGTTTCGCGCATTCTTGTCTCAATGGATTTATTTAAAAATACCTCGTCGTATATCGAGACATCTATCCCTTGCAAATCAAATAAAATTTCTCGCACTTTTTGGTTGGGTTCTTTCATTCAAATGTATATCGTTAACTTAACAATCTATTCTCAATCGCAATATTTGTGTGGTTCATTAAAATGCGGTATATCAAGCATTAAAAATTTATTTGACAATCCAATATTTAGGCGGATTACCTCCTTCTTCGAGTATTTTGTTAATTTCTTTTTTCAATTCAATCATTGTTAACTCTCTATCCACGGTTAAACTATGGAATCGCATTAATTCTTCCATTTTATCATGAAGTGCCCGCTCGGCAATTTTACGTTCGGTGATATCCTGAATCACCACGTGACGGGTTTCCCTGTTATTTAAAATCAGCCCACACGATGACATTTTAACATCAATCACTTCACCGTTTTTCTTAATATGCCGCCACTCGCCAGCCGAATTAACACTTAATCCTGATTGTTTTGAATCGTTAAATAATGCAGGATTATTTTCAATGTGATGAATATCTTCGACCGTCATGTTTAGAAATTCTTTACGGCTATACCCGTAATGTTCAATAGCTGCTTGGTTAATTTCTAAAAATTTTAAGGTATCTGTGTCATAAACCCACATAGGTTGCGGGTTCTCATCGAATAACAGACGAAATTTATTTTCGCTTTCTTTCATCTCGTTTTCCGTTTGATTGCGTTGCAGGTATAGAGCAACCTGGTTAGCAAACAATTCAACAATTTCGCGGTTTTGCAACTCTACATTATCGGTAAATAACAACGTAAAATCACCCAAAGCATTCGTATTTGAATTTACTTTTACAACATAAATGGCACTGAGCCGGAAAGATTTTTCGATCAAAAATACTAATTTGTCCAGAATAACCGTTCCTGTAAGTTCTCTTAAATTCTCGAAACGTGTTGTTTGTTGATCCTTGATTTTCGCTGCACGAACCGGATCAATTTTCCATTTTTTTTTACGAATATCGAAGCCCAAATATTTTGTAACTTTCGCTAAATCATTTTGTCCTGCTGAAACTGCTACGGTGAAAAAATCTTTTCCATTGCGTTCGAAAAGATTAAAAGCGCCATATTTTGCACCCGAAATTTCGATCATTGTTTTTAAGAATGCCTGATAATCAACCATCGAATCGGTTCGAATAAAATCGGTGCTCGAATATAAAAGTTTTTGTAGCATATCGTGGTTGACCTGCAATGCCAATTCCGATTGTTTTCTTTCGGTTATATCGTGCACAATCGAAATTACCCCGATAATTTCATTGTCTGCATTTCGTAAAGGTGAAAAAGTATTCAAAACCCATCCTGATTTTCCAGTTTCAGGCAATTCGAAATAAAACTCGATTTCAGATTCCTTTCCTTCTAAAGCCAACTTTCCACATTCATAAATGTCAGCATTTTTAATATCCGGGAAAACATCAGGAATATATTTTCCGATAACTTCATGGGCATTCGTGCCGGTGATTTTTTCCATGAATTTATTGAAGGATACATATTTAAGCTGCTTGTCATACACCATAATACCTTCTTGAGCTCCTTCGATAATTTGCGAATTGAAGCGATTAAGCTCATTCAGTTCACGCTCGGTTTCAGATAATTTTCGTTCGGTTTCAATTTCCTTAACAACCCTGTAAATCACGTGCTGAATAAGATTCAAGAAATGTGCATCTTTGATTATATAATCGCGGGCACCGAGTTTCATCATTTCCACGGCAATGCGTTCATCACCCCTACCGGTAGCTACCACAAATGGAGGAACTGTTAATCCGCTTTTTTTTAATTCATTAATAAATTCATTCCCAGTTAGGTCGGGCAATCCGTAATCGAGTACAATTAACATCGGAATGGCATCTTTTAACCATGTAATGGCATCGCGGGCTTTCGAAAATCCTTTACATTCATACCCTACTCCGCTAATTTGTTCGCTGATCAGGTTATTTAAGCCGTTATCATCTTCAATAATCAGAATTAATTTTTTTTGGGCATCCATAGTTTAATATTGTTGGGTTATCATGTTTTGTATCACTTATTTTTTCTGAGGTCAGATTTCCAAATTCAAGCAATTAGATTTTAACAATTTGAATAAAAAGTCCCATGCGTCGTAAGGTTTCGGCAAATTTATCAAATTGCACCGGTTTGGTAATATAAATACTGCATCCAAGCCGATAGCAAGTTTCCACTTCACGCGGATCATCGGTTGTAGTAAGCATAATTATAGGTATTTGCTTCAAATCTTGATCCGCTTTTATTCGTTGTAACACTTCAATGCCATTCATGCGGGGCATATTAATGTCAAGCAACAACAGATACGCTTTTGAAGGATCGCGTATAATGCCAGTGCCAGTTCTTGAAATGAAATTCCATGCATCTTCTCCGTTTTCAAACCGAATCATTTTGTTGCAAACGCCTGCTTCTTTCAGCCCTTCCTGAATCAACTCAGCGTGTCCATTATCGTCTTCGGCAATAAGAATAATTAATTCTTTAAAAGTTTTCATTTTTATAAGTAGTATAAAAGGTTAATTGTTTTATGAGTATCACAAATAAACTTATAGTGCTTGGGCAGACAGGGATAATTCCACAAAAAAAGTGCTCCCAACTCCTTCAGTCGATTCAACACTGATGTGCCCTTTGTGTTTGTCGATAATTCGTCGCGCAACACTCAACCCTAATCCATCTCCTGCATCAGGATCGGAAGCATCGACCCGGTAGAAAACATCCCAAATTTTCTCTATGTTCCGCGGATGTATGCCTATGCCATTATCCTTTACCGCATACGTTACTTTATTAAAACTTTCATTCGAAGAAATTTCGAGTTGAAGTTTCCGATTTTGATCTCGGTATTTTATGGCGTTGCCAATCAAGTTCGAAAACAATTGATTCAACTGGTTTTCGTCGCCATAGCAATCGGATAATTCTTCTTTTGAAACCGTTGCTTCAATTTCTGTAAGCTGATAATTATAGGCATTCAAAACATTTTCAATCAGGTTATTCATATCAACGAGCCGAATATCCATAATCATTCTGCCAGTGCGTGAAATCTGTAATAACCCATTGATGAGTTTATCCATTTTAGAAACATTGGTCTGAATGTATTGCAATGAGTTTGGAATTTTGTCTTCTAAAAGCTCAAGCATTTTGTCTTTGAATTCGCATTCTCTGCTGCACGAATCAAGTATTGTGTTAAGTTCGTAATTTTGTTTACTTAACCGTTGACTAAATCCTTGAATATTAACCAATGGTGATCGTAAATCGTGCGAAGCAACGTACATGTAATTTTCAAGTTCCTGATTAGTTCGAAGCACTTCTTCCTGGCTTTTGAAAATTTCGGTAATGTCGTTGCTGACCGTCGAAAAGCGATTTCCACCAAGCGAAATTGCCGAAACTAAAAAGTGCCTGTCAAAGGGTGCAAAATATGTTTGGAAAACGGCTGTTTTGCCTGTTTTGCAAACTTGAGCGTATTCATCTATATATGGAGCAATAGGAGTTTGATACACTTCGGTAGCCAATTTTCCGATGGCTTTTTCGCGGGAGATACCTGAAATATCGAAATATGCATTATTGCATTCCAATAATCTAAAGTTCTGTGCCTGTCCGTTATCATCGAAAATCATTTCATGAATAACCACCATTTCAGACATATTGGCAAAGAGGGTACTCAGTTTCTGCTCACTTTCCTGTAATTGATCGAAAATCTTTTTCTTTTCGGTAATATCTTGAATTACACCAAATACAATTCGTTTCTTGGCATCAAAAAATGCCTTTGAATGAAGATCTTTAATCTCTCCTGTGTCTACTGCCTTTATTTTAAATTCAATATCATAAGGTTGATTGTCAGCGATTAAATTTTTCATTGTTTCGTCCATGAATTGACGATATTCAGGCAGTGGAACACCTTTTAAATGTTCATAATCAAATTCTTCCCCTTTTATGCCATAAATCAAACCGGCTCCTACTGATGCTTTCATAACATTCGAGCCCAAAACTAATTCCCAATTACCTGATTTAGAAACTTTTTCAGCACGATCTAACCGTTCTAAACTTTCATGGATTAATGCAGTTGCCTTTCGCAGTTGGGTGATATCTGTTCCCAGACTGGCAATGCCAATGGTCTGGTCTGATTCATCAAATAATACCGTATTATTCCAAGAAACAAGTAATTTTTCGCCTGATTTAGTTCGAATATAGTTTTCAATATTTGTCTTGACTTTACCCGATTTTAAACCTGAAAAAAACAACTTATTAATATTCTCCGGATCATTTACAGGTAGAAATAACTCGAACCAGTTACCACCGATTATTTCTTCCTGTTTCCAGCCCGTCGCGTGTAGCAAAAAGTTATTGGCAAAAATAATATTCCCATTCATGTCAAGAATAATCGAAAACAATTTCACTGTCGATAGCAAATCTCTAAACCGACGCTCCGACTCCACAAGGATTCGTTCGGCTTTCTTTTGTTCGGTTATATCGTGAATAATGGAATGTAACAGTTTCTGATTACCCTGTTCAATTGCCGTGGAGAAAACGTCAACCTCACACAAACTGCCATCGGCTTTCCGATGTGTAAAATAGAAATGCTTGCGTTTCAAATTTTGAACCAAGTTAATTTGTTCGCGACATTCATCCTCCGAAAGCACATTAATTTGCCAGATTGTCTTTTGAAGCATTTCTTCTTTCGACCAACCATAAAAATCGCAAGCGGCAGGATTGGCATCCACAATTTTCCCCGTATCAAAATCTAATATGAACATGACCGAAAAGTTCTGTTCAAAAATCCGACGAAAACGCTCCTCGCTTTCGCGTAATTTCGAGACACTTTCAACCTGTTCAGTAATATCATTGATCGAAATTAAGAAAAAAAGAGGATTACCGGTTGAGTCAAGTAATAATGTTGAACTTTTTTCAGCCCATATCAGGCTTCCGTTTTTATGAATATAACGTTGTATCCAGCGTTCCGACTTTTTCTCGCCTCGGAGAAGGGTTTCAATCACTAACTCGTTGGATTCAATATCGTCGGGGTGCGAAATATCCCGCCAGTTCTTGTGGAGTAATTCATCAATATTGTATCCGACAATATCGGCAAATGCTTGATTTGCATTGATTATCTCATTTGAAGTGTTAATTGACAACCCAATCACTGAAAAATCAAAAATATCATGGAATTTTTGTTCGCTTTCGCGCAGAATATTCTCAGTAATTTTACGCGTCGTGATATCCTGAATGGTTCCGTACATTGAGATAATTTGCTGCCGTTCATCATCTACCAATTTACCAAGGCCATGTACCCAGCGAATTTCGCCATCTGAAACACGTTTGATACGATATTCTTTATTGAAAGGTTTGTGTTGTGTTACCACCTCGTCATTGAAATGTCGACTCATCATTTCCTGATCATCGGGCAAAACAAGCTGAAGCCAACCATCAATATCCCGATCGAAAGCAGCATCAATACCAAAGATCCGATCTAATACTTCCGAAGAATTCCATCGTCCGGTTTTAATGTCGAGCCGATATGATCCGATATCTGCTGCCCGCTGCGAGTCTTCGAAGAAAAGCTCTTTTTCGCGTAATAATTCTTCAGCAATTTTTCGATCGGTAACATTATTTACCACTGAGATAAAATACATCGGGTTTCCTTCGTTATCAAATTGTAAGGTACTGCTTATATCAACCCATACCACAGTGCCATCGTGGTGAATATATCGTTTTTCCCAACGTTCTTTCGTTGATATTCCTTCAATCATTCTCCTGAGCATTTGCTCGTCCCGCTCTATATCATCAGGATGAGTAAATGATTTCCATTTAATTTTTTTCAATTCTTCCTTTGAGTAACCAATCAGATCACAAAATGCCTGGTTAACGGTTACACTGCCGTCAAGGTTTGTAATTGACTTAGCTACAACAGAATTCTCAAAGAAATTGCGGAATCTCTGTTCGCTTTCACGAAGTGCATTTTCTATACCTTTTCGATCGGTAACATCAGTTATAAAGCCTTCAAGATGAAGCAACTTGCCGTTATCATCAAACACCCCCCGTCCTTGTTCCCATACCCATCTGATTTCGTGGGTTGCAGTAATAATCGGGTATTCATCCTTGAAAACTTTCATTTGGCGAAGCAGTTCATCCCACTTTTTGAAAATCGCTTCCTGATAATCAGGATGAATAATATCATTAAATGCAAGTTTTTTGTTGTTGATAAAATCATCGGGGGTATAACCGGTAATGTTTAGGCAACCATCACTGATAAATTCCATTGTCCAGTTTCGGTCGTTGGCACATCGATACACAAAACCCGGCAGGTTGCTAATCAGGGTTGTATGCTGACGATCGGCATCGATCAATGCATGTTCAATTAATTTATGATCTGTAATGTCAAATTGAATTCCTTGTGAACCGATTATTTCTCCATTGGCTGAGAAAACAGGAGATTTGATTACTTTCAAATACTGAAGAGATCCATCGGGTCGAGGATATACTTCCTCCACTTCAACAGGTTTTCCGTTTTCGATGATCATTTGATGATGTGCATCTCCCTGCATTAAGGAGCGATGGTTTTCGCTATTATCAAAAGAAGCTAATAATGCCTGGTAATTGGCAAGTTCAAACGCTGATTTTCCAATAATATCATCATTTCTTAAACCTTTAAGCTGACAGAAAGTGGAATTGACGTATATGTACCTACCGGCCAAGTCTTTGCGAAAAACACCAGCCGGAATATGTTCTACAAAAGATGAATAAAGTGCTTGTGAATCACGAAGTTCATTTTCTATTTGTTTGTGATCGGTGATATCTGAAAAATGTATCGTTATGGCAATAACTTCCTGATGCTCGTTAAAAATAGGTTGAAAGTTGGTTTCTATCCATCGTTGTTCTAAATTTGCATCCCCAATCAGGTTAGTCGACACGAAGGATTTGCCCTGAAGTGCAAGTTCGCAATGCCTCTGGAAGGTTTCTCTCAGCTCAAGAGGATTCAGGTAACTGCACATCAATTTTCCTTTTTCAATATCCACATCAAAAAGCATTTTAATGTTCTTTTTATGGGCTGAATTGAAAACAAGATACCTACATTCCTGATCAATTATAAAAAAGGGATCAGAAAGGCTGTCTATTACAAGTTCGATTAACGATGTTTGTGTAGAATCGGCAAGCAATGATGCAAAGTCAATCTGTGAATTTATCATAAGAGTTGGCGTAAGCAGCAAACAAAAAAAATCTATAATTCAGGTTGAAATTCAGTTTAGTACAACTGTGTTAACGTCGCAAATATAACAACATTTATATGGTTTTTTTCATTTAATCCAATACAATTAAGAAATTTGTTGTTAAATAAAATTTTTTATGTAATTTTGTAGCAAATATTATGACATGCTAAAACAAATATTGCTACTTTCACCGTTATATGTAACCTTGTTTTGGAGTATCACCCTTCACACAAGCCGGGGTGAAAATAAAATTCCACGCCTTTTCCTGGGAAAATTCATGCTGTTTGCTTTTGTGGTTTATCTTTCGCATTTGTTTTATTACGAGCCAATTCGCAATCTCTATATTTTTATCGATCCACTGTACCAACTTTCCATGCTCATGGTTTACCCCATGTACTACATTTACTTCCGATTATTAACAATTGACGATCGATTTAATCTCAATAATCACTTACGCTTTTTCGCATTTCCGATTGTATTATTTGTATTTTATCTTATTGGTGTAGCATTTACTCCAATGGATGAATTTGCACACTGGGTATTTCATCGAGATTACGTTTCGTCGTCGGTTGGCATTAAATTTTTGAAAATTATATACCCTCTGATTCAATTTACTTTTGTTTGCGAGGTATTTTTAACTATATTTGGAAATACCCAACTCATCAGGAAGTACAGTCATAAAGCAACCCAGTATTATTCTGATATAAAAGACACGAATATATTCTATTCCATAATTCTAAACGCAGCGATGGTCATAACCGGCTTGTCATCTGTATCACTTGCAGTATTGGGGCGTGAATTTTTCAAAGAGGAAATTAGCGGAATCGCATTTGCTTCAGCATTGTTTTCAACAATGTTGTTTGTAATTGGATGGATAGGACTCAATCAAAAGAGTTTTGATCCCTTTCCTGAGTTGAAATCCGAGTTGGCACAATCCGACACCGAAAACCCGCTCAGTTCATTTGCCCGAAAAAACTTATTAAAAAAAATGCTGCTATTGTTCGAAAAGCACAAAATATATTTAGATCACAGCCTGACGATTCAGAATGTGGCTCAAACCGTGGGAACCAACCGAACTTATATTTCAAACGTGATTAATCAGCAATATAATCTTAATTTTTGCAGTTTCGTAAATAGTTACCGTTTATCTGAAGCTGAAAATTTACTTCGCATCAACCCCTTCATCAACAATCAAGAGTTGGCTCATAATTGCGGTTTCGGATCAGTTGACTCAATGAAACGAGCTGTATTTTTGCATTCCGGAAAAAAATGGCTCGAATGGAAAAAACAGGTGTTCGAGAAATTGGCTATCGATGATGCGTGATTTAAAAATCAGAAGGAAGATTACCGAAAAAAATCAACTAAAAATGTATGTGGTTGTTGAAATACGTTCATCAAAAGAGATATCTTTGCATTAAATATAATCGATAAAATTCACAAACTAAATTCAAATGCAATCAAGATTATACCATTTGATTCCACAAAAAAATAAAATTCAGCAGCAAACAACGCTCAAAAAGTAGCTTTCAAGTTTAAAATTGTTTTCGCAACGTTAAATCTATGTTATAAAACATATTTGAAAGAAAGATTTAACAGAATATGCTTGCATATCACATTTTCCTGCCGTATTTTTGCATCGTGATTTTTTCATAGTATTAGATTTAAGGTTAACAAAAAGATTGGTAGATTACCGTGAGGTAAAGCTACCTTTCGCTTTTTATACACTTGCTATATAAAAAACATACTTCAAAAAAAGGACAAATTTAGGTTGTCCTTTTTTTTTCACCCAAGACAAAGGAGTAAGAAGTGTCAAAAAAAACTTAACTATCAATTTTACAGAAAAATCAAAAATAATTTGACCAATTCAAATCAAAACCGTATTTTTGTAAAGATTTTTTTGAAAATGACAAACCGTTACGAAGAATTGATCCGCGCATTTGAGTCAAAACTGCGAAAATTAATTTCGGAGTACAAATCATTACAGCTTCAAAACAACCAATTAAAAGAAAAATTAGAGCAGAAACAAAATGAATTAATGTCTGCTCATAGCGAAATTTTGGAGCTTCGAAAAAATTACGACCATTTATTAATTGCCAAAACTCTTGGAACAGACGAAAATCTCAAACTTGAGACCAAGCAAAAAATAAACAAAATGGTGCGGGAAATAGATAAATGTTTAGCTCTCATAGATGAATAGAGCGTATGAAAGATGAAATTTTCACCATTAATGTCTTAGTTAATGGCTTACGATTACCGTTAAAAATTGCTCGTTCAGAGGAAGAATATTATCGTAAAGCCGAGAAATTAGTGGTACGCTATATGGATAAATTCCAAAAGCAATACAACCAACGCCCAACAGAAGAAATTTTAACGTTAGTTGCATACCAGTTGGCTGTCATGCTTTCAAAACAAGAACTCGTCGAAGATATTGTTCCATTAGCAGAGAAAATTCAATCCTTAAATCTCGAATTGGATGCTGTATTGAATCAAGAGAAAGAAAAAACTTTATTCTAATTTTTCGCATCTCGTCAATATTTCAATTGTTCCCGTTTTAATTTATTATAAGCGGAGAGTTGATGTTGTACGCAGATGCTTTTTTTATGTTTTTACGTTTTAAATCGAACCAATTTCTTATTATTAACTATATATCCTCAAAATAAAACATGGAAAATATATTAATCGGACTTATTGCTTTGATTGTTGGTGCCGGAGGAACATTTGTCCTATTTCGGATATTCAATAAAAAAGCAGCTGAAGAGGCAAGAGCCGAAGCCGAATTGCTCAAAAAAAACAAACTCATTGAGGCAAAAGAAAAATTTATTGCCCTAAAAGCCGAATACGATCAACAGGTACAGGAGAGAAACGGCAAAATTCAGGAAAGAGAAGTAAAACTTCAACAACGCGAAATGCAACTGAACCAGCGACAAGGAGAAGTTCAGCGCAAAATCAATGAAATTGAAACCCAGAAAGAGCACTTCGAACAGCAACTAAACATCATCGAGATCAAACGCAAAGAGCTGGAACATTTGCATCATCAAGCACAAACAGAACTTGAAACTATTTCAGGTTTGTCAGCCGATCAGGCTAAAGAACGATTGGTTGAAGCGTTGAAAGAAGAAGCCAAAACCGAAGCCATGTCGTTTGTGAACGACATCATGGAAGAAGCCAAAATGACTGCGAATAAAGAAGCTAAGAAAATCATTGTTCAAAGCATTCAACGGTTAGCAACTGAAACGGCTATTGAAAATTCTGTTACGGTATTTCATATCGAATCGGATGAAATAAAAGGACGGATTATTGGACGCGAAGGACGTAATATCCGGGCGTTAGAAGCAGCCACAGGAGTTGAAATCATTGTCGACGACACCCCCGAAGCCATTGTACTCTCAGCATTCGACCCTGTTCGTCGCGAAGTTGCGCGCCTATCCCTGCACCAGTTGGTAACTGATGGACGCATTCACCCAGCCCGAATTGAAGAAGTAGTCAACAAGGTTCGCAAGCAGGTTGAAGAAGAAATTATTGAAATAGGCAAACGAACCACCATCGATCTGGGAATTCACGGATTGCATCCCGAACTCATCCGCTTGGTTGGTAAAATGAAATATCGTTCCTCATACGGACAAAACCTGTTGCAACATGCCCGTGAAACAGCTAATCTATGTGCTACAATGGCTTCAGAACTCGGGCTTAATCCAAAAAAAGCAAAACGTGCCGGATTGTTACACGATATTGGTAAAGTACCTGATGATGAACCGGAATTGCCACATGCAATTCTTGGAATGCGTCTGGCAGAAAAATACAAAGAAAAACCCGATATTTGCAATGCCATTGGAGCTCACCACGACGAAGTAGAAATGGAAACTCTGATAGCACCTATCGTTCAGGTATGTGATGCGATTTCGGGTGCACGTCCCGGAGCTCGACGCGAAATAGTGGAAGCGTATATTAAACGACTGAATGACCTTGAGAATCTTGCATTATCCTATCCTGGTGTATTAAAAACTTATGCTATCCAAGCAGGTCGCGAATTACGCGTGATTGTAGGAGCTGATAAGATTGACGATAAAGAGACCGAATTATTGTCGTTTGATATTGCAAAAAAAATTCAGGATGAAATGACTTATCCTGGTCAGGTGAAAATTACGGTTATTCGTGAAACCAGGGCTGTTAGTTATGCGAAATAAAAGAAATAAAATTTCTATCAAAAAGAGACAAGTTAACCCTGTCTCTTTTTTTTTGGAAAAACTCACCTAATTACCTGAACTCCACAAATAGGGATCACTATACTTATTTTAATACAGGGTGATAAAAATTTAAAACTGCAAAATATCAATATCTTACAAATAACACACTTCAATCGAATCAACGAAAACATTAGCTTCTTAATATACAAAAAGTTATGAATTATGTGCAGGTATAAATACCTGTAAAATTTTAATTGAAAATTATTTATTGTAAACGAGCGTGTTTTTGATAGCGATTGTACAAATAAAAAATGCCGATTATCCCCGCAATACCACTTAAAATCCCAATCCAGATGGAGTTTCCCGACCCCACCGTATCAATGTCGGGAAGTGTGTACCCATTATTCTTTAGGTAATAAAAAATCACGACAACCGCATTGTTTGTAAAATGAGCAGCAATAGGAATCCACAAATTTCCGCTCCACACGTATAAATACCCGAATAGGGCACCGAGCAGCATACGAGGAAGAAACCCATAAAACTGAAAATGAATAGCGCTGAAGATTATGGCAGTCAACCAAATAGAAGTGGTTACTGATTTATTCTTGGCAAAAATACCTTGCAATGTACCTCTAAAAAATAATTCTTCACCAAAAGCAGGCACAAAGGCGATAAATATCAAATTGAACAACAAAGCGCTGACCGAATGAATATCAAGAAATCTGGCAGTAAGTTGTTCAGCTTGCAGCTCATATTCTTTCATAATTTTTTCAATCCCAGAAAGTGCTTTTGGAAATACCACCTGCTGGTTTAAATCGCTTAAAAGATTAACAAAGGGGATGATCAAAATCATGGTTAACACCAATGCTGTGAGTGCCTTACTGTCAATATAAGAATGGAAATGTAACCTATCGAAACCGGATTCACTACTTAAATAAGCAAATACAACTGAAGGAAGCACCCACATGAAAACTGACAATAACAATTGTGTAATTTTTACCCAACGGATAGATTGCAACGGTGGATGTGGAAAGACATCAACGATTATAACAATAAAAAGGGTGAAGATTAAAACTAAAAAAAGGAGGATGATAATTTGACTAAATGTCCCTTCCCGATTGAAAATTCCTTTAAAACGCGACATTTGATCGGTAGATTTAAAAAAACTTCTGTCATCAAGCGGATAACAGAAGTTTTTCAGGTGTTTACGATTTTAAAAATCTTAATTTCTTGGTCTGGCTTCTTTAACCACCATGGTACGACCGTCAAATTCAGCTCCATTGAGTTCTTCAATGGCTTTAGTAGCAGCAGCATCGTCAGCCATTTCTACAAATGCAAATCCTTTAGATTTACCTGTTTCGCGATCTTTGATAATTTTGCAAGATTCTACTTGACCGTACTCTTCAATAACACCTTGAAGATCGTTTTCCCGAACTTTGTAACTTAAGTTACCTACGTAAATGTTCATAAAATAAAATAAAAAAATTGAATAAATTGTTTTCAAGAAGAGTATAAACAAATTGGGTTAGGACGAAATCTTTACCCAAACGGGTAGGATGGAAGAGATAACCTGATGAAAAATACACGTTCTTTTCGATGCAAAGAAAATGATTAATTTTGGATTGCACAACAAAAAGCATAAAATATTTGAAATTTAATGAATTGGCTAAAAATTATGATCCAAATTTCATTTAAATTGATTGTCAGCCATTCATTTAAATCATTGATTTATAATTGTTTGTACAAATTCACTCATTATCCGTAAATTACTGAAAATGTGGTAATTAAAAAAATAGATTTGTTATCATGACCTAATAAGTCCATTACCTTTAACAATCCATTTGTACGAACAAAGTTCTTCGAGTGCCATCGGTCCACGTGCATGAAGTTTCTGCGTACTGATTCCAATCTCTGCACCCAATCCAAATTGAGCTCCATCAGTAAATGCAGTCGAAACATTTGTGTAAACACAGGCGGCATCAACCATTTTGTCAAACAGTTCAATATTATGTTCATTTTCACTGATAATACATTCGCTGTGTTTAGAACTGTAAGTTGAAATGTGTTGAATGGCATCATGAATCGATGAAACAGTTTTGACAGCCATTTTATAATCTAAAAATTCAATACCGAAACTCTCTTCGGTCGCTTTATGTAATAAAGCCGAAGGATAATTCCCGTTTAAGAATGTAAAAGCTTTTACATCGGCATAAATAATTACATTTTTCTCTGCCAAATCGCGACAAAGATCTGACAAATCAGCAAGTCTTTTTTCGTTGATAATCAAGCAATCTAACGCATTACAAACACTTACTCGACGGGTTTTAGCATTAAAAATAATTTTTCCCCCTTTGTCGCGATCTCCAAATTCATCGAAATAAGTATGACATATGCCTGCACCGGTTTCAATAACAGGAATACGCGAATGATCGCGCACGAAATCAATTAATCCTTTACCTCCACGAGGAATAATGACATCGACTACGCCAACTGCATTCATTAATTCGGCTGTGGCTTCGCGTCCGGCTGGTAGCAAAGTAACAATATTTGGATTTAATCCAAACTTCGTGAGTACCGACTGAATCACATGCACGATGGCAACATTGGAATGAAAAGCATCGGTTCCACCTTTTAATACACAGACATTTCCTGATTTTAAGCAAAGTGAAAAAACATCAAAACTCACATTGGGACGTGCTTCGAAAATGATTCCGACCACACCAAAAGGGACAGAAACCTTAGAAATTTTCATTCCATTCGGACGTAAAGTTTCCATAAGCGTCCTGCCAAGGGGCGAGGGAAGTGAAGCTACGTTTCGAATATCTGCAGCAATGGATTCAAGTCGAGCGAAATTCAATAACAGACGGTCATACATTGGATTAGATTCATCCAACGCCACTAAATCCTTTGTATTTTCGGCTAATATTTTATCCGCTTGAGTAAGTGTTTCATTGGCTAAAGTATTTAGAACCTGAACAATAACATCTGAGTTTACTAAATTGAGTGAATGCGAAGCTTCGATCGCATCTTTTTTCCACGAAAAAGCATTGGAATTATCATCAATATTCATCATACATATAGCCTTTACAATTTAACGGTTTATTGATACTTTAAAATTCAAAACAAGAGACTTGTCGTACTTAATGTAACAGCAAAATACTTTTCACTCGTTTAAAAAAATATACCTGCTAATGACTAAAACAAACAACAAAAACATCATCCAGTGTACTTGTTTCCATTTACCGGTAGCAACTTTCAGTAAAACATACGAAATAATACCGGCAGCAATGCCATTAGCAATGCTGTACGTAAATGGCATGATCACAAAAGTCATAAAGGCAGGAAAACCTTCGGTAAAATCATTAAAATTAATATCCAATACCGAAGAAGCCATTAAAACACCGACAATTATGAGTGCGGGTGCAGTTGCAGCACTTGGAATAATTCCAGCTAAAGGGGCAATCAACAAAGAAAAAAGAAAAAATATTCCGGTAGTTAAAGCAGTTAATCCGGTACGTCCACCTTCGCCAATACCAGCGGCACTTTCAACATAAGAAGTTACTGTACTTGTACCCATCAATGCACCAAACGAAACACCGAAAGCATCAACAAGCATGGCTTTTCCAATTTTAGGCGAACTTCCATCAGCATCAATTAATCCGGCTTTTCCAGCAGTGCCAACCAACGTTCCGAAAGTATCAAACAGTTCGACAAAAGTAAATGTAAAAACAACGGTCCAAATGCCCATTCGTAATGCACCTGGGATATCCAGCGCTCCTACTGCCAAATGATGAAAATCAGGTAAACTAAAAGGGGAAAATGCTTGCGGAATTATTGTAACGCCCATTGGAATACCAATTATGGTGGTGGCAACAATACCAATAAGCAACGACCCTTTCACCTTTCGAGCCATTAAAACAGCCGTCAGTAAAAGCCCTATTAAACTCAGCAACATGGACGAATTGTGAAAACTTCCAAGACCAATATTCCATTCAAAAAAGTTAAGCGTGGTCATACCTGCATTTTTACCTAATGCTGCCAGAGTCGGAGCGATCACTTTGGCTGAAACAACCATAATTTCGGAAAGTTTAAGCCCAATAATTGTAATAAAAAGCCCAATACCAACGGTGATTGCCCGTTTCAGCGAATTGGGAACTGCCACCACTAAAATTTGACGGATTTGAGTTACCGTGAGTAAAATAAAAATTAAACCCGAAATAAACACAGCACCCAACGCTACTTGCCAGCGCATACCTACTCCGGCTAATGCCACCGTAGCAAATAATGCATTCAGTCCCATTCCGGGTGCTAAAGCTATCGGAAAGTTGGCAACCAACCCCATAGCAATGGTTACGAAACCAGCAGAAATCGCTGTCGCAAAAAATACGGCACTTTTATCCATTCCTGTTACCGATAAGATATTCGGATTCAGAAAAAGAATATAAGCCATGGTCATGAAAGTGGTAACTCCAGCAATAATTTCAGTTTTAACGCTGGTTTTATTCTCCTTAAGCTTAAATAGTTTATCAAACATACGAATTAAATTTTTTGTTATCATCAATTGTAAATGAATATATCTCTAAAAAATTAAAGCTAAAAAAACAGTTCAATACTCATTTTTTAACATAACATAGTCAAAAACATAAATTGTTTACAAAATGAACGACTTATTTTCAAACTGCAAATTTACTGATTTAATCGTTTGAAAAATAATTTATTAACAAAACTAGAGAAAAATAATCTGAAAATAAATTGAAACTAACTGAAATTGAATTAGACACCAAATACGATGATGCATTCTTTATTGATAGAATAATTTTCAAGCAGTAATCAGCGACTTTAGATTAAACACTAAAATCCACTGATTGATTATAAATCTCAAAAGCTGAAACCGAAGCAAGAAAAGAAAAAAATCAAAATAAAATGCACAAGGTGAAAACATTCTGTTTTTCAACTATTCAATTGTATAAATTGTTATATATTTGTATGTTTCTTTGCATTACATTAAAAATTCAATGCAACATAAATTTTTTAAACCGTTTTATAAATCAATAATAATTCATTTTATACCTTTGATGTTTTGAAAAAGTTTTTTAATTTTTAGAATTTACAGATACCAACAATTAATCTGATCAAATCACAAAAACGTATGAAAACAAGTAGAAAAACGATAAATGTATGGTCGTTGCTTTCAATTTTAATTTGTGTTTTAGGTAAACCGACTCCAGTTGTTGCTTTTACTCCGACTTTATCTCCTGCAACCGAACTATCAGACAGGTATATTGAATATAAAGGGATTGTGGTTGATCGCAAAACCCGCACGCGGTTATCGTTTGCCACGCTAATGTTAGTGGGAACAAACAACTCGACTGTAACCAATGTCGATGGTCAATTTTCAATTAAAGTACCGAAAGAGAAGACTGATCCGAAAATATTGGTCAGTTTTATAGGATTTAAAAGCAAGATATTCCCACTTGAAAAATTATTGCAACAAAAATCGTATATCGAGTTAGAACCTACGGCATCCCAATTACCCGAATTAAAGGTCATTTCAAAAGATGCCAATGCTTTGATAAAAGCAGTAATGGAGAAAAAAACGCAAAATTATTTCAATGAAGTTACACCGATGATGGCATTTTACAGGGAAGCGATAAAGAAAAACAGGACTTATGTTTCGCTTTCTGAAGCCGTGGTGTATATCAATAAACAACCATACAATTCTTATAAATATGATGAAGCAATGCTCTATAAATCTCGAAAAAAAACGGATTACACGAAGTTAGATACCATTACATTCAAATTGCAGGGAGGTCCGATTAGTTCTTTGTATCTAGATATGATGAAATATCCAGATTTCATTTTTACCGATCATATGTTTGAAAAATATGATTTTATATTTGACAGGTCGACCTATATTGATGACCGATTAATTTTCGAGGTAAATTTCAAACAAAAACCAGCGATTATGGAACCTCTATACTACGGAAAATTATATATTGATGCTCAAAGCTTAGCAATCAAGAGTGGTGTATTTAAATTAAATTTAACAAATAAAGAAGAAGCAAGCGATATGTTTGTCATTAAAAAACCATATAATGCCAAAGTATATCCAGTAGAAGCAAATTATCGGATAGATTATAATGAACAGAACGGAAAATGGTACTATGGTTACAGTAGGATAGAATTTGGTTTGCGTGTAAATTGGAAACGCAAGCTTTTCAATACCACGTATTATTCAACAATTGAAATGGCGGTAACCGATTGGGGCAAAAGTGTTGAGCTCCCCAAAATAACCCGAAAAGAACGGCTTCGTTCTACAGTAATCATTAGCGATGAAGCCGCAGGGTTTGCCGATCCTCAATTCTGGGGTAAGTACAATGTCATTGAACCTGAAAAGCCAATTGAAAACGCAATAAATAAAATTCAAAAACAATTTGAAAAGACAAAATAGAATTGCAAATCTCAAACAACTTTAAAACGATGAAGACCCAATTTTTACTTCTAAAAATTAGAACGAAAATTATTTAGGATTCAACAATGTAATTCAACAGAAAATATTTTTGAAAATTCCGATTTTAATTATTCGTAGACATTTTCCCGAGATTTTATCTATCTTTGTTTTCAGTATCTAATCAAATTTTGAGAATATTTTGAAAATAACGTTTCAATATATTATCCGATTCCCTTTAACAATGCTCTACGGACTCGCTGTTGCTATTCGCAATTGGCTATATGACAGCGACATATTTAAATCAGAAAGTTTTAATATTCCCATTATTTCGGTTGGGAATTTAGCTGTTGGCGGAACCGGCAAAACCCCTCATACCGAGTTTATTATTTCATTCTTACGTAATTCATATAAAACAGCCTTGCTCAGTCGTGGTTATAAGCGAACTACGAAAGGATTTCGGCTTGCTGATGAAACTTCCGACAGCCGGATTATCGGAGATGAACCCTTTCAACTGTATCGAAAATTCAGTGATCTGACGGTTGCCGTAGACGAAAACCGCGTAAATGGAGTAAAACAACTTCTCGAAGCTGTTCCTGATCTAGGTGTGATCGTGCTAGACGATGCTTTTCAACACAGAGCCATACAGCCGGGAATTTCAATTTTACTTACCGATTATTCCAATTTGTACTCTCGGGATCATTTGCTACCTGGGGGGTTTTTGCGTGAAAATAAAAACGGAAGCAAACGAGCTGATATAATAATAGTTACAAAATGTCCTTCCGAATTGCATGCCATTGATATGCGCATTATCGAAACCGAATTGAAAATTCGGACAAATCAATATTTGTTTTTTTCGAGTGTAGATTACAATCATCTTTTACCAGTTTTCAAGCCAAATACAAATAGTAACATGAGTTTGGAAGAATTAAAAAATGCACAAGTAGGTGTTGTTTTGATGAGTGGCATCGCTTCACCCTTGCCAATGTATCTAGAAATAAAAAAATATACAACCATGCTCAAAACTATTTATTTCGAAGATCATCATGCATTTCAACCCGAAGATTTTTACAAATTACAAAATGTTTTCGATAAATTAACAACAGAAACAAAAATGGTAATCGTAACAGAAAAAGATGCTGCCCGATTAGTTACTTGTTCAAACTATCCCGAAATTCTAAAATCAAGTACATATTATTTGCCAATAAAAATAAAAATACTTCAAAATCAAGAACATATATTTATTCAAAAAATCACTGCTTATGTTAACGAAAATTCAAGAAACTGCCGATTATTTACGTCCACTCCTAAAACTCAATCCTAAAATAGGAATCATTCTCGGTTCGGGACTGGGCAATTTAGTTAGTCAAATTACCGATCAGATTAAAATTTCATATCACGAAATTCCAAATTTTCCAATATCAACTGTTGAAGGACATAGTGGAAAACTGATTATCGGCAAATTAGGAAATGTTGAAATATTGGCAATGGAAGGGCGGTTTCACTTTTACGAAGGTTACGATATGAAATCAGTTACGTTTCCGGTTAGGGTCATGAAAGCCATCGGAATTGAAACCTTATTGGTTTCAAATGCTTCAGGCGGAGTGAATCCGGCTTTCGAAATTGGAGATATAATGATCATAACCGATCACATCAACTTATTTCCTGAAAATCCGTTACGAGGTGAAAATTTTAACGAGTTAGGCCCCCGGTTTTTAGACATGAGTGAGGCATATTCGAAAGAATTGATAACCAAAGCCAAACAAATAGCTGCCAGGCACAATATAAAAGTTGTGGAAGGAATATATGTAGGAACCACCGGACCCACTTACGAGACACCAGCCGAATATCGATATTTTAGAAATATTGGCGGTGATGCAGTAGGTATGAGTACTGTACCTGAAGTGATTGTGGCAAATCATGCTGGAATGCGTTGCTTCGGCATCTCCATTATTACTGATTTGGGCGTTCCGGGAAAAATTGTGGAGGTATCACATGAAGAAGTTCAACTCATTGGAAATTCCGTTCAACCGCTAATGACATTAATTATAAAAGAACTCATTCAGGTATAATCATTCGAAATATTTATAAATGAACCATCATTTCTTCAGAGCACTATTGAATCAGCGTGACTGAAACTGAACGATTCTCCCAAAAAAATTGTTTAACTATTAAATAATGAATCGATACATCATTAGTTAAATTCAGACTATTGATTATCAGATATATTTTTAATTGTGATAATAATTTTTTAAAAATAAAAATAAAACATGGAAGAACTCAATAAAAATATTCACAAAAGCAGTATCGAAGATCAAATGTTGGTTATTTTCGGAGTAAATGGCGACTTGGCAAAACGCAAACTATTGCCGGCAATTTTCCAACTCTTTTTAGATAAATTATTACCGACTCGATTTGCCATTATCGGAGCCGGAAGTCAGGAAAAAAGTGAAGAAACCAATCGAAATGATGTGTCAGCCGCGTTGTTGCAATTTTCAAAACCGGCAGTTGAATCTTTTCCTGATGAATTAGAAGAGTTTATACACCATATTTACTACCAAAAGGTTAATAATCAAAATGAAGATGATTTCAGATCATTGAACGAGTACATTACCCGTCTTTCCACGCAGTTAGAAATTCCTAAAAAAATCATTTACTACTTTTCGATTCCGCCTTTTCTGTATGAAATAGTCGCTGCCAATTTAATTAAATATGGTCTAAATACCGAATCCGACGGTTGGAAACGCATCATTGTGGAAAAACCTTTTGGTTATAACCTTGAAACAGCAATAGATTTAGATAAAAAATTGCGCAGTGGTTTCAATGAAGATCAAATTTACCGCATCGATCATTATCTCGGAAAAGAAACTGTTCAAAATATCATGGTTACACGGTTTTCGAATGGATTTTTCGAACCCATCTGGAATCGAAAATATGTGGATCGGGTTGAAATTACGGCTTCTGAGAAAATTGGGGTAGGTAATCGGGGCGGATATTATGATACATCCGGAGCAATGCGCGATATGGTACAAAATCATTTATTGCAGGTTCTGGCGGTGGTAGCTATGGAACCACCATCAATTTTCGATTCTGAATCAATCCGAAACGAAAGTGTGAAAGTACTGCAATCATTACGACCCATAAAACCAAACGAAGTAGCCCAAAATGTGGTACGGGCTCAATACATTCAAACGGTGGTCGACGATGAAATTCAAAAAGGATATCGACAAGAAAAAGATGTAGCACCCAACTCAAAAACCGAAACATATATTGCCATGCGCCTTTTTATAGATAACTGGCGCTGGGGAGATATTCCCTTTTATATCCGTACCGGGAAACAACTTCCCGAACAGGTTACTGAAGTTGTAATACATTTAAAACCAGCACCTCATCAATTATTTAAACAGCGCTGTGTAGCCCAATCCACCAACATGATTATCCTCCGAATCAATCCAGATGCCGGCGTAGCAGTCGACTTCGGGATGAAAATCCCCGGAGCAGGCTACAAAGTTCAGAATGTCAACATGGCTTTTCATTACTCAGATTTAGCCCACACCAAAATATCTGAAGCTTATGAACGTTTACTTCTTGACTGCATGATTGGTGATTCGACCCTTTATGCCCGTGCGGATGCTGTTCGAGCCAGTTGGAAGTTTATTGATCCTATTTTGCAAACATGGAAAAATAATGCTGATATTCCGATTTATTTTTATGATTGCAACACTTGGGGACCAAAAGAAGCCGATTTTCTTTTCGGGAATAAAGAGTTGAAATGGCGACCTCCATTTAAAAAGTTTAAAGCCTGATGCTCATTTAAAAATGAATAAATATATGTCATACAAATTTCATGTTTTTGAAACTCCTGTCGAAGTTGCAAGAGCCATAGCCGAACGAATTCAAACGGAAGTGAAGATAAAAAACAAACTTTCATTGCCATTTAATATTGCAATTTCCGGAGGTAATACACCACGAATACTTTTCAATCTTTTTGTTAATGAATTTTTAGAATCCATCCCATGGCATCTTGTTCGGCTTTTTTGGGTCGATGAGCGTTGCGTTCCACCAACTCATCCTGAAAGTAACTTCGGAATGACTTTTGAATCACTTCTGAAATTTGTATCGATTCCGGATGATAATATTTTTCGAATGCAGGGAGAACTAGATCCGCAAACAGAAGCCATACGCTATCAACAATTACTTGAAAATGAACTTCCTCTTGAAAATGGTTTTCCTGTTTTTGATATGGTTTTGCTTGGCATGGGCGACGATGGTCATACTGCGTCAATTTTTCCTTCAGATTTAACATTGATTCATTCTGATTTAGCAGTCTCAGTAGGAGTGCATCCGCTGACCGGTCAAAAACGCATTACGTTGACTATTCCAACGCTTAATAGGGCGAAAGAAGTTTTGTTTTTCATTACGGGGTCTTCAAAATCTGAAA
This sequence comes from Bacteroidota bacterium, assembly GCA_021779195.1. Classification (GTDB taxonomy): domain Bacteria; phylum Bacteroidota; class Bacteroidia; order Bacteroidales; family Paludibacteraceae; genus Paludibacter. Next base: position 1,721 of record JAJYBB010000026.1, on the reverse strand, counting down.
TTTTAAAACAAATTATTAATGATAATTCAGAAGCAATTCAAAAAAAATTACCGGCTTCCTACGTACATTCTTCAACTGGAATGACCGAATTTTATGTAGATAAAACCGCAGCTCAGGATTTACAAACAACAAAATAACTTTTAAAAACAATTTAAAATGAAGCTAAAACCACTTTTTTATCTTGGGATACTACTTGTTTTAAGCAACAATGCTTTATATTCAAAACAAATAACCCATAAAATTTCAGTTTTTACAAAGGATGATACACCGCATTGGATCTACGTATTAAAAGATAAAAGTCAGAATGTCAACGAAGTTTTTTTAATGAATGATGGCATATTAAAAATTTCAGGAAAATCGACTGGTTATTTAAGAACAAGCAAAATTTACGAGAATTTTCAATTAAAATTGCAGTGGCGGTGGACAAAAATGCTTGCAAATAGTGGCGTACTAATTGATATTCAACCCATCGACACCGTTTGGCCTATCTGCTATCAGGTTCAACTAAAAGCAAATGCTGCAGGAGATATTATTTGTATGAATGGATTAACTGCAAAAGAATGTTCCAATAAAGTAAATTCTACGGTTTCAAAAATGAGCCAATCGAACGAAAAACCACTTGGTGAATGGAACTCCATGAAAATTATTTCAAAAAATAGCACAATTCAGGTTTTTGTAAACGGCAAATTACAAAATTATATTACCGGATTAACAGTCAAAAAAGGGTATATTGGTTTTCAAAATGAAGGCAAACCTATTGAATTCAAAGGTTTTATATTAAAGAAATTATAATGAAAAATTGCCCGATGAAATCATCGGGCAATTAACAATTTGATTGTAAACAAAATAAACGAATTATCCAAGGAGGAAGCACAATATATATTAAAACACTATGTGTTTTAAGTATGAACTAATCTATACGGAAACCTCTTTGCGTTTTTCTATTAAACTATTGTTTTCTCACTGCAAAAGTAAAAATTACTCATGCTTTTCTACACGCAATCTGTAAATATAATTGAGCAATTTGTAAATTTCTTTCTTGATGATCTATTCTTCGCAGCTAATTTCAAATTTTTTTTAAAAAAAATATCGTTTATTAGTCTGTATTTCAATAATATAAATAAAACACAAAAAATAATTGCGCTTTATTTTTACAACCCCCTTCATAGTCAGACTTTTGAATTAAGTTTTCATTTTTTAAATTTTAGCATTCAAGACTGAGAATTAAATTTTTTCATAACTTCGTTTTAAACTTTCGTTTTACCACTTTGTTATTTAAATAATCTTTTGAAATCAACAAAGCCTGAATGACAATTTTTTCTTCACATATCTTACTTTCAAAAAAAAACGACACAGTTCTGAATATAAACAAGAAAATAGTCATTAAATAAAATGTCGAATTGCGATATATTATTGATATTAAATGATTTAAAAAACTTTATCATTAAAACATAAAATTAATTTTAGAAATCCTGTTCATTTTTGTATATATTCCAAATTTATTTTTATTTTTGCATAAAAAAGTTGAAACTTATTCATTAAACATTTTAGAGTAAGAGACTTTGTAATTAAATTAGATTCATTACAAGCATTCCAATATGAAACCCACATGACACAAACTTGACGCCCGAGAGAATGAAAATTATGCGCATTCGGTAAGGTTACTTTATTAAGAAGTTTTGTATTTTTGTTTTGGCATAAGCCAGAATTTAAAACAAAAC
>JAJYBB010000025.1 GCA_021779195.1 Bacteroidota bacterium | reverse complement strand
ATTCGTTTTGCGAATGTAGTCGAGCAACGATGTTTTACCGTGATCGACGTGTCCCATTACGGTTACAATAGGAGCGCGTGGCAGTAAATCTTCAACGGTATCGGGTTCGTCTTCACCTATTGCTTCAACTACATCGGCACTTACAAATTCGGTAGAAAAACCAAATTCATCAGCAACGATGCTGATTGTTTCTGCATCTAATCGTTGATTGATCGAAACCATCATACCTATGTTCATACAAGTTGCAATAACTTGATTAACAGATACGTCCATCATAATAGCCAATTCACTTACCGTAACGAATTCAGTAAGTTTCAGCACTTTTTCATTGTCGTGCTCGCGTTGCGCTAATTCTTGTTGACGGGCACTGATATTTTCACGTTTATCACGTCTGTATTTTGCACTTTTTCCTTTTTTATTTTGTCCGGAAAGTCGGGCTAAAGTTTCTTTAATTTGTTTTTGAACATCTTCTTCGTTGATTACAGTTTTAATGTTTTTTTTGACCCTGTCTTTCGTAGGTTTGGCTTTTTCAGCTGGTTTAGTGGCTTTTTTAGGATGTTCAATTCCGGGACTTACTGGAACTTTTGTTATATCTACCTTTTGATTGGTAAATCGTTCTCTTTTCTTTTTAGGATGTTTAGTCGCATCATCATCTGTACGCAAAATAAGCGTTTTCTTTGGAGTATTTAAAATCTTGCTTTCGTTTACAATTCGATTTTTATCTTCTCTTTCTTTGCGTTTTTGTTCTTTTGTTTTTGGTTTTGGACGTGTAGTTTGGTTAATTAAATCCAAATTTATTTTACCTAAAACTACTGGCGATTTATCTAATTTTGGTCGTCCAAGCGAAAATATTTCTTCTTCAGGTTCTTCAGTATCATTTAATATTTCAATTTCTTCAATTTCAATGTCTTCCTCTTCCTCTTCCTCCATGTTATCCTCTAATTCGATGTTTTTTTCTTCTTCGAATGATTCATCGACGATTGAATTAGAGATTGATGGCTTAATTATTTCTTTTTCAATGTATTTATCTTCGATTTTTACCTGTTTCTCATGTTCTGTGGACGAAATTTCATGTTTTATCTGAGCCGATTCAACTTCAATTTGTTCCACAATTTGTTCCACAACTGGTTCCACGACTGGTTCTACAATTGTAATTTTCACTTCCGGCGTTTTTATTTCTATCGTAGGAAGTTTAATTTGATGATCATTGTGTATTTCAATAACTTTTGGTTCATGAATTACTTCTGTTTTTATTTGGTGCTGTTCAGTTTCTTCGTGCATTTTTTGAACCGGAGCAGGTTCATTATGGATTTCTTTTTTATGTTCTTTTGGTTTGTTGATAGCATCCAAATCAATTTGACCCACAGATTTTAGATGAAGTTGTTGCTCTTCAGGAACTGAAACCGGAATCATTTCTACAACTTTTTCAACTGGTTTTTCAATGGGTTTGGTATGATCATAACCTTCGAGTGCCACTGTTGAAGATTTTTCTTTCTGCTGACGTTCCTGACTTAAACGCTCTGACTCTATTTTTAGAGCCATATCTTTGTTAAATTCTTTGGCTAACATTAGATGAAGCTCATCCGACAATTTTAAATTCGGATCAACAGCAATCTTATGACCTTTTTTCGCCAGAAATTCCACCGCGGTGATCATACCGACATTCAAATCTTTACAGGCTTTACTTAATCTTATGGGCATATTTTTGTATAACAGTTTCTAATAAAAAATATAGGGAAAATGAATTGATCAGAAATTTTAATTGCTTATCAAATCAAATTTGCTCTTCGGCTTCTTCTTCAAACTCGGCCGATAAAATCGCCAATACTTCATCGACGGTTTCTTCTTCCAAATCTGTTCGACGAATTAAATCCTGTCGCGAAATAGCCAGTACATCTTTTGCCGTATCGCAACCAATTGCTTTCAACGCATCGATCACCCATTGATCTATTTCATCGCTGAATTCATCTAAATAAATATCTTCATTTTCAGTTTCGTCGTCTAATTCGCGGTACACATCCAATGTGTAACCGGTAAGCATACTTGCTAATTTAATATTTAAGCCACCTTTTCCGATAGCCTGCGAAACTTCTTCTGGTTTTAAATAAATTTCTGCTTTTTTTTCAACTTCATTGAGACGAATGGACGAGATCTTTGCAGGGCTTAATGCTCTGGAAATAAACAGACTAATATTATTCGTAAAGTTTATTACATCAATATTTTCATTTCGTAATTCTCGTACTATTCCATGAATACGTGATCCTTTTACGCCTACGCAGGCACCTACTGGATCAATGCGCTCATCATATGATTCCACAGCCACTTTGGCTCTTTCACCAGGTATACGGGCGATTTTTTTTATGGTAATCAATCCTTCATGAATTTCAGGAACTTCAATTTCGAAAAGGCGTTCCAAAAATACGGGTGATATTCTTGAAAGAATAATTTTTGGATTATTGTTTTTGTTTTCGACCATTGCAACCACTGCGCGAACAGTGTCGCCTTTGCGATAGAAATCTGCAGGAATTTGTTCTGATTTGGGAAGATAAAGTTCGTTTCCTTCTTCGTCGATCAATAGCATTTCTTTTTTCCAGATTTGATATAACTCGGCACTTACGATTTGCCCTACTTTTTCGCTATATTTGCTGAAAACGTTATCTTTTTGTAATTCAAGAATTTTTGAGGCTAAAGTTTGGCGCAAAGTTAAAATTGCTCTTCGCCCAAAATCCATAAAATTGACCGTGTCGGTAACATCTTCGCCTATTTCATATTCTTCATCTATTTTTTTGGCATCGGTAATCGGGATTTGTAAATTTGGATCTTCTAAATCATCGTCGGCAACAACAGTACGGTTTCTGTAAATTTCAAAGTCGCCTTTATCAGGGTTGATAATTACGTCGAAATTTTCGTCAGTGCCAAACATTTTTGTTAATACGCTGCGGAACGACTCCTCCATCACGCTGATTAAGGTGCTACGGTCGATGCTTTTCAGCTCTTTAAACTCGGAAAAAGTATCAATTAAATTAATCGTTTCTTTTTTGCTCATGGCCAATGTTTAATTCGTAATTTGTTAATATCCGAAATGACTATCCTAACTTTTATCGATTGCCAATTAGTTATTTCGTTCTTATTTAAAATTGATAATATATTTAGTTGATTTTATTTCTTCGTATTTAAAAATCATGGTTTCAATTACATTCGTTTTTCTTTTGGATCCTTCGGGTTTAATTAATTTTTCAACTTTCAAAATAAAATGATCATCAAACACTTCTGATAATACACCTTTTATTTTAAGACCTTCTTTGGTAAGTGTTTCCACTTCGTTGCCAAGATTTTTTTTGTATTGTTTTAAAACTTTGAATGGTTCAGTAAGACCTGCCGAACCTACTTCAAGTTCATAATCTTCTTGATCTCGGTTGAGTTTCGATTCGATGAAACGAGTTAAATCAACACATGACTCAATAGAAACACCTTGAAACGAATCGATTTCAATCAAAATTCTATTATCGGGACTAATATCAATATTTACTAAATAATAATCAGTATCCGATAAGAACTCGACAATTAGCTGATTTACAGATTCTTTTTTAATCATATTCAAACTATAACAACAAACAAGGGGACTGTTGTCCCCTCCCTCTTTTCCTATTTCGGTACAAAAGTACAAAATAATTCTTTAGCATCCAAAGTTTTATGTATAAATTATTTACTATTTATTTTTTTGTTGTGGTATTTTTATGCAGAATTTATAAAATAATAATCTTTGAGAGTTGATTCTATGCTTTCAACAAACTATCTTTGTGTGCTGAACGTTTGATAATGAAATTGAAAAAATCATTTTTCATAGTTTTTATTAGATTATTAATTTATGATCATATTACTTCAAGATTTATGTTTAAAATTCTTTCTATAAATCCGGGATCTACATCAACTAAATTTGCTGTTTATGAAGACGAAAAATTGATTTCTCTTCATACCATTCGACATTCTGCAAAAGAACTGGAACCATATGATACTATATTTGAGCAATGTGGCTTTAGAAAAAATATTATTTTAAATCAATTAAAAGCAGATCATATCAATTTGATTGAAATCTCTGCAGTTGTTGGAAGAGGAGGAATAATTCGACCCATTGAGTCGGGCGTTTATTCGGTCAACGATAAACTGATTTATGATTTAAAATATGCAACTCAAGGGGAGCATGCCAGTAATATCGGTGGAATAATGGCACGTGAAATAGCAGATGAAATTCCCAATTGTAGGGCTTTTATTGCTGATCCAGTGGCAGTTGACGAGTTGCAGGATATTGCCCGCATAAGCGGTTTGCCCGACATTCCCCGACGCTCACAATTTCATGCACTGAATCACAAAGCGGTAGGAAGAAAGTATGCTAAATTGAACGATACGGAATATGAACGTTTGAACCTTGTGATTGCACATCTTGGTGGTGGAATTTCTGTGGCAGCTCACCAGCAAGGTCGGGTAATCGATGTGAATCAGGGTTTGGATGGTTATGGACCATTTTCACCCGAACGTACAGGAACTTTAGATGCCGGATTATTGGTTAAGCTTTGTTTTTCTGGAAAATATACCGAAAATGAAATTAAAAAAAGGTTGGTCGGAAATGGTGGATTGATGGCACATCTTGGTACAAACGAAGTGCAATTGGTTTTACAAAAAATTGATGAAGGCGATGCATATGCCCGATTAGTCCTCGAGGCGATGGCTTATTCTGTGTCGAAAGAAATCGGATCTATGTATGCCGTGTTGCATGGAGATGTAGATGCCGTTATTTTGACAGGCGGAATTGCTTACAGTCAGTTTGTGGTGAATTATATACAAAAAATGATTTCTTCTTTTGCAAAAGTTGTTGTTTTTCCGGGCGAAGACGAAATGGAAGCCCTGGCTTCAAGTGGATTGCGAATTCTTAGAGGTGAACCTTGTAAAGAATATTAATGGTGCTCCTGGAAATTTTTTTTGATTGTCTTTGTGAAATAAATAGAACTTTGTTTGTTTTCTAAATAATTTTCAGTGCGATTATCAGGTAAAACAGTACAAAATCGGTTTTACGATTTGTACTGTTTGATTACCTAATGATTTTTCTTCTTTTTATTTTTGTTCAATCAGGGCTGCGACAGCTTCTTTAAGTGAAGCAATTTTACTTTCGGCATCACTTTTCTTTTTTCGTTCTGCTTCTACAATTTCAAATCTTGCATTTGAAACAAATTTTTCATTTCCAAGTTTTTTCATCACAGACTCAATGAATCCTTCGAAATATTTTATTTCAGTTTTCATTTTGGCAATTTCTTCTTCAAAATTGATCATACTTTCCATTGGAATGGAAAATTCAGTTGTTCCTACAAGAAAGGAAATAGATCCTGACGATTTTTCGGTTGCAGGTTGTATTGCCTCGATGTTCCCAAGTTTTAAAATCACGGCATTGAATGCTGTATTGTGCTCACCAACAACTTCTAAACTCAATGTTTCTTTATTTGCAATATTTTTTTGAAGACGAACATAACGGATACCGGCAATAATTTCTTTCGTCGTTTCAAATGCTGAAATTAATTCATTGTCAAATTCAGTAACTTTCGGTTGCATTTGAATCATAATGCTTTGGCCTTCCTTTCGGTCTTCTAGTGCTTGCCAAAGTTCTTCAGTAATAAAAGGCATGAACGGATGTAACACTTTTAATAAAGTATCAAAAAAACCAACCGTTGCTTTGTAAGTTATGTGATCAATCGGATGTTGGTATGCAGGTTTTACCATTTCTAAATACCATGCCGAAAATTCATCCCAAAACAATTTGTAAATAGCCATTAATGCTTCTGACAAACGGTACTTTGAAAATAAATCTTCAATTTCCAGTAGCGTTTGATTCAATTTTGATTCGAACCACCTTATTGCAATGCGTGCCGATTCAGGTTGTAATATTTCTTCGCCTTCTTGTAATGAGGTTGGGGCGAGATGCCATCCTTTAACAAGACGGAATGCATTCCAAATTTTATTGTTAAAGTTACGTCCTTGTTCACAAAGACTGTCGTCATAAGGCAAATCATTCCCTGCAGGGGAAGTAAGTAACATGCCGAGACGTACAGCATCGGCACCAAAATGTTCAATCAAATCGAGCGGATCGGGAGAGTTTCCAAGCGATTTTGACATTTTGCGCCCCAATTTGTCGCGTACAATTCCAGTGAGATAAACATTTTTAAATGGCATTTCGTTTCGATACTCATATCCAGCAATAATCATACGAGCTACCCAGAAGAAAAGAATTTCGGGGGCAGTTACTAAATCATTGGTCGGATAATAGTATTTAATATCTTCATTTTCCGGATGATTAACGCCATCGAATACTGAAATTGGCCATAGCCATGAAGAAAACCAGGTATCTAAACAGTCCTCGTCTTGTCTCAAATCATCAATTGACAAAGGGTAATTCACAATTGAAAGCGCTTTTTTATATGCATCTTCTTTGGTCAATGCTACTACTAATCCGCCCTGTGGTAGAAAATAAGCCGGAATTCGATGTCCCCACCAAAGTTGTCGTGAAATACACCAGTCTTTCACATTTTCCATCCAATGACGGTAAGTGTTTTTATATTTTGCTGGATACAATTTTATGTCATCATTCATTACGGCTTTCAAAGCTGGTTTGGCAAGTTGTTCCATTTTCAGAAACCATTGCATCGATAATTTTGGTTCAATTGCGACATCGGTGCGTTCAGAAAATCCAACTTTATTGATGTAAAATTCTGTTTTATCAAGTAATTGGGCTGTTTCAAGGTCTTTCTCAATTTGTTTTCGAACTTCGAAACGATCCATGCCGGCATATTGTACACCATTTTCATTCAGTGTTCCATCATTGTTAAAAATATCAATCGAAGGCAAATTATATTTCTCTCCAAGCATGTAATCGTTCACATCGTGCGCCGGAGTTACTTTCAGGCAACCTGTTCCAAATTCAATATCCACATACTCATCTTCAATTACAGGAATCACGCGGTTAATCAATGGAACAATTACTTTTTTGCCGCGCAAATATGCATTTTTAGGATCATTCGGGTTGATACACATTGCCGTGTCTCCCATAATGGTTTCGGGACGTGTAGTTGCTACAATTGCAAATCCATCTTCATTTTCAATTTTATATTTTATATAATATAATTTTCCTTGTTGTTCTTTGAAAATCACTTCTTCATCCGAAAGAGCAGTGAGGGCTTTCGGATCCCAGTTTACCATCCGAACTCCTCTGTATATTAATCCTTTTTCGTATAAATCAACAAAAATTTTCAATACGCTTGCGGAGCGCGGTTCGTCCATAGTGAAAGCTGTTCGATCCCAATCGCACGAAGCCCCGAGTTTTTTGAGTTGTTCCAAAATGATGCCGCCATGTTTATGTGTCCAGTCCCAGGCATGTTCAAGGAATTCATCGCGGCTAAGGTCAGTTTTTTTGATACCTTGGGCAGCTAATTTACCAACTACTTTCGCTTCGGTGGCAATGGAAGCATGGTCGGTTCCTGGAACCCAGCAGGCATTTTTACCTTGCATTCGGGCACGTCGCACCAATACATCCTGAATCGTATTGTTCAACATATGTCCCATGTGCAAAACACCGGTTACATTTGGTGGCGGGATAACAATGGTATAAGGTTCACGATCATCAGGCTGTGATTTGAAAAAATTATTATCTAACCAATACTGATACCATTTTGTCTCTATGTCCGTAGGATTGTATTTGCTTGCGAGTTCCATTTTTTAATAGGTCGAAAATAAAAATTTAAAAAATAATAAGATTGAATAATCAATATCTTGTTTTTGAGATGAATACATCTTAAAATTTGCTTTTGATTCAATATGCAAAGATAAATAAAATTGAGTGGTTATGAAAATGTTAAAAAAATTTACACTTCTCTTCTTTTATTTTGCAACTTGCAGTTTGAAAAGTTAGCATCATGTATTTAGCAACCCGAAAAAAGTCTAAAAGTTCAATTTAATATTTCATCTTTCAACGAACCCTTGAATAATTTGCTTATTTTTGTAAATTCAAAAAAATAGTTTTCAAATAAAAACGACATAATTCAAGCCCAATATGAAACGAATCATTCTTTCATTAGTTTTAGCTATTACAATAGCTTTGCCTTTATTCTCTGCACAAACAAATACCGATCAACGAACTTTTAGAATCAGTAAAAATCTAAATATTTTCAATTCTGTATTCCGTGATCTCGATTTGTTTTACGTCGATACGCTCAGTTACGATAAAATGATGAAATCGACGATTGATGGTATGTTGGCGAAATTAGATCCTTACACTGTTTATATGCCTGAAGATGAAACCGATGATTTAACTTTTATGACAACTGGAGAATATGCGGGTATTGGAGCTATGATTATGAAAAGCGGTAATGATATTGTTGTTTCAGAACCTTATGAAGGAATGCCGGCTCAACGTAATGATGTTCGGGCAGGTGATAAAATTATTGAAGTTGATGGAGCAAATGTAAGTAAGTTTTCGGTAAGTGAAGTGAGTAGCCGTTTGAAAGGGACTCCTAATACAATAATTAAACTCAAAATTTTACGTCCTGGAGAGAAAAACCCGATTGAAAAATCGTTTATGCGTGAAAAAATTCAAATGAATCCGGTGCGATATTATACCACATTTCCCAACAAAGTCGGATACGTACTTTTAAGTGAATTTACCGATAGAGCTGCTTTAGAACTTAAAAATGCTGTTGAAGATATGGTGAAAAATCATCAAATTGAATCGTTGGTGATTGACATTCGAAATAATGGTGGCGGTTTAATTGACGAAGCTATTAAAATTGTCGGATATTTTGTTCCTAAAGGTACAGAGGTAGTTACCACTAAAGGTAAAAACGCTGAAGCTGACCGTACTTATCGTACACCCGTTGAACCGCTTTTCCCGAATATGAAATTGGTTGTGCTGACCAACCGTTCGTCGGCATCGGCATCTGAAATTGTTGCAGGATCAATTCAGGACTTAGATCGCGGGGTGATTGTGGGTGAACGCACTTTTGGAAAAGGGTTGGTTCAAAATATTCGTCCACTCGACTATGGCGGACATTTAAAAGTTACTACCGCCAAATACTATATACCGAGTGGACGCTGTATTCAGGCTATCGATTACAGTCATAGAAATCAAGATGGAAGTGTCGGTCGCGTTCCCGACAGTTTAACCCACGAATTTAAAACCAAACACGGACGAATCGTTCGTGATGGAGGTGGTATTGTGCCAGATACATTAACAAAGGACGACAGAAAACTGAATGTTGCCTATTACATTTACGCTCAGAATTTATATTTCGATTATGCCACGCAGTATGTTTTGCAGCACAAGTCAATCCTTGCACCTGCTGAATTTGCTCTGACCGACGATGATTTCAAATCATTTACAAAGTATTTAATCGACAAGAAATTTTCTTATACTTCACAGTCTGAAAAATACTTCAACGAATTGGTAGAAATGGCAAAATATGAAGGATTGTATGATCGGGCAACAACCGAATTTACTGCACTGAAAAACAAGTTGGTTCCAGATGTTACCAGCAGTTTGAACCAAAACAAAAGTGAAATCATGGATTTGTTAAGCCTTGAAATTATTAAACGGTATTATTTTCAAAAGGGGCAAATCGAGTATTCACTCCGTACGGATAATGATTTAAAGGTTGCTCTCGGACTTTTACAACCCAATAGCACTCAGTATAATAAAATTTTAAACATTCAATAGCCGGACTATTCGTTCATCCAAATTAAATTCAGTAAAACAGATAATTTCTTTAAAATGTAAGCTATCGGAAGTTTTGTGATTAATTTTAAAAGGTTTTTCAATTGAAATGTAACAAATTTCAATGAAAAGCTTTTTTTTTGAATTATTCTTTTAACTTTGCAGCATATATCACGATAATTACAAAACGTTATGAATCAACACAAAATTGGTTTGAAGATCAGTATGTTATGTGCCGATAAGCAAATCACAAAGCAAACATTGTCCGAACGGACAGGACTGACTATTACTCAAATTGAATTAATTGAAAATAGCGAAACTTATCCATCGTTATCACCTTTAATTAAAATTGCCCGTGGATTAGGGGTTCGTCTCGGCACATTTTTAGATGAAAGTAATCTTTCTGGTCCAATCATTCATCGAAAGCAACAGCAACAACAACCCGTTGCTTTTTCAAGTCAATTAAGTGATGCCAATTCTCATCTCGATTTTTTTCCTTTAGCTGCCGGTAAATCCGGACGTCACATCGAACCATTCTTAATTGATATAAAACCAACTACTCATGAGGCGCTTGTTCTCTCGTCGCACGAAGGAGAAGAATTTATTTATGTACTCGATGGTTCTGTAAAAATAAATTACGGAAAAGAAACCTATCTACTCGAAACAGGTGAAAGCATTTACTACGATTCCATTGTCGATCATTTGGTAAGTGCCGTATCCGATCAACCTGCAAAAATTTTAGCGGTAGTGTATGCTCCTCTGTAATACAAACCTTTTCTCAAGATATTGATTTATGATAAAACTTTATGATAGAACAATTGGTGATTGGTTGGAATATTGGGCTGCTCAGATTCCCGATCAGGATTGTATTGTCTATTCTGATAGAAATTTACGTTTCTCATGGCGTGAATATAATCAACGGGTTGATTATATGGCCAAAGGTCTGGTTGCTATTGGAGTAAAGAAAGAAACAAAAGTGGGAATCTGGGCTCAAAATGTCCCCGATTGGTTGACATTTATGTATGCTTGTGCCAAAATCGGGGCGATTGCAGTTACCGTGAATACGAGCTACAAAGAGCATGAACTGGCTTTTGTAATTGAGAATTCGGATATGCATACCATTTGCATTACCGATGGAGTTTCGGGAAGCGATTATGTGCAAATGGCTTATTCATTGATTCCCGAATTGAAAATGGATCCGCGCGGATATTTGAACAGCAAGCGTTTTCCAGAACTGAAAAACGTAATTTATATCGGACAGGAGAAACATCGTGGGATGTACAATACTTCCGAAGTACTATTGTTGGGCAGTAATCAACCCGATGCAGGATATATTCAAATCAAAAAATTGGTATATTGCCACGATGTGGTCAACATTCAATATACTTCAGGTACGACCGGATTTCCGAAAGGGGTTATGCTGACGCATCACAACATAGCTAACAACGGTTTACTTACGGGTGAACACATGAATTTTACTCAAAACGATAAATTGTGTATTTGTGTGCCACTGTTTCATTGTTTTGGAATTGTTTTGGCGGTAATGAATTGTCTTACTCATGGTTCTACACAAGTGATCGTCGAGAAGTTTGATCCGCTTGTTACTTTAGCTTCGGTACATAAAGAACGATGTACAGCGCTTTATGGAGTTCCTACTATGTTTATTGCCGAGTTGAATCACCCTATGTTCAATTTGTTCGACATGAGCTCTCTTCGTACGGGTATTATGGCAGGTGCGCTTTGCCCTATTGAGTTAATGCGCTTGGTGAATGAAAAAATGTTTATGGATATTACCAGTGTGTATGGACTTACCGAAACTTCACCGGGAATGACGCAAACCCGTATCGACGATACATTCCATACCCGTTGTACAACCGTGGGCAGGGAATATGAATTTACCGAGGTGGCTGTGATTGATCCGCATACAGGTGAAGTTTGTCGGGATGGCGTTCAGGGCGAAATGTGCTGCAGGGGATATAACGTTATGAAAGGTTATTATAAAAATCCCGATGCTACTGCCGAAGCTATTGATAAAAACGGATTTTTGCACTCGGGTGATTTGGGCGTTAAAGATCCCGACGGAAATTTCAGAATTACGGGACGCATTAAAGACATGATTATTCGAGGAGGCGAAAATATATCACCGCGAGAAATTGAAGAGTTTCTTTATACTATGCCTGGTGTGAAAGATGCGCAGGTTGTAGCCATCGCATCTGCGAAATATGGCGAAGATGTGGGTGTGTTTATTATTCCGCAGGAAAATGTTGATATTAAGCCCGAAGATGTTCGTGATTTTTGTAAAAACAAAATTGCCCGTTATAAAATTCCGCGTTATATTTTCTTCGTTTCAGAATATCCACTCACTGGTAGTGGCAAAATTCAAAAATTTAAACTTCGTGAAATTGCACTCGATTTATGCCGTCAACAAGGTGTTGAAATTGTGTAATTTTTTCTGATTTATGTAATTGAAAGCTGTAATTATACCGATAAATTGGTTGTAACACGAGGCTGTCTCCCTGCGCAGACTGCCTCGTGTTGTAAATTTTATCTTGCAGGCGTATTTTCAGCTGAGGGTGTGTCTTTTCCATTTATTTCCAATGCATGATACTTTTTGCGAAGTTCATCCATTTTGTTGAATAGAGCAATCAGGGTGTCGTTTGGAGTGAAATTGGCTGCCTGTTCGATGGCGGTGCAGAAATGCAGGTAGGCAGCTACTGCTGCAGGTTTAATGGTGCTTGCCGATGTTTCATGTTCGGAATATTCTTCGTTTCGGTTCTTATACTTTAGATCGAATGCTGCATTTTTTGTTTCGAGCGTGACGAATAAATTTTCGATGCCTAAAGTGGTTGCAGCTGCCATTAAGTCGGGACGGGCTTTGTACTTTGTCTGCATTTCAGCCATCACCCCGGTTTCAATGTCATGAGCCAGTTTGGCTACTCCCCAGTAAGGAGCAACAAAAAGCTGCAATGTAGAAGCCGCTGATTTTTTAGTTGGGTCACTGCTTTTAAGAAATGAACTGATCATGCGTTTAATCTCGGCAATGTCAGTATCGCGTTCTTTGTCCAAGATTTTCAACTCCTCGGTGAATGCGCTTTTTTTACTTTTATTCATTGATCCGACCAGATTTTGGTTGATCGTTTCTAAATAAGTTAACGCTGCCGAAGGGATGGGACCAATTTCTGACACAACCGGCTTTGCCAGTTCGATGGTTGATTTGTTCAACGAATAATTTCCATTGATCGTGAGCTTTGCCACATAAAGTGGAGAGAATGAAAGATTTTCCATAAAATAAACAAAATTATAAATTAATAATAAAGCGAGATTTTAAGGCGAAAATGAAGGTCATGCAATACGAATTTTTTTTTGATCATCTGATGCTGAACATTTCAACTTTCAGAAAATTTCTGAGACTCAAACTGACCCTGATTCATTCTTCAGAAAATTACTGAGATCCAAATTTACATTGATTCATTCTTCAGAAAATTTTTGAAACTCAACTTGACCCTGATTCATTCTTCCGAAAATTTCTGAAGCTCCGCTGAGCAATCATTGGGTGTTGAGAAAATTTCTGACGTTATTTTATTCAATTTTTACCCGTTTTAAAAGATATTTTTGAATTGAATGGATCAGTTTCTTTTTATTCTTCCGAGCCAAAGGTAGTGAATATAAATTTTAATTCCAATAGTTTAGCCCAAAATTATTAATCAGGATTTCTAAAAATGTAAATATTTAGAATGCGTGAAACTCAAGTTTCAGTTGTGAATTCCACCTTTCGTTAAAAGTTGCCATTGGATTCATGAAATATAGGTGCCGCTTTATTTTAGAGAAGCTGAATGAGTAGCATGGGAATTAATGATGATCATCGTGTTTCGGTTTCAATTTGTGTAATTCAAATGGCAGCATGTCCGACGACATTTTGTTTTGGACCAGATTCTCAAATGGTTAATTCCTAAAAAAAAGAGGGTGTCCGATTTGATTTCGAACGCCCTCTTTTCAAAAATTAATGATTTAGTAGCGGTAATGTTCCGGTTTATACGGACCGTTTGCATTCACGCCGATATACGAAGCTTGCTCGGGTGTAAGTTTAGTGAGTTTTACGCCCAATTGTTCTAAATGCAAACGGGCAACTTCTTCGTCCAAATGTTTTGGAAGTCGATAAACATCTACCTTATATTCTTTGGTAAACAATTCAATTTGAGCCAAGGTTTGATTGGTAAACGAATTACTCATAACAAACGAAGGATGTCCAGTGGCGCAACCCAAATTTACCAAACGACCATCGGCAAGCAACAGGATGCTGTGTCCATCGGGGAAAACGTATTTATCAACCTGCGGTTTGATATTTATTTTTTGAATGCCGGGATATTTTTTAAGTTTATCAACTTGAATTTCATTATCAAAATGTCCGATATTGCAAACAATGGCGCTATCTTTCATTTTTTCAATATGCTCCACGCGAATGATATCGCGGTTGCCGGTAGTAGTAACATATACGTTTCCAAAAGGCAATGCATCTTCTACGGTTGTAACTTCAAATCCCTCCATTGCAGCTTGCAGTGCACAGATCGGATCAATTTCAGTAACGAGCACCCGCGCTCCGTAAGCCCGCATTGATTTGGCTGAGCCTTTACCCACATCGCCATATCCGCAAACCACGACAACTTTTCCTGCCAGCATTAAATCGGTTGCACGTTTAATGCCGTCGGCTAATGATTCGCGACAACCATACAGGTTGTCGAATTTTGATTTTGTAACCGAGTCATTTACATTGAAAGCAGGAAACATCAGTCTGCCTTCTTCCAGCATTTGATACAAACGGTGAACCCCTGTTGTGGTTTCTTCTGAAACGCCTTTAATTTCGGGCATCATTCGATTCCATATTCCGTTATCTTCTTTCAATACATTTTTCAAAATGGCATACAATAAAGCTTCATCTTCACCTTCGGCTGTTTTATTGAGCAGAGAGGCGTTTTTTTCGGCAGCAGCACCAACATGAATCATCATGGTGGCGTCGCCACCATCGTCTACGATTACGTTTGGACCTTTGTGTCCTTCGAAGGTAAGTGCCTGCATCGTGCACCACCAGTATTCTTCAAGTGTTTCGCCTTTCCAGGCAAAAACGGGAGTGCCCGTTGCGGCAATGGCTGCAGCCGCATGGTCCTGAGTTGAATATATATTGCAACTGCACCAACGAACATCTGCTCCCAGTTTTTTGAGGGTTTCAATTAAAACTGCAGTTTGAATGGTCATGTGAAGTGAGCCTGTAATGCGAGCACCTTTCAGCGGTTGTTGTACGCCATATTTTGCACGTAAAGCCATCAATCCCGGCATTTCTTTTTCGGCTAATTCAATTTCTTTTCGTCCGAAATCGGCTAATGAAAGATCGGCAACTTTATAAGGTAAATTACTGAATAATTCGTTCATAATTATTTGCTTGTTTTTTTGTTGTTATGTATAACTATTTGATGTTGATATTGTTATTTTAAATATTTTGGATGGCAAAGATACAAATTTAAGTTCGATTTTTATGTTTTTGTTTAGAAACGTTAGTACAATCCGGACAAGTTGAGGAATTTTTTTTTGAGTTTAAAACGTATGGGCACAAGAAATGATTGATTTTTGAAGGAATATTTGTAGCTTTGTAGTTTCAGTAAAATGCAAATAACCTGATTCAGGTTTTTAAAAATAAGTTTAAATGTTTGATATTCATACGCACAAAGATTCCGGAGAAAATTGCATTCGTAATTTGAATTTTGCCGAAGCCGAAGCCCAATTTACTGCAGCAGCAAGTGATGGTTATTTCTCGGTGGGTATTCATCCGTATGAAGCAGGCACATTTACACTTGAAAAGTTTTCTAAATTGCAACATTGGGCTTCTGATGCCCGCTTATTGATGATCGGTGAATGTGGATTGGACAAAAATGCTGATATTTCGGTTGAACAACAGCTTTATGTGCTCGAACAACATATTTCTCTTTCCGAAAGTGTTCGTCGACCATTAATAATACATTGTGTGGGATATTTTAATGAATTGCTGTATATAAAAAAAACGCGAAAACCGTCGCAAATTTGGATAATTCATGGTTTCAGAGGAAAACAACAAATGGCTTCCCAGTTATTACAGGCAGGTTTTTCCTTGTCCTTTGGTGAGTATTTTAACCCAGATAGTGTACGCATCACACCTTTCTCGAAACTTTTTGCCGAAACTGACGAAAGCAATCTATCCATTTCCGATATTTATAATCGGCTTGCGAAGGTCAAAGGTTGTCTCATTACCGATCTTTCAGCAGGTGATACTTTTATTCAATCATTATTGGCTTGAAAATAGTTCGCTTTCGTTGAAAAACCTTTTTGTACGTTTATAATCTCTAAACTACTTGAATTCGTGGTGTTTATTTTAGTACTTTTGTGCCCTTGCTTAAAAAATAATCGTTCATAATGAAAAAAATAAGTTCCATTCTGCTTTTTTTGGTACTGATTCAATTTACTCAGGCTCAAGGTTTTTCTATGCTCCAACAGCGCAAACTTTTAACCGCTTTGAATGCAATTACCAATTTATACGTTGACAGTATCAACGATAAAAAAATTGTTGAAAACACAATTACCAATATTCTGAAAGATTTGGATCCGCATTCAATGTACATACCCCGTTCGGAGGTGGAGCGTGTAAATGAACCATTAGAAGGTAGTTTTGAAGGAGTTGGCATTCAGTTTCAGATGTTGGACGACACGTTGCTGGTGGTGCAAACTATTTCGGGATGTCCGGCTGAAAAAGTTGGGGTCATGCCCGGCGACCGGATTATTTATATCAACGATGAATTGATTGCGGGAGTGAAAATGCAAAATTCAGACATTATGAAACGCTTACGTGGACCAAAAGGCTCTGAAGTTACGGTGAAAATTCGCCGCGGACATAATCCCGAACTGATGACATTTAAAATTATTCGCGATAAAATTCCTTTGTATAGTGTGGATGCAGCTTATATGATTGGAAAAGACATTGGATATATCAAAATCATAAATTTTGGCAGTACTACCGTCGAGGAATACGAAAAGGCATTCAACGAATTGAAAAAGAAAGGAATGAAAAAGCTTATCCTGAGCTTACAGGGCAATGGAGGCGGATACCTGAATGCTGCTTATCAGTTAGCCGATGAGTTTTTGTCGAAAAACAAATTAATTGTTTATACTCAAGGACTTCATCAACCTAAGAATGTGTTAATGTCTACTTCATTAGGCGATTATGAAACAGGCAAATTAATCGTATTAGTGGATGAGTATTCTGCTTCAGCCAGTGAAATTTTAACTGGTGCTTTACAAGATTGGGATAGAGCGATTGTGGTTGGACGACGTACATTCGGGAAAGGATTGGTTCAACGTCAGATTGAATTAAACGATGGTTCGATGATGCGACTTACCACTGCACGATATTATACTCCCACAGGGCGTTGCATACAGAAATCATACAAAGATGGTTACGAAAAATATGAAATGGATTTGGTAAATCGATATAAAAGAGGCGAGTTACTTCATGCCGACAGCATTCATTTTCCAGATTCACTGAAATATCATACTTTAATGCTTAAACGCACTGTTTATGGCGGAGGTGGTATTATGCCCGATATATTTGTCCCAATTGACACAACTAAGATAACTGAATATCATCGGAAAATTGTGTCACATGGCGTTTTGAATAAAGTATGTGTTGAATTTATAGATGAAAACAGAGCGCAGCTTAAAAAGAAATATCCTACCTTCGAAAAGTTCAAGAAGGAATATCAGGTGAACGATGCGCTTTTAAACCAACTAATTGCAGCTGCCGATAAGGAAAAAATCAAGTTCGACGAAAAACAGTACAACCTATCCAAACCCTTGATCCAATTACAAATTAAAGCTGTGATTGCACATGATTTGTGGCAAATGAACGAATATTATCAAATTATGGATGTCGAGAATGAATCATTGCAAAAGGCGGTGCAAATATTGGAAACGCCGGGCAAATACGAAGAAATTCTCAAGTAATTATAAACAGAGTCAGATGCTCGTTTCTCAACATATTTTGACATGGTAATGCTCGTTCAAAATTACATTATTTCCCATTGGATCGAAATTGTAGGTGCAATTCTTAGTCTGGTTTATTTGTATTTATCCATAAAACAGAAGATTAGTTTATGGTTTTTCGGGTTTCTTTCTTCGGCATTTTATATCGTTGTGTTTTTTCAAACCAAATTTTATGCCGATATGAGTTTGCAGTTTTATTACTTATTCATAAGCGTTTATGGTTGGTTTGAGTG
Organism: Bacteroidota bacterium; assembly: GCA_021779195.1. Lineage (GTDB taxonomy): Bacteria > Bacteroidota > Bacteroidia > Bacteroidales > Paludibacteraceae > Paludibacter. Next base: position 31,488 of record JAJYBB010000025.1, on the reverse strand, counting down.
GAAGTATGGAAATGTTGAGAATAAATCGGAATTGCCCGTATCCAAAATTTCAACTGCTTTACTAATTCGCTTGGGCTGGGTTTCGGCGCTTATTTATATCGTATATTATTTAATTCTCAGTAAATTAACTGACTCGACTATCCCAAAAGCCGATTCGCTTGTGGGCATGTTAAGCGTGGTGGGTACATGGATGTTAGCTCGAAAATTACTCGAAAACTGGATAGTTTGGATCATTGCTGATGGCATTGCCACCGGATTATTTATTTTCAAAGGGTTGTATCCCACGGCAACTTTGTTTGTAATATATACAGCCATGGCTTTTGTGGGTTATCGACAATGGAAGCGAAGTATTTAACCCGATAAAAGCATATTTTATAAATAGGCTTGCAGTCCGAGAAGCTTTTTTTTATCGTGCTTTTTCCAAAACCACTGGTTTACCTGATAAGTTAAATATGAACTTCCTGCACCAAGAATTGCTCCTCCAAGTACGTCGCTTGGATAATGTACTCCCAAATTCATACGCGAATATCCTACCGAACAGGCCCATAAATATGTGGGTGCAATTACATACCATTTTGGATATTTTAAACTTAATGCAGTGGCAGTTGCAAAAGCCAACGAGGTGTGACCCGAAGGAAACGACATGGATTTTTCATTTTCATAGGCAGTAATGATATCAGGGTAGGTTGTGAAAGGTCGTGGGCGACGAACGATTTCTTTTATCCCAAGCGTAAGCACTCCATCAACGCCCAGACTGACACCGACATAAATTGCATTTTTCAATAAATCGTCCTCTTTTCCTAATAAAGCCACAGCTCCCATTACTACTGGAATTCCAAGTGAAATATAGGTTGTGCTGTTACTAATTGCTTTTGAAACCCCAATGGTCGAAGTATTTTCATTTATCGATTTTAAAACTTCAATATCAGCATTCTGGGCTGAAATATTTGAGCTAAGTGTTGTGAGAACACTGCAAAACAGAATTATTGTCGTAAATTTGCGCATAATTTTTTGTTGTCAAAGATAATGCTATTTTTGGTTTAATGAAAGATTTATATAATTCAATCAAATAGCAAATTGTAAATGAACATATTGTCAATTCTTTAAATGTATAAAATTGCCATAATCGGACCTGAATCTACCGGAAAAACAGAGTTAGCTAAAAAACTGGCTTTTCATTATGAGGCAAATTGGGTGCCTGAATATGCCCGCAATTATATGGAGCAACTTACCCGACCGTACACGTATGATGATGTTTGTGTGATTGCTCGTAAACAAATTAGTGAGGAGAAATTCTTCGAAAACGAAAATCAGGATACTAAATTTGTTTTTTTTGACACTGATCTGATTATTACCAAGGTTTGGTTTGAATATAAATATCATACGATTCCTTCATTCCTTGCTAAGCGTTTAAAAGAACATTTTTTTGATTTGTATTTACTCTGTACTCCTGATTTGCCTTGGATTTTTGATCCGGTACGCGAACATGGTGATGACAGGATGTATTTTTTTGATCTTTATCGTCGAGAAATTGAACAAACCGGAGTTCCTTACGTTCAAATTGAGGGGTTTGGCGACACTAGGTTGCAACATGCCATCGATTGGATTGATAAACATGTTTGAAAATAATTACAGTGAACATCAATGGAAAATAAATTACTTGAAATAATAAAAAAACTTTCGCATACCGAAGGTTTTCAGGATGTGTGCCACGTTCATGAGAATAACGATGTAATGCCTTCAACAAAGGTTTTACAAGAAATAGTACAATTGTCCCGTTCCATCTTATTCCCTGGATATTTTGGCGATTCGGCTGTAACAGGAAGTACCATGCTTTATCATATCGGGGTTAATATCGATAAATTACAACAATTATTATCAGAGCAGATTCGTGCCGGTATTTGTTTTGAATGTCCAAAACAAAGCAGTGAAATGGAAGCATTGGATCAACTTGCCTCCGATCTTGCTTCCGATTTTATTGCTCAGTTGCCCGAAATAAGGCAGCAGTTACATACTGATGTTATCGCGGCATACAATGGCGATCCGGCAGCCAAAAGCTTTGGAGAGGTTATTTTTTGTTATCCAAGTATCAGGGCTATTAGTAATTACCGCATCGCACATGCATTATTAAAGTTACGCGTGCCGCTTATTCCAAGAATCATTACTGAAATGGCGCATTCCGAAACTGGTATTGATATTCATCCCGGAGCTATAATTGGGAATTATTTCACGATTGATCATGGAACCGGAGTGGTGATTGGAGAAACGGCAACTATTGGAGATAATGTGAAAATGTATCAAGGGGTAACACTTGGTGCCAAAAGTTTTCCGTTGGATGTCAACGGGAATCCGATTAAAGGCATTGACCGTCATCCGCATATCGGAAATAATGTGATAATTTATTCTAATTCAACTATTTTAGGTCCAATTTTAGTTGGCGATGGTGCTGTAATTGGCGGTAACTTATGGGTAGATACCGACGTGGCTGCAGGATCAAAATTAGCTCAAAAAAAATAATATTTAGATAATCTATCCTGATAGATAATCAGAGGATTGAAACTTAATTTTATAGTGTCTGCTTCATGACTTTATCATGAAGAATAAAACCAATGAACAAAGAATTTGAAATGATAGCTAAAACCTTTCGTGGGTTGGAAGAAGTTTTAGCAACTGAATTAGTGAATATAGGAGCCAACAATGTACAAATTCAACGGCGGGCTGTAAGTTTTACGGGTGATAAAGCATTGATGTATAAAGCAAATTTGCATTTGCGAACGGCTTCTCGCATTTTGAAGCCTATTTTTTCTTTCGATGCCTCAAATCCTGATGAAATTTACGAAAAAATTAAAACCATTTGCTGGAGCGATTATCTGAATGTAGATAATACTTTTGCAATTGATACAACTGTTTATTCCGAAACTTTCAACCATTCAAAATTTGTGGCTTATCGGGTCAAAGATGCCATTGCTGATTGGTTTACTGAACGGTTTGATCGTCGTCCGTCGGTAAGTTTAACTATTCCCCAGTTATTGTTCAATATACATATTTCTGATCAAAAATGCATCCTTTCGCTCGATAGCTCTGGTGAATCATTGCATAAACGTGGTTATCGTATTGAACAAAACGAAGCGCCACTGAATGAATGTTTGGCCGCCGGAATGTTGCTGCTTGCAGGTTGGAATGGTCAAACCAATTTTGTTGATCCCATGTGTGGCTCAGGTACCCTGTTGATCGAAGCTACTCTGATCGCTTTAAATATTCCGCCCGGCATCTATCGTTCGTCGTTTGGGTTCGAAAAATGGAACGATTTTGATGAAGCACTTTTTGATTCGATATACAACGACGATTCTTCAGAAAGGCCATTTCTGTATAGAATTTACGGATCGGATATTTCGCCGCGTGCCATAAATATTAGCTTGCAAAATATTAAAAGTGCCGGGCTAAGTCAACATATTCAGCTTAATAATCAGTCTGTTCAGCAATTAGAAAATCCGGTTGAAAATTGTTTGATTGTTACCAACCCTCCTTATGGTGAGCGTATTACTTCCGACGATATTTTTGCCCTTTATGCTTCGTTGGGGACATCGCTAAAACATAAATTTGCAGGTTGCACCGCTTGGGTTATTAGTTCGAATGAGGAATGTTTAGATAACATCGGACTGAAACCGACAAAACGAATTAGGTTGCTTAACGGAGCTCTTGATTGTCAGTATTGTCGTTACGATATATTTGCAGGCAAACGAAATGATTTTGTGGCAAATATGAATAATAAACCCGATTAAATCCGACCTTAATGTAGCCATTCAATTTTAATCATTTTTTTTTCAATCTATTCTTCGATTTATTTACAAATAATTGAATTTCAGCTGTGGGTAAAAATAAGTTGACAAAATTTGCAGAAATGAAAGAATTTCCGCATGTTTTTGAGGTTTCAGCACATGAGCTTCGCGAAGGGTTTATATTTCCCTTGAAAGGGAAATGGAATGAAACATTTTTCGGAAATATGCATCCAATTGTACTGGAATTGGGTTGTGGAAAAGGGGAATATACAGTGGGACTTGGCAAATTATTTCCAGAAAAAAACTTCATAGGCATCGATATCAAAGGAGCGAGGATGTGGTCAGGCGCTAAAGCATCGTGGCAACACGGGATGAAGAATGTGGCATTTTTGCGTACTAATATCGAAATGTTACCGCATTTTTTTGATGAAAACGAGGTTGCTGAAATATGGTTGACATTCCCGGATCCGCAAATGAAAAAAAAATCAAAACGACTGACTTCAACCAATTTTATACGTGTTTATCAGCAGTTTTTGAAGCCAAATGGGCCTATTCATTTGAAAACTGACAGCAATTTTATGTTTTCTTATACGAAGGAAGTGGTGAACATAAATGGCTATCCGGTTGTTTTTTCGACTGATAATTTGTACGCCTCTGAATTGAATGATCCTATCCTTGGTATTCAGACTTATTATGAACAACAATGGTTAGGTAGAGGTCTGGCAATTAAATATATACAGTTTATTTTAGAGTATAGAACCGTGTTAATCGAACCGGATTTGGAAATTGAACCTGACAGTTATCGAAGTTTTGGAAGGAATCAATTATTGTTTAATGATATTAAATAATTTAATTCCAAATAAATCGTTAATTACTTTATGAATTTCAATAATATCATAAATATCAATAGATTAAAACAAAAAATGAAAGTAAATTCACAACAAATCATTGATGCGCTGGCACATGTTCGTTATCCCGGAACTGGTAAGGATATCGTTTCATCGGGCATGGTGATGGATAATATTCGTCTCGATGGAAATAAAGTGTTTTTTTCCATTCAGTTTGATAAACCAAACGATCCGTTTTCAAAATCAGTCGTAAAAGCTGCTGAACAAGCCGTTTTAACGTATGTAGATGAAGATATCGAGATCAAGGGGAATGTTCTTGCTGTTTTTAAAGAAGTTCCTAAACCAAAGGCAAGCAGCATTTTACCGGATGTTAAAAATATTATTGCAGTTTCATCAGGCAAAGGAGGAGTCGGTAAATCTACCATTGCCACCAATTTAGCCATTTCTCTTGCAACGTTGGGCTATAAAGTTGGATTACTCGATGCCGATATTCACGGTCCATCGTTACCCAAAATGTTTGGAGTGGAAGATGCTCAGCCGGAAGTGAAGGAAGTAAATGGTAAACATGAAATTGTTCCAATTGAAAAATATGGAGTTAAAATGCTTTCTATCGGTTTTTTTGTTAGTGCCGATCAGGCATTAGTTTGGCGCGGAGCCGTTGCCAGTAATGCCCTGAAACAATTGATTACCGACACACAATGGGGTGAACTTGATTTTTTTGTCATGGATTTACCTCCCGGTACGGGCGATATTCATTTAACTTTAGTTCAAACGCTTGGTATAACTGGTGCTATAGTAGTTACAACCCCTCAGGATGTGGCATTGGCTGATGCTCGCAAAGGTGTGAATATGTTTACCGGCGACAAGGTGAATGTTCCTGTATTGGGTTTGGTCGAAAATATGTCGTGGTTTACACCTGCTGAATTACCGGAAAATAAATACTATATTTTCGGCAAAGATGGAGGGAAACGTTTAGCTGAAGAATTAAATGTTCCGTTGTTGGGACAGATTCCACTTGTTCAAAGCATTCGTGAAAGTGGCGATGCAGGTCGTCCGTCTGCTGCGAATACCGATTCAATTTTGTCGGTTGCATTCAACGAGCTTGCGCAACGGGTTGTAGAAAGTGTAGAGAATCGCAATAATACAATGGAACCTACGAAAATAGTTGAAATCATTCATCAATAGCAGTTTATAAATAAGACAGCCGGTTTCTTGGAATTTTCTGAGAAACCGGCTGATAATAAGGGAAAAAATCTAAAATAAATAACTATAATTCCAAATCAATATTGAATAATTCGTTCCAAGGTAAGCCTTGTTTATTTAATTGTTCCATAAATGGATCAGGGTTAAATTCTTCTACGTTATAAACACCTGCTTTGCGCCATTCACCTTTGAAAAACATCATGGCGCCAATCATAGCAGGAACTCCGGTTGTGTAGCTTACACCTTGTGTGCCTGTCTCTTTGTACGCTGCTTCGTGACTGCAATTGTTATAAACGTAATATGTTTGTTCTTTGCCAGCTTTCAATCCTTTAATTCGGCATCCAATGGAAGTTTGTCCAGTGTAGTTTTCACCCAGATCACCTGGATTGGGAAGTACTGCTTTAAGAAATTGAATTGGAACTATTTTTTGACCATTAAATTCTACTTCATCAATTCGAGCCATACCAATATTTTGAATTACGCGTAAGTGCGTCAGGTATTCTTGCCCGAAAGTCATCCAAAAACGGGCTCGTTTAATCGTTGGATAATTTTTTACGAGCGATTCAAGTTCTTCGTGATAAATTACATACGATTCTTTGGACCCAATTTCAGGGTAATTGAGTGGTTTATGGATTTCATGTGGTTCAGTTTCAATCCATTTGTCGTTTTCCCAATATTTCCCGCGTTGAGTTACTTCACGAATATTAATTTCGGGGTTAAAATTGGTGGCAAAAGCTTTATGATGATCTCCTGCATTACAGTCGACAATATCTAAATATTGAATTTCGTCAAAATGATGTTTTACAGCGTATGCTGTAAAAATGCTTGTTACTCCCGGGTCGAAGCCACAACCCAGAATAGCTGTAAGACCTGCTTTCTCAAATCGGTCTTTGTACGCCCATTGCCAGCTATATTCGAAATGTGCTTCGTCTTTAGGTTCGTAATTAGCCGTATCAAGATAATTTACTCCAGCTTCCAGGCAGGCATCCATGATGGTCAAATCCTGATATGGGAGTGCCACATTGATAACTAATTCCGGTCTGAAATGATTGAAAAGTTTTACTAATTCAGGAACGATGTCAGCATCGACTTGAGCTGTTTTTATTTCTACTCCGGAACGTTTTTTTACATCCGCAGCGATCGCATCGCATTTAGATTTTGTGCGGCTTGCTAACATGATTTCAGAGAAAACATCTGAATTTTGGGCAACTTTGTTAACTACGACAGTTCCAACGCCTCCGGCACCGATAATCAATACTTTTCCCATTTTTGTTGAATTATAGCGTGTAATTATTTAATTTGAAGTTACAAAAATAGTTTTTTTCAATGAGATACAGAAATGAATAAATATGCTTTTTCTCGATTAATTATTTCTGATACTTTGTCGGATCAAATCCTTCAAGTGCTTCTTTTCGTTCTACACAGGTTCCGCAGGTTCCGCAATGTATTTCCTGACCGTTGTAACAAGAATATGTGTTTTCAAAAGGCACTCCAATTTCTTTTCCAATCAGCGCAATCTGGCGTTTTGTCATTCTGGTGAATGGTGCCAGAATTTCTATATTGTTATAAGTTCCATATCGAATGGCATCATTCATACTTTGAATAAAGTCGGGACGACAATCCGGATAGATGGTATGATCTCCGGCATGATTGGATATCAGTAGTTTATTGCATTGAAAGCTTTCTGCTATACCGGCTGCAATGCTCAACATGATGCCGTTTCGAAAAGGCACCACTGTTTTAATCATATTAGCATCTGCATAGTGTCCATTTGGAATTTTTCCACCTGATTGCAATAAATCGGAAACAAATCCCATTTTATTCAGATCAAGTTCAATTACTCGATGCTCAATACCAAGTGTTTTACAGTTTCTGGCGGCAAATTCAATTTCACGTGTGTTATGTTTTGATCCGTAATTGAACGACACTGCCAGCTGAATGCGATCAGCGTAGCGGTGTAAGGCAACAGAGCTGTCCATACCCCCTGAATATAATATCACAATATCTTTCATATAATGAAGCAAATGTTTGAATAATTTTCAATGATTGACCAAATTTTATTGTTGCTTGGCTTTAAATGCCAAAGCATACATTTTCATTTGCTTTATCATGGATACCAATCCATTTGAACGGGTAGGAGATAGGTGCTCTTTTAACCCGATTTTGTCAACAAAATAGAGCTCCGTATTTAAAATTTCGTCGGGAGTATGATTTGAAAGTACTTTAATTAGTAAGGAAACAATGCCTTTCACTAACACGGCATCGCTTTCTCCTTCAAAAATAAGCATTCCGTCATTCATTTCGGCATTTAACCACACCCTACTTTGGCATCCTTCGATTATATTTTGAGGAGTTTTAAATTTTTCATTTAAGGTGCTGAGTGAATTTCCCAATTCAATTAATAAGCTGTATTTGTCCATCCAATCGTCAAACTGACTGAATTCTTCAATTATTTCGTCTTGTAGTTCGTTGATAGTCATATATTCATTTCATTCATAATTCGTAATTCACAAAGGGTTTTGGGTAATTATTAACTCAACATGGTTACTACCCGTTTTAACGCATTGATGAAAGTGTCAATTTCGTCTTTGGTATTGTAAAATGCAAACGAGATTCTGACCGTACCGGGTATACCGAGTTCGTCGATTAGCGGTTGTGCGCAGTGAAATCCTGTTCGAGTGGCAATGCCTAATTTATCGAGTAACATGCCCAGATCATAAGGATGAATTCTCCCGACAAGGAAAGAAATGACGGAACTTTTGTGGTCGGCAGTGCCAATGATACGCATGCCTTCAATTTCATTCATTCTTTGTGTGGCATATAGTAATAATTCGTGTTCATAGTCAGCAATATTTTTAATGCCGATTTCCTGCACATAATGTAACGCTTCTGCTAATGCGGTAGAACCGATATAATCAGGGGTGCCGGCTTCAAACTTAAATGGCAACTCATTGTAAGTGGTTTTTTCAAAAGTTACCGACTGAATCATTTCACCGCCTCCCTGATAAGGGGGAATTGCATTGAGCCATTTTTCTTTCCCATAAAGTGCACCAATGCCGGTTGGACCATAAATTTTGTGTCCCGAGAATACGTAAAAATCAGCATCAAGTGCTTGTACATCAACTAAAATATGGGGTACAGCTTGTGCCCCGTCGATCAACACGGGAATGTTTCTCTCGTGTGCAATTTGGATCATTTCGGCTACCGGATTTACCGTTCCAAGTACATTTGAAACATGGGCAACCGAAACAAGGCGGGTTTTCTCATTGAGTAACGCAGCATAAACCGACAAATTCAGCTCTCCTTTATCATTCATGGGTATAATTCTCAATTTCATTTTTTTGCGTTCACAAAGCATTTGCCACGGAACGATATTTGAATGATGTTCGAGAACGGAAATGATGATTTCATCGCCTGCTTGGCAAAAGGCTTCACCAAAAGATGTGGCGACTAAGTTTATGGCTTCAGTGGTGCCACGTGTAAAGACAATTTCTTCGCGTTTACCTGCATTTAAAAAAGCTGCAACTGCCGATCGGGCAGCCTCATGTGCTTCGGTGGCAATGATACTTAAGTAATGGGTGCCTCTATGAATATTTGCGTTACTGTGGTAATAACTTTGTTCAATTTTTTCAACGACACATCGCGGCTTTTGCGTAGTAGCAGCGTTATCAAAGTAAATCAAATCTTTGTTGTAAACTTTTTCCGTTAAAATTGGAAAATCAGCGCGTATTTTTTTTATTTGATCAGTATTCATGACTGTGAAACTCTTTTTTTGAAATTTTGTTCAGCAAAAGTACTCAAAATTTATAAATACCTCAAATCTGAATATTTCGTCTTGTGTTTCGTTAAAAAAACAACGAATTTATGTTGATCGAAATAGATAAAAAATTGCTGGATTACAAATTCTGAAAACGAAAATTGCATATTCCGATTTAATTTTCAAAATTTATGTGTCATATACACCCGATTCAACAATTTTTAACCGCTTTTGGAGTAGCAATTGTGAAATTATGATGTACTTTTGTGGCACATTTCCATAATACTGCTTTTTCGCAATATTCAAAAAATTGTCATGAACAAAAATGTACTAACCCGTTTCACTCCGCACCTCGTTGCAGTTATTCTGTTTATCATCATTTCCTTTATTTATTTCAAACCCGTTCTTGAAGGCAAACAGTTGCTAGGTCATGATTCAGAGAACTGGATTTGCATGGCAAAGGAAACGGTGGATTATAATGCGACTCATCCTGATGTTACTTTATGGACAAACTCGATGTTTGGAGGAATGCCTACTTATCAAATTTCGATGAATCAACCTTATAATTTGATTAAATATGTTGAGGATGTAATTCATTGGTTTCCAAATACGGTTTATAATTTGATTCTTTATTTGATTGGATTTTATATTCTTCTGCTTGCGTTCAGGGTTAATCCGTGGCTATCCATAGTCGGAGCAATTGCTTTTTCATTTGCATCCTATAATTTTATAATTATTGCTGCCGGACATACGTCAAAAGCGATTACAATCGCATACATGGCTCCGCTCATTGGCAGCGTGTTCCTTACATTCAGAGATAAGAAATGGATAGGAGGGTTACTAACGGCATTTTTTCTGAGTTTAGCTATTCGTGCCAATCATGTGCAAATTTTATATTACACGCTTATTATTCTTTTGTTTTTGGGCGTGGTGGAATTTATTTATAGTTTGAAAGAAAAACAGTTAAATCCATTTTTCAAAACTGTAGGAATTTTGTTTGTGGGTGTAATCATAGCCATTGGAATGAATGCAACTACGCTTTTAACCACTTACGAATATGGAAAGTACACCATGCGTGGCAATTCAGATGGACTGACTTCCGATTCGCAAAATTCACAGCATGGACTGAATAAAGATTATATTACTCAATGGAGTTATGGAATTGATGAAACCATGACAATCCTTATTCCTGATTTCAAAGGGGGTGCTAGTGGTGGGTATCTTTCGACTGACAGTGAAACAGCTAAAAAACTTTCAAGTCTTGGAGCTCCTGATGTGAACCGGATTATGAGCGAAAATCAGTTTCCACTTTATTGGGGAACGCAACCCGGCACTTCTGGTCCGGTCTATTTTGGCGCCATTGTTTGTTTTTTGTTTGTTCTTGGATTGTTTTTGGTCGATAAACGTATTAAATGGTGGCTTTTGCCTATGATTGTATTGACTTTAATGCTTTCGTGGGGAAAGAATTTTATGTGGCTGACGGATCTGTTTATCAATTATGTACCGTTATACAATAAATTCCGAACAGTTTCAATGACACTTGTCGCGACCGGATTCGGAGTCACCCTGATTGCTTTATTGGGATTAAAAGAATTTTTTGATCCGAAATACGATAAACAAAAATTATTACGACCCTTGCTTATCAGTGCAGGGATTGTGGGTGGAATTGCTTTGATTTTTGCGGTAATTCCATCCCTGGCAGGCAATTTTGTTGGTGCCGGAGATGTTCAATATTCCGGAAATAATGCCTTCTTGAAAGAAACGCTTCCTTTAGATCGTGAAGATCTTTTGCGTTCGGATGCTTTTCGTTCATTGGTATTTGTGTTGCTTTCAGCCGGTGTTTTGTGGCTTTACGCAAAGAATATTTTTAAAAGGAATATTACGTGGACATTGCTTGGAATTTTGATCTTATTCGACTTGGTACCTGTAGATAAACGTTATTTGAATGATCAAAATTTTGAACGAAAACGTACTTATGATAATTTGTTAGTGCCATCAACCGCTGATAATTACATTCTTCGCGATAAATCTCAATTCAGGGTATTGGATGCTACTGTCGATATTTTTCAGGATGCAAAGCCTTCCTATTTTCATAAGAATATTGGAGGATATCATGCCGCCAAATTGCGTCGTTATCAGGAACTGATTAATATGCAGTTGACAAAGGAGATTGGTCAGCTTTTCGGAGCTTTCGGTCGTTCAAAAACTTTCGATCAGATTGCGCCAACACTCGATTCTTTAGGTGTCTTGAATATGCTGAATATGAAATATGTAATTTATAATAAAGATTCTGCTCCTTTGGTAAATCCTTATGCAAACGGGAATGTCTGGTTTATTCATCAAATCAGGATAGCTTCGAATGCCAATGAAGAAATGCGTTTGGTGGGTGAAATTAATACTAAAACTGAAATGGTAGTCGATCAGTCATTTGCTTCAGAATTACCATCGAAACTTACGCCTGATAGTTCAGCGCACATTCAATTAATTAATTATGAACCCAATCATTTGATTTATAATTTTAATTCTAAATCTGATCAGGTTGCTGTATTCTCCGAAATTTATTATGGAAGTGGTTGGAATGCTTATATTAACGGTCAGAAAGTACCTTATGTTCGTGCCGATTATTTGTTGCGTGCCATGCCTTTGAAAGCCGGTTCTTATCAGATTGATTTTAAATTTGAACCAAAATCGTACAGCATTGGTAATGTAATTGCTTTGATTTCATCGGTTGTGTTGATAATGTGGATTTTAGGGTTTTTATTTATGCAATGGAGAAAAGGGAAAAAATAGAGTGAATAGATTGTTTTTTTTATACAAATTATATAGATGATGAGTGAACGCAAAATTGGTAATAGAAAGAATCCGTTTTATTCCATTCATTTTACATCTACGTTTAGCATGTCGTTGGTGTTATTTTTGATTGGATTAGTGAGCCTGCTTTTTTTTGTGGCACGGGATATTAGCAGGTATGTGAAAGAGAATATTAATTTGTCGGTTGTTTTAGATGATCAGATTGATGATGCCTATGTACACCGTATTGAAAAATATTTAACGGCTTCTCCTTTTACCAAATCGGTTCAATACATTTCCAAGAGTGATGCTCTGAAAGAACATATTGCCAGTTTAGGCGAAAATCCGGAATCCTTTTTGGGTTACAATCCACTATTGGCATCTTTAGAAGTGAAACTTAATGCTGCTTATGCTAATCCTGACAGTGTTTCGCGCATTGAAAAGAAACTCAAGGCTTTTGATCATATTAACCAGGTGGCTTTTCAAAAAGATATGGTGAGCTTAGTGAATGAAAATGTTAAAAAAGTGGGTTTGATTCTGTTTGGACTTTCTTTAATATTGCTTGTCATATCGGTGGCTTTGATAAATAATACCATTCGATTAACAATTTATTCAAATCGTTTTCTGATTAATACCATGAAATTAGTTGGTGCCACTTCGTGGTTTATCCGGCGTCCATATATTATTAAAAGTATGTTGAATGGATTATTGGCAGCCGTATTGAGTATTCTTTTTCTTGTCGGAACTGTTTTTTATATACAGCAGGAATATGGTTTACCGGGAATGCTCGTTCGACCGGTTTCGGCGGTAATCGTCGGGCTGATTGTTATTTTTGTTGGCGTATTGCTTTCAGCGCTTTCTTCCTTTTTTGCCGTGGGTCGTTTTCTACGCATGCATTCTGATGATATGTATTCGATTTAATGTTATTTTATGACAATATTTTTATGATTTTTTAGTATCAATAATTAATATCAACCTGCATTCCGATTTATAAAGGAATGTTTTTATAAGCAAAAAACATGGAAGAAAAGAAGCGTTTTACTTTAGGGAAAATCAATTTAATATTGATTGCCATTGGAGTGCTAATTATTGTTTTAGGTTTCGTTTTAATGACAGGTTCGGCTACAGAAGTACAATTTGATCCGAATGTTTTCAGTTTTCGTCGAATCACAGTGGGTCCAATGATTTCTTTTTTTGGATTCCTTTTTATTATTTTTGCTATCCTCTTTAAACCCAAAACAATTCAAAAATGAGCCTGATTCATACCATTATCTTGGCAGTAATTGAAGGACTGACTGAGTTTTTACCTATTTCTTCGACTGGTCACATGGCGTTGGCTTCTGCATTCATGGGGATTGAAAAAAGCGCTTTTACTACTTTGTTTATTGAAAACATTCAGTTTGGAACAATTATTTCAGTAATTATAATTTATTGGCGTAAGTTTTTTGATTTCAAGAAATTACAATTGTATTGGAAACTGTTTATTGCTTTTCTTCCATCTGTATTTTTTGGGCTCTTACTTAAAAAGCACATTGACCAATTAATAGGTACTCCATTATTTATTGCAGCTGTAATGTTTTTAGGAGGATTAGTGCTGATTTTTGTCGATAATTGGTTTAAAAACCCTACAATTGAATCTGATGAAAAAATTACCAATAAAAAAGCTTTAAATATCGGTTTTTTTCAGGTTTTGGCCATTGTACTTCCTGGATTAAGCCGAAGTGCAGCTACGATTATTGGAGGAATGCAGCAAAAATTGACCCGTAAAGCGGCAGCCGAGTTTTCGTTTTTTTTGGCAGTACCTACCTTAGCCGGTGCTTTTGCTAAAAGTCTTTGGGATGCTTACCGTGAAACTCCCGAAATTCTTACTCCTCATAATTCAATGATTTTGTTATTGGGCAATGTCATTGGTTTAATTGTTGCCATTTTTGCGATCAAAGGGTTTATAGCTTTCTTAACAAAATATGGTTTTCGCATTTTCGGATATTATAGAATCATTGTAGGGTTGATAATTATTGTTACTATGTTAGTGCGAGGTAACATATTTATTTTCTAATGGATTTTATTGAAGGCGAGGTTTTTTATGTTGATAAACCATTACGTTGGACTTCATTTGATGTAGTGAGTAAATTGCGTTGGAAAATCACAAAATCGCTGAAAATTAAGAAGATAAAAGTGGGTCATGCTGGAACACTTGATCCATTGGCTACAGGTGTAATGATTATTTGTACCGGAAAATCTACTAAATTGATTGATGATTTTCAGTATCAGACTAAAGAATATATCGCTACTTTAGAATTAGGAGCTACCACTCCCTCGTTCGATTTGGAATTACCGGTTGATGCAGTTTATCCAGTAAAACACATTACCCGTGATTTAGTCGATCAAGTTATTCCTTCGTTTGTAGGCGAAATTTGGCAAACTCCTCCGGTTTATTCAGCTGTAAAAGTTGATGGTAAAAGAGCTTACGATTATGCACGCAACGGACAGGAAGTTGAACTTAAACCCAAATTATTGGTTATTGATGAAATAGAAGTTCTTGATTTTTCGCTTCCTATTCTCAAAATTAAAGTGGTTTGCAGCAAAGGAACTTATATTCGAGCACTTGCCCGCGATATAGGAATAGCCTTGAACAGCGGTGCACATTTGATTTCTTTGCAGCGTACTAGAATTGGGAATATTCGCATTGAAAATTGCTGGCAAATTGATCCGTTGGTTCAACAAATCGAAAATGTGATTTTAAATTCCACCAAACAGGACGGAGTTATTTAATTGAATGTAGAAAAAAGCATTAATAAAATGAAGTTATCTCAGTTTAAATTTACACTTCCGGATGAGCTTATTGCTCAATATCCGGTTAAACATCGCGACGAATCGCGCTTAATGGTTTTACACCGGAAATCGGGTAAAATTGAACATCGCGTTTTTAAAGATTTATTGGATTATTTTGAAGAGGACGATTTGTTCATTTTCAACGATACAAAGGTTTTTCCTGCCCGTTTATACGGGAACAAAGAAAAAACGGGAGCTCAAATTGAGGTTTTTTTATTGCGCGAATTAAATCATGAAATGAGACTTTGGGATGTTTTAGTTGAACCCGCACGAAAAATCCGTATTGGCAATAAGTTGTATTTCGGAGAAGATGATTCAATTGTAGCTGAGGTAATTGACAATACAACATCGCGTGGCAGAACACTTCGTTTCTTGTTTGATGGAACACATGATGAATTTAAAAAGGGACTTTTTGCTTTAGGTGAAACTCCGCTTCCCAAAAATTATATCACCCGTCCGGTTGAACCGGAAGATGCTGAACGCTTTCAGACTATTTTTGCAAAAAATGAAGGTGCCGTGTCGGCTCCAGCTGCAGGGATGCATTTTAGTCGTGAATTGATGAAACGCATGGAAATTAAAGGAATTGATACGACTTTTCTGACTTCACACATGAGTTTGGGTAATTTCCGTGAAATTGACGTAGAAGATTTAACTAAACATAAAATGGATTCGGAACAAATGTTGGTTACCGAAGAAACTGCTTTAAAGGTAAATAGAATTCATGATGAAAATCGCAATATCTGTGCAGTTGGGGTTACGGTAATGCGTGCTTTAGAAACGGTAGTTGGTACTGATGGGAAAATTAAGCCTTACGATGGATGGACAAATAAATTTATTTTTCCACCGTATGAGTTTACAGTTGCTAATTCATTGATTACTAATTTCCATTTACCATATTCCACCTTACTGATGCTTTCGGCTGCTTTTGGTGACTATGATCAGGTAATGAAAGCCTATGAAATTGCCATTGCCGAAAAATACAGATTTGGCGTGTATGGAGATGCTATGTTGATTATTTGATTATAATTTTTAAATATTTAAAAAGCTGGACAGAAACTATTTGTTCGGCTTTTTTATTAGATAAGGTATTCATTATAAATATATTGGGTTAATTTTATATTTTATTTTATTTATGCATTTTCTGGCAATTGTACGCTGTTTCGTATCCATTGTTTTTCCAATTTCTGCATTCTTTTGGCTCGATTATTGAATTGTATTTTAATATTATAGGATTTCTTATCATCTAATCCTTTTTCTTTTTCTTTTTGTTTTAAATCAATAAATTGTATCTTTGCAATCAAACAAATTTTCCAAAGCTCGGTTTATGCACTTCTCAACCTTGTTTTCTTATTGTCCGGTTTGCGGATCTTCTCATTTCAACTTAAACAATATTAAGTCAAAGCGTTGTGATGCATGTGGATTTGTGTATTATGTCAATCCTTCAGCAGCAGTGGCCGGATTCATTTTAAATGAAGATGGAGATTTGTTGGTTTGCCGAAGAGGAAAGCAACCTGCAAAAGGAACTTGGGATTTGCCGGGAGGCTTTGTCGATGAAAATGAAACTGCTGAGCAAGCCGCTATTCGTGAAATTCACGAAGAACTAAACGGTGAAGTGGTTCAGCTAAAGTATTTATTTTCAGTACCTAATCTATATGAATACAGTGGTTTATCTATTCCTACTTTGGATCTGTTTTTCGATTGTCGATTGAAAGATGTCACTAATTTATTACCTGCCGATGATGTGGATGATTATTTTTTTGTGCCTTTCAATAAAATAAATCCCGAAAATTTCGGTTTAAATTCTATTAGACATGCTATAATAAAATTTTTGGAACAACGTTAAATTCTAACTTTTTAAGTCTGTCAACTATAATATTATGAAGCATTTATTGAATATATTATCAAAAAGTTGGAAATTTGATTTTTCATTTCCCTTTTCAGCCTTTCGCAATTTAAATTTGAGAATAGTAGCATTGTCGGTAATTCTATTTGGATTATTTGAAATTGGGTATGCACAGCAAACATTATATTATACCAATCCTGATGTGCTTTTCAATCAGGGAAAAGAACTTTTTAACGAACGGAAATTTGCTGCGTCCTATCGTAGTTTTGAAGATTTTTTAAAAAGTGCCGAAATTATTGATGCCGGACGAATCCAGGAAGTTTCGTATTATTTGGCTGCAAATGCTTATGAATTAAGGCAAGCCAATGCTTCTGCTCTGTTGAAGAGTTATTTAACGCTTTATCCTTACACGCCATTTTTCGACCGAACAAATTTTATGCTTGGTATGATTGAATACGAAAGGAAAAATTTTGCGACCGCTCTGACCTATTTTAATCAATTGAAAAATAATAGATTAAATTTTCGTGAACAAGTAGATTTTTTATTTTGCAAGGGGTATGCCTGTCTCGAAACCAAGAATTTTCAGCAGGCTCTTGGCATCTTTAAAGCATTGACAGCCATGAATACCCGATATAATGTATCGGCATCATATTATTACGCTTATTCTAATTATTGTTTGGGTCATTACTCCGAAGCATTGCCTGAATTTTTGAAAATTGAAAACTTGCCTGAATATAAAAATATTGTCCCGTATTATATTATTCAAATTTATTATATTCAAAAACAATATGATACGTTGACTCGACGGGGTGATAATTTAATTACAAGCAATCCCGATAATAAAAATAATGCCGAGATTTATCGAATCCTTGGTGAAATTGCCTATCGAAATCACGATTATTCGAAAGCCATTTCGTATTTGAAAAACTATGAGCGAATGTTTCCTCAGGTGTTACGTAACGATATGTATTTACTTGGTTTATCCTATTATAAAATGAATGATTATTCACATGCAGTTCAATATCTTTCAAAAGTCGTTATTAATTCTGACGAAATGACTGAGAATGCATATCTGCATATTGGTAATGCGTATGTTAAGCTAAATGATAAATCGAATGCCAAACTAGCTTACGAGGCTGCATTACGAACGAATTTTAATCCCTCCGTTCGCGAAGAAGCTATGTATAATTATGCGTTAACAACATACGAGACTACTACAGCTTTTGGAGAATCAATCAAAGCTTTTGAACAGTTGCTCAGTGAGTTTCCCGATACTCGATACAAAGATAAAGCTTACGATTACCTGACATCGGTGTATCTGACCACAAAAAATTATGAAGCAGCTTACGAATCGATTCAACATGTTTTGAAGCCGAATGCAAAATTGCTCGAAACAAAGCAGTATTTGTTATACCAACTTGGTACAGAATCTTTTATTCAAAGTAATTATGATAAGTCCATTCATTATTTCAGTATGGCATTGAAAATTTTACCCACTGGAAAATATTCAGCCGAAAGTCTGTATTGGCGTTCCGAAAGTTATTACAGGATGAATCGGCCTGATTTGAGTCGAACAGATTTAAAGAATTTTTTTGAAAATCCCTATGCGAAAAATAGTTTGAATCGTGTTAAAGCCGAATATGCATTGGCTTACGCTTATTTTTCAGAAAAAAGTTATGAAAATGCTAAGAGTTGGTTTTTAAAATATTTAGCTGATGAACAAAATCACGAGGCTTCAACCTATGCCGATGCATTAAATCGTGTAGGTGATTGCTATTTTACATTCCGTGATTTTTCTCAAGCCATCAATTATTACGATACGGCTTCTTCGCAAAGCCCAAATACAGCTGATTATGCGATTTTTCAATCAGCTTACGTTTCAGGTTTATTAAAAAAATACAACGAGAAGGTTTTAAAACTTCAAAACCTAATCAAACTTTATCCCCGTTCGGAATATGCCGATAATGCTATGTATGAGATGGGTAGGTCATATTTAATGATGAATGATGATGCCAAAGCCATTTCAACGTATCAACAACTGCTCAAATCCTATTCAACAGGTGATCAGGCACGAAAAGCAGCATTAGAAATTGGTATGATTTATTATAATGATAAAAATTATCAACAAGCCATTGCCGCTTATAAAAATGTAATTTCAACTTTTCCCGGTAGCGAGGAGTCATATACCGCTTTGCAATCGCTTGAAGCAGTGTATATAGAAATTAACGATGTTGCATCTTATCTGGCTTATACAAAAACCCTTGGAAAATCAATCAGTTCGGCTACGGCAAGTCGGGAGGATTCTATTTCATATGTTGCTGCCGAGAGACAATATATGGCTGCCCATTATCAACAATCTATTGTGGGCATGCAAAATTACTTGAATAAATATTGCCCTGGAAGCCGGTTTTGCGTTTTGGCACAGTATTATTTAGCGGATAGTTATTATCAAATCAAAGATACTCCTAACGCTTTAATACAATTTCAGCGATTGCTTAAATTGGGAGATACGCAATATACGGAGGAAGCTGTAATGCATTGTGCTCAAATTACCTATGATAAAAAGGATTATACTTCAGCGTTGGGTTATTTCAAGCAATTGCAAATTATTGCTCAGGGTACCGAAAATAAAAATGCAGCTCGTTTGGGCGTTTTACGTTGCAGTTATTTTTTAAAAGATAATGAAACTACCGTAACTATCGCCAATGAAATTTTGAATGATAGTAGATCTACTGATGAATTGAAAGCTGAAGCACGATTCAATAGAGCCAAAGCATATTTAGCTTTGGGAAAAAATTCGCTTGCTCTATCCGATTTTCAATTACTTGCTGCCGATACCCGCACTGCGAATGGAGCAGAAGCAAAGTTTCAGCTTGCAAACCTTTATTTTGAACAAGCAAAATTTAGTGATGCTGAGAATGAAGTGCTTGATTTTGCTAAAAAAAATACACCCTATCAATATTGGTTAGCGCGTAGCTTTGTTCTGTTGGCTGATATTTACATTCAACGGGGTGATAATTTTCAGGCAAAACAATATCTGTTGAGCTTGCAGAAAAACTACACGGTGAATGATGATATTCAAACTATGATTTCCGATAGATTAAACGCCATAAGTAAAATTGAAGATAGTAAGATTGTCAAATAATCTTTTGTACCTGATAATTTTGACGATGGTAATCTTTTAATCATATACTTTACTCTAAATAATTCATGAAAAACATGTTCGATCATAAAATTAAAGCATTTGTTCTAAAAATTAATCATTTTGTAAATGATGCTCAGTTCATGCCTAAGATTGATTTTAATATAGTATTAATGAATAGAATAGGTTTGAAAACTTTGCTGTTGCTTATTTCAACTGTCGCATTTGCTGTATCGGCATATCCACAGGATTCAATTTTCAATCGACATGTAACCGTTGAGCGGGAGTATAAACCGGTGATTCAGGATGCCGGAAAAATAAATTCCGTTCCACAAGTGCTTGAACCAAACGTGGAAAAGACAACACCTACTTATTCCGATTTTAATTTACCGCTCAATGTTGATTTCAATATTCATACTCTACCGGCGGCACAATTATCCCTTGAAACGAAGCCCTTAGCAAAAGGAGGTTTTGCGCGTATCGGACTGGGTAATTATTGGAATACTTTAGTTGACTTTGCTTATCCTTTGGTTCATGCACCCCGTACCCGACTTGACTTTTCGTTGAATCATCTGGCAACTTTTGATGTGAAAACTCATTCTACCACCAAAGCAGCTTTGTCATTCGATCAGTTACTTGATAATTCAGATTTTTATGCAGGAATTGATGGAAGTCATGAATTTCTAAAATATTACGGCAATAATTTCAATAGTCAGGGTTCTGTTGTTCAACTCGATTCATTGAGCCGTCTTTATCCATCGGCACAGTATCTCGAGCAAAACATAACAAATATTACTCGTACGCCTCAAATTTATAAACTCTCCAAAATGGCAACTGATTCTATCAGCAATACATTTTGGCGCTTTAACGCTTACGCTGGCTTACATTCATTACCAACTGCTGATGGAATTAGGTATCTGGCTGAAATTCAATATAAATTGTTTAATACACGAGATGGATTTAATGAAAATCTAATTCAATCACGTTTGCATTTTGATATGCCGTTTCACGATAACCGTTTAGGATTGGATCTGGAAATGGTTAACCTCATGTATAGTGCAACGAATCCTTCACTGCTAAATTTTTGGGACAAATATAGTGTTGTTAGAATTAATCCATATTATAATATTGAACGTCCAAACTGGAATTTACGTATAGGATTGAATTCCAGTTTTACCTTGTTACACGGACTTCCGTTCACGCCTTCACCTGACATTCGAATTGAATGGAAAGCTTTTCCAAAATTTATGGATTTTTATGGTGGCTTCGGTGGTAATTATCAAGTGAATACTTCGAGCGATATGTTTGCTCAAAATCCGTATTTGTTTCATGATGTGCGGGTGAATGATACTTATACTCCTTATGATTTATATGCTGGTGTTAAGTTGAAACCATTGTATAACTTATTGTTAGATGGTTTTGTAGATTATCGACGAATGGATAATCAATATTTTTTTGTTAATAAAGCTTTTCAATATACGAACATGGGTTTTGCAATTGCCGGTGTAGATTCTTTGTTGTACAGCAATCGTTTTAACGTTATTTACAGCGGGGCAACGCATCTGAAACTCGGGGTACGTGCAAATTATAATTTCAGGAATTTATTTAATTTGGAGCTAAAGGGAGCTTATAATCATTGGAATGTCGATTCAGAGCCTTATGCATGGAATCAACCTTTGTGGGAAGCCAGTTTGAATACATCCGTAAGTATATCTCCAAATTTAACAATTGATGGAGGTGCTTTTTTCGATACTGGACGTTATGCAAAACTTGGGACAACAGCCGTTTTAATGCAGCCGAGATTGGATATCAATTTAGGAACATCTTATTCGTATAATAATTGGTTCACAGCTTTTCTTAAATTAAATAATTTGCTGAATCAACATTATCAGGATTATTATGGCTATGATGTTCAAGGAATAAACGTGCTTCTTGGTGCTGCATTTTCGTTTTGATATTTTGATTTTCTGGATCTTAATTTATTGTATCGACTCTGCGTTAGTGCTTATTTCTTTTGCCAGATTGTAATTTCTGATAATCTGAGTTCGGATATACGGCTCGATTGAGGTATTTCAAGCTGCAAATTTTCCGGATCCGTAATCAACGAGAAATTTTTTTGTAATAGATTTTTCAATCCATCTAACGAAGTGAAAGGCTCTCCATCTTGTTTGAAACCTCCCGGCCAATGTTCAATATTTAAGGCATTTCCTTCCCAATCATAAGTTGAAGCTATCACTAAAAATCCTTTATGATTCAGTCTTTTGTGAATTGTTTCTAAAAATAGCACCGGATCAATCATTTTTTCAAGCAAATTTGGTGCAATAATTAAATCGTAGCCGAAGTAAATAGGTTTCAGATTATTGGCATTGTCTTGCATGAATTGAATTTTTTCAATATTTTTTTCTAATCCCGTTTCTGCAAGAACAATTTCGCGATAAAGCACCAATTTGCCTTCATTTTTCACTATGTAACGCATAAAACCTTTGTCTTGCAGTTGAATTGGCATTCTAATGTAGCGAGCGGAGAAATCAATTGCTGTAATATGATCAAAATATATTGACAATTCAAACGCTAATCGTCCTGTAGCTGCATTTAAATCAAGTACGTTATAAATTTCATATCCTTTTAATTTTGTTGCAATTAAGTTGGCTAATTGGACATGAAAATTTGGTTTTCCTGAATACAAATCTCCCCAGTTTGTTTCGCATGAAATGGCAACTTCAGCATCGGTTTCGTATTCATCGGTATGGATAAGCAATGCTGTTTCCGATTCTACAATTCTAAATCCGGCATGTTGATAGAAATGGCGTCGAAATGCATAACGCGAGTGATGGGTAGCTTCGTTTCCCGTTGAAATCCATGAACCTCCTTTGATCAAATTGTGCTTCCCATCAAATGTCGGGGTCGAAAAATCATCGTACATGGGATGAACTTTAAATCCGACAAAACCTGTAATGGGCGTTTCGGTCCATTGCCAAACGTTTCCAATGACATCGTAAAACCCTTTGGATTCGAAAATGTCAACAGGGCAGGGCGAAGCATAATGTTCCAGATTTATATTTCCGGGTGCGTTTTTCCATTCAGGCATATCTGGAATCTGACAATGTTCTGCCAGCCTGTACCATTCAGATTCGGTGAGAAGCCGGAATGTTTTTCCTTCTTTTGCTGTTTTCCAATTGCAAAAAGCTTTTGCTTCCAGCTGATTAACTTCCACTGGCCAATTCCAAGGCATCGAAATTTCTTCTGCAATTAATCGTAACCGATAATCATTACCGTTTTTTCTCCAGAAAAATGGCATTTGTGCATCTTTATAACGACACCAATTCCAGCCTTCTTCATTCCAAAATGTTTTTGTGTTGTATCCGTTGTCGTTCACAAATTCAAGGAATTCTCCATTTGATACCAGATATTTCGTTGTTTTGAAATTTTCAACTTTTTCAACATAATAACCATATTCATTGTCCCAGCCGTAAAGTGGATGATTTTGTGGTTTTCCCATTTTTACTTCAGAGCCTGAGACAGTTAAAAACTCATTCTGAGGAGCGACACCAAAGCTTTTGCATATTTCGCCAAATTTACCCGGAATTACTTCATTTAATGGTAATTGACGAATAAGAACGGATGAAGTTTCGATGTGAATACGTTCATGTTCAATACCCATCATGATTATCCAAAACGGATTATCTGGTTCTATTGGAAGCATCAATGGACTATTTAAAATGATATTCGTAATACGTTTTTTTACTTCATTCCGATATTTTCGCACATCAGCAACCGAAGGCCAATTATAGTGTTTCTCATTCAGATCGTCCCAACTCATTTCATCCACACCAATGGCAAAGATGGATTCGAATTCGTAATTTACACGTGAATTTATAATTTTAGCAAGGAACAATTTATTGATATAGAAAACGGCTGTATGTCCAAAATAAAAAAGTAAAACATGTCGCAACGGATCACCTTGATTATAAAATATATCATCACTTTTTAGTTGAGTGTAAAGTTTTTCGTCGGTTTCCCATGTTTTTTCAAAGTAATCCAATAATTCTTTACGCTTCTCTTCTGGCGTTCCTTCGCGAAGGTTAATTGTTTTAGAATGATATTCCTTCATTGTTTCCTGTTGTTTTTCGGTGAAAATATATTTTTTTCATTACAAATGTACTCTTTCCATCCGGTGAGATTTTGGTTTGTTCTATACTTGTTAATGGTGTAAATCCCATATTTTGATAGAGCGTGAGAGCTGGTGTGTTTTTATCCCAAACCCGAATGAAAATATCAGTATATATTTTAATATCAATGTGCTGTATAAAAGAAGTAAGCAAATTAATGCCTATTTTCTGTCCACGCCATTTGGTTGATACCATCAATTCGGAAATATATAAGCATCTTTGTAAATCGTAGTTTTGAGAGATTGATGCAGGTAATAAATCTGGCTCAAGATTTTTAATATACATTAATGCGCCCACTGCATGGTTGTTTTCAATAGCAAGCCAGACACAATGATTTTTTAAAGATTGAAGTATATAATTCTTTAAAATATTAATATTGTGTTGTTGATTATCAAAACATTCAATATATAAATTTAATAGTTCCCTCAAAGATGAAGTATCTTGTGCTTGGAATATAATCATGTTTTAATGTTTTGGAAATATCAAATTATTAAACGTATATTCGAGCGATTTGTTTTTATGATTCTAAAATAATAGTTTATAAAAAGCAACGTGATTTGTTTTCGATTTTATATTCCAAATGATTCTTAATTCTTTAATTCTTAATGCAAATTATTCACAAATTGAACATAAATGAACAGAAATTCTATCTCGATCAGAATGTTTTTTAATAAATTTGTCAATCATTTATTTAAGTGCATGATTTTCAATAGTTAGTAATTTCTTGGCTATTCATTTATTTTCGATTTGAAATTCGTAATATTAATAATGAGAATACTCCGAAAAGTCAACTTTTAATTTCTGAACGCTAAGAACTATGACATAAAGTCGCAACCTATTGAATTAAATGGTATATTTTATCTTAGCACCTAGCACGTTTGCGTTCAAAAAACACTTTTCGGAGTGAACTCAATAATGTAATTAAACGATTTCTCTTTTTACTAGTCAAAATTAAAAATTCATTCATATAATTCCTCCTTAACATGCGCATCGACACATTTCCGCTTTTTGGAGCTAACATTAATAATGACGGCAAAAAATTTAAATTCTACTTGTTTTTTTGTTTTTTTATTTTCTTCAATTTTAGTTCTGTTTCTGCTCAAACATCCTCACAGTCCGCATTCCCTGATGTGTTAGCCACACGTTTTTTAAAACAGCGAATCAATACTTTGCCAGAAAAGGTTTACCTTCAAACCGATAAACCTTATTATAGCGCAGGTGAGAATATCTGGTTTAAAGGCTATGTGGTTGATGCAGTTACGCATTTGCCACGTTCTTTAAGTAAATTTCTATATGTCGAATTAATTGATGCTACTGATTCGGTGTTATCGCGCGTTAAAATACGAAAAGATTCACTTGGATTTTCGGGTTACCTAAAATTGAAACCCGAATTGCAAGCGGGGATGTATGTGCTTCGAGCATATACCTATTGGATGCAAAATAATTCAAATGATTTTTTCTTTCATAAAAATATTTATATTGGAAATTTAATCGACAATAAAGTTCAATGCGATATTCAGTATGGCACTTATTTGAATGGTAAAGTTACGGTAGGGTTGACATTTAAAAATGACCTTCAATTTCCAATAAGTAAACGCAGGATTGTTATTACACCTCGTTGGAAGATATCAGGACGCAAAAACTGGTCTTTTGTTACAAATGACGATGGTAAAATTTTTTGGGATATGCCTGTGGATTCAATTGAAAATGAACGGAAAATTGTGAATGTTTCCATAGACGATGAAAATTTGAAATTTCAAAAAAACTTTGTTATGCCCAATTTCAGGAATGATTTTGATGTACAGTTTTTTCCAGAAAGTGGCAATTTATTATCTGATATTTTTCAAACAGTTGGTTTTAAGGCGATTGGAACTGATGGATTGTCTGTTGAAGTTACTGGTAAGCTTTTTAATGATAAAAATGAGGAAATTACAGAATTTTCGTCGGAACATAAAGGGATGGGAAAGTTTATTTTGGCTACTCATTCCGGAGATAAGTATTATACTTTAATCAAATCGGGGAATGGCATCGAAAAAAGGTTTGATTTACCTAATTTGCAAGCTCAAGGAGTTGTTTTACATTTGGTTTGTAACCGGAATCGTATTTTGTATGAAGTAATTAATAAAACTTCGGTGCCAACTCAATTACTCTATTTGTTGATCCATTCACGTGGAATGGTTTATGCTGTCCAGCCATTGAATAGTACCGAAGGTCAATTGTCAGAATCTGATTTGCCTACCGGGATTTCATCGTTTTCAATTGTAGATTCACTCGGAAATACCTATTGCGAAAGACTTTTATTTGTTAATAATCTTCATTTGCCAATGGTAGATATGCAAGTAGACCACCCTTCGTATGGAGCTCGTCAGCCCGTTCATCTTCAATTTGATATTAAATCTTTGATAGGTTTTCCGGTATCAGGCAGTTTCTCTATAAGCGTTACTGACAGTAAAATTGTTAAGCCTGATTCTTTACAGGATAATATATTAAGCTATTTACTTTTGTCTTCAGACTTAAAAGGCTATATTGAAAATCCTACCGATTATTTTATCGACAATAGCATAAGTACACATGAGAAAGCTGATGTTTTAATGTTAACGCAGGGTTGGAAGCGGTTTAATACAGCTGATGTTGTGCGCGGGATTAAACAACCTACTCAATTTTATATTGAAGCAGGTCAAACCTTGACAGGTAAAGTGTTGAATCTATTTGAAAAGCCGGTTTCAAAAGCAGATATCATCATGTTTTCTACTTATAAATCGATGATTCGAACTGCTAAAACTGATAGCGCAGGAAATTATTTGATCGATGGATTTGAATTTCCTGATAGTACAAGTTTAGTATTAAAAGCACGCAAAAAAGGGAATTTCGGTGATGTCGAAATCGTTCCCGATGCAGATGTTTTTCCTAAGTCCCATTCTTTTATTCCCTATCGCCTGAACGAAAATAACATTGCTCCATCTGATTATTTTACTCAATCAAAAGATAAATATTACTCTGATGATGGAACG
Organism: Bacteroidota bacterium; assembly: GCA_021779195.1. Classification (GTDB taxonomy): domain Bacteria; phylum Bacteroidota; class Bacteroidia; order Bacteroidales; family Paludibacteraceae; genus Paludibacter. The sequence continues at coordinate 4,114 of JAJYBB010000025.1, read as the reverse complement.
ATGATGGTGAATTTAAAAGAGTTAACCGTTCAAGCAAAACGAAAGGAGGCTGACACTCCGGGTGATTATTATAGCGGATTAGCCGACACACAGTTAAAATCTGATTATTTAGATAGGTATCCAGGAATGAATATCATGGATGTATTTCAAATGATTCCCGGAGTTATGGTTAATGGTGACCAAATTTCAATACGTGGTTCGCAACATAATCCCTTGTTCTTGATTGATGGCATTGAGACCGACAATATGGATGATTTAACTTACCTCACTACGAACGATGTAGATAATATTTCGGTTTTTAAAGGTGCTGATGCCGCAATCTTTGGATCAAAAGGCGGAAGCGGTGCAATTGCTATTACTCTCAAAAAAGGAGTGAATATCAAAGTTAGTGCTCCTGTAAGTTTAGCTACCATAATGCCTTTAGGCTATCAAAAGTCGATTGAATTTTATCAACCTAAATATGCTGTAGATAGTATTCGCCAGAGTCCAAAACCGGATTTGCGATCTACGATTTATTGGAATCCGAATTTAAAGACTGACAGTATTGGACAAATCCAGTTACAATTTTTTACTGCTGATAAAGCTGACGATTATTCTGTGATTCTCGAAGGAATTACCAATCAAGCTGAAATTTGTCGATTTACGGGTATTATTCATCGTGAAAATCATAAATAGTTTAAATATTTATATTGTTATTTCATTTTTGCGTGATTTATCACAGGTTTTATGTATTTTTGTAAATGTTTTTGCAGAAGAATTTATGGATATTAACTAAAATGAAGAACGTATGAAAAAAGTAATGATTACATTAATGTTAATTCTTGGTTTAGAAACTGGAATGCATGCTCAACAAATTACGAAAGCCATTGGATTAAGACTTGGTTATGGTGGCGAAGTTTCTTTTCAACAACCGCTTGGCAGTGCTAACCGTTTGGAACTGGATTTAGGCTTAAATAGGTATGGGTTCGGTTTAAATGGCATTTATCAATGGGTGTGGGATTTATCCGCGATATCCGATGGGTTTAACTGGTATGCCGGTGTTGGTGCGTCGATTGGATCTTATAATTATTATTCTAACAGTCCATTAAATGTCGGAATTCTTGGTCAAATTGGATTGGAATATAATTTTAAAATTCCAATTCAACTTTCGTTGGATTATCGACCCGGATTTTATTTGCTAAACGGATTTTATCCAAGTTATGATGAAATTTGTCTCGGAGTACGGTATAAATTTTAAATATTTAGAAACTGTTAATCTTATAAAAGAGGAATTCTTAACGCTGGATTTCCTCTTTTTTGGTACTCCGTAATAACCTGTTTATTTGATGTTGTCGGTCTATTTTGAGATCTTTCAGTTATCGATTATTAACTAAAGACATTTAATTCCAGCTTGTAAATGAATCCGAAATGGTTCATAATCAGATTTCTCATTCTTTCGCTTTGAAACTTATTTGAAGACTTTCAAGCCGAGCATATGTGCGCATTTTCAAATATATTGTGATTTTATCATTGAAAAACTTTATTTTCAACATTCGATATGAAAGTATTATTTATTGGTGGAACAGGTGTCATTAGTTCAGCCTGTACCAAGTTGGCTGTTTCGAAAGGGATTGATTTATATCATCTGAATCGGGGGAGAAATGTCAAATCGCTTAATATCAGTAATGTGAAAACAATTTTGGCAGATATCCGAAATATTGATGAAACCAGAAAAATTCTTGAAAATTATACTTTTGACGTAGTAGTCGATTTTATTGCTTTCGAACCGAAACATATTCAGAACGATATTGAATTGTTTTCCGGAAAAATAATGCAATATATTTTTATTAGCTCGGCTTCCGTCTATCAAACTCCTCCACAATCTTTACCAGTAACCGAAATAACTCCTTTAGACAATCCCTTTTGGAATTATTCACAAAATAAAGCAGCTTGTGAGCATGTTTTGCATGAAGCATATCAAACGAATGGTTTTCCATTCACAGTTGTTCGTCCTTCTCATACTTATGATAGGACATTAGTGCCAATTATGGGTGGCTATACTACTCTTCAACGTATGATCAAAGGGCTTCCTGTGGTAGCTTTTGGCGATGGAACCTCTGTTTGGACTTTGACGCATCATGATGATTTCGCTGTAGGCTTGGTTGGATTGCTCGGAAGTGAAGCTGTAATAAACGAAACGTTTCATATTACCTCCGATGAATGGCTAACTTGGAATAATATTTATCAGATTTTAGCCGATGAATTACACATTGCTCCAAATTTGGTGCATATTCCAACCGATATTATTGCAAAATACGATCCCGAACTTGGTGCAGGTCTTTTGGGCGATAAAATGCACAGTATGATTTTTGATAATTCTAAAATTCGCAGATATGTTCCAGACTTTCATCCTCAAATTAAATTTAGAGATGGAGCAAAAGAAATTATTAGTTGGTTTATTCAAAACAACTTAAATAGCCAGCCTAACGACCAAATTAATGCGATAATGGATAAAATTATAAAAGACAATTCCGAATACGTCGAAAAAATTCATAGTTAAAAACAGAGTGTTTTTCCTAGTTTTTCTTTTTTCTTAAAATTTTATCCGCTTTAATTGCTTTTTTTTGTTCTTGCTTCATTTCTTTTGCTAATCGTTTAGCTAAATGTCTTTCTTCAAAAACATGTTTTAGATAATCGATGTAAGGTTCTATGTACCTCATGCGTTTCGATTCAAACAAATCTGAAGTTGTTATCATAATCCCGGCTTCATAAACTGAACCAAAATCAGGATCTTGAGTTGCACCAAAAAACCGCATGGTATCTGTGAGTCCAATATATGCATTAAATAGAGGTGGAATTGTATCTCCTTCTGCTCGTACGGCTTTTTGTAAAATTTTGTAGTCGGTATTTGAATGGGTGTTAACAAAAAGTGAAGATGCTAATTGATTCGCTTTTACAGATATTTCTATTGGTTTTTTGGGGATGATAAGTTGATCCTGATCTGGATAATATCGAAATAAATAATTGTAAATCAATTCTCTTGCTAAAATTGGATAATGCTCGTAAATTGTTACTTTGCCAATGAAATATCGCGTGTCTGGAACTATATGAATTAATGCGCCCAAACCATCCCACAAGTTATCTAAAGCAAATAAACTTTTAGTTCCCATTTTTGAAGTTTGGTAATCGGGTTGTACGAATGCTCTTCCTAATTCAATGGTATATGGTAGATAAGCTGAAATAAAATTTTCTGAAAAATGAAACAAATGTGACATAACAAACACCGGTTGCCTGTTCGAGTCCAATTCAGTGTCTCGTCCAGCCAAATATCTATAGCCACCAATAATTTCCTCAGCAAGAGGATCCCAAACAATGAGCTGATTATATGGAATATCCATATAATCATAATAATCAGTATCTATTTCCTCTCCAGTTCCCCCTCCTCCGGTTCGAAATGAAAGCTCGCGTAAACGTCCGATTTCTCGCATCACATTGGGCGAATCATGTGCTGTTATCACGTATATTTCGTTATGAGCTTTATTTGTAGGTCTTAAAAATTTGTCAGAACTAAGTTCTTTTTTTAAAATGCCTTTGTCGATAGGAGTTATAATTGCCTTCATTTATTTTAAAAACGGTACAACTGTTTTATGATTTATCTTACAAAAGTAATTGTTTTTTACGTTCAATAATTAACTGAGCTCCTTTTTTTATTGTTTTTAGGCTGATTTTTTTTGAGAATTTTTGAAAAGATCAAATTTTTTTCTTTTTACTTCATACTTCTGATGCCTTTCTTTTTTAAAATTTGTTCTGACAATTCACTCTTTTTTTTCTTTTGCTTTTTCAGTTCAGAATAGATTATTTTTCTGCTTTTCTTAAAAAATGATATTAAAAACGGTTTGTTTTGTCCAAATTATTGAGATAAGAAAATCGATCTTGTTTATTTTTATTTCTTAAAAAGCATACCCTCAATTAGTTAATAATTTCTTTTAAAATGCCTGATTTTTTTTGTCTCAAAATCTTTTGTAGAATAAAAAAAAGCTGTACTTTTGCACCCGCTAAAGAGAAAGCGCGTATATTTTTGAAATTCTCAAGGTCAGATTATCTGATAGTTTTTTATAATCGACAATTGGGTTTA
>JAJYBB010000024.1 GCA_021779195.1 Bacteroidota bacterium | reverse complement strand
ATTGATTATCTTTTTTAAATCGTCAACTTCTGATTGACTTAGTTTAATTGTGTATAGTATCATAATGCAGTTTTTGCTGCAAAGATAATAAATAAATACGTCATATCAAAACTAACATAACACTAGTTTAATTCTTCTTTGAGCAACAATGAATCATCCTCAAAGAAACAAACATATTTATTTTTCTGGCTTTCCAATACCATTTATTAAATTTTCGTTCAATTCCACAAGGTTCAATTGGAGGATGTATTGACGAATGATCCCTTTGAAATTTGCAGAAGACTAATGATTATTCAATACAATGGTTAGTAACGTTTTAATATTTGATTCAATTGATCTGCAAATTTTTCCATAATTTGAAAAAACTCGTTTGAATTTAAAAGTTCAATGATAATAGATTATCCCCAATGGACATTTTTAACATACAATGATGTTCTGTTCTATTCTCTATTTCAATATAAAGTTTAATGTCAGGCGATTAGCCTATAAAACTTCACTTCAAGATTTGCCTCCAACGAATTTAACTTAGTTGGCGTCGGCTATTTCTGCTTTGCTCCAATTGGCTTGAACCAACAACCGAAGCAAAAAAATTTAAGAGACCACCCCCGACCTTCGGCTATTCTCTTCAACTGAAGAGGGAACAGCAGAATGAAAGTTTTGCCCGCTTCGCTCGAAAAATGAGTCATTTGTAGGCTGAAAACTATTAAACTCGTTTCGAAGAAATTCGTCGAGACTCAAACATAACAGTTTTCTACGCCTACTGCTCTCCATTTTTCTACTCACCGGACGAGGTCGATCGTTTGCAAGTGTTGTGAAAAATAAAGTAGGTACCAAAGCCTATACTCAATAATAACATCTTCAGGTTCAACATCAAACATTTTCGAAAGCAACTCTTTGGAAAATGCATCTGTTTCGAGCGAATTGGAATTAAATATTACATCAATCCAGCTTCAACGCTTTTTGCTGATTCTTTGGCTACATTGGTATATTTTTTAGGCAATTTGACTCTTATTCAACAGAAAATTCCTCTTCCAGAAAATCAAGAATTTTGTGCAAGGCAATTTCATCATTTTTCACACTGCGGATGATTTGAAGTATTTCGTCAAATATTTTAGAAGGTAACAGAATGGATAAAGAAATGGAATATACTAACTGACATAATAATCATGAAATATTGAAGATATATCATCCTCAAAACCATAACCACAAGGAGAAGCATATTTAACACAATTTTCGCAACGCAGTTTGAAGTTATCCAATAAATTGTTTTTTTGCAAGTATTTCAATGCAGCTTCATAATTGTTGGCGGCACTTGTATAATACTGTTCCCACATGTCGCCATAATCGTAAGTAAATTTGCAAGCCATTTCTGCCAGTGTTACCATTAAGTCGCCCAACAGTTCTGGCGAAGGTTTCAACGCCCTGAAATCGGCAATAGCCTTTTTGGCTACCGAAAAGCGAGTTTTGGGTTCAGAGAATTTTCCCCGCGGGTAAAATTCGTTAACAATAGCAGTCCGAAACTTCTCCAACATTTCCTTTTCGTTCGGATTCAAAAAAAACTCAAAATACTCTTTTGCCGGTTTCACATTATCGTATAATTCGAGTACTGTATCAATGAGTTGCTCTTTACTAAGGGTTTGTAAATGCTTTTTTAATGCAGGTTTTGACATTGAGATTAAAAATTGAATTGATTAATTTACAATTTAAATTATGGCTATCTATAAAGTTCGAAAATACAACTTATAAAGCGGAAGATTAGAACTCCGTTGATTATTTAAAACTGCCATCTACCCAAACATTTCAATATCTTCTTTGGTAATTATTGCTCCGCCTAAAATAATCAACCTTTCCACCATATTGCGAAGCTCACGAATATTTCCGGTCCACAAACGTGATTTTAGTAATTCGATCGCTTCGGGTTCAAAGCGTTTTGTCTGTCTCCCCTGTTCGTTAGAAATGAGTTCGCAAAAATGATCAATCAATATCGGAATATCTTCTTTTCGTTCGTCAAGACTTGGGACATGAATGGGAATAACATTGAGCCTATGGTACAAATCTTCTCTGAAAAGCCCCTTTTCGATTTCTTTCTTTAAATTTTTATTGGTAGCCGCCAACACGCGAACATTCACTCTGATACTTTTATCGCTGCCAACACGGGTCAGTTCATTTTCCTGCAACACCCTCAACACTTTTGTTTGAGCCGAAAGACTCATATCGCCAATCTCGTCCAAAAAAATAGTACCGCCATCGGCTTGTTCAAATTTACCGATTCGTTGTTTGATGGCAGAAGTAAAAGATCCCTTCTCATGCCCGAAAAGTTCACTTTCAATAAGTTCGGAAGGAATTGCAGCGCAATTCACTTCTACAAAAGGAGCACTCGCGCGATTACTTTGTTCGAACAATAAACGTGCAACCACTTCTTTTCCGGTGCCATTATCGCCGGTTATCAACACACGCGCATCGGTAGGCGCTACCCTTTCGATCATCATCCGCACCTTTTCGATTGCATGCGATATCCCCACCATTTGATGCCGTTTGGCAATTTTTTTCTTCAGATTTTTGGTTTCGTTTACCAGGTTGCTTTTGTCCAATGCATTGCGCACGGTAATCAAAAGCCGATTCAGATCAATCGGTTTTTCAATAAAATCAAAAGCTCCTTTCTTAATACATTCCACAGCCGTTTCAATATTTCCATGTCCCGAAATCATTACTACCGGGACTTCCATTTCTTGTTCTTTGAGAGCGGTAAGAAATTCAATTCCATCCATTTCGGGCATTTTAATATCCGAAAAAATTACATCGAATGAAGTATTTAGAGCCGTTTCCAATCCTTGTTTGCCATTTTCAGCTAGAGTAACCTGATGTTTCTCAAATTCCAGAATGTCTTTCATAGCATTCCGGATACTGCGTTCATCGTCGATAACTAAGATTTTTGCCATACTAAATTTTAAAATTTATACATTGAATCGAGTAACGTTTCAAAAAAAACAATATCATCATAAGCATCCTCCTTTAATTCGTTTGCTTTGTATCTTCAACTTCCTTTTCTAATTTTTCAATTTGCTTGATTAATTTATTAATTTCTTATTGATTTCCACTTGATTTTTTCAGAATTTGATTGAATCTCAAGTTGGCGCATCGCATCAAAGTGATTTTCAAGCACTTTTACAGGTTCAAGATCTAAATCTAACACAAATCTTTTTCAGAATAAACAATCTTTTTCTTCTTACCTAATGGCATTACAAATCAAATCCGATATCCGTCCTGAAATATTTTTTTTCGTATTTAATTTTCTGAGCATTGGCAAATGAAATCGATAACGCATCATCTTTGCTTTTACCATACGAACTGATGGCCATCACACGACCGCCATTGGTAAGAATTTCACCGTCTTTCTGTGTCGTTCCGGCATGGAAAACAAAACTGTCCTCAACTGCATTTAATCCTGTAATAATTTTTCCTTTTTCAAACGTTTCGGGATAACCACCCGAAACTAACATTACCGTTACGGCCACACGTTCATCGAATTCAATTATTTTATCATTCAGATTTCCTTCAGCTACTCCTTCCAACAAATCAATAAAGTCGGATTTCAAACGAAGCATTACCACTTCCGTTTCGGGATCGCCCATACGGGCATTGTATTCAATGGTGTAGGGTTCGCCATTTACCTTGATCAGTCCAAAGAAAATAAAGCCTTTGTAACGAATTCCATCGCTGTAAAGCCCGTCAACGGTCGGTTTAATGATGCGTTCTTCCACTTTACGCATAAATGAAGCATCAGCAAACGGCACAGGCGATACGGCACCCATACCACCGGTATTCAATCCTTTATCGCCTTCACCAATACGTTTATAATCTTTTGCCTCGGGCAGTATTTTATAATTTTTGCCATCGGTCATCACAAAAACAGAACATTCAATTCCCGAAAGAAACTCCTCGATCACCACTGTTTTACTCGCCGCACCAAATTTTCCACCGAGCATAGCGTTAAGTTCCGAAATGGATTCGTCTAAATCATTCAGAATAAGCACTCCTTTTCCTGCTGCTAACCCATCGGCTTTGAGCACATAGGGCGCTTTTAAGTTTCTTAGAAAGACAATTCCTTCGTCAATGTTGGATGCAGTAACACTGAGATAGCCGGCTGTTGGTATGTTATGACGAAACATGAATTGCTTTGAAAAATCTTTACTTCCTTCCAATTGTGCCCCCATTTTATCGGGTCCAATCACCGGAATATTCTTCAGGGAGGCATCTTCAGCAAAAAAATTCACCACACCTTTTACCAACGGATCTTCCGGACCTACCACCACCAGGTTAATATTGTTTTTTAGAACGGCATCCTTGAGCGCATCGAAATTATCGGCAGCGATGGGCAAATTTGTACCAATCTGTGCCGTTCCGGGATTTCCGGGGGCAATATAAAGCTTTGATAATTTTGGACTTTGAGCAATTTTCCATGCCATTGCATGTTCGCGACCACCGGAACCGAGGAGAAGGATATTCATGATAATTGTTGAATAAAATGAGCCACAAAAGTACATTTTTTGTTTGAAAGAGGCAAGTTTAACCGAGTCGAAGCAGTTTTAATTCATTTCAATCGGTTTTTCAAATATCGTTCTACTAAATTCAATTGCTATCGTTTCAAAATTCCGAATAGATTTATCTTTAAAACTGGTTTGTACGACACGACAGAACAAGTTATGCTTTGTAACTGTGGAAATGTGCTAATTAGGAAATTGAGCTGAGGAAAAGTTTGAATGAAATACAATAAGCCCAAAAGAACCTGAAATAACAGAAGAAATAATTATAGGTTGATTTGAAATATCGATCGAAGCAGATTAGTGAAAAACTGAATCTGAACTACTTTAAATGGCGAATGACATCAAAGAACATTAAATCAACAAAATATTGCCGATTCAATGCTCTTATAAAATTTTGAAAACTGCTCTGAAAGTATGATTCGTTACTCCACGAAAATTTCAATAACCTGATAGCCCGCATCGTCCACCGCCGTACGAATTAACTCATCATTCACGTCTTCCCATAATTTGAGTTTAGCTGTTTTTGAAGCTAAATCAACTTTAGCTTCAACAACTCCATCTAATTCTTTTAAGGATTTTTCAACTCGTGCCACACAATGTTGGCAGGTCATACCTTCAATTGTTATTGATTTTTCTATCATAAATTTAATTATTGAGATTTGTAATTGATTTAAAATTTCTAAGTCTTAAAGCATTTAATACAACTGTAACTGAGCTAAAACTCATGGCTGCAGCGGCAAACATGGGATTAAGTTTCAAACCTAACATACCGTAAAAAATGCCCGCAGCAAGTGGAATGCCAATTATATTGTAAAAAAATGCCCAAAATAAATTTTGTTTGATATTTTTCATCACAGCTTTACTTAAGCGCAATGCAGTAACAGCATCCAACAAATCGCTCCGCTTCAATACCACATCGGCTGATTCTATCGCTATATCAGTTCCGGCACCAATGGCTATGCCGAGCTGGGCACGCATTAAAGCAGGAGCATCGTTAATTCCATCTCCGATCATTGCCACGTTTCTACCTTCAGCTTGAAGCCGTGCAATTTCTTTTTCTTTACCCTGAGGTAAAACTTCGGATACAACTTCGGTGATGCCTAATTTCAATTGAATAGCAGCTGCAGTTTTGGCATGATCACCGGTAAGCATTACCACGTGCATTCCCATGTTTTTCAATTGATTAACAGCCAGCAAACTGGTAGGCTTTAAAATATCCGCAACCGCAATTAATCCTGCTAATTCGCCATCTTTTGCAATAAACAAGGGTGTTTTTCCTTCATCTGCAATCCTGTCAGCCAATGAAAGATACGAAAATAAATTGATATTTTTTTCGTTCATCATCATTAAATTACCGGCAAGGTATACATGTCCTTGATTTTTGCCTTCCACTCCTTTTCCGGCAACTGCCTGAAAATGCTCGATATCTGTCAATAAGATTTCACGGTTCATAGCTTCTTGCAGTATAGCATCGGCTATGGGATGTTCGGAATGTTTTTCAAGTGTTGCGGCAATTTTTAATAATTCATTTTCAGAAAGATTGGTATCAGCCACAAAAATATCAGTAACAACTGGTTTTCCTTCTGTAAGTGTTCCGGTTTTATCTAAAACAACGGTATCAATATGCTCACCCATTTCTAATGATTCAGCCGATTTGATCAAAATACCTTGTTCAGCTCCTTTACCAGTCCCTACCATGATGGCAACCGGCGTAGCTAATCCTAAGGCACAAGGACATGAAATAATTAATACGGATATTCCTATGGACATGGCAAACTCAAAAGGATAACCCATTAACGTCCAAGTAGCAGCAGCCATTACAGCAATGATTATGACAACCGGAACAAATATCGAACTGATTTTGTCAGCTAATTTAGAAATAGGTGCTTTTGAAGATGCAGCTGCCTGAACCAGCAGAATGATTTGCGAAAGTGTAGTATCTACTCCAATTTTAGTTGCTCTAAGTGTAAACGCTCCGGTTTTGTTAATACTAGCAGAAAGAACGGAATCACCTTTCTCCTTGAAAACAGGCATACTTTCACCCGTCAAAGCCGATTCATCAACTGAGGAGCTTCCAGAAAGCACAATACCATCAACAGGGATTCGTTGTCCCGGTCGCACCACCACCATATCATTTATAATTACTTCATCGACAGGCACTTCCATTTCCACTTTGTTTCTGACCACAATAGCCGTTTTAGGAGCTAAATCCATTAACCGGGTAATAGCATCAGTTGTTCTCCTTTTCGAACGTGCTTCGAGATATTTGCCGAGTGTAATTAATGTAAGAATAGTACCGGCAGATTCGTAATACAAATCATTTAGATATTTATTAATCAAATGATTGTTTCCCGTTTTTAATCCAATGAAAACCCTGAATGTAGCAAATAATCCATAAACTATGGCGGCAGAAGTCCCAATGGCAATGAGTGAATCCATGTTTGGAGAACCTCTAAATAAAGTTTTAAATCCAGTAAAAAAATAACGTCGGTTGATATAGACAATTGGCATCAACACCCAAAATTGAATAAACATGTATAGGAAAGCATACTGAAGCGAATGCAATGCCGGCGGGTAAGGCAATCCCAAATTATAACCCATCGAAACGTAATAAAGCGGGATAATGAACCCAAATGAAAGCCAGAAATGGTTTCGCATGGTTTTTTGTTCGGCTTGCGCAATATCGTGCTTGGATGATGAGGATGAAGTAACTTGATTTGGAATCTTCAGAAAGGCTTTATATCCTGCATTTTCAACCGAATGTTCTATGAAATTATTGTTAAGCTTTAATTCATTAAAAGTAACCTCCATACTATTCGTCAATAAATTAACTTGTACGGAATTTACCCCCTCCAATTTATTGACACTTTTTTCAATATGAGCTGCACAAGCCGCACAAGTCATTCCTTCAATATCGTATTTTTCTGTTTTCATATTTATCTTATAAGTATCAAGTTAAAACATTTACTTCAGAAAATTGTTCTTTGAGAACAATTAGGTTTTGAAATAGGGAAAAGGTAATGTGTCGCCAATTTACAAACCAAAATTATTCACTCAAGGTAAAACGTACAGAAATCGATGTGCCATTTTGAAGGGAATTAGCTTAATTTATAGTATCTTTGCACATGAAATGAAGCACGCACAAGAACCCTGAAAATCTTAAAATTATCCTGATAAGTTTGGGGTTTCAAAATTACATTAATTTTTAATCATGGAAATAGATTTAGAGCAAAAATCACCATCTATTGAACAAGTTTCGGATTTATTAGCCGAAATTGCCTGTCAATTAATGACTTCTGGAGCACACACCATGCGGATTATTCAGAATATTTCGCGAATGGCAAAAACATTCGGGTATGAAATCAATATATCGGTTTTTCAGATGAGTATCATGATGACCATTGCTGAGTACTCCAACCCGACGAATCGATTGACCATCGTTAAAAAGACAAAACCTTTATTGTTAAATTTTACGCATGTTTCCGAACTAAGCACGTTAAGCTGGGATACTTATGACAAACGTCTGAATTACCAAGAAATACAGTCGAGATTTCATGAAATCGTAACGCGCAAGCGGATGGCTCCACTTTTGGTTTTGTTTTTAGTTTCTTTAGCCAATGCTTCATTTTGCGGCTTATTTAAAGGCGATTTTCCATCAATGGGGTTGGTATTTGGAGCAACGTTGATAGGATTTTTTGTGAGACAGCAAATGATCAATCGTCGGATCAATCATTTGGTTATTTTCACCACCAGTGCATTTACAGCATCGCTTATTGCCGGTCTGGGTTATATTTTTCAATGGGGAGGCACGCCACAAATAGCTTTGGCAACCAGCGTGTTGTATCTTATTCCTGGTGTTCCGCTTATAAATTCAATTTTAGATATTATTGAAGGGCATATTCTCACAGGTATCGCACGATTGGTAAATGCGTCAACATTAATTGTTTGTATTGCGATTGGATTGTTTTTGGCAATGTTAATTCTTGGGTTAGAAAAATTATGAATAGTCAGATGATTGCAGAAGTAATTTACGATGGATTTTTGGCTGCCATTGCTGCTGTTGGATTTGCCGTCATTTCAAATCCTTCGCGTGAAGCTGTACTTGTTTCGGCTTTGCTGGCTGCCATTGCACATTCTTTGCGATTTTTTTTAATCAAATCGGGGTTCGACATATCGATTGCTACTTTTGTAGCTTCGTCAATGATTGGATTGTTAAGCATTTTATTTGCAAAAATAATTCATTGTCCTGCCGAGGTATTTTCTTTTCCTTCGCTACTGCCAATGATACCGGGATTATTTGCTTATCGTACCATTTTAGGACTGATTAAATTTATGCAAAATACCAATGTGCTGAAATCGCAAGGATATATGATCGATTTCGTTCATAATGGGCTGACCACCCTTTTTATTTTATTAGCATTGGTTATTGGTGTTTCGTTGCCGGTTTTGATTTTCCCAAGATATTCATTCAAAGTAACCCGAAAATACTAATGAATAATCTAAAAATATTTATCAGAGTACTTATTAATTTTAGACATAATCAATGAATTATCAACCTGTCAAACCAAAAAAAATCGGACTTATCCAACTCAATGACATAGATTTACGAGAAATTGTTCCATTTATCGATTGGACTTTTTTCTTTATGGCCTGGCGATTACCTGGTAAATTTCAGGGCATTGAAACAGCATGTGATTGCGCATCGTGCAAAGTCGGTTGGCTTCAAGCATTTCCGATTGAAGAACGACCAAAAGCTGAAGAGGCTTTAAAGTTATTTAAAGATGCGCAAGAAATGCTGCGTCTGTTTCATGACGAAAAAATTATAGCCATCAATGCTTCATTTGGTATTTTTGAAGGATATGCTTCCGACGATGATATTTTGATTGTGTATCAAGATCAAACAATAAAATTACCCATGCTCAGGCAACAACATGCTTCTGCTGATGGTTTTTGTTATTCACTTTCTGATTTTTTAGCTTCCGAAAATGATTATGTGGGTGCTTTTGCAACAACCGTTACAGGGATTGAACATTTTGCAGAAACTTACGAAAAAGATGATGACATGTTTCATTCCATTTTGGCAAAAACGCTCTCTGACCGTTTGGCTGAAGCAGCTGCCGAATGGCTTCACTACAAAGTTCGCAAGGAATACTGGGGATATGCTCCTGATGAAAATTTATCGATCAAAGAAATGCTTAAAACGCAGTACAAAGGAATTCGCCCTGCTGTGGGTTATCCTTCTCTGCCTGACCAATCGATTATTTTTGAGTTGGATCCACTCTTAAAATTCAGCGAAATAGGAATTACCCTTACTGAAAACGGAGCCATGTTTCCCAATGCTTCGGTGTGCGGATTATATTTCGCCCATCCGAAATCAAAATACTTTATGATCGGTAAAATTGACGAAAATCAATTGAAAGATTATGCCGATCGATGTGGTAAATCGCCCGAAACGTTGAGAAAATGGATGGCAGCAAATTTATAATTAAATTTGTCTACATAAATGAATTAAATTTTATCCGATGACTATAACATAAATCTTATTTTTGTAAAAAAAAAGTTTTTATGACCCATCTAATTCATTTTGCTCAAAGACTCATTTTGCTACTTCTTCCTTTCTTCCTATTCACAACATCTTATGCAGCGGAACCCGCGCCTGTTTCCGATGTTTTTAACGGTGGACGCGGCATTAATTTTAATGATAATTGGAAATTTCTTCAAGGTGATATTGCCGGGGCAAATACTATGGCGTTCAATGATGCCGCCTGGCGTACATTATCCCTTCCACACGACTGGAGTATAGAACTTCCATTTGATAAAAATTCCGCCGCCAGTGGTGGAGGTGGATATTTGGATGGTGGAATTGGCTGGTATAGAAAATCGTTTGTACTACCTCAGCATGATGCCGGAAAACGAATTACAATCCAATTTGAAGGCATCTATATGAATAGTACCGTTTGGATTAACGGACATTTGCTGGGAACAAGACCTTACGGGTACAGTACTTTCGAATATGACCTGACTCCGTACATCTTCACAGGCACGACAACCAATGTGATTGCAGTAAAAGTGGATAATACTCAACCCAACAGCCGTTGGTATTCGGGAAGTGGCATTTATCGAAATGTATGGATTACGGTTACCGATCCGGTTCATATTGCCTATTGCGGCACGGCTGTAACTTCATCGCTAACAACCCCAACCTCCGCCCAGATTTCAGCGAACACTAAAATACAAAATCATTCGTCAAATTCAAAAATCATTTCTGTAATTACTTCTATTTATGACCAATCCTGGCATCTTTTGACTACAAATGTTGGCACTCCCATTGCATTGGCTGCTGGTCAAGATAGTTCATTCACAGTCACCTCAACGATTTCAAATCCTACATTATGGTCATTGTCAAATCCATATCTTTACAAAATTAAGACTCAACTGGTTGACAACAATACTGTTTTAGATAATTTCACAACGACATTTGGAATCCGCACCATCACTTTAAATTCAAACACTGGTTTTTGGCTCAATGGCTCAAATATCAAACTTCACGGTGTGTGCATGCATCATGATTTGGGAAGTTTGGGCGCCGCACAAAATTATCGAGCGTTGGAGCGTCAGGTTGAAATACTAAAATCCTTTGGTTGTAATGCCATTCGCACTTCGCATAATCCTCCTGCTCCTGAACTTCTTGAAATATGTGACAGACTGGGGCTCGTAGTAATGGATGAATCTTTCGACTGCTGGGAGTGGGGAAAAACTGCTAATGATTATGGAAAGTATTTCGACACTTGGGCACAGCAAGATGTTCAGGATTGGATTCGGCGCGACCGAAACCATCCAAGTGTTATAATGTGGAGTATCGGGAATGAAATTCCGCAACAAACGGATGCTTCAGGATATACCATTGCACAAAATTTAATCAAATGGGTTCATGCCAATGATCAATCACGACCAATAACGCAAGCGTTGAATAATCAGTCACTTTTAGGTCCGCTACTCGATATTGTAGGATATAATTATGCCACCGGAAGCACTTATGACAGAGATCATGTAAATCATCCTAATTGGGTTATCATGGGAAGTGAAACATCTTCGGCAGTCAGAACCCGTGGCGTATATCACTTGCCAGCTTATCAAAACATCCTCACTGATACCGATATGCAATGTTCTAATTATGACAATTCCGTTGTCGGGTGGGGACAAAGTGCCGAAGATTCATGGGACTTTGACAAATCAAGAGCATTTGTGGTCGGGCAGTTTATTTGGACGGGTTTCGATTATATAGGTGAACCTACACCCTATGGTTGGCCTGCCAAAAGTTCTTATTTTGGGATTGTTGACTTATGCGGATTTCCAAAAGATATTTATTACTTCTATCAAAGCCAATGGACTTCACAACCAATGGTGCATCTATTGCCTCACTGGAATTGGAACTCGGGCAATGTAATACCGGTCTGGGCTTATTCCAATTGCGACAGTGTATCATTAACTTTAAATGGAACTCTGATCAGCACTCAGCTAAATAAAACATCAAAACCATATCATATTGAATGGAAAATACCTTTTGTGGCAGGCAAAGTCATAGCTTATGCTTATAAAAACGGTAAAATTGTGACAGCCGACAGCATCGTTACTGCCGGTAAAGCAGCAAAAATTAAATTAAAGCCTGATAGAGATACAATTCAAGCCGATGGCATCGATCAGACATTTCTTGAAACCGACATTCTTGATGCCCATGCAACTTTAGTGCCCGATGCAGCAAATCAAGTAACTTACTCCTTATCCGGACCCGGCAAAATTGTTGGCGTAGATAATGGCAATCCGCTTAGTCTCGAATCTTTTAAAGGTTCAACCCGTCAGGCATTCAATGGTAAATGCATGGCAATCGTACAGTCCACCGGAACAGAAGGGACGATAACGGTAACGGCATCAACACCTCCTGTTTTAAATAATATTGCATTGCAAAAACCATCAAACGCCGACTCGGAAGACATTTATATATTAAATAATATTGCTAAAAATAAACCTGCCACTGCCGACACTTATGAAACAAATAATCCCCCAGCATCTGGAAATGATGGTTACACAACTTCTCGCTGGTGTGCAACTGACGGCAATGCCGGACATTGGTGGAAGGTCGATCTTGGAACTTCAAAATCGATAATTGGGTCTGAAATTACATGGGAACATACCAATGCTTATCAATATAAAATTGAAACTTCAAATGATAACACCTCATGGAAGTTGGTACTGGATAAAACGACGAATAACGTATCTTCTCAGATTATGAGTGACAGCTTTAGCGACAATGCCAGATATGTTCGCATCACCGTAACTGGTGGAGTAGGAAGCAGTTGGGCAAGTTTCTTCGAATTCAAATTATTTGATGGAACCTACTCAGTTTCAGATCAAAAAAAAGCAGCCTCAAATGGCAATGATGGAAATTCCGATTCATACTGGAGTGCTGCTGATGGCAATGCCGGACATTCATGGGCTGTGGATTTAGGATCATTATTTAATATTAATAAAACTCAAATTGTATGGCAAAACGCTGGAAATCCATACAAATATAGAATTGAAACATCTTTAGATAGTCTTAGTTGGAATTTAGCCGATGACCAAACAAACAATACCGATACCCGACAAATAAAAACAGATAGCTTCAAAGTGGAGACTGCTAGGTATGTCAGAATTACCATAACAGGAGGAACAAGTTCTGTTTACAAGGCAGGATTCTCAGAATTCAGGGTATTTGATGGATCAACTTCGCCCGTAAATCAGGCAACTATAAGGATTGATTGTGTAAAACCAACCTGTATAAATTGCAGCATCGACAGCACAATATCAAAACCATGGATTAATAAAAATGCCTCAGGTTGGCAACAAACCGATAAAGCATTATTGATTCAAGGACAAAATGTATCATTCAGCACATTATCTACCGATTCAACCGGATGGATATGGTCCGGACCAAACGGGTTTGCAGCCACTACATCTATGATAAATTTAATAAACATACAATTATCCGATGCTGGTACTTATGTGGCAACACACGGAAATACACAAGTAACTTTCAAATTAATAATTTTAAACAACACGGCTTTAAATATGATCAACGGCTCTGAAAGCAATATGTTCATATTTCCAAATCCTTCGAAAAACAAGATTTTTAACTTAATAAATTGTGAGAATAAAATGATATTCATTTATGATTCTGAAGGTAAAAATGTTTATAATTCATTTATTCGCAACGCATCACAGGTTCTGAATCTTTCTTCACTATCCAATGGAGTTTTCATTGTAAAATTAAAATCAGCAAAAAAAATTGCTTACAATAAAATTATTTTAGCTGATTAATTTCATTTCCATTGCCGATATCTATAATAATTGAATAAAAAAATCAGTTTATTCAATCAATTTTTTCTTACCTTTGTGCTTAGATTGTAACTCTTTAAATATTGAATTGATGCGCATCGATATTATTTCCGCCGTGCCTGAATTATTGGACAGTCCCTTGAATTTTTCTATTATTAAACGAGCCAGAGACAAGGGATTAGTGGAAATTAATGTGCATAATTTGCGTGCATACAGCACGAATAAACACCGGCGGGTCGACGACTATGCATTTGGTTTCAGCGCAGGAATGGTGATGCAGATTGAACCCATTGACCGCATAATTACAAAACTTAAAAGTGAACGAAATTATGACGAAGTGATATATACATCACCCGATGGCGAACAATTTAATCAGAAAATGGCGAATCGGTATTCTCTTTCCGAGAATCTAATTATTCTGTGCGGACATTACAAAGGCATTGATCATCGTATTCGTGAACATTTGATTACCAAAGAAATATCGATTGGCGATTATGTACTTACAGGGGGTGAACTTCCGGCAGCGATTATGACTGATGCCATTGTAAGGCTGATTCCGGGAGCCATAGGAGATGAAATGTCGGCTTTATCAGATTCATTTCAGGATAATTTACTTGCTCCGCCTGTTTATACGCGTCCGGCAGAGTACAATGGTTGGAAAGTTCCCGACATATTACTTTCCGGTCATCAAGCAAAAATAGATGAATGGAATCATCAACAATCAGTTGAACGCACGATGAAACTAAGACCGGATTTGTTGAAATAAAAAATTGAATTGATTTCGAGTGTAATGTCTTTTTTATGTTTCGAATTTTAGATACTTGATTGAGCACCTAATATAAACAATAAAAATTACTACCTATGTCCAATTCTATGTTCATTGTTTATTTGGTTATGATTAACCTGATAAGCGGCATCACTTTTGTATTTGATAAAAGAGCCTCCATCAAAAATTATCGCAGAGTTCCGGAACAGGTTTTGCATTTGTTAGAAGTATTGGGAGGTGTATTTTCGATTTTGGTATTAATTTACAGTCTACATCACAAAAGCCATAAATTTAGTTATTATGGATGGACGTGGATGGCATTATTGTGGTGGGTGATATTCTTTATTATACAAAAAATTTAGAACTTATTCCTTGAAAATTAAAAAACATACACATTCTCATGATAAAAATTAAAGTAGGAATTATTGGCGGTGCCGGGTATACTGCCGGAGAATTGTTGCGGATTCTGATTTTTCACCCAAATGTGGAAATCGCATTTATAAACAGCAACAGCAATGCCGGAAATCCAATTAGCAACATTCATAGTGGATTAATTGGTGAAACGGATTTGAAGTTTACCTCACAATTACCGTTAACAGAAGTAGATGCATTGATTCTTTGCTCTGCACACGGCGACAGTAAAAAATTTATGGATAATAATATTGTTCCTGCTTCAGTAAAAATCATTGACTTATCAACCGATTTTCGCGCCAAAAGCCCTAATCACGATTTTGTTTATGGTTTACCCGAGCTGAACCGCAATAACATCAGAACTGCGAACCATATCGCAAATCCGGGTTGTTTTGCAACAACGATTCAGTTAGCGTTGTTGCCATTAGCCGCAGCCGGATTATTGACCGATGAAATTCACGTGAATGCCATAACAGGATCAACCGGAGCAGGCGTAAAGCCTTCCGATACTTCCCATTTCAGTTGGAGGAACAACAACATTTCAATATATAAAGCTTTCGCTCATCAACATATGCAGGAAATTGGACAATCGCTACGTCAGTTACAAAACAATTTTGACAAGGTAGTTAATTTTATTCCTGTACGTGGAAATTTTGCTCGTGGTATTTTTTCCACAACTTATACAACTTGCAAATTAAATTTAGAAGAGGCAAAACATTTATATTCAGATTTCTACAAAGATGCCGTATTTACTTTCGTTGTCGATCAAAATCCCGACATGAAACAAGTAGTAAATACAAATAAAGGAATCGTTTACCTTGAAAAGCATGGAGACAAATTGCTAATTGTATCCATGATCGACAATTTACTTAAAGGAGCATCCGGACAAGCCGTTCAAAACATGAATTTGATGTTTGGACTTGATGAGAAAGCTGGTTTGCAGCTCAAATCGATCGGATTCTGAACAACAAAAGAGATAATTATTTTAAATTTATCCCTTCAACGAAGCCTATATTTTAAATATATGTTATAAAACATGTTTTTAACACTAATAATTCGAAAAATACTTGTAAGGTCGGTCAAAACGCCTTACCTTTGTGTCGTGATTTTTTTCATAGTATTAGATTTAAGGTTAACAAAGATTGGTAGTAAGGCGTTACTACCTTTCGCGTTTTTAAGAGGTATGTGTATCAAATATATACCTGCAGAGTTCTGAAATTTGATTTCAGAACTTTTTTATTTAATAATCAGAACTTTTTCATTACTTTTGAAATCATAAAAGGAGAAAATATGAAACCGAAAAATGTACAAACCGAAATTGACGCATGTTATTTGTATCGCAAATTAGCCGAAAATGAGGCAGATGAAGCAATAGCCAATATTTTCAGGAAGATGGGCGTCATAGAGCAAGGACATGCCGAAGCTTTTGCAAAAAAAGAAAACATATCGACCGAAAATTTGATTCAACCATCAAGGCGTGCCAAGACTCTAAACGGTATCGGTAAAATTTTCGGATACGATTACGTACTGGGTTCATTGATGGATACAGAAAAAAGTTTATCCAATGCGATTGTAAAAACCAAGGAACAAAACAATATGGAACTCACAGGATCAGAAACGAATCACGTAAAAATTCTGTGGTCAATTATTGATAACGAGAAAACGATAAGTGGATCCCAACATGCAAAATTTGAGAAAAAACATCGAACTGTTGGTGGAAATGCCATTCGGGCTGCCGTTCTTGGCGGAAATGATGGGTTATTGTCGGTATTTAGTTTGGTAATGGGTGTAGCAGGAGCTACAGGTGGCAATCATGCAGTTCTACTTGCCGGCATTGCAGGGTTACTTGCAGGAGCACTTTCAATGGCGTTAGGCGAATGGATTTCGGTAAAAAGCTCACAGGAATTGTATGAAAACCAAATGGCAGTTGAGATGGATGAACTTGAAACCAATCCAGAAGGCGAACAACAGGAATTAGCATTGATTTACATGGCAAAAGGCATTCCTGAAGAACAGGCAAATGCCATGTCGGCCGATATAATGAAAGATAAAACACATGCTCATCAAGTGTTAGTAAAAGAAGAATTAGGTATAAATACCGAGGAACTCAAAGGATCAGCAATTGAAGCTGCATTGTATTCTTTTTTTCTATTTACATTAGGCGGAATAATTCCATTAACACCTTTTATATTTACAACCGGGCTGCATGCAATTATTTTTAGTGTAATTTCAAGTACGTTGGGACTATTTTCCATTGGGGCTGCCATCACCCTATTTACAGGCAAAAACGTTTGGTACTCAGGATTTAGAATGGTAATTTTCGGACTGATCGCCGCAGCAATAACCTTCGGAATTGGTGGATTAGTTGGCACTGCAATTTCTTAAACATAAAATATGATTTATTTTGGAATATAAAGAAATTATTTTATCTTTGCCCTCGAAATAAATTTGTTTTGAGTTCAATAATTCAATTTCTAATCCATTTAAATTAAATGCTATGTTTCCAACCAGCCACTTGCACCCCATGTTGGTGCATTTCCCAATTGCATTAGTTGCCATCGGATTTCTTGCCGAATTGATTTTTTTATTTGTAAAAAAAGAAATTTGTCTCACTAAAATGGGTTATTACCTGTTGATAATTGGCACATTAGCTGCATTTGCAGCCTGGCTTACCGGCAACCTGTTCACCCACGATATGGTTGGTGCAGCCGAAAAAATCAGAGAAACCCATGAATTGCTTGCTACAACAACCTTCGTATTATTACTGATTACCTCAACTCTACGCACTTACCTGTTAGTTAAGAAGATAGAAACATCATCATGGAAAACTATCGCATTTGTTCTTTATGCGTTGGCTGCCATCGCTGTGAGTGCAACCGGCTTCTTTGGAGGTACGCTTGTTTATAATTACATGATGCCACTTTAAAAATTGAATACTAACATTTAAAATTTTATCAAAATGAAAAAACTATTATTATTTGCTTTTGCAAGTTTAATTTTTGCAAGTTGTGGTCAGCAAAAACCCACAAAAACTATTGCCGATCTAAAAGCCGGCATAAAAGGAGAAACAACGGCAAGCGCCAAATATGCTGCATTTGCTGAGAAAGCACGACTCGAAGGAAAAGATACTGTTGCCAAACTATTTGAAGCTGCATCGAAAGCAGAATCTATTCACGCAGCCAATCACACCAAAGCATTAGAAAGTTTAGGCGAAAAAATGGATGATTTCAAACCTGAATTTCAGGTAAAATCAACAGCCGAAAATCTTCAGGCTGCCATCGATGGGGAGTCTTATGAGGTAAATACGATGTATCCTCAATTTTTGGCTGATGCAAAGGCAGAGAAAGTTGAAAAAGCAGAGAAGTCATTCAATTGGGCTTATGAAACCGAGAAAAAGCATTTGGCATTTTATACCAAAGCCTTAGCTGCCGTTCAAGCCCACAAAGAAAACACTTTACCTTTCAATTATGCTGTCTGTCCGGTATGTGGTAACACCTACGATGAAGCAACAATTCCTGCAAATTGCGATTTTTGCGGAACCAGCAAAGACAAGTTTATTAAAATATAGAAATTTCTGCCTATTAAAATAATAAAGGCTGCATTTTAAAATGCAGCCTTTATTATTTTAATAGATTTATATTAAAGTGATTATAAATCTATTTTACTAAAACCTTGGCAACATAATCATTTACTTTTACCAGATAAATGCCAGTATCCAAACGAAGCGAAGTGTTTTGATTCATTTTCATTTGTTGACCCGTCAAATCAAAAATTGCCACATTTTCATTTCCACTTAATCCCGAAATGGAAATTTGGTGATTATCAGAAGTAATCTTATAATTTGAATTGAATATATCCTTCAGAGCCGATGCAGCGGAATAAGCGGCATCAAGTTTACCGATCGTTGCGCCCACATTCAAAACTGAAGTTTGAATTTGCGCATCGGTAAGAGCATGATTATAAATCCGGAAATCATATACAAGCGATTTACGCAGGTAAACATCAGCCTTATAGCACGAACGTCCAATCCAGTTGTATAATGTCCCCAAATTGCTTAATTTATTAAGCGTATTTGCAGGTAATTGAGTAACCGTTCCTGTTGCAACAGGTAAACCATCAACATAAAGAGTTCCGATAGAATCATTCTGCGTATAAGCCATGTGATGCCAGCCATCAGTCAATGCAGGTGCAGCAAAAGCTACAGTTTGTTCAGCAGTCCAGTTGTTAGGTGTAATGGTAGCTGCTTGATTTCTCAAACTGGCAATTAAATAACCACCGGGGTTACTCAAAATATCATTCGAATTTGAGAAATTCCACAAGAAATTACCGTTACTTCCCAAACCGGTGTATGAAGCATCAATACGGTAATAAGCTCCGATCGTAAAATTAGTCAGATTGTACATAATTTTTCCAACATCCTGTCCCATATCAAAGTAACCGATACTATCTCCCAAACTTAAAACATTATATGTTCCGGTATCGGTTGTACCTATCGTTATGACGTGTGCATCGTTTTTTAAGATCCCTGTAAAATGTTTTTCGGCGGCATCCGTAACAACTGAATCTACAACATTCGAGAAATCGAACTTAACAAGGTTATCACCTGTAAATGCAGTACCTGGATTTGCAATCACTGTGGCACCAAAGGCTTTAAATACTTTCTGACCATTTTTAGTCAGTGTAGCATAAAGTGAATCGTTATAGTTATAGAAATCAGGGCGGGTTACAACGCCATTTGAACTGATTAATTGTTCGTTCGAGGATTTCCACACAATGCTGATGGTTGAATCTAACACGCCTTTTACAGGGAGTGTCAAATTTGATGTTACCGCACTTAAGTCGCCTAAAGTAAGATTATTAGCTTCGGTGGCGAGTTCAGGAAGTTGCACTTTAGGATTTTCCTGATAAGCAAAGTTAAGAGCATCAATTGTAGCTGGAACATTAAACCCGAAATTAAGATCATCCGCAGTTAATGCAACACGGAATAACTGAAAATCATATAATAACGTATTTTTCAGATAAGCATCACCGGGATAGCACGACCGTCCAAGCCAGTTGTAGAGCGTTCCTGTACGCCCTGCAATGGTAATGGAAGTTGAAGGTAAATTGGTCATTGATCCAGTTGCCACACTCACACCATCGACGTAAACAGTTCCAGTTGTTCCACTTTGAACATAAGCAAGGTGATGCCATCCGCCTTTAGTAGCATTCACGTTAGCATTTATTGATTGATTACCGATTGCCCAATAATTGGTACTTACAGTTTGCCCAGTTGCTTTTAAACTTCCAAAAATATATCCGTTCATATCTACAGGAGCATTATCGCTGTTCGAAAAATTCCAAATAAAATTTCCGTTATTGTTTAAATCAGTGTTGCTATTATCCACGCGAAAGTATGCACACATGGTATAATCATTAAGCGAATAGATGGCTTTCCCGATTTCAGTACCCAGATCCATATACCCTTGACCATTACCTAGATCGAGAACATTAAATTGCTGTGTATTACCGATTGTACGAATACTGGCATCATTTATAAGTGTACCCACAAACCCGCTGATTGAATCTGTAACCTGCACAGATCCATTCTTTTCAGAAATTCGATTAGTAGCAAAATCCCATTGTGCCAACTGATCACCTGCAACATTGTACGCTTTGACAGTGGCTAGAAAATCCTTTGTCAGCGTGAAGGCAACGCCATTCACGCTATCGGTAAGCGTGGCTGAGAGTTTCACAGTTGCATCATACTGTGTCGGTCGGTTAACTTTACCATCCGTGCCAATAATTGCAGGCAATGAAGATGTCCAGGTAACGGGTATAGTTCCACTTACGGAAGGCAGTGTCAGATTAGATTGAACGGCACTGATATCGCCTAAGGTTAGGCTGTTGAATGCTGAAATGATAGTAGAAGAATATCCATTAAGCATCAAGATTTCATCATGTGTAAGTGCTCGGTTATAAATTCTGAAATCAGCAATCTGAGCATCTTGCAAGTTAACATCTCCCGAATAGCAAGATTTTGCAATCATATTGAAAGGCGTAGCACCCAGGCTCGATGGTGTTAAAGTAACATTTGAATTCGTATTTTTCAATACACCATTAATGTAAAGATTACCTGTGGTGCCACTCTGAGTATAGGTAAATTGCACCCATTGTCCCTGAACCATATTTGACCCAGCTTGAACAGCTTGTTCGGTATCATAATATCCAGTAGTGATACCATATCGCGTACGCTTTGCCTGAATATACATATAACCATTTTTATCAGTTAAACTGTTTTGTGAATTACTGAATGTAGCAATCATATTTCCATCATTTCCCAATGTAGTATAGGTTGAATTTACCCAAACATAACATGACATGGAAAAATCAGTCAACGAGGCCACAAGACTTCCAGTATTTGCACCCATATCGAGATATGCCGTACCTGTAGTACCCAGAATAAGAGAATTCTTGCCGTTCGAAACGCCAACAGTAGCGGTATAAAGCGTTCCATTATAGCCATTTCCCGTAACATCCTGAACGGTAGTTCCTGAAACAGTGGCAGGATCAAATGTGTAATGTAGCTTAAGCCCATTGTTCAGGTCTTGCCCAATAACGACCGAATTTGTCAGTAAAAAAATTCCCATTAAAGTACAGACTGACATTAATCTGATTTTTTGTAAATGGTTTTTCATTGTAATCATTTTTGAATTAAAAATTAAAAGGTAATTATTTGAATTAGTGTTATGTTAAGCTGAATTTATTACATTTATTAAATTAAAATCATTCATTTATAAAATTTTCAGCTTGGGTCATTTTCAAATTAACTTTATATCCGGAAACTGTTATTTACGAACAATACTTCGGAAGAAAAAATTAATAAAAAATTTCTGGAAGAAAAGAAATTATCGACTTTATCCATGTTGAATACAACACCCCAATTTTATTTCGTTAAAAGGATATATCTCAATTGTATCTAAAAATCGTTGACGCTCTTTGATTACTTGTGAAGGATATTTTCCAAAAACATCTTTAAAACATCGGCTAAAATACTTTACATCTCTGAATCCAACTGCATTCGCTACATCCAACAGATCTAATCGGGAATTATTAAGGAGTTTATACGCATTATTAATTCTTTCTCTTCTGATATATTCGCAGGGTGAGTATCCGGTGGCATTCTTAATTCTTCTGTAAAGTGTTGATTTTGACATCATCATATCTTTTGCAAACAAATTGAGGTCATAGTCTTCAATTGTCAATTTATCTTCAATTGTTTTATTAACCTGATTGAGAAAAGAATTATTATGGCTGTCATGCAGCAAAATATTTTGTTGCCGATATTTTCGTGGACTTAAACCGAACCTCATTCTGAAACATCTACTGAAATATTGTGGATCTTTGAATCCAATTTTATAAGCAATCTCAGAAATATTATACCGGTCGTTTGATAACATTTCTAAAGCATGCGTGTGCTGGATATTCCTCATATACTTAATATTGTTAACTGGTTTTGAAAAATTCTTGATTGTCTACCTATTAATTCAAAAAATATTGGGCAAATTGAAGAAATAGAGAAATTCATTATTTTACTAGATTATGCTCACCATTTTCATCGAGACAAAAATAGATTGAATTTTCAGGTTCGGTAATCTACAAAATCGTCATTAAAGAGTTACAAACTCTGCAAAAGAGGAAGCAACAATGAAAATTCAATATATTTACACTATTTTTGGGGAACAATACGTTGCGTATTCAAAGTTTGTCTTATATATTTATCTCCACATTTTTTTCATCAAAATGAAAAACTTCAGTATCAGATTGAGTTTGGTTTTGGCATTCTATTTTATATTTTGTTCATTCACAATCAAGAAATTAGGATTAGAACAAGGGCTTTCGAATAATAATATAGTAAGCATTTCGCAGGACAGAAAAGGACTCATTTGGATCAGTACCAAATCAGGACTTAACCAGTTTGATGGATATAAATTCAGAATATTCAAGAGTTCAGGCAATCTGCCTAATTCGATTAACAGCAATGAACTGAATCCAATTTTCGCTGATAAGCATGAGGATCAGCTTTGGATTGCTACTGAGAAAAACGGCATCAACGTGTATGATTATGAAAATAATAAATTTTCATATTTTGTAAACGAAACAAATAATCCAAATAGTCTTATAGCCAACGGTATAACATGGATTACGGATAATGCTGAAGGCAATTTATGGATTGCATCCTATCAAAGAGGCATTGATTATTTCAACAAAAAAACAAGAAGTTTCACGCATTATAATCAGTCAAATGTCAAAGGATTAGGAAGCGATTATAACTGGTGTGTCGTTGACGATCGGCAGGGAAATCTCTACGTTGGACATGTTTTTTCAGGGATGAGTGTTATTTCAGTAAAAGATCGAACTGCTATCAATTATCAACATATTGATCAGGATCCAACTTCCATCCCGAACAATATTGTCAACTGTATTACCATCGATTCCCAAAAGCATATTTGGGTAGGAACGCTCAACGGATTAGCACTATTCAATCCTAAATCAAAAAAATTTATTGTATTTCAACAGCATCCAAAAAATCCGAATTCACTCTCATCGAACTTAATTCAATGTATTACAGAGGTGAATGGCAATAGTTTATGGATTGGCACCTTAACCGGTGGCATAAACATTCTCAATTTGGATGAACAAATGTTTAACAATCCGGAGAAGGTATCATTTCAACACATTTCGGCATCCGATAGTCCCTATGGACTTTCGAATCCAGGAATTCAAGCAATAACACAAGATTCATTTGGAAATATTTGGATAGGGACATCAGGCGGTGGTGTTAATTTCATTCAAAACAAACCCGATTTTTTTAATCAAATTACCTATCTTCCAACAAAAGGCAATGACAACAGTCTGTCCAACAAAATTGTACCGGGGCTTTGTATCGATGCTGATGGAAAACTCTGGGTAGCAACGCTCGGTGGGGGTATTGATGTCTATTATAACAATATTAAAGTTGCTAATTTCAACAAATCCAATAACCCCGTTATCGAAAATAATGTTTTAAATGCTTATAGAGATTCAGAAAAGAATCTTTGGTTTGGCACCGATAATGGAAGAATAATTAAGTACGATTATAATTCGAAGCAATTCAGCGAATTAAAGGGATTTGACAACGCAGGAGTTCAGATTCGGGGATTTTTCGAAGACTCCCGACACAATCTTTGGATTCCATCCGATCGTGGGCTGCATGTATATAACCTCATAACAAAAAAACAAAATTCATATTACTGTGTTGAAAATGGCTTAACCGATAATGTATTAAGATCCGTTTCTGAAGATAAAAACGGAAGAATATGGGTTGGAACACTTGGTGGCGGACTTGATATATTTTCACCTGATTTCAAATTATTACGACATTTTGATACGGGCAATGGGTTTTATGGAATAAATCAAATTTATCGTGATTCAAAAAATCGTATGTGGATTGGAACGCGAAGTGGTTTAATTTTATTTCGTAATTGTACCGACACAATTTATCAAACTTTCGGATTGAAAGATGGCTTTGAAGACAATTACTTTCATTCAATGGTAGAAGGAAAATCAGCTGATGAACTTTGGCTTAGCACAACGAATGGAATTAGTTATTTCAATTTAAAGAATAAATCAGTCCGCAATTTCAACAAGTACGATGGTATTCCACTTGGCGATTACCTTAATTCGTCAATAGCTAAAACGCCAGATGGAATCATATATTTTGGAACTCAAAACGGAATATGTTATTTTGATTCAAAATCTTCGTTCATAGACAGCAAACCTCCTAAAACGGTCATAACCGACTTCTCAGTCGCTGAAAGAAAATACGCTTACACTGGCGATTTGACTGATTTTCCGGTGAAAGACACCGAGATGCTTCCTTATAACCAAAACACGTTCAGTGTGTCATTTAATGTTATGGATTATTCCTTAAATGACAAAATTGAGTTTTCGTATCAAATGAAGGGACTTGATGATGGCTGGTACAATATTAAAAACAACAAAGAACTCACATTCAGAAATTTACGACCTGGAAAATATCAACTCAATATAAAATCAAGATTACGTAATCAGCCCTGGAACGAGAACTTCAGTTCTATGACGATCATCATAAATCCTCCATTCTGGTTATCCTGGTGGGCAAAGCTCATTTACCTGATTGCTTTAATCGTGGTTGCATTTTTTCTTCTCCGCTTCTATAAACGAAAATTAGATTTAGAAAACTCACTCTATTTAGAAAAGAAAAATCATCAACAAGAACAAGAATTGAATAACGAACGGTTGCGTTTTTTCACCAATATTACCCACGAACTTCGCACACCACTTACGTTGATCATCGGTCCACTCGAAGATTTGATTGCCGACAATGCCCTTCAAAAAGGGCAACTTAAAAAAATTAATTCAATACATCATAGCGCCAAACGACTACTTGACTTGATTAACCAAATTCTTGAGTTCAGAAAATCAGAAACAAGCAATCGGAAATTAAATGTAGCGAAAGAAAATATTTCCAATCTTGCACATGAAATATGGCTGAAATACAAAGAGATAAATCAAAATCAAAATATTAAATTTAAAATTGATTTACCTCCTGATCCGATCGAAATTTACTATGACACAGAAGTGATTACAATTATTCTGGATAACTTGATTTCAAATGCGATGAAGTACACCGAAAAAGGTACTATAACTTTGATAATAAGCAACAAAACAATAGCAAATACACTTTACACCGAAATTCAGATTGCCGATACAGGCGTCGGAATCCCAACTGAGTCTTTATCCCGCATTTTCGACAGATATTATCAAGTGAAAGGCAAATATCAGGCATCTGGTACCGGAATTGGTTTATCGCTTGTGAAAAATATGATGGAACT
The DNA here is from genome assembly GCA_021779195.1 of Bacteroidota bacterium. GTDB lineage: Bacteria > Bacteroidota > Bacteroidia > Bacteroidales > Paludibacteraceae > Paludibacter. Next base: position 24,083 of record JAJYBB010000024.1, on the reverse strand, counting down.
ACATCAGGCTACAATTTCAGTTGAGAGTACACTTGGAATTGGGACTACATTCACTCTTCAATTTTTAACACATAATACTTATCCGGATGCGCTTCATAACGAACCTGAAATTGAAATAACCGACGAACAAATCCATTCTTTATCCAGACTGGTGATATTAATTGTTGAGGATAATATTGAAATACAAGAATATATACACGATTGTTTTGAAGATTCATTCGAGATTTTATTGGCAGAAAATGGAAAAATCGGACTACAAATGGCAATTGAAAGGTTGCCAGATATTATTATTAGCGATATCATGATGCCTGTTATGGATGGTATGGAATTATGTCAGACCATTAAAAATGATATTCGAACCTGTCATATCCCTATTATTTTACTTACAGCCAAAGATTCACTTCAGGACAAAACAGATGGTTATAACGTTGGAGCCGACTCTTACCTGACGAAGCCATTCAGCGGCAATCTTCTTAAAAGCAGGGTAAATAATATTCTTGAGTCCCGAAAGAAAATTGCAGATCTGTTTAAATCCACAATACTCAATAAACAAGATATTGTGAAAAGCTCAATAAGTAAATTAGATAATGAATTTATAGAAAAACTGACAAAAATTATTGAAGCAAATTTAGAAATTGAGCAGCTAAATATTGCTCAGATTGCCGATCAGATGTATATGAGTCATTCCACGCTTTATCGAAAAATTAAATCCTTGACCGGACTTTCAGCAAATGAATTTATTAGAAAAATTAAAATGATTAATGCCGAAAGAATGTTGTTAACACACAAATATTCTATTACCGAAATTATATTCAAAGTAGGAATTAGTACCCCGTCCTATTTCCGCCAATGCTTTAAAGAGGAATTCGGCGTAACCCCAACTGAATACCTGCAAAATATTAAAGATGGTAAGGAAAGTATAGAATAGTCATTAATCCTTCGTTTACGTCATATTTTTGATTTCATTAAAAAAGTCCCATTAAAACAGCAGTTTAAAGGGACTTTTTTAATAATAGAATTGGCTTTATTTGCTTTGAATCACAATTTGTTGGGTTGGTAATCCATCAACTGAAGCACCGAGAACAATATTTCCACTTTTGTCTGTGCTTTGAACAATGACCAAACATTTCCCGAAAAACAAATGGCGTTCGGGTTTTTTGAGTGAAACATGATCATTTTCGTCGCCATTATCTGTCCCAACAATTGCACCTGCTCCATCCACGCTGAATTTTACCAACTGGTCGGCAACGGGCGATGCATTTCCATCCTTATCCAAAAGTTGTACAGTTACAAACGATAAGTCTTTCCCATCGGCTTTAATGATTGAACGATCAGCCTTTAAACTAATGCTCACAGGGGTACCGGCTGTTTTAATTTCTTTTGTCAACACCACTTTCCCGTTTTTACGCGAAACGGCCTTCAATGTTCCTGGTTCATATTTCACCCGCCACATCACATGGAGGTCATCACCGGCTTTGCTTCGTTTCCCTAATGAAACACCGTTAAGATACAGTTCAACTTCATCAGCATTATTATAATATGCCCATACATCAATCACTTTACCCGGTTCCCAGTTCCAATGCGGGAAAATATGCAACACATCTTTGGTTCTCCATTCACTTTGATACATATAATAAACATCTTTAGGAAAACCGGCCAAATCGATGATTCCAAAATATGAACTGCGCGAAGGCCACCAATAAGGAGTTGGTTCGCCAAGATAATCAAAACCTGTCCAGATAAATTGACCTGCAATGTGATCGAATTTCTTGACAATTTTCCAGGTTTCTTCATGAGTCGACCCCCAAGGTGCATGACTATTATCGTACGCTGAACATTTTTGAAGCGGATTACGAAACGGTTTATTCCAGCTTTCAGGCCAAATGAACATACTATCTGAAGGCATAAGGTAAAAACCGCGGGTTTGAAGAGCTGATACCGATTCGCTTACAAAAAACGGCTGTGTCGGGAATCTTTTGGTTACGCCTGCATATTCATTTTCATGATAATTAAATCCAATCAAGTCTAAAGCTCCTGACTGAAAAAGAGTGTTCTTATCATTCGTATCGTTGCATGCAGCCGAAACAGGCCGAGTTGGATCAACACTTTTAGTAATATCAACTAACGCTCTGGTAAGCTGTGCATATTTACCCATATTCGTCGAGGATTCCTGCGTTTTCTGATTGTTTAACTGAATGTTGGCATCCTTCAGATCCATATCTTTGATTTTTGGTTCACCCCACTGTTCAATCACTTCGTTACCTATACTCCAAATGATAATGGAAGGATGATTTCTGTCACGTAAAATCATGTCTGTCAAGTCCTTTTTATGCCATTCCGGAAAATCTGATGCATAATCATATTTTGTTTTTTTATTCACCCACATATCGAATGCTTCGTCCATCACAAGAAAACCCATGCGGTCGCATAAATCAAGAAGTTCAGGAGCGGGTGGATTGTGAGAAGTACGAATTGCATTACACCCCATGCCTTTGAGTATCTGCAATTGACGTTGGATAGCCCGTGTATTTACGGCAGCTCCCAATGCTCCCAAATCATGATGCATACATACTCCATTAATTTTAAGATGCTTACCATTCAGGAAAAACCCTTTTTCAACATCAAAATTAAATGACCTGATGCCAATAGTCGTTTCATATTCATCCATCGAAATACCGAATATATTTAGACGCGTTACCAATTTATACAAGTATGGGTATTCAATACTCCACAAATTAGGCTTTTTAATTTCTAATTTTTGAAAAAAAACATTCGATTTGCCAGAACCTCCAATCATTAAATTATCAGCCGTTTTACCTACCAAATTTCCATTTGCATCGTAAAGCAATTGTTCAACTCCTACGGATTGAGCAAGTTCCATCGTGTTTTTTATAGTTGTTTGAATGGCGATTTCAGCACTGTCGGCATTGATATATGGCGTTGTCACATATGTTCCCCAATGTTCGACATACACCGATTTAGTGAAAATCAGATGTACATTCCGGTAGATTCCCGAACCAGAATACCATCTGGAATTCGGCTGTTTTGAATTATCAACTTTTACGGCAATCACATTTTTAGAACCCGGCTTTAGATAAGGAGTCAATTCATACTGAAATGAAGAATAACCATAGGGTCGTTTACCAAGATACGTGCCGTTAATCCACACTTCACTGTTTCGATAAATGCCATCGAACTCAACAAACACTTTTTTTCTTCTATCTGGAGCGTCAATATTAAAGGTTTTGCGATACCAGCCGATGCCGCCAGGCAATGCACCTCCACCAGGGGAAGCAGGGAATTCTTTTTTGAAATCCGATTCAATACTCCAATCATGAGGCAGATTTAGCGTTCGCCAGGCACTGTCATCAAAATTCGAAGCCGATGCATTTAAAGTAGAATCGGCAAGACTAAATTTCCAATCATTATCAAAATCAATTACTTGACGGTCGGGTTGCTTCGCATAAATGTGCATCCCAACGAATACGAAAAGAATGAGAAAGTTACATAATTTTTTCATGGGTGTATGTTTGAAAAAAATTAAATATGAAAAATAAATGGTTTTAAATTTTAGTTGCAAATGTTTGTTGTTGAAATTATTTGTATTTGTCCTCCATTTTTTCAATCCGTTTCAAAATATCATTCATTAGGTCAATTTGAACTTTATGAATTTCTATAACTTCCTGTTGCTGATCAATAATCAGATGATCAATTTTCTCGTGCAACATCCGAAGTTCCATCTCGGCTTTTAAATTCACCATATAATCTTTTTTAGCCCGATCACGGTCTTTTTCTTCCTGACGATTCTGGCTCATCATGATGACCGGTGCCTGAACGGCTGCAATGGTAGATAAAATCAGATTTAATAAAATAAACGGATAAGGATCAAAAGCCTTGTTAACCAACCAGAAAACATTTATTAAAATCCAAATGAGCAAAAAAGTTCCAAACAAAATAATAAATGTCCAGCTGCCTCCAAAACTTGCAACCTTATCTGCAATGCGTTGTCCAAAAGTCCGTTCGGGGTTATCATCATCGATTTTGTCTGAAAGGGTAGTCTTGTTTTTTAATGATTCGAGCACAGTATTTTCAGAGGTGGAGAGCTCTCCAACTTGATTTTTCAAAAATGTTTCGATATATTTCTCACGAAAACCATTCAATTCTGATAATGCCAATGACTGATCAGCTTTAAATTGAGGATATTCCAACCGAATGAGATCAAAAATTGATTTTCGTATAGTTCTTCCTGAAATCTTCTCGGAGACAGGGAAATCCTGATGGGTTAAATCACTTGTAAATGTTTCCATAAAACTTCTGTCAGCATTAGATTATATATTTGAATACCAATAACATAATTATAATTTCATACATCTTGTCGACAATAATATAAGATCCATGATTTTCAAAATTAAGGATGTTTTTTCACATCAATCAATTTAGCATGCAAAGGTATAAACTTTTCCGGATTATGTTATACCTGTTGTTTCGAACATAGAACGAAGAAAGCTAAGACAAAAAAACCATTCAGTGATATGAATGGTTTTTAAGAAATACAATATGGGGGTAAATCAGAAAATTAATATCCACGGATAGCTTCGATACCAGGGAGTACGATACCTTCAATAGCTTCGAGTAAAGCACCGCCTCCGGTTGAAACATAGGACATTTTATCAGCTATACCAAATTTATTAACGCAGGCAACAGAATCACCACCGCCGACCAATGAGAAAGCACCGTTTTTAGTCGCTTCGACAATGGCATCACCAACAGCACGTGAACCCTGCGTGAAATTATCGAACTCAAAAACGCCAGTAGGCCCGTTCCACAAAATGGTTTTAGAAGCTTTAATCACGTCTGAAAAAATTTGTTCGGTTTTAGGACCAATGTCCAGTCCTTGCCAGCCATCGGGAATTTCACTCACAGGCACAAAAGCTGTTTTTGCTTCGTTACTGAACGAATCTGCAATTTTAGCATCAACAGCCAAAACCATATTCACCTTGTTTGCTTTAGCTTTCTCTAATAATTCAAGGGCTAAATCTAATTTATCGTCTTCACAAATCGAATTACCGATTTTACCGCCTAAGGCTTTGGTAAACGTATAAGTCATTCCTCCGGCAATAATCAGGTTGTCTACTTTTGTTAGTAGATTTTCAATAATTTCAATTTTCGATGAAACTTTTGACCCCCCCATAATAGCTGTAAAAGGGCGTGCCGTATCTGTCATAACTTTTTGTACAGCAAGAACTTCCTTTTCCATCAAGTAGCCAAACATCTTGCTGTTTTCATCAAAATATTTAGCAATCAATGCCGTCGATGCATGTGCGCGGTGGGCAGTTCCGAATGCATCGTTCACATAACAATCAGCATACGAAGCCAGCGTTTGGGTAAATTTCTTTTGGTTTTCCTTGGTAACTTTTTTGGCGGCTGCTTTTTCTTCATCCGTTGCAAATTCACCGCGTGGTTTTCCTTCTTCTTCCTCATAAAAACGCAAATTTTCAAGGAGTAAAGCTTCACCGGGTTTCAACTGGGCAGCCATTTGAGCGGTTTCTGCTCCCATGCAATCCGAAGCAAATTTCACAGTTACTCCAAGTAATTCGCTTACATGAGCCAAAATCGACTTTAGAGAATACTTCGAATCCGGATTTTTCTTTGGTCTACCCATGTGCGAAGCAATAATCACACTGCCGCCATCATTTAAAATCTTTTTTAAAGTTGGAAGTGCGGCCCGAATACGGTTATCATCGGTAATTTCAAAGTTTTCATTCAGAGGGACATTAAAATCCACCCGAACAAAAGCTTTCTTGCCGGCAAAATTAAAATTGTCAATTGTCTGCATATCTTTTTGTTATTAAAATTTATATTAAAAACAGATTTATTCAAAGTCGATGAAAAATGAACTTTTATCCACTGAAAACTGTTTAAGAAAAACTATTTAAGAATTTATTTATTACCAAATTTCAGGATCTAACTTTCATTTTAACAGCACAAAGGTACTAAAAACTTTAGAATAAAACTCATTTGAAAGCTCATGACTTGTGTATTATTTAAAGACATTAAGGGGATTTAAATATTAAAGAAATATTTCTTTAATAAAAACATATTCCTTACCTTTGTGTCCTCAAAAAGTAAGAGATTTATCAATAAAAAAAATAAAAAAATTTATTATGTCAAAAGTAACTGTTGTAGGTGCCGGAAATGTAGGTGCCACTTGTGCAAATGTACTTGCTTTTAATGAAGTAGCCGACGAAGTTGTGATGCTCGATGTTAAAGAAGGTGTATCAGAAGGTAAAGCATTGGATATGATCCAAACTGCCACCCTGTTGGGGTTTGACAGTAAAATTGTGGGTTGTACCAATGATTATGCTCAAACATCCAATTCGGACGTCGTAGTTATCACTTCAGGAATTCCACGAAAACCCGGAATGACACGCGAAGAACTTATTGGAGTCAATGCAGGAATTGTAAAATCGGTAGCCGAGAATATTCTTAAATTTTCGCCTAACGCCATTTTGGTAATCGTAAGCAATCCAATGGATCCGATGACCTATTTAACATTAAAGACTACCGGACTTGCTAAAAATAAAGTAATTGGGATGGGTGGAGCGTTGGACAGCTCACGTTTTAAATGCTACCTAAGCAAAGCCTTAAATGCAAATCCAAACGAAATTGAAGGAATGGTTATCGGTGGACACGGCGACACAACCATGATTCCATTGACTCGATTCGCTAATTACAAAGGGCGTTCAGTGAGCGATTTGTTAAGCGATGAAACATTGGCTAAAGTTGTGAGCGACACAATGGTAGGTGGAGCAACATTGACCGGTTTGCTCGGAACTTCGGCATGGTATGCCCCCGGCGCTGCCGCTGCTTACTTAGTTGAATCGATTATTCACGATCAGAAAAAGATTATTTCTTGTTGCGTATATCTTGAAGGCGAATATGGACAAAATGATATTTGTATCGGTGTTCCTACACTGATTGGTAAAAATGGCGTCGAAGAAATTATTGACTATAAATTGAATGATAACGAAAAAGCATTGTTTGAAAAAAGTGCAACTGCAGTTCGTGCCACTAACAATATTTTGAAAGAAATCAATGTTTTATAATTTTAAAAACTAAGATTTAATAAATCGCCTTCCTTAAACGGTAGGCGATTTTATTTTTTAACCCATTGAATAACACCTTTAATATAAAATTAATTTTAAATCCAACCCTTTCAACGTGTATTTAGTTTAAATATCAATTAAAAAAGTACCATTTCATAACTCAATGATTATCTTTGTACTGATTTCAAAAAAAATAAAATTACAAATTATGTATTCAATTACAGATTCACATCAATACTTACGTAAATTTTTGATAAAACCATCCGTTCAACGTACGGCTGTGATGGATTTTTTGCTTAACAATCGTATTCATCCAACCATCGAAGATATTTACACCGCGTTAAATCCTTCGATGCCTACTTTATCAAAAACAACGGTTTACAACACATTGGATTTGTTTGTTCAACGAGGTGCAGTTCAAGCTTTAGTCATCGATGAAAAAAATTCACGATATGATGTGGATACTTCGGCACACGCACATTTTATTTGCAAAAGCTGCGGAGCTGTACACGATATTTTCAATCTGAATCCAGAGCTTTTTAAATTACCCCAAAGCAAAGATTTTATCGCTAATGCAGTAGAAATATGTTATTCAGGCATTTGTAATGTTTGCAAAGGTAACTGAAAGTATTAAATTATTTTTTAAAAAAAAAAGCACAACGAATCGTTGTGCTTTTTTTTGCTTGAATTTACATTTCAAAGAAATGACGAAACAAAAAGCATTAATGTAAGACCTATCAGAACCAGAATCGTTGTCCAGCCAAATATATTTTGAAGCCGGTTGTTGACATAATCGCCCATTACCTCTTTGTTATTTACAATCAGAATCATACAGATCAAAACTACCGGCAACAAAACACCATTGGCAACCTGTGACCATAAAGTGATCAAAATCAATGGTGCATTTGGAATTAAAATAATAGCGGCACCAATAATAATGATGGCTGTAAATAGCCAATAAAATTGAGGTGCTTCTTTCCATTTTTTATCTACGCCAGCTTCAAATCCAAAAGCTTCGCATACGTAAAATGCCGTAGCTACAGGTAAAATTGTTGCAGAAAAAATGGACGCAATAAATAACCCGAAAGCAAATGTTACCGAGGCCAAATTGCCCGCTATCGGCTTTAATGCCATAGCAGCATCTTTCGCTTCATTTATTACAATTTTATTTTCGTGAAGCGTTGAAGCACAAGCAACGATTATAAAGAATGCCACAATAACAGTGATCAAACTGCCAATAATTACATCCCAAAGTGTGAATTTATATTCTGTAATTTTCAAACCTTTCTCAATAACAGCCGATTGCATATAAAACTGCATCCAGGGAGCAATAGTAGTACCAATAATTCCAATCACAATAACTAAATAGTCTTTATTGTATTGTATATCAGGCTTAATCATAGCATGAGATATTTCAGTCCAATGCGGTTTTCCGATAATCGCTGAAACCACATAAACTAATAGAAATGCACTGAAAACAAGAAATATCCGTTCGCTGATTTTATAAGTGCCTTTCACAACTAACCACCACACCAAAACGGCTGAAATGGGAACACTGATATATTTACTGACATCAAAAACCTGCATACTACCGGCAATCCCTGCAAATTCGGTTGTGGTATTACCAATATCGGCAATCAACAAACCAACAAAAATAAAAAAGGTTATTTTTACTCCGGCATTTTCGCGTATCAAATCGGCCAATCCTTTTCCGGAAACAATTCCCATGCGGGCATTCATTTCCTGAACCACTACCAATACTAGAAAAGCAGGAATCATGGTCCACAGCAGATTATAACCGTATAATGCACCGGCTACTGAATACGTTGTGATTCCACCTGCATCGTTATCTACACTCCCGGTTATTATTCCCGGGCCCAATATTGCCAAAAATACAATGACATTTCGCCAGATACTTTTGCGTCGTTTGGCAAACTCTGAATATTTAATTAACGCCATGCCCGTCCTCCTTTCTTAGTTTTCCCTTTATACATTAAATCTTCAACAATATCGTCGATCACTACCATACCCATGAGCGTATTTTCAGCATCGGTTACAGGAATAGCCAGCAAATCGTATTTCGAAATAATTTCGGCAAGGGTATTGATTTTATCTTCATCGTTTACCCGAATGAAATTAGTATTCATAATTTCACCTAAGGTTTTTTCGGGAGCTGAAACTACCAAATCACGCAACGAAACAGTCGCAACTAACTTTTCATTGTCATCGGTAATAAACAGAGAATAGATGGTATCTGCTTCGGGCTTTTTTTCGCGTAGCACTTCAAGTGTTTGATTGATAGACATGTTATGACGAAACGACAGAAAATCGGTTGTCATAATACTTCCTACTTCTTTATCTTCATACTCGAGCAATTCACGTACCTCTTCCGATGATTCTTTTTCCATCTCATTCAAAAGCAGTTCAACCTTGTCTTCTTCTAATTCGTCGAGTAAATCGGCAACCTCATCAGCCGGCATTTTTTCGAGCAAATCAGCAGCTTTTCCAATCGAAAGACTTTCGATTAATTGAGCCTGTGCATAAGGTTCCATTTCTTCCAAAACATCGGCGGCTTTTTCCTCATCAAGCGATTCGAAAACTTTTGTACGTGAATGAGAGCCCATTTCTTCGATAATATCAGCAATATCAGATGGATGTAATCGTTGCAGTTTACTCGATGAGTGAGATAATTTAATATTGAAATTGCTACTATCAAAAGCTTCAACATCGTCCCATAAAATATATTGAGTAGGAATGCTGAAACCGAAAATATTCAATATTTTATTGAAAAAATCGGCAACACCCAACCGGCGCAATAATCCTTCAGTACCAATATCGACCGCGATGGCAAAGGTTCCCGATGCAATGGAAACCAACCGGATGTCATTTACACGAACCAATTTCCGTCCGTTGATGTCCACAATCTGCCGATCAAGAATGTTTTTTTTCAGGGGAATTCCGTGTTCTGCGGCAGTCTTATCCAAATCGAGAATTTGGTTGCAGCTAAAAATAAATTTATTTTGCCTATTTTCAATTTTCATAAAAGAAAAATCCAAGGTACGGATTTGTCCTTCAATTTTGGTTCTTATTCCGATAATACGGGGACGAAAGGCTTCGTGTGGTGTGTTTTCAGTCGCTGATGAAAGTACAATTATCTCGAGCACTTTTCCAAAACCTACCCCATTTGGATCAAGAATTTTGCAGCCAATAACTTGACTTGCATAAAAGGTTATTTGTGGTGTCATGATGTTATTCTTATAAATGAATGAATAGAATATCAGTTGTTTAAAAAACCGAATAATATTAAAATACATTGCTTGTTCAAATTACAGTTTGAAAGCAATAAAATTCATTTACAATGGAATAGGAGTTTGAAATTGTTCAACCGGAAAAATAAAGCTGTAGGTTAATATTAGTGCATTTTTTGCAACCAAAAATTGCCCCGACAACTGAAGATTGTTGTAACTTTTTTGAGGTTTCATATATGTTTCCCTTTCTGATTTTAAGAATAGAGAACACATACAAAATTCTCTATTCAGGTTAATACTAACAATTCGGAATGATAATCGTCCATAAGATTTAAAAAAAATAATCGCGCGAAAGTATTTAAAAGTGGTAAAAAAATTATTGTAAAGCCATTTCCACCCTATTCGTCAAATCTACAAAAGCAGCCACATCGAGGCGTTCGGGTCTTAAATCGAACAAGTGATCTGCAAACATTTGATGATTTTTATCTACCAACGGTTTAAGCGAATTACGCAAAGTTTTGCGACGTTGATTGAAGGCTGTTTTCACCACCGTTTTGAAGAGTTGTTCATTGCAGTTGAGCGAATGTACATCATTTCGGGTAAGGCGAATAACAGCCGATTTGACCTTGGGTGGAGGGTCAAAAACATGTTCGTGAACCGTGAAAAGATATTCGATAGTGAAAAATGCCTGCATCAGAACACTTAAAATGCCATAAGTTTTGCTTCCGGCAGGTGCAGCCATTCGTTCGGCTACTTCTTTTTGAATCATACCCACCAAGCAGGGAATTGAATCGCGATGTTCGAGGGTTTTAAAAAAGATCTGACTTGAAATATTATAGGGAAAATTACCGATAATGCAAAATTTATCCGGCAGAAAAGATTTTAAATCAATTTTTAGAAAATCAGCTTCGATAACGTGGAGTTGCGGGAAATGTTGGTGCAAGTAAATAACCGATTCTGAATCAAGTTCAACAGCAGTTAGTTTTATATCCGGAATCTGGAGAAGAAATTGAGTGAGGACACCTGTGCCAGGTCCTATTTCAAGTACGGAAGTACAACCATCAAGCGGTAAGCTTGCAGTTATACGACGTGCCACTTCCATATCCCTGAGGAAGTGCTGTCCCAAGTGTTTTTTGGCGCGTACATGTGTCATTTCGCTCGTGATAGTCGTCTGGCATAATAAATACTTTGTAAATCAGTTGGATAAAGGAAAACGAATAGAATTAATTTTCTTCGATTCTCGGTTAAAATCCTTATAAATTGAACAAAAAAATCGATAGAATATCGTATCTTTGCACTTTAGTTAAAAGCGTTTTATTTTCACTGCAAAAGTAAGTATAATAGTTCTATTTACCTATTTTTAAGCATCAATTAACTGTTAAAACAATCGCTTGTTTCATTTTTTTATGAGAAGAATATTCGTTTTGTCAGGCTATTGGATTAGCCGAATGATCGATTTTTTTTATCCTCCCTTTCGTAAAACCATGTCGTTACAGTTTTTTCGATATGGTGTTTCGGGAGTAGCCAACATGATTCTCGATTGGTTTTTGTATTTTTGCATGTACCATTTCATATTAAACCAGCAAATGCTACATCTAGGCATTTTTACGCTTAGTTCGCATATTGCTGCCTTGTTCCTGACATTCCCCATTAGCTTGCTTACTGGTTTTTTTCTGCAAAAATATGTAACATTTACCGGATCAGAATTACGTGGAAAGGTACAACTTTTTCGATATTGTTTGGTCGTATTGGCCAATTTGTTGATCAATTACTTGGGATTAAAAATATTAGTCGATATTTTGGGTTTCTATCCTACCCCTTCAAAAATGGTGATTACGCTTCTAACTACTATGTTCAGCTATTTTTCACAAAAGAAATTTACATTCAAGACTGACAAAGCAAAGTAAACGGTTTGTAATTTAGTTCTCTTCCATTTTTATATCTAAACAACTCCATGACGCACAGCTTTACCATTCCGGGATTAAAAGAAATTAGTGGTGTCACGTGGCAACACTATTTTAAACGCATTGTTTTGGTGTTGTCTTATTCATTTTTGATTTATAAACTTTCCACTTTTCCACATTACGATGCATTAATCCAGCAATTATTTCATTTTGATTTCACGCGATTTGTATGGTTAGGAGGTGTTTTCATTTTATTGCCGATAAACTGGTTATTAGAATCATTGAAATGGAAAATGCTTATAAGCAAATTACAGCATTTTAGCATATTTGAGTCTATACAATCGGTATTTACGGGCATTGCAACAGGGTTTTTTACGCCCAATCGGGTTGGTGAATTTGCAGGTCGCATCGCATTTGTCAATCCGGAATTTCGAAAAGCAGGTGTAACATTGAGTTTTATGAATAGCCTGACACAAAACATGACGATGATTTTATGCGGTGTTCCGGCTTTTCTGTTTTTTTTAGGACTTCGGCATACATCAAGTTCATTGAATAGCGAAATTTATCTGATCGTCATGTTCTTAATGGGAATTGCTTTTGCATTTCTTTACTTCGAATTTCCCTTGCTGATTCCCTATTTGGAACGAAAAATAAAGTATCGATCCGTTTTAGATTTCTTGTTATTTTTGTCGGGTTATTCCCGAATCGAACTATTAAAAGTATTAATAATAAGTATTTTACGATATATAGTATTTTGCCTGCAATTTTACTTTATGTTGCGTTTTTGGTCAGTAGGGATAACTTTACTTCAAGCAGCCATAGCCATTCCCACATCTTATTTATTTGTAAGTTTCACTCCAGCTTTTGCATTTTCTGAACCTGCCGTGCGAAGCTCTTATGCCGTGATGTTTATTGGCGCTTTTGTTGGAAATCAGGTAGCCATTCTCTTTGCAGCATTAGCCATCTGGTTGATAAACTTTGCAATTCCAATGCTTTTAGGTTCATGGATGTGGATGCAAAAATCCGATTAATCTATTTTTTTTCTTATAAAGTTATACAACGAAAACAATCAAAAACAATCAATCCTTTTTTAAGAAATTACCGTAGTAAAGTTACAATTTTACGAAAAGATTGTTTTCGATTCAAATTCAACACAGCCAACTAAGCCTCTGATTAAAGAGAAAAGATTACTTGTCGTTACGTTTTTGAACGTTGTAGAAAATTTTCATTTGATTGCCGAGAATTTTAGTAAATCCTTTCACATCGTCAGCACTCCAGGCTCGGTTAACTTCGCCATATTCTCCAAAATCGGTTTTCATCAAATCGAATGTACTGTCGACACCCACTAAAGTATAGCTGTAAGGACGAAGTTTTACGACAACTTTTCCAGTCACATTTTGCTGTGAACTTTCTAAAAATTTTTCGATATCACGCATAACCGGTTCGAGATATTGAGCTTCGTGAAGAAACATGCCGTACCAGTTTCCCAATTGATCTTTCCAGTATTGTTGCCATTTGGAAAGGGTATGTTTTTCAAGCATTTTGTGTGCATTGATAATTAAAATCGGAGCAGCTGCCTCGAATCCAACACGCCCTTTGATTCCGATGATAGTATCACCGATATGCATATCACGTCCAATGCCATAAGCGCTTGCAATTTTTTCCAACTCATTAATCAGCAATACTTTGTTCTGATTCCGCATCCCGTTGATAGCACAAATTTGACCTTGTTCAAACTCAAGGGTAACAGTCTCTTCTCCATGCTTTGTAACTTGACTCGGGTAAGCCTCCTCAGGCAAGGTTTGATCTGACTTCAGGGTTTCCTTTCCTCCAATTGATGTACCCCATAAACCCTTATTGATGGAATATTCCATTTTATTAAAATCAGCCTCAAAACCGTGAAGTTTCAGATAATTAATTTCATATTCTCTGGTCAATGTCAAGTCGCGAGTAGGTGTAAGAATTTTAATTTCGGGTGCTAATACATCAAAAGTGAGGTCGAATCTTACCTGGTCGTTTCCTGCACCTGTGCTTCCATGCGCCACATAATCAGCACCAATTTCTTTTGCATACTGAATAATTGCGATTGCCTGAAAAATACGTTCGGAACTTACTGAAATAGGATAAGTGCCATTGCGAAGCACATTCCCAAAAACCATATATTTGATGCTTTTATCGTAATATTCTTGCGTAACATCAAGCGTAGTATGTGTTTTTGCTCCTAATCGATAAGCTTTATCTTCTATTAATTTCAAATCAACGGCACTAAACCCACCCGTATTTGCTACTGCAGTATGCACTTCATATCCTTTATCCTGAGCTAAATACATGGCGCAGAACGAAGTGTCTAATCCGCCACTGAATGCTAATAATACTTTCTCTTTCATTTATTTTATTTTATAAAAACCTAGTTACAAGCATGAAAAACCGTTGAGTTTTATAATCTCATCATCACTCAGGTATCATGCATCTCTATTTCATTTTATCATCCTTTGCCGGATCGAACAACATGCCGGTACAAAGGCAATGTTTGCGATGGGTACGTTGAAGGATATCATAGTTAACACAACTTTCGCATCCTTTCCAAAAAGCATCGTCGTCGGTTAATTCAGAAAAAGTTACGGGATTGTAACCTAATTCAGAATTAATTTTCATCACAGCCAAACCGGTTGTTAATCCAAAAATCTTTGCTTCGGGATATCGCTTACGCGAGAGTTCGAACGCTTTGCGTTTGATGCGTTTTGCTAAACCATGTCCGCGAAACTTATCGACAACAATAAGTCCCGAATTAGCTACGAATTTTTTGTTACCCCAGCTTTCGATGTAGCAAAATCCGGCAAATTCATCTCCATTCAAAGCGATTATAGCCTTTCCTTCTTTTATTTTCAACTCTACATATTCGGGCGAGCGACGGGCAATACCCGTACCACGCACTTTAGCTGCATCAGCAATTGTTGTCAATATTGTATCGACATATTTCAGGCAGCTTTCATCTGCAATTTTAACCGTTATCTCTTCAACGGTATTTTCGTTATTCATGTTCAACTTTACAATCAAATCTTTTTATATTCAACTATTTACATGATAAAGGATAACTAACACATAAAAACAAATGTGCATCACATTCTTTATTTTAATAAACTATAAAGAAAAAAGGCGACAAAGATAATAAAATCTTCAAGTAAATTTACTTTTGTTCGGAGAATGTAATATTCAGCATTTCAAAAATATCTTCACGTGTTACTCCTTCGCGAGGAATCAACAATATTGTATCGTCGCCAGCAATGGTTCCCAATACGATTTCGGAAGCAGAGTTATCGATATCCCAAGCAATGGCACTGGCGTATCCAGGCTTGGTCTTTACAACGCCCAAACTACCCGAAAACTCTAAACTCTTTACCGCACCATGACCGGGCATATTGCTACCGATATCTTTTTGAGCCGGTAACGGTTTATTATAGGAAGGTAAAATATATTTATACGTCCCGTTGGCTAAGGGTGTTTTGGCAACTTTCAATAGTTTAAGATCGCGCGACAAAGTAGCCTGGGTTACATCACACTGTCGTTCAACTAAAATTTTCAGTAATTCTTCCTGACTTCCCACTACACGTGAACGGAGAATCTCGGAGATAATTTGCAAACGGTTTCTTTTATTTTTCATATGTAAAAAAATAATTATTGAAGGTCTTCCAAAAATGGAACTTACTTCTATGTATATTTGAAAAATGCATAAATATTTAGATCGGAGACAAAATTACTCTAATTTTTATAAACACACAATTAAAGCTCTATAAATATGCATTTATTTAAGCATATTTAAATGTATATACAAATAATATACAATTAAATGGGTAGGATATACAATAATAATGCATAAATATAAAGATTGCTTTGCGGTTGAGCATACAAGTACGAGAGATTAGTAATAAATCCAGGACATACAAATACGGGCAAATCAAAAAGTTGATACTGATTCAACTGAAAAGAATATTTAAAAACAATAGGTATTCTATGGTTTCCATATTTATATTTAAATTGAAAAAGATTATTTTAATCAATTCAATTATTTTCACAGTATCTAAAGCAGATCACAAACATCTGCAACCAGAAAAAAAATGAAAAGCTGACTCTGAAAAGTAGGTTTTGTTGTATCTTTGCACATTAAAAAAGCGAGGTATTGACATGTACGAAAGTTTACTTACATTAAATATACAATGCTAATATTTGAATATTTGAAATACTAATCATGTCGAAACCAGGAAATATAATTATCAAAGGAGCTCGTGTTCATAATCTGAAAAATATCGATGTAGCGATTCCACGAAACAAGCTGGTGGTGATTACTGGACTTTCAGGGTCTGGAAAGTCATCACTCGCATTTGACACGCTTTATGCCGAGGGACAACGCCGATATGTTGAAAGCCTTTCGGCTTATGCTAGGCAATTTCTTGGGCGGATGAGTAAACCTGAAGTAGATTTTATCAAAGGAATTCCACCGGCGATTGCTATCGAGCAAAAGGTAAACACCCGCAACCCACGTTCCACAATCGGCACTTCAACCGAAATTTATGAATACATCAAATTACTTTATGCCCGTATTGGGAAAACTTTTTCGCCAATTTCGGGTGAGTTGGTAAAAAAACATGAAGTGGAAGATGTGGTCAAAACCGCTTTAAATTTTCCTGATGGGACAAAAATAATGCTGCTCACTACGGTTGTTATATCTGATGATCAAACAGTAGTCGAGTCATTACAAAATTTAATTTTACAGGGTTTTAGCAGGGTTGAAGCAAATGGCGAAACTATTAAAATCCAGGAATTAATGGATAATAAGTCTCTGCTCAACTCACTTTCTGAATTATTTTTGATTATCGACCGTTTGACTGTTGATCGGAGCAATGCAGGTGTTAGCCGGCTGACCGATTCGATTGAAACTGCATTTTACGAAGGGAAAGGAGCATGTATACTTCATGTTACAATCCCTGCTTTTACTTCCGAAGGCGAAAGTGAAATTTTACGATTAAGCTTTTCAAAGTCGTTCGATGCCGATGGAATGCAATTCGATACACCCACGGTTCATCTTTTTAGCTTTAACAGTCCACTGGGTGCTTGTCCCAAGTGTGAAGGTTTTGGTCGCGTCATTGGCATTGATGAGGATTTGGTCGTTCCAAACAAAACTCTGTCAATATACCAGGATGCCGTTGCCTGTTGGAAAGGAGAAATTATGGGCGAGTGGAAAAATCAACTGATTCGTAGTGCCTCTAAATTCGATTTCCCGATTCACAAACCCTATTTCGAACTCACGGATGATCAGCGTCATTTAATTTGGACTGGCAATCAGTATTTCGAAGGACTTCATACGTTTTTCAATATGCTGGAACTAAATCAGTATAAAATTCAATATCGGGTTATGTTGGCGCGATACAGGGGTAAAACAATCTGCCCCGAGTGCATGGGAAGTCGGTTGAAAAAAGAAGCTTCTTATGTTCGCGTTGCCGGAAAATCCATCACTGAATTGGTAATGATGCCAATAGATGCGTTAAAACAATATTTTGAAAACTTAATATTAGATGAAACCGATGCGAAGGTTGCAGAGCGTTTACTGATTGAAATCAAGCACCGTTTAAACTTTTTATTGGATGTTGGATTAGGATATCTTACTTTAAACCGATTATCAAATACCCTTTCAGGAGGTGAAAGTCAGCGAATTAATTTAGTCACTTCGTTGGGAAGCAGCTTGGTAGGTTCGTTATATATTTTAGATGAACCCAGCATTGGATTGCACTCGCGCGACACCTATTTATTAATAAAAGTACTGAAGCAGCTTCGCGATCTTGGAAACACGGTAGTAGTAGTTGAACATGATGAGGAAATCATGCGGGCATCCGATTACCTGATCGATATCGGACCACGTGCAGGCAGGTTAGGCGGTGAAGTGGTTTATCAAGGGACTTTGGATTTTAACCCCGATCAGCCGCAAATAAAAAACTCATTTACACTTCAATATCTACTCGGGCAGGAAAAAATTCCGATTCCGACCTTCCGAAGGAAATGGAACAACTACATTGAAGTAATCGGTGCGCGCGAAAACAACCTGAAAGGTATCAATGTAAAATTCCCTTTAAACGTGTTGACTGTGGTTTCGGGGGTAAGTGGTTCGGGCAAATCATCGCTGGTTCGAAACGTGTTTTATTCAGCTATGAAAAAATACTATGGCGGTGTTGCCGACCGAACGGGACAATTCGGCACACTGCAAGGAAGTATGCATTTAGCCACAAATATTGAATTTGTCGATCAGAATCCAATTGGACGCTCATCTCGATCAAATCCTGTTACCTACATTAAAGCCTACGACGAAATTAGAAAACTTTTTAGCGACCAACAATTATCGAAACAAATGGGATATTCGGCTTCTTTTTTTTCATTCAATACCGAAGGTGGTCGATGCGAAGAATGCCAGGGCGAAGGGACTGTAACTGTTGAAATGCAGTTTATGGCTGATTTAATATTAGAATGTGAACATTGCCATGGCAAACGTTTCAAACAAGACATCTTGGATGTAACCTACAAAGGAATAAATATTTATGATGTTTTAGAGATGACGGTAAACCAAGCTATTGAATTTTTTTCAGCCCAAACCGGTAACATAGAAAAGAAAATCGTAAAACGACTGAAGCCGCTTCAGGATGTTGGCGTTGGTTACGTTAAACTCGGACAATCGAGCAGCACACTCTCCGGTGGCGAAAGTCAGCGCGTGAAGTTAGCTTCATTTTTAGCCAATGAAAAACCTGATCCGACTATTTTCGTATTTGACGAACCAACAACCGGTCTTCATTTTCACGATATAAAAACATTGCTTAAAGCTTTTGATGCGCTGATTGTCAAAGGGCATACCGTGATTATAATCGAGCACAATCTCGAAATCATTAAATGTGCCGACCATCTGATCGACATTGGTCCCGAAGGCGGTGAACTTGGAGGAAACATCGTATTTGAAGGAACACCCGATGAAATTATTCATTGCGAAAATTCATATACCGGGAAGTATTTAAAGAGTAAATTAAAATCTGATTCTAATTAAAATAGATTCACAACCTTTCTGACAGGGCTTTAGCCCTGTCTTTTTAAGATTTTTAAAAAAGCAAGTTTCCTCAATCAGAAAAAATTACCAGTAAATAAAGCCTCCCTGAAAAATTCTACATTTTGTCTTTTTCCAAATATTTTGGCATAGAAATATCCATTCGAAATATTTTCCATTTGATCTATTTTCATTGAATCCATATCCATTCATTTTTATCTAAAATCCATTTCTGACCGCCAAAATATGTTTTACAACATTTTTAGTGTATTTCGTACACTTTTTATTTTGACAATACAATATTTTAAAATACTTTTGACCTCGAAAAGTCAACAGACAAGATAATTAGGCATTTGAGAGATAGGAATTTCAATTTTAAGTATTTAATAAATAAAACATTGCACATGAAAAAGTTGCTATTCGGGTGGGCAGTATTGTTACTAATACTGTCGTCGTGTCAGAAACAAGAAGAGAAAACGGCTTCAGGATTACAGAAGTCAAAATTTCAAAGTGTAATTAATGGAGACTCCGTTAATTTATACGTATTGAAGAATGCTTCCGGCATGGAAGTGTGTATTACCAATTTTGGTGGACGGATAGTCTCGATTTTAGTGCCCGACAAAGCAGGCAAAATGCAGGATGTGGTACTTGGATTCGACAGTATTTCCGACTATGTAAAAGTGCCGAGCGATTTTGGTGCTTCTATCGGTCGATATGCAAACCGTATAAACAAAGCGCGTTTTGTATTAGATGGCGACACTATCCATTTGATTCCCAACAACTTTGGACATTGCCTCCACGGCGGTCCCAAAGGTTGGCAATACCAGGTTTATCAAAAAGTGAATCAACTAAATGACTCAACCATTGAAATGACCCGTTTTTCGCCGGATGGTGATCAAAACTTTCCTGGAAATGTAACTGCAAAAGTTACGTTCAAACTGACTCATGACAATGCTATCGATATTAATTTTGAAGCAACTACTGATAAAAAAACGGTAATCAATATGTGTAATCATTCCTATTTTAATCTTTCAGGCAATCCCACCAACCCTATTACCGATAATACCGTGTATATCAATGCTGATGGTTATACGCCTATTGACAGCACATTTATGACCACGGGTGCCATTGATTCGGTTAAAGACACTCCGATGGATTTTAGAACTCCAAAAGTAATTGGGACTGATATTAATAAGTATAATTTTGTTCAGTTGAAAAATGCAAATGGTTACGATCAAAATTGGGTGTTGAACACAAAAGGCGATATAAACAAACTGGCAGCTAAAGTAACATCTCCGATTAGCGGAATTTCGGTTGAAGTATATACCAATGAACCAGGAATACAGGTTTACACAGGGAACTTTTTGAATGGAACAGTAAAAGGAAAACGAGGCATTGTTTACAAACAGCGTTCCGGCATTTGCTTAGAAACGCAGCATTATCCGGATAGCCCGAATAAACCACAATGGCCATCTACAATTCTCGAACCAGGGAAAGTATATAAAAGCACTTGCATTTACAAATTTTCGGTAGAAAAGTAAAAACAATTATTCATCAGAAATTTAATAAAAACGAAAAATGAATTGGAATTCACATGAATTTATTTGGCTCGACTGGGTGATTATAGCAGTCGGGATATGTGCTGTAACTTGGGCTGTTTGGCACTCAATACAAAAACACAAACGATTGCAAAAAGGTGCCGACAGCGAAGATTTCCTGTTTGGTAAAGGCGAGCCATGGTACATCATTGGCGCGGCTATTTTTGCAGCAAACATTGGTTCAGAACACTTGGTTGGACTTGCCGGAACTGGCGCAAAAGCAGGAGTAGGCATGGCGCACTGGGAAATGCAAGGCTGGATGATCCTCATCCTTGGCTGGCTCTTTGTGCCGTTTTATCAACTTATGAACATTAAGCTGGGGAAAATTATTACTATGCCCGACTTCCTCAAAAATCGCTACACACCTCGCACCGGTTCATGGCTGTCGATCATTACTCTAATAGCTTATGTGCTGACCAAAGTGAGTGTAACCGCATTTACCGGTGGAATTTTCTTGGAGAGCCTTCTTGGTTTGCCATTCTGGTACGGAGCTATTGGGTTAATTGTCATAACAGGCATATTCACCGTCTTAGGCGGCATGAAGGGTGTTATGACACTTTCGGCCATTCAAACGCCCATACTTATCATTGGTTCGTTTCTTGTGCTTTTCTTAGGATTGGCTGCACTCGGAGACGGCAGTATCGCTCACGGCTGGACTGCCATGATTAACTATTCAAAGTCTCTGAGCGTTGGATCAAACGGTGTTGCATATGGAACTAACCACATGTTTCACTTCGAAACGGGTGATCCATTATATGATGACTATCCCGGTTTTTGGGTATTTATCGGAGCAACCATTATCGGCTTTTGGTATTGGGCTACCGACCAACATATCGTTCAACGTGTGCTCGGACAATCAAAAGGCGAACCAAGTGACATAGTAATGAAGCGTGCACGCAGAGGTACGATTGCTGCCGGATATTTCAAATTATTACCTGTATTTATGTTCCTGATACCAGGAATGATAGCCGCTGCTTTGGCTGCACGTCCCGGCAGTGGTTTTACGCTAACTAATCCCGATACAGCCTTTGGCTCTATGGTTAAGTTTGTGTTACCCGCCGGTGTGAAAGGAATTGTTACTATTGGCTTTATATCTGCGTTGGTTGCTTCTCTGGCTGCATTCTTCAACTCCTGCGCCACACTGTTTACTGAAGACTTTTATAAACCAATGTTCAAAGGAAAAAGCGAAGCCAGATATGTTTTGGTAGGTCGCATTGCAACTGTCGTAGTTGTGGTACTCGGCATAATATGGATTCCGGTCATGATGAGTCTCGGTAGCTTATACTCCTATCTGCAAGGCATTCAATCGTTACTCGCTCCTGCCATGGTGGCGGTATTCGTACTGGGTATATTTTCTAAAAGAATTACGCCCAAGGCAGGCGAAGCTGGTTTAATAGTAGGCTTTCTGATCGGTATGGCTCGCTTGCTTACCAACATCTTTACAAATACCGGTAAAGACGTAATGACGGGTCAATTCTGGGAATCCACCCATTGGTTTTGGCATACCAACTGGCTTATTTTTGAGATATGGTTGCTCGTCTTCATTATGTTGTTTATGGTAATCGTATCATTATTTACTAAAAAACCAACCGCTGAACAAATTGAATTTATAACTTTTACAGGTGACTACAAAACGCTTATAAAACAGAGCTGGAACAAGTGGGATGTAATCGCCTCTCTCGGCGTGGTAGCTTTGTGTGCTGCATTCTATTGGTACTTCTGGTAATTAAATAAAGCAAAAAACTGATTGAGAGAGATTCTCAATCAGTTTTTACACTCAAATTTCAGTATTAATCAAAAGCTCCAGATTATCCTGATCCATCTTGTTGGATACGTTGAAGCAGTTCGGCACATATCAACAATATTATTTTTGAGTTCTCTCCGAAAAGTCTCATTGATTAGAGAATCATTGATTTTCTAGTTGATTCATAATGGTAACACTATCAAGATAAACCTATTAGTGCAAAAGTATTTTTTTGTCTTTGGGTTGAATCAATCTCTTCTTTAGAGTACATTCATAGTTTCGATTTCGAGACTATAAATAAAAAACAGGTTGGATAAAATTGTTTTTATTCTGTTTAAAATTAGTATGAATAACATGTCAAATTATTATGAACAGCAAGATTCGTTTCTGGTAGCGGTAGATTGTATAATTCTCGGCTTTCAGGATAATGAAATAAAGTTGCTGGTTCATAATCGAGAGTTAGAACCTGCCCGTGGTGGCTTGTCGTTAATGGGCGGGTTTGTTCAGAAAAAAGAGTCGTTAAATAATGCTGCTATTCGGGTATTGACTAATCTAACCGGATTGGAAAATATTTTCATGGAACAGGTGGGCGTTTACGGTGACGTAAATCGTGATCCCGGTGAAAGGGTTATCTCATGCGCATTTTACGCGCTTATTGATGAGAGCGCTCAAGACGACAGTTTACTTAAAATTCACAATGCATACTGGGTAAATATAAATCAATCAGACCGTTTGATTTTTGATCACTCGCAAATGGTAAGCGATGCACTCCAAATTTTACGTCGCAAGGCAGCCGTTCAACCTATTGGATTAAATCTATTATCCGATA
This sequence comes from Bacteroidota bacterium, assembly GCA_021779195.1. Classification (GTDB taxonomy): domain Bacteria; phylum Bacteroidota; class Bacteroidia; order Bacteroidales; family Paludibacteraceae; genus Paludibacter. The sequence goes on along the minus strand of JAJYBB010000024.1, from coordinate 576 downwards.
AATTTACAATGACACAATTGCAGGCACTTTACGAAGCCATTTATGGAGAATCATTGGACAAACGAAATTTTCGAAAAAAAATGATGAGCTTCGATTTCCTCCAGAAACTAAATGAAGTGGACAAATCAGGTTCAAAAAAGGGAGCGTATTATTACAAATTTAAAGAAGATAAAATTCATTTGCTCAATGCTGATTATGGATTTTAGTGGATTTTTTTTCATGACTTTAAATCTACGTTCAGTCATAATTTCAGATCAACTTCTAGTTAGCAGCAGATACTAAGATATCAGCCATCGTTATCTTAAAATCCTAATTATCACAAAATACCTCAAAATGTCTACAAAATACCCTATTTTTGACAATCGGATATTCCTCGGTGACAAATAATATGTAAATTTGCAAGCTGATTATATTTAAAATAATAATTATAGCCCCACCGATTGGTTCTATATTTTCTGCAAAATTTGAAATATGAAACCCACATGACACAAACTTGACGCCCGAGAGAATGAAAATTATGCGCATTCGGTAAGGTTACTTTATTAAGAAGTTTTGTATTTTTGTTTTGGCATAAGC
>JAJYBB010000023.1 GCA_021779195.1 Bacteroidota bacterium | reverse complement strand
TGTCGCATTTGCCTTCTGACAAGTGCTCTCTTTTTTTTTGTGTTTATCAATTTTAATCACATGATTTAAAACAAAAAAGAGGTGTTTTACCTCTGTATTAACAAATTATTTACGTATGAAAATAAAAAATTATAACCATATAATCATGAACAGGGATTTTTTCTGTTTTAAATGGCAAGTGATATTTGTTTTGACTGTCTTGATTTCGTGGTTTGGTGTATTGAATGCTGCTAATCCGAAAGCTCAACCTAAGAACGAAAATAACATTCGGGGTGTGATTATTGATGCTCGATCGAAACAACCGATATCGGCAGCTCAGATCTCTATTCCTGAAATGGGATTTTCGGCAGTTTCTGACAGTACAGGGTCTTTTGAGATACAAACACTTTCGCCGACGGCTAATCTACATGTTATAGCTTTTGATTATAACAGTTGCGACTTTCCATTGAGAGGGCAGCGTTTGGTGAAAATTCAACTATATTCCGATAAATTTAGTCCGAATTATAAAAATATCCAGGGCTTAAATGGAGTTGTAAGTAGTACAACATCTGATATTTCAATTAAAGGAATTGATAAATTCAGTTACAATACAGCTATTTCGGCTGATGATATGTTGCAGACTGCTCTTGGGGGCGATGTACGCTCGATTTCACGTTCGGGTACAGCGGGTATAGGTTCGTCGCTCTTTATTAGGGGAATAAATTCATTAAATGCAAATGCTCAACCTTTGTTTGTTGTGGATGGTGTGATATGGAATAATTTATATGATGTACAGTCCATTCACGAAGGATATTTTGGCAATACGCTCGACAATATTGATGTTAATGATATTGAAAGTATTTCGGTTCTCAAAGATGGAACTTCAATTTATGGAAGTAAAGGTGCAAATGGCGTAATTTTAATTAAAACTAAACGTTCGAATACTTCAGTTACTAAAATCAGTCTCGATGTTAGTTCAGGAATTACGACTATGCCAAGTAAATTACCCATGATGAATGGCGAGGATTTTAGAGTTTATTCAAGTGATTTGATTGGTTCGACAGGTGTAACGGGTACCGATATTTCCTCATACAACTTTCTGCAGACTGACCCTGCCAACTCTCTTTATAATGTTTATCACAATAATACCAATTGGGCCAATGAAGTGTTTCAAAACGGATCGACCAATAGTTATAAAATTAATGCTATGGGAGGTGATGATAAGGCTATGTACTATTTTTCGATTGGTTTAACCAATAATAGTGGTGTGGTTAAAACAACTGATATGCAGCGGATTAATTCAAGATTTAATGCAGATTTGAACCTTTTAAAAAATCTGAAAATGGGTATAAACATTGGTTTTACACGTATTGAAAGAAAACTGATTGATGATGGAGTCGATAATTATTCTTCGCCGGTGTGGATGAGTTATATTAAAGCCCCATTCTTGAGTCCGAATTCATTTACTTTTACCGGACAAAAATCTACCGATTATGCTTATACCGATGATTTTCAAATCGGAAATCCAGGAGCTGTCATAAATTATTCCGTAAATAGTATGAAATCATACCGTGTGAATCTTGGATTATTACCAACTCTAAAGATTACTCCCGAGCTGACTTTATCTTCTCAATTTGACTATGATTTAGATAAAGATATTGAAGGACATTATATCCCAATGAATTTCACACCTGTTCAATACCTCGAAAATCTTGGCTATTCTTATAATAAAGTTTCAAGTCAGGTAATGCGAAATACAGCTATATTTGATGAAACGAAGCTTTCGTACGAAAAACAGTTTGACATACTGAATCATTTTAGAGCCATTCTGGGTTGGAGGTACATCTATAATTATTACGAGTCTGATTTTGTAGAAGAACATAATACCGGCTCGAATAACAATACGACCATTACCGGAACATATGCTTATCTGAATGTTAACGGTATTAATAACACCACCAAATCAATATCGAATTATCTGAATTTAGATTATGATTTTGCAAAACGTTATTTTGTTACTGCTACTGTCTCGATGGATGGTTCATCACGCTTTGGTAAACAAACAGAAGGAGGTATACACCTTTTCAACCGGAGTTGGGGCTTGTTTCCATCTGTAAATGGTGCCTGGTTGGTATCGTCAGAAAATTTTATGAAAAATATTAATTTCATTGATCTTTTAAAAGTTCGTGCCGGTTATGGATTGACAGGAAACGATGGAATCCCCGATTATCAGGCATTAGCCTATTTTGCTTCCGTTCGGTATATGGATCGAGCCAATGGACTCATCCTTTCGAATCTAGAAAATTCCACTATTCAATGGGAGACCAGTGCAAAAGTTAATGGGGGAATTGATTTGGGTTTGTTCAACGATCGGCTTTCATTCAGTGTGGATTTATTTAAAACGAATATTTCAAATATGTTGATGCTGAGAGATTTTCCAACCGTTTCCGGACTCGGAAAATATTGGGATAACGGTGGATCCATGCAAAATTCGGGTTACGAAATTTCTGCCAACTGGAAAGTGCTCAATCTGAATAGTTTTAAATGGGAATTTGGTTTGAGTGTCGGGCATTATGATAACGTTGTTACTCAATTACCTTATGGAAATTACACTACTTCAGTGTATGGCGGTGAAGTGTTGACTGCTGTAGGTCAACCGGCAGGAGTCTTTTACGGGTACAAGACTGCAGGTGTATTTGCCACTGATGCCCAAGCCCAGGCTGCTAATTTGAAAATTAAAAATGCGGATGGAACATTCAGTACGTTTGGTGCCGGCGATATGATATTTGTAGATAAAAATAGTGATGGAATTATTGATGCGAGTGATAAACAGGTAATTGGAAATCCAAATCCGAAATTGTATGGCTCGATTTCAAATGCATTTCATTATAAAAATTTAAGTTTGAATGCTGTATTTACGTATTCTTATGGTAACAGCGTGTATAACTATTTTCGTAGCCAGTTAGAATCAGGCAGTAATTTTTATAATCAAACTACGGCAATGTTGAATCGGTGGACTGCCGATGGACAAGTTACCAATGTTCCAAAGGCTGTTATTGGTGATCCGATGAGAAATTCGCGTTTCTCAGACAGATGGATTGAAGATGGTTCATATTTAAGACTTAAAACAGTTACGCTTTCTTATAAAGTTCCTATTAAAAGCAATTTCATAGATGGTTTTAATGTGTGGATTTCGGCTAATAACTTATTGACATTTACAAAGTACCTAGGGTTAGATCCTGAATTTTCAACCAACAATTCAGTATATTATCAGGGAGTTGATGCCGGTTTGATACCATTGACCAAAAGTTATTATTTGGGAATTAAGTTTGATTTATAGCACTTAAAAGTATTAAAGTCTATCAGTCAATTTGATGGAAAGCGATTTTAATATATTTAAATAAAATAATTACTGATTTTAAATACAGAGATTAGATTACCGTCTATCATTTTGTGAAATTGAAATATCGTTTTTTGCAATTGATTCAGGTTATTTATTTATGGGTAAAAAAAAATATACAAATGAAAAAACTTGCTAAAATATTTATTGCCTTTGCATTATTTGGAGCGACTTTCTCCATGGTAGGTTGTGATGGTTTATTGAATGTTGATTCTGACAGAATTGTCATGCAAAATCAATATAACTTCAAATCAGCCAATGATACCTTGTATTCTATGTTTGGTATTTTGTCGCAATTAGAAAAATTAGCCGATAGCTATGTCCTTATTGGTGAGTTGCGTGGCGATTTGATGGACGTTACTCCGACGTCCAATATTTATCTTAAAGAGATTAATTCCTTTAATTTTTCAGATAACAATCCTTACGTTAACAATATTAAGGATTATTATGCGGTGATTAATAATTGCAATTATGTAATCCACAATATCGATACAACCGTTGTGAAAGGTGGTTTAAAAGTAATGTTGAAAGAATATTCAGCTGCAAAAGCCATTCGTGCATGGACTTATTTGCAAATCGTATTAAACTATGGATCAGCTCATTATTATGTAAACCCAATTCTAACGGTTGCCGATGCAAATGCGATACAAAACCAGACTCCGTTGACGTTGGAACAAATTGCACCATTGTTGATTCAGGATTTATTGCCTTTTCAAGATGTTCCTAAACCAGATTTGGGTTCGCTTTATTCTCATAATTTGTCAAATTCTTTTTTCCCGGTTCGTTTTGTGTTGGGCGATTTGTATTTGTGGACAGGGCAATATGAAAATGCGGCTAACGAATATCACGATTTAATGTTTAATAATTACTATCTGATAACCAATAGCTATCAGTCTAGACGCTTGGCGACTAATAATGCTTTTAACGGAACTATTATTAACAACTGGTCCAATTTATTTTCGGCAGGTTCATCGGAATATATAACTTCTATAGCTGCTGCGAATGTTTATGGAAAATTTTTTGAACTGGACAGCATGAACTTTGATCATTCAATTGTTGCTTCAGCTGTTGCAAAACATAATTGGGCTTCGCAAATGTATTATTATTCAAATGTTCTCGATACGCTTGGTGATTTGAGAGCTTTAGGTTCATGGGGACGATCCATCGTGCTTCAGAATGGAGCTTATTTTCTTTCCGATAGTATTATTGTGAAAGATTACATTATGAATCAAAATACCAACAAACAAGTTATGCCTTATCGTGTCGCCCTGTTGTATCTTCGCTATGCCGAGGCTGTAAACAGGCTGAATAAACCCAATCTGGCATTGGCTGTTTTGAAATATGGAATGAATAGGGTTACTTTTGGGAATTCGAAGGCAATTCCTAAAAGTGAAATTCCTTCTCCACTGCCCAATTATATGGATTTTCGGGATACGCGGTTTGACACTAATATCGGCATAAGGATGCGGGGATGCGGCAATGTGAACCAGGATACAACTTATTATATAATTCCTAAACTCAATATGCTTTCCGATTCAGTTCTTTATGTCGAAGATTTGATTCAAAAGGAGTTGGCTCTCGAAACTGCTTGCGAAGGCAATCGATTTCAGGATCTAATGCGGTTTGCTATCCGACGCAACGATAATTCCTATCTGGCTAATATTGTTGCTTCCAAATATGGCGATAACCGTGAAGCCATTCGTACGAAACTTATGGATCGAAAAAATTGGTATTTGAAACCCTGATTTCCCGAAAAATTGTTTTTTCTCAAAATGAATTAGTGTTGTGTTGATTTTATGATTAATTCAGTCGATTTTTTGATAGAGTCGGCTGAATTTAAAAATTTGCAATTGGTCCATTCGTTCTGTTTTCGAAGTATTCGGATTTTTTCAAATTATTTTTTTTAAACCATATGAATGTAGTGTTAAAATTTTTTTTATTTATTTCTTGTGTGCTATTTTTCGTGCCGAAATCGCATGCTGCTAATATTGATACTGCGTTGAATCAACATCATCAGGTTTTTAAAATCTCACATCCTGATTACGCGTTAAGTCCGATTACAGGTATGACCCGTCAACATTGGAAAGATGCTGCACTTTACGTGTTAACTGGGGCTTTTAGTTATATCCATACGTTGGATGATCCCATGAAGTTCCCAAAATTACAGGGGAAAAGTTATCCAAGAAATGCAAGTCAGATTCCAACTGAGAAGCTCGAAGGCATTTGCAGAACGTTATTTTATGCAACTCCTCTTCTCAAAGATAATCCCGACTTGGTAATCAATCATATTAAAGTAGCTGATTATTATAGACATCAGCTTGGTTTGTTGGTCGATTCCACCAGTTTGACATTTATTAAGCATCGACTGAAAAATGGTGGACCCAATCAAATCTTAGTCGAATTAGGTGCACTGTCTATTTCTTTATTTGCCATTCCTGATATACTTTGGAAACCATTACCTTCCAGTCAGAGAAATGATTTGGCTGCTACTATGCTTAGTTATGGCGATGGGCCTACCGTACCGTCAAACTGGAAATTTTTTAATATTTTTGTGCTTAGTTTTTTGAAAAGTCAGGGTTATACTGTGAATGAATCCCTGCTGAAAGAATACTTGCAAAAGTCATTGAACGATTACAGGGGTGAAGGTTGGTACAATGATAATCCTGCTTATGATTATTACAGCATGTGGGGTTTTCAAATGTATGGAATTCTTTGGTCGGAGTATTTTGGAAAAAAATACTATCCCGATTTTGCCCGTCAGTTTAAAAATAATTTCAAGGAAGTTAAGCATTATTATCCCTATATGTTCGGTAAGAACGGGAAAATGATTATGTGGGGCCGAAGTATCTCATACCGCTATGCGGCTGTGGCTCCGTTTGAAATGATGGGTTTTGAAAATGATTCGACTACCAATTATGGATGGATGCGACGGATTGCTTCTGGTACTGTGCTCCAGTTTCTTCAAAATCCAATGTTTATGAAGGATAGCATTCCTACACTTGGATTTTATGGTCCGTTTGAGCCTGCCGTGCAGAGTTATAGTTGTCGTGGCAGTGTTTTTTGGAGTGGTAAAGCATTTTTAGGGCTATTAGTGCCTGCAGATAATCCATTCTGGACAGCAAAGGAAAATGACGGCGCTTGGGAATATAAGTTTAAAAAGAATCAAGTCTATAACAAATTTTCCAAGCATACGAATATACTTATAACTGATTATCCGAATATCGGCGCTTCTGAAGTGAGAGCGTGGTGTTATGTTCCGGTAATTGGAGCTTCTGAACCTTTCAGGGGCAGCGAAAACTACAACCGCCTTTCCTATAATAGCGCATTTCCATGGCAGGCTGATGGCAATAATGGCGAGGTTTCTATGAATTATGTAGTTAAAAATAATGATAATAAATGGGAAGCCCTTAGACTTTATACATTCAGAAATTTTGAAGATGGCGTTTATTATCGCGATGCAGTCCTTGAAACGAACAAAAAGATTCAATTCAGATTAGCAGATGTTCCATTACCAAACGGCATTTTGAGAATTGATAAAGTAAGTTGCGATGATCCTGCTCTGAAAATGGTTCAACTTCGGCTTGGTCATTATGCACTCCCTGAAATGCAGATTCCAATAAGAGAGCTGACCTCAAAAATTGGTAAGTTTCAGGTTCATTCTATCGATAATGGGAAATATCAATTAGCCATGATCCCATTGGAAGGATTTAAACAAACCGAATATGTCCATTGCACGGGACTAAATGCTCAGAGCCATCGAAGTACGGTTATCAATGCTTATGATGCATTCAAACCAGGAACTAAAAATTATAAATTTTACATTACCCTTGAGCTTTGGAAAAATGCAGGAAAGAACTGGACAAATGCCGAAGTTGAAGTAGTAAAACAAATTAAAATTGATCAAAACGGAAAATCGGTTGAATTGATACTTCATAATGGAAGAAAATTAAATCTTTCATTTTAATTGCTTGTAAATAGATTTTCAGAGTTTTGGCAGCTAATAACTATATCAACACGAACCAATCAGTGTCGAAACCAATGAAATCCGGTTCGTTTACAGTCTTCCATCCACCCAACGGCGATCTACAACGGCTTTAACATCGAAAATGACTGCACCATTGGTATAGTATTTTTCAAAATCGAACGTTTTAAACTCGTCGTGGGCAACTGCCAAAAGGATTGCCTGGTATTTTTTAGTGGCATCCAATTGGTTGCTGATATCGACATTGTATTCTTGTTTTACTTCATCGATGGATGCCCAGGGATCGAAAATATCAACATCCAAACCGAATTCAGTCAATTCGCGATGAATATCAATTACTTTGGTATTGCGAATATCAGGACAGTTTTCTTTAAAAGTAACCCCCAGAATTAAAACTTTTGCTCCTTTTATGGTGTGTGCCTTGTGTACCATTAATTTCAATACTTTATTGGCAATAAAAGGGGCAATGCTATTGTTTACATGCCTTCCCGATAAAATAACCTGAGGAACGTAACCAAGCGATTCGGCTTTACTTGCTAAATAATAAGGATCAACGCTGATACAATGACCGCCTACCAAACCGGGACGATATTTTAGGAAATTCCATTTGGTTCCGGCAGCATCAATGACATCGTTGGTATCAATACCAACACGGTCAAAAATCAATGCCAATTCGTTTACAAAGGATATGTTGACATCCCGTTGCGCATTTTCAATAATTTTTGAAGCTTCGGCAACTTTGATATTTGGGGCTTTATGTGTTCCGGCAGTAATGATAGAAGAATATAAACTGTCAATTTTGTCAGCAATTTCAGGGGTTGAACCTGAAGTAACTTTTTTGATGCGGGTAAGGGTGTTTATTTTATCGCCAGGGTTAATCCGTTCAGGACTATAACCTGCATAAAAATCGAAATTGAATTTCAAGCCCGAAGTTTTTTCAATTTCAGGTATACAATCTTCTTCAGTACATCCTGGATAAGTTGTTGATTCATATATAACGATATTTTCCTGATTAATTACCCGTCCTATCATGCGCGAGGCGCTTATCAACGGACGTAAATCGGGCATGTTAAAGTCATTGATAGGGGTGGGTACAGTAACTATATAAACATTGTATGACTTTAAATCATTTTCGTTGGATGAAAACGATAATCCCAAAACGGGATTTGTTTTTCGTAGTTCAACAGCTTGTTGCAAACCTTTCAAATCGGCTTCTAATGTATGATCAATGCCCTGTTGTAACTCAGCCACCCGAGCTTGATTGATATCAAACCCCAATACTTTGTATTTCTTACCAAACTCGATGGCTAAAGGCAAACCTACGTAACCCAAGCCAATAATTGCTATTCTAAACTCGTTCATATTAAATATTGAAGATTGATACTTTAAGTAAATATCCTGATTTTAATGGTTTTGTTGAGTTAGGTTAATTTTTGACGCATTGAATAAATTTATAATCGGAGTAGATTCAGTTTAATTTTTAAAATTTTCGTAACTGAACTATTTGTATTTATTTTTAAAATTCAGAAATATTTTTTTGAACCGACTGTCTGAATTGGATGATTTTCTGACTTTAAAATTGAATGCAAATATACGATAAATCATTTAAACAAGCTGTATTTTGAGGTTTAAAAGGTATGATAATTTATCTGAAAATATTTTTTAAGGATTTAAATCCTTTCAAATTCCAAATTAATTGGTTTATTTTGTAAACAAAAAATATTATGGAACAAGTTGAATTTTTTCCGTTGGTCGACGACGATGGTAATACGATAGGTAAAGCTACCCGGGCTGAATGTCATTCCGGTTCGTTTTTGTTGCATCCGGTTGTCCATTTGCATGTTTTTAATGCCGAAGGTGAGCTTTTTCTTCAACAACGGGCTATGAATAAGGATATTCAACCCGGACGATGGGACACTTCAGTAGGGGGGCATGTTGATTATGGCGAAACGATTGAAGTGGCTTTGCGCAGAGAAGCAGCCGAAGAGTTGGGAATTCATCATTTTAATCCGATTTTTATATCCCGATATAAATTTGTTTCCGATCGCGAAGCTGAGTTGGTTCATAGTCATTATTGTATGTATGAAGGATCGATTTTAGTGTTGGAAACCGAAATCTCGGCGGGTCGTTTTTGGAAAATATGCGAGATTGAAGATACAATAGGTATGGGTGTTTTTACACCGAATTTTGAATTTGAATTTAATAAATATATTAAAATATTGAAAATCAATGATATATAATTATTTATTCCTTTAATATTCTATTTCACATTACAGAACTATTTCCTGAAAGTTAACTGAACAGTGTGGCGACAATTTTGCGTGCACCTGCCTGATTTCTGAATTCACATAAATATATGCCTTGCCAGATTCCCATGTTTAATTTAAATGCAGAAATGGGAATATTCAAAGACATTCCGACTAATGATGTTTTGGCATGCGCAGGCATATCGTCATCCCCCTCGAGCGTATGATCATAGTAAGGTTCGCGTTCGCGTACCAATCGGTCGAAAATGGTTTCCATATCCTTTTGAACATTTGGATCGGCATTTTCATTGATTGTGAGTCCGGCAGAAGTGTGTTTTATATACAAATGCAACATTCCTGTTTCCGGTAAATCGGGTAAATGGTTAATTATTTCGTTGGTAATCAAATGAAAACCTCTTTTTTTTTGGCGTAAATTAAATTCAATCTGTTGAATCATTTGTTATTTTTATTTGAAAAATTAAAGTTCATGTATTGGTTGAAGTGCTTATTTCAGTAACTGAAACTTATTTTTCCATTTCCATAAAGTATTTCTTAATATTACGGCTAAAAGCGCACATACAACTAATCCGACACAAATTGAAATGCCATACCATTTCAAACCAGTAACAACCGATCCGAAATGAATGGCTGCATATTGGATTTTTGGGAACGATGACAGCATCAGCCAGGTATTGATATTTTCGGTAAAATCTAGCAAAACTGTTGCTACTGGAAACCATGCCACCCAAGCAGTAAGTTTTCCCAATCGACCCATGTTTTTTTGTAAAAGCCTTAAAACCAATATAAACCACAATCCATATATGAGTGGGAATAGCATGTCGACAATCAGTATTTTTTTATAAAATACTATTCCAGATAAACCCAAAGCCTGAAAAAGAGAATTAACATCAGCAGGTGAATAACTTGAACGAATATCTAAACTTTCTAATCCGCCATCGACTTTTTTTATATCAAAATGCGGAAATATATAAGTCGTGAAAATCAGAATTAATACGGTTAAACCAATTATCGACAGTAAGTTGCTGTAATTTTTAAGTGTGTTCATTATCGTTGGGAAAATTCAAATAAACTATGACTTTAAATTATTGCTCAAAAATAGATATTAAAATGAATTTGTAAAACAAAATTTCAATATTTCTCAACTCATTTCAATATTAACTTTTAGACTAACAAAAAAGGAACAACGTTCACGATAAATGTTGTTCCTTTTAAGAAAAAATTCTGGAAAGTATCGATTTGGACGAATTAGTTTGTCAACGCAATTGTTGGTTTTATAATTCTGGCTTTCAGTTTGTTGTTCTCAGAATCGAGTTCCATTAATATTGTGTCGCCTGCTTCTATCTCGCCCGCTAAAATGATATCCGCCAATTCGTCCTCGATAAATTTTTGAATTGCCCGTTTTAAGGGACGAGCTCCGAATTGAACGTCATATCCTTTGTCAGCAAGGAAGTTTTTGGCTTCATCATTTAATTCTAATTGATAACCCATCGAAATAACCCGTCCGAAAATCCCCTTCAATTCAAGATCAATAATTTTACCGATTGATTCTCTTGTTAATTGATCGAACATGACCACGTCATCAACACGATTAAGAAATTCAGGGGCAAATGTTTTATTCAGTACTTTTTGAATTACACTGCGCGAAAATTCAGAATCCGATTCGGGAGTTGAAGAGGTTGTAAATCCAACACCTTTTCCGAAATCTTTTAATTGGCGTGTGCCAATATTTGAAGTCATAATAATAATTGTATTTTTAAAGTCGATACGACGTCCCAAACTGTCGGTTAACCGTCCTTCATCCATGACCTGAAGCAAAAGATTAAACACATCAGGATGGGCTTTTTCAATTTCATCGAGCAAAACGATAGAATATGGTTTGCGTCGTACTTTTTCAGTTAATTGTCCGCCTTCTTCGTAGCCAACGTATCCGGGAGGAGCTCCGATCAATCGTGAAACGCTGAATTTTTCCATGTATTCGCTCATATCTACTCTGATAAGTGCATCGTTGCTGTCAAATAGAAACTCAGCTAAAATTTTGGCTAAATGTGTTTTTCCCACTCCGGTCGGTCCTAAAAACATGAACGAGCCTATTGGTTTGTTCGGATCCTTTAAACCGATTCGATTACGTTGAATCGCTTTCACAATTTTGTCAACTGCATCGTCTTGTCCGATCACTTTATTTTGCAATACTTCTTTCATTTGTCTGAGTTTCAGTCCTTCAGCCTGTGCAATACGTTGAACTGGTATGCCCGACATCATGGCAACTACTTCGGCAACCTGTTCTTCATCCACCGTTTCAGGGTGTTGTTGCGATTCTTCTTCCCACCGTTTTACCGCATCTTCCAACTGGTATTGGGCTTGTTTTTCTTGATCGCGGATGGGACCGGCAAGTTCATATTTTTGTTCGGATAAAACTTTTAATTTTTCTTTCTTAAGTTCTTCAATTTTCTTTTCTAATTCTTCAATTTCAACCGGAACAGAAACTTTACCGATATGTACGCGTGAACCGGCTTCATCCAACGCATCAATGGCTTTGTCGGGAAAACAACGATCAGTAATATACCGATCAGTAAGACGAACACAGGCTTTTATGGCTTCAGGAGTGTATCGTACATTGTGGTGATATTCATAACGATCCTGAATATTTTCGAGAATCTGAAGGGTTTCTTCAGGCGTGGTTGGGTCGACCATAATTTTTTGGAAACGACGTTCCAAGGCTCCATCTTTCTCAATGCTTTGACGATATTCATCAAGTGTGGTAGCGCCTATGCATTGAATTTCTCCCCGCGACAAAGCTGGTTTAAGCATGTTGGCTGCATCGAGTGATCCTGGGGCACCACCAGCTCCAACTATGGTATGAATTTCGTCAATAAACAAAATAATATCCGGATTTTTTGATAATTCATTTAAAATCGCTTTGATACGTTCTTCAAATTGTCCCCTGTATTTTGTGCCGGCAACAATCGATGCCATATCAAGCGAAACAACGCGTTTATCAAATAAGACTCTTGAAACACGGTGTTGAATAATTCGTAATGCCAATCCTTCTACGATGGCTGATTTGCCTACTCCTGGATCGCCTATCAAAACAGGGTTGTTTTTTTTTCGTCGGCTGAGTATTTGTGCCAAACGTTCAATTTCACGTTCACGACCAACAATAGGGTCTAAACGGTTTTCTGCAGCAGCTTTGGTAATGTCGGATCCGAAAGTATCCAATGCCGGAGTATCACTTTGTTTAGATGATCCGGCAGGATTTCCCTTTTGTTTATGTTGTGCATCATCTTCATCATCATCTTCATCCTGAAAATTTGAATCAATGGCAGGAAAATTTTTTGGACTTTCAATATACGATTTAGCCTGTTCGTAGGTTAAGTTTTCAGCTTTCAACGCATCCCCTGCTAAATTATTTTTTTCTTTTAACAATGCCAGAAGTAAATGTTCGGTATCCGCAGTAGAAGCGGAAAGTAAACGTGTTTCGAGTTCCATAATTTTTTTAATGCGTTCAGTGCTTTTTAAACTCGGTATTTCATTGCCGGTAGGTTCCATGTCAGTTTTAATCTGGCTTTCGATGGATTGTTTTAGCCTCAAAATATTGATATGTGAGGCATTTAATATGTCGATGGCTTTTCCGCTGCCGTTTCGCAAAATTCCCAAAAGCAAATGTTCCGGTCCAATATAATTATTTCCCAAACGCTCGGCTTCTTGTGAACTGTACATAAGCACATTATGCAATTGTTCAGAATAGTTGACTGTCATAATTTTGTTTCTCCTTTTAAAATAATTATTGACCTTTTTTTTTCAATGGATTAATAATGTGATATTTATCCCTTAATAAACAAATAATCATATTTAACAATTTTTTATTGATTAAAATTTAACTATAAAACCAAGCGCTTTTTTAATCCATTTGCTGCAAAAATAATGAATTTTGTTGAACGGAATCATTAAAAATCAATAAATGACAAACAGACTGCAAAAACAATACCGAATAAGACAAGTTGTTTTTATCGGTAATTTTGTCAGTGATATTGAATAATTAAATTTTTTCAGTAGATTTGCGGGCTAAATAAAATTTGGATACTTAAAGAACAAATTAACAAATAAATAGTTTTATGACCGATAAAATTTCTGCTTCGCTGCGCGAATCGCCCTTGGCCCGTTGGACTGCATTAGGTATCGTATCGTTTACCATGTTTTGCGGGTACTTTATTGCTGATGCCATGAGCCCACTCAAACCCATGCTCGAGAGCCAATTGCTTTGGGATAATGTGGATTACGGTATTTTTACAAGTGCTTATGGTTGGTTTAATGTTTTCTTGTTGATGCTGATTTTTGGAGGGATCATTCTTGATAAAACAGGGGTTCGTTTCACAGGGCTTTTGTCAACCTCCATTATGATCATTGGTGCCACCATGAAATTTTTTGCTATTTCTCATTTTTTTCCTGAATCTTTGGCTTCTGCATATATTGTTGGTATTAAAGCCCGGGTTTTGTTTGCTGCGTTGGGATATGCAACCTTCGCGGTCGGTGTCGAAACTGCAGGAATTACTGTTTCACGAATTATTGTGAAATGGTTTAAAGGGAAAGAAATGGCACTAGCTATGGGTTTGCAGGTGGCTTTTGCCCGTTTAGGAACCCTCTTGGCAGTGGCAATCCCGTTACCTATTGCAAAACACTTCGGCGATGTCTCTATCCCAATATTATTTGGTGCACTTTTATTATGTATCGGTTTGATTGCCTTTATCGTTTATGTGGCAATGGATAAAAGATTAGAAACCTCAGAAGCGCACTTAGGAAAAGAAGATGATGAGCCGTTTAAGGTAAAGGATATCTTGTTTATTATGCGAAATAAAGGATTTTGGTTGATTGCACTTTTATGTGTTTTGTTTTACTCTGCCGTTTTTCCATGGATTAAATTTGCCACTGACTTGGTTATTAATAAATATCAGGTTGACCCGGATTTGGCAGGATTAATTCCGAGTGTTTTACCGCTGGGTACACTTTTCCTGACTCCTTTTTTTGGTAATTTATACGACAAAAAGGGAAAAGGCGCTACCATTATGATTATTGGATCGGTTCTGTTGATTTTTGTTCATGGAGTTTTCTCAATTCCGTTCTTGAATAATTGGATGTTGGCGATTGGCGTTACCGTTATTTTGGGAGTTGCTTTATCGTTGGTTCCTTCGGCTATGTGGCCATCAGTTCCTAAAATTATTCCCGAAAAACAATTGGGAACTGCTTATGCTCTGATTTTCTGGATTCAAAACTGGGGTTTAATGGGTGTTCCGCTTTTAATAGGAATCGTGTTGAGTAATACCAATCCAACGGTGTCAAAAGCAAAAGAAGTGGTAAAATCTGCAGTTACTGAAACGTATACCCAAATGCAGCCTCAACTTAATTTGAATAAAATTGAATTTGATAAAGCCGTCGATAAAACTACTACGCGACTGATTAATCAGGTGTTGGTAAATACGACCTATGAAGGAGTTCAGGATACGACCGGATTTGCAAATTTCAAAAACCGATTGGTAGAGGTTAATTTGAATGCTGTGAAAGCGTTATCACCTGTTGAAATTAAAAATAAGAAACGCATAGAAGATGCTTGTGTCAAAGCTGATTACAAGGAAATTGACCGTCTGAAAATTGCTTTACGTTATGATTATACTAAAGCAAATATGATATTCATGATATTTGGAGTGCTGGCATTTATAGTTGCATTAATGCTCAAAGCGGAAGACAAGAAAAAAGGATATGGGTTGGAATTACCCAATATTCAACAATAATTTAGTACTATATTAGCTAAGGTATGATGGATTTATTTTTGTTAAATCATTGCTAATCAAATTTTTAAAATTTACAGCGAAATCGTTGAAGTTACACAGTTTATATTTTTTACTTGTTTCCATTGTATTTTGAATTTTCTTAATGATTGTAACATTAGATATTAAAAGGCAGTAATCGCACCTTGTTAATTTAAAGTGGTTCGATGCTGTCTTTTTTTCCTAAAAAAACAGTTTAATATCTTTTGATTTTAAAATAAATGCAGCATCATGTCGATTGCAGATTATTTCAGGCGAAGGTCTATAAATTTAAGTACAGCTATTGAACAGGTTTATGGATTGAGGGTTGATGATGAATTGGATAAAAGCTTAGAAGAAGCTCGTCACGCATTTTCGGAATGGGTTGAATTTGATTTGGATGAAATTTTAATGCTTTCACCCGATGATTTTATTTGTAAAATCGAATCGCGACGTTATCAGCTATCATTCATCGATTTGATTGCTCAGTTAACTTTTCAACTTATTGAATTGTTTCGACAATCGACTGATTTTGATAAAGTTGCAAATTTAGAACTGAAATATTTGTATTTACTTAGACTTATGGCTTCTACCGACAAAACTTATTCGATAGAAAGAAACAATCAAATGGAATTGTTAGAAACAAAATACAACCTGCATCGGTAATTTATTTCAGATCGAATTCAATTTCGCTTTAATAGAACTTTTATTGAACATTTAATTTTAAATTATTCATAATAAAATACATACGATTTCGTTTATTGCGACGCGAACCGTTCATTTTTTAAAATCCTAAATAAAACAATGATTGAATACAAAAATAAACAACGACCGGAAAAAGAAATGATTTTTGGCATTCGTGCCGTGATTGAAGCCATTGCTGCTGGTCAGGAAATTGATAAAATATTGATTCGTCGAGATATGACGAATGATCTTTCGCGCGAGCTTTTTGCAGCACTTCAGGGTTTTGAAGTCCCGGTTCAAAAAGTTCCACTCGAAAAGTTGAATCGTTTTACCATGAAAAATCATCAGGGTGTGATTGCATTTATTTCACCGGTAGCCTATCAACATATCGAAAATATCATTCCTGCTATTTATGAAGATGGACGCATGCCATTTATTGTGGTGCTCGATGGGGTTACCGATGTCAGGAATTTTGGAGCTATAGCTCGTACTTGTGAATGTGCCGGAGTCGATGCTATTGTAGTTCCACTGAAAGGGGGTGCTGCTTTGAATGGCGATGCCGTGAAAACTTCAGCTGGTGCTTTGATGACGATTCCGGTTTGCCGGGAACACAGTTTGACCAATGTTTTGAAGTATCTCTCAGCATCCGGAATTAAAGTAGTGGCTGCCAGCGAAAAAGCTTCATTGAACTATTCAGAAGTGAATATGACTGAGCCCTTGGCTTTGGTTATGGGCTCAGAAGATGAAGGCGTGGCACCCGATCATTTAAAACTTTGCGACGAAATGGTTCGTATTCCTGTCGTCGGAGCCATCGAATCCCTTAATGTTTCAGTGGCTGCCGGTGTGCTTATGTATGAAGTCATCCGACAACGGAAAATGTAACGATTTCAATTCAAGTTAATATTCACAGGGAGAATAAGTTTCAAAGTGTCGAATTTAATTACTGATTTTTAAATATATATGAATATTCTTTACGAAGATAATCACCTAATTGCTGTTAATAAAACCTGTTCGGAAATTGTGCAAGGTGATAAAACAGGTGATGAACCTCTTTCTGAAACTTTGAAAAAGTATTTAAAGGAAAAATATCAGAAGCCCGGTGAGGTTTTTATTGGCGTTTCGCATCGGCTTGATCGTCCTGTAAGCGGCGTTGTGCTTTTTGCCAAAACAAGTAAAGCATTAAGCCGATTGAATGAAATGTTTAAAAATCAGTATATTAAAAAAACGTATTGGGCAATCGTAAAGCAAAAACCCACACAGCCGGAAGGGCGGTTGGAACATTTTTTATTGAGAAATGAAAAGCAAAACAAATCCGTGGCATACGATAAATTAGTACCACTTTCCAAAAAAGCAGCTTTAACTTACCGTATTATAGCACATTCTGATGTTTATTTTTTGCTTGAAATAAAGCTTGAAACAGGGCGGCATCATCAAATCCGATGTCAACTTGCGAAGATAGGTTGTCCCATCAAAGGAGATTTGAAATATGGTTTTGCTCGTTCAAATCCAAATGGAGGGATAAGTTTGCATGCTCGTCAAATTAATTTTATCCATCCGGTAAGTAAAGAAGCCATTCATATCGTTGCACCAGTTCCTGAAGACGATAAGTTGTGGCAATTATTCGAAAAATCGGTTTTAAAAAGTTAGAATTTATTATTGAAGTTGCTGCTTGTATGAATATAAATGATTTTCATATATTAGCCGCATTTTTCTTGAAGCAAATAAATTGATTTATTTTCAGCCAAAATGATTTTTTGTTAAAATAATTATAAAACTAATAATTGGTCAATTATCAAATTATTTGTATCTTTGCACGCTAAAATTTTATAGTCAACATAATGTCTAACCTACTAATTAATTAGTAATTAAAAAAAAATTTCAGAAATGGAAGAAAATCAAAACATCGCGGAAGAAGTAAAACCTACCCTCGAAGAAACTCCGATTGCTGAACCAGTTCAGGTTCAGGAAGAAGCTACCTCGGCAATTATTGCCGAAGAAGCACCCGTTGCAGAAATAATTGAAGAAGCACCCGTAGCCGAAATTATTGAAGAAGCACTTGTTGCCGAAGAAGTACCCGTAGCCGAAATTATTGAAGAAGCGCCCAGCTCAAAAATCAACAAACATGTTGCCCCAGTTGTAGCAGCTCCCGCAGCTGATTTTGATTGGGATGCCTACGAAAAAGGAATAAGTTTGTCTGAAACGGAGAAGATAAATTTAGAAAAAATTTACGACGACACCTTGAATGCAATTAAAGACAAGGAAGTAGTTGAAGGAACTGTGATTTCGATTAATAAACGTGAAGTAGTCGTAAACGTAGGATATAAATCCGATGGTATCGTACCCATGAGCGAATTTCGCTACAATCCCGATTTGGCAGTCGGCGATAAAGTAGAAGTTTATATCGAAAGCCAGGAAGATAAAAAAGGACAATTAATTCTTTCTCATAAACAAGCCCGTGCTACCCGGTCATGGGATCGTGTAAATGCTGCACTTGAATCGCAGGAAGTTGTAAAAGGTTTTGTAAAATGTCGTACAAAAGGTGGTATGATTGTCGATGTGTTTGGTATCGAAGCATTTTTGCCTGGTTCACAAATCGATGTAAAACCAATTCGAGATTACGATATGTTTGTGAATAAAACAATGGAATTCAAGGTTATAAAAATAAATCACGAATTCAAAAACGTGGTTGTTTCCCACAAAGCTTTGATCGAAGCTGAACTTGAATTACAGAAAAAAGAAATTATTGGCAAACTCCAAAAAGGACAGGTTCTTGAAGGAACGGTGAAAAACATTACTTCTTATGGTGTTTTCATTGATTTAGGAGGTGTTGATGGATTAATTCACATCACCGATTTGTCTTGGGGGCGTGTTTCTCACCCCGAAGAAATCGTTGCTTTGGATCAGAAACTGAACGTAGTAATTATTGATTTTGATGAAGAAAAAAAACGTATTGCACTTGGTTTAAAACAACTTTCTCCGCATCCTTGGGATGCGCTTGATCCTAACTTGAAAGTCGGAGACAGGGTGAAAGGCAAAGTAGTTGTTATGGCCGATTATGGCGCATTTGTTGAGATTGCAGCTGGTGTCGAAGGCTTAATTCACGTTTCTGAAATGAGCTGGTCACAACATTTACGTTCGGCTCAGGACTTCTTGAAAGTTGGCGACGAAGTGGAAACTGTTATTTTAACTCTTGATCGTGATGAACGCAAAATGTCACTTGGTATCAAACAATTGAAATCAGATCCATGGGAAAATATTGAAGAACGCTATGCCCTTGGCACAAAGCATACCGCTAAAGTACGTAACTTTACTAACTTTGGTGTGTTTGTTGAAATTGAAGAAGGGGTAGATGGTTTAATTCATATTTCGGATCTTTCATGGACTAAAAAAGTGAAACATCCATCTGAATTTACACAGATTGGTGCTGAAATTGAAGTTCAGGTATTGGAAATCGACAAAGCCAACCGTCGTTTGAGTTTGGGACACAAACAATTGGAAGAAAATCCATGGGATGTGCTTGAAACCATGTTTACGGTCGATAGCATTCACGATGGAACGATTGTTGAAATGATGGATAAGGGTGCTGTAGTTGCTTTGCCTTATGGGGTTGAAGGATTTGCTACTCCAAAACATTTGATCAAAGAAGATGGTTCGCAGGCACAAGTTGATGATAAATTGGCTTTCAAAGTAATTGAATTCAATAAAGATGCCAAAAGAATTATTCTTTCGCATAGTCGCATTCACGAAGATGTCAAACGCGCCGAAAAAGCCGCTGAAAAATCTGAAGTAAATGGTGAAGAAGCTCCCGTTAAAAAAGCAACTAAACGTGTAAAGAAAGAAGAAGCTCCAGCAGCACCTTCTCCCGAGAAAACAACGTTGGGAGATATTCAATCACTTTCAGACTTGAAAGATAAGATGGATTTGGCTGCCGAAAAAGCTGCAAAGAAAGAAAAGAAAGCCAAAGCTGCTATTGAAGCTGAACTTACTATTGCTCAAGAAAAACCAGTAGAAGTTGCAACGAATGTTGAAGAGGCTGCACCTAAAGCCAAAGAAGTTGCTGAAGAAACAACTCCTGAAGCCTAAGCCGATTTTCATTTAATGATTATAAAGGCTGTTCCTGAAGCGGGAACAGCCTTTAATTTTTGATTAAAATCAGAAAATTGAATTATGTTATCAGATTAACGGGAACAAATGCTTTTGTAAACACAATATTTACATGTTTTAGTATTTTGTGTCTGTTTGAACGGAACTATAGGATTGAAAAGTTCTTCGATACAACAAACCAGTTTTTGAGTGAAATCGCTTTCATACTGGCTGAAATCGCTTACTGATTCATTAGTCTCTTTATTAAATAATTGAGTGCTGAAATTGGGCTTAAATGAATCACGTAAATAGATGATGCCTGGTTCAATAATCTTCCCGGTTGACTTGGTTTTATAGAAAATGCCATACAAAAAGGTTTGCAAAACAAACTTTGGTCGATCTTTTTTGTCGTGCGCAAACACGTCATCTAAATTTTGAAAATCAAGTTTTCCGGAGCCGGTTTTATAATCGAGAATACGTATGTACCCTTCTTTTTCGTCAACCCTGTCGATAAATCCTGTTAAATTCACATTTAATTGTCCGTTATATATGGGGAATTGCACTCGATATGGTTCCTCGGAACTGATATAACGAAACGGAGCGTGTTTTTTATCAATTTTCAAAACTTGCCCAATGTATTTTTTAATTATCCTGGCAATGAGCAATTGTTCGCCTTCGAGGGGTAAATATGGTGCTGAAAAACGTTTGAAATACTCGGAATTAAATGCCTGAAGTATCAATTTATCTATCTCTAAAGAATTTGAAATCAAAGGATCAAAGTCTTCGCTTTGTAAGATTTTAGATTGATAAGGAGCATATATATTTTCCATTACCTTATGAAAAATACTTCCGAAAGTATTAGCTTCAATCGTTTCGCTTACTTCTTCCGCTTCGTTTACATTTTCAATGCGGCTGAAATAAAATTGCAGGGGACAATCGATATAAGTGTTTATCGAACTGGCTGATAAAGCTGGACTTTTGTTATCAGGTAATGTGAAATGCATGATTTTTTCCATCACTTCAGGCGTTTTCATAATTTCTAACGCTTTTGGTTGATTGAATCCTATATCGAATGATAAGTTGCGTTTTTTTATTTTTAAATTATAATGATATTGCAATTGATGGTAAAAACGACTTACTTCGCCCGTTTGCATATCTTCATTTCTTGAATCGTAAAGAAAGAAAATACGTTTTGCTCTGTGAATCAACCGATAAAAGTTGTATGAAGTAATTGCATCATGGTATTCATTTTGTGGCAGCCCGAATCCCTTGCGCAAATTATAAGGAATAAAACTGTTTGTGGCATTTTTTGTAGGAAAAATACCTTCGTTAAAGCTGGTGATGATCAGATTTTCAAAATCTAAGCCGCGAGTTTCTAACATTCCCATAACCTGTAATCCTTCGAGTGGCTCGCCTACAAAGGGAATGGTCATGCCGGATAGAATTTGGCGGATGAGACGCATTATAGTATCTAAATTCAATGTTAACTCAATGGGTTTTGATTCCAGTATACCATTCAAACGGTTTAAAATGCTGTAATATTGGTAAATAAAATCACACTCTAACTGAAATGACTGATTGTTTTCAGCTGCCGATTGCCAGGCATTTTGTAAATTGCGTAAAATCTCAAGCAAGTACCGTAAGAATTCTAAAGAGTCGGTTTGAGGAATAAAAATTGAAGCTAACAGTGGGTTGACAGTTAATTCATACGAATTTACATAAATCCAGTTATTCTCTTTAATTTGATGGAGTAATCTTTCGGTTTCGTCGGCACACAACATTGAAATATATTGGTGCTGAAGAATATTTGCCACAGTTTTATAATAAAATGAAAATTCACCTTTACTATTCCTTACCTTGCGATGAAGTTCAAATATATGTTCGATAAGTCCTGAAATGGGTGTAGCTTTGAGCGGAAAACCCATTGTTACGTTAATTTTCTCAATTTGTACCGGCAGAGAGTGGAGTAGGGGAAGAAGCAAATTTTCGTCGGGCAATACTATTGCAGTTTGCATACCATTTTGATGATCAGATGCAGCCGGAAATAACTGATTGAGCAATTCGTAAGTCTGCTTGGCTTGTCCAACCGCTGATGGAACCGCTATTCGTTCTATTTCTTTATCATGCAGGGATTGAGTCTGCATATCGATGGGAAATTTGGATGGGAAAAGATGCGTATTTTCGAGATAAAACATGGACGATGGATTTTCGGCATCTCTCACTTCATCGGCTTCATAATCCCAATAAAAATCAGCTTGCCCACGTTTTTGAAGGGCTACCATTAAAGTCCGTTCGCAGGGATTCAATGCATTGAAACCTACAAATATAAACTTTTTATTTTCCCACTCGGGTATGTCCTTTTTTGCCTGTAATCGATCGGATACATCACGGCAAATCATTCCCTCGGTAGCTAAGTTTTCGCTCATCAGTTCGGTACGAAACTGATCGTACACATCATATAATACTTTCCAGGTTGATATAAAATCGACCTGTGTTTTACTTTCGGAAACCGGAATAAAATTACTCCAAAATAACCGAATGGCTTCGATTTGTTTTTCGGAAAAAATATTAAAAAGCTGATCTAATTGCTTTAATTCAGTGATGTTGGTGAATAATTGCTGAGCATTGATCCTGTATTTATCGATTTCGTCGAAATCGGACAATAACAATTCGCCCCAAAAAACAAAAGAATCGAAACTTTCATCACTACCACTCAGTTTTTTAAATATTCGAAAAATCCGAAACAAATTATCGAGTTGGTCTGCTGTTTGATAGGTTGATGCAGAAGCAAAACATTCGTTAATGGTGAGAATTTCAGGTGAAAATATTGGCTTTTGTGCAATTTCAGATAAATAACGTTGAAAAAAAAGTCCAGCGCGTCTGTTTGGAAAAACAAAACAATACTCGTTAATGGTTTCTTTAAAATGGGAGTAATAGCTTTCTGCTATGCGGTATAGAAATGGATTCATAATTAATTTATCATTTTTAATTTATCATTTTTAGTTCATTTCCATTCTATTGCATTTATATCAGGTTAATGCAACAAAATTATAAAATTTAATTGAATGGGGCTTCTTTGACTGTGATTTTATATTGTTTTTCTCGGTTTGAGTGGTGTTATTTAAAATGAATTTCTTTTGTATCCTTGTCTTGAGCACAATAAGATTGAATAGAATAAAAAAGGTGTCGATTCAAAGTTTGCTGCATTTTCGGTAAAAAATGGTAGCAACTTAAAAAAATGATTACTTTTGCATAAAACATTTCAACATTTTCAAATCAAATTATGATCGGA
The DNA here is from genome assembly GCA_021779195.1 of Bacteroidota bacterium. GTDB lineage: Bacteria > Bacteroidota > Bacteroidia > Bacteroidales > Paludibacteraceae > Paludibacter. Next base: position 27,500 of record JAJYBB010000023.1, on the reverse strand, counting down.
ACACTGGTTAATACGGCAGCTGTAATTGTAGGCGGAACGATTGGTTTTATGCTTAAAAAAAATATGCCTCAACGCATTACTACCATTTATTTTCAGGCAGTCGGACTATTTACGTTATCGATTGGTATTAGCATGGTGGCTAAATTGGATCATATTTTAATTGTGGTTGGTAGTCTGTCCATAGGATCGTTACTTGGTGAATGGCTCAACTTAGAAAAAGGCGTCGAGCACTTGAGCGAACTGATGAAAAAACGCTTCAAAATTGGGAATGAGCGATTTTCAGAAGGTTTAATTACTGCATTTCTTATGTTTTGTATTGGTTCAATGACTGTTATTGGAACAATTCAGGAAGGAACAGGCGGTTCATCCGATTTGCTTTTTACTAAATCGTTAATGGATTTTTTTTCAGCTATTTTACTGGCTTCGGCGTTTGGTTTTGGCGTGGTTGTTTCCGCCATTCCTTTGCTTTTGTTCCAAGGAGCACTTACTATGATAGCCATGTTTTTTGGTACATTCTTCACTCCATCTATCATACTGGGACTGACCAATGTGGGTGGTGTTTTATTAATCGGGTTGGGAATTAATATCCTTGAAATTAAAAAACTCCGTATTATGAATATGTTGCCAGCACTCATTGTTGTGGTTTTATTGCTTTGGTGGTTTGCGTGAAGCTTTTCATTTTTCAGGATATTTAAGTTGGGTTTCGCTGTTTCAAACTGCACGTTTAATCGGTTTATTTCTTTGATTTACAACTAATTCAATCTATCAAAACAGAGTTAACGCTATTCTAATTTTGAATAATAATAATAATGAATAGAGGATTTATTTGATTGAAAATCTATTATTCATATAAAACACTATATGTGCATCAATAATTTTATTTTAAGACTGAAATTTTATGAAAGTAAATAATAAAGTAATCGTTGTTACCGGTGGCGGCAATGGAATGGGGCGGGAATTGGTGCTCTCCCTGATTAAAAAAGGAGCCAAAGTGGCGGCTGTTGATATTAATGAATCTGCATTACTGGGAACCTTGAATCTTGTGGATGCTGCCCAAAGAGATAATCTATCAATTCATGTTTTAAACATCACTGATAAGGATAAAGTGCTGGTATTGCCTCAGCAGATAATTGAAATACATGGGAGTATTGACGGACTTATCAATGATGCCGGAATTATTCAGCCTTTCGTGAGAATTAATGACCTTGATTTTGATAATATTAACAGGGTGTTTAATATTAATTTTTTTGGAACTCTTTTTATGATTAAAGCTTTTTTGCCTTACTTGTTAAAAAGTGAAGTTGCGCACCTTATCAACGTATCCAGTATGGGTGGGTTTTTGCCGGTTCCTGGACAAAGCATTTACGGCGCATCAAAAGCAGCAGTTAAGCTGTTGACCGAAGGGTTGAGTGCTGAATTGATCAATACAAATGTAAAAGTATCGGTGGTTTTTCCAGGTGCTATCGGTACAAATATTATGGTCAATTCAGGTCTTGAAAATTCGAAAACAGCCGAAGCCGATGCGAAAAGTTCAAAATTGAAACCGCTGTCACCCGATAAAGCAGCACAAATAATTATTAAAGGGATTGAAAAGGATAAAGTACGGATATTTGTCGGATCAGATTCTAAAATGTTAGATATTTTGTATCGTTTGAACCCTAAATTTGCCACGGGCTTAATTGCTAAACAAATGCAATCACTTTTATCATAATAATCATTGATCAAAAATAAACCGCTTCAGGAAAAACTAAAAAAAACCTCCCGATTACTTCACAGTAAAGGGAGGTCGTTTTTTGTAAACTATCTGAATTTACACACACATAAATGCCCGCTATCAATTTCGGACATTTATTTCATCATTTCAATGGGATATCGTAAGAAGGTTCGTTGGTGATTTCGGAAACTAATTCAGTATAAAAAACCTTGCCGGTTTCATCCACGGCAACTACAGAACGCGTCATTAAGCCCTGAAGTGGACCGTCGTTTAAAAGCACACCGTACGAAGAAGCAAATGAATGATACCTAAAGTCAGAAGCTGTAATTACATTTTGCAATCCTTCAGCTCCGCAAAAACGACTTTGAGCAAAAGGCAGATCTTTTGATATGCATATCACTACTGTATTTTCTTTTTCAGAAACCCATTTGTTGAAATGTCGTACCGAAGCCGCACAGGTGGCAGTATCTAAGCTTGGAAATATATTCAAAATCACGCGTTTACCTTTGTAATCGCTTAAATGAATTTCTTGTAACCCTGCACCTACCAATGTGAAATCGGGAGCTTGCGCCCCTACTGCAGGAAGTGATCCATTGGTATGCACATCATTTCCTTTAAATTTTGTTGTTGCCATTTTATTGAATAGATAATTTATTGTAAATAATTATTTTGATACTGATTTAATAACAAGCAACCCTTGTTTTTTGTTTATATTTGCATAGTTATAAATCATCCTTTTCACGCGTTTATGAATAGAAGGTTTCTGATAATTATCGTTTTAACCGCAATTCTTGCTTTGAATTTTTCTTCGTGCAAAAATCCGACAGAATATCGTGTCGATTATGCTTTTGTACCCTATTTGAATCGTTTTGATAGTTTAGCCGAACTTCATGGGAAGCATTTTAATCCAAAATTATCAGGGCTAATTATTGAATTCGGGACTTTAAAAGACAACAATGCCGGATTGACTCATTTTGAAACACCCATTCGTATCGAAATAGATAAAACATACTGGAATGAGATTAGTCATTACGCCGGTGCCGATTTAATGAAAGAAGATTTGTTGTTTCACGAGCTGGGTCATGGTTTGCTTAACCGCGATCATCTGAACACGACCCTTGAAAATGGTGATTGGAAATCGATGATGTGTGGAGGCACTCAAGTGGATAACCGTCCATGGAACATTAATTACAGGGGAATTCGTCGAAAATATTATATTGATGAATTATTTAATGAAAGTACACCGGCTCCCGACTTTTCGAGTACGCAGTTTGCAGCTGATTCCACTAAATATTTGCCGGTACTCACTTTGGGTTTTACGATTGCTGATAATGCCGGTTGGACGCTGACTGATGATGCCCAACACAAAATGAGCATTGATAATAATCGATTAAAGTTTGAATCGAAAATTTCAAAGACTTTCCTGGTCTTTACGAATACCAATATCAATATTCAATCTGATTTTAGGTTCGATTTAACGATTGAATATCCTGTAGGTGACAATTCGAACCAATATGGTATTATTTTTGGCAATGTACCCACCGGCTCTGATGGGACCAATGACCCCATCGAGTACTTTACCATCAACAACAACCAAAAAATGTATATGGGAAACCGTACATGGTTCAGCTTTTTTACTCAATTGAACGAAAATTCAATTATTGTTGGAGGTAAGAATCATTTGAAAGTGCTCAAAATAGGGCAGATGCTTTATTATTTTATCAATAATGTGTATTGTTATTGTTCCGAAATAACAACCACTCAGTCTGGAGCTCAGTTTGGATTTATGGTACCCGCTAACGGCACGGTATGGATTGATAATTTTAGCATTTCTCAGAAAAAAGTAGCTGCTATGAATGTTCGTCCTGTTTCGATATCCAATCTTTCTTTCGAAACAAAAACGATGTCATTTCCGTTACATCCAAAAATCTATCACCAATAATTTAATTTAATAATTTGATAATTTTAAATTTAACAATATGTCTAAATTAGTTATATATCAAGTACTTCCGCGTTTATTTGGAAATATGAATGCTACAAAGAAACCGAATGGTACTATGCTTGAAAATGGTTGCGGTAAGTTTGAAAATTTTTCGACAGTGGCTTTACAATCAATTCGCTCATTGGGAATTACTCATATTTGGTATACCGGCATTATTGAACATGCCACCCGAAACGATTATACGGCTTATGGTATTCAGAAAGATCATGATGTACTTGTGAAAGGCAATGCTGGATCGCCTTATGCAATAAAAGACTATTATGATGTGGATCCCGATTTGGCGGTGAAAGTTGAAAATCGAATGGATGAATTTGAAAGTTTGATTTGCCGTACACACGAAGCCGGAATGAAGGTTATTATTGATTTTGTACCAAACCATGTGTCACGTCAGTATCATTCAGATGCTAAACCCAAATTTGTAGCCGATTTGGGCGAAAAAGATCATCAAGAGTGGGCTTTTTCGCCTTTAAATAATTTCTATTACATTCCCAATAAATATTTTAATCCACCTTTTGATATCAAGGGCTTCACTGAATTTCCTGCCAAAGCGACAGGTAATGACCGATTTACTGATTCACCTACACTTAACGATTGGTACGAAACCGTAAAACTCAATTATGGAGTGAATTACAACGAAGGTCATCAAAAACAATTTAGTCCGATACCCGATACTTGGTATAAAATGTTGGATATTTTGTCTTTTTGGGCAAGTAAAGGTGTAGACGGTTTTCGTTGTGATATGGCTGAAATGGTGCCTGTTGAATTTTGGAATTGGGCAATTACCGCTGTTAAAAACAATTTCCCTGAAATAATTTTTATTGCTGAAATTTATCAACCTGCTCAATATCGAGATTTTCTTTCGAATGGTAAGTTTGATTTTTTGTACGATAAAGTGGGCATGTACGAAATGCTTCGAAATGTAACAAGTAAAAATTTTCCGGTGCGCGATATTACAAATGCTTGGCAATCATTGGGCGGAATCGAAAATCAAATGTTGAATTTTTTGGAGAATCATGATGAACAACGAATTGCATCCGGTTTTTTCTCTGGAAACGGCATGTATGCACAACCGGCTATGATTGTTGCTGCAACGCTGACAAAAGCACCTGTCATGATTTATGCAGGGCAGGAGCTGGGTGAAATGGGTATGGACAGCGAAGGATTCAGTGGAATTGATGGACGAACTTCTATTTTTGACTATTGGAGTCCAGATACACTTAGGGCTTGGTGCAATAATGGAAAATTTGATTTGGAGAAACTAAGTGAAGAGCAGTGTGCTTTGCGTGAGTTTTATGCTAAACTGCTGAACATAACTGTTTCGGAAATAGCGATTACGAATGGTTTAATGTATGATCTGGAATTTGCCAATTTCAATAATCCTAAATTTAACTCACACGAACAATTCGCTTATTTCCGTAAATTCAATAATGAATTGCTGTTGGTTGTGCTCAATTTTCATGATCAATATTTGGAAACCGAAGTACGCTTACCTCGCGAAGCTTTTCAGTATCTGGGAATTAATGAGGGTACACAATATTCCTATCGGAATCTATTGAATGATAATGAAGAAATTAGATCGGTAATTTTAAGCTCTAACCGTGTGTTTCAAACTGAAATTCCTGCCTGGCATGGTAAAATTTTTAAGTTGATTGCCCAATCGGAATAATGACCTGTTTTTTGAAGAATATTCATGAACAATTTTTCTGTTTTTTGGGTTTTATTTATGTGAAAACTATTTTCCGTTTTGCAAATTAATATTTTGATAATCAATGTTTTTTTTTCTTTCGAAGGGAGAATGAATCATGAAATCAAAACTCAACATTTCAGGCTTTCTGCTGGGTTTGTCGTTGATCTCTTGTTCAACTGTAAAAATTTTACCTGACAAAACAAATCAGATCAGGCAAAAAGTAGTGTCTAATAATTTTACTATTCAGGTAAATTATGCTAATCCTTTGCGAGGCAGTCAGATATATTTAACTTCAGATTACGATTTGAAGATTAAAAACGATTCGGCGTTTGCCTATCTTCCTTATTTCGGTGAAGCATTTGTCGCTCCTTATGGAAGCTCCGAAGGAGGAATTCAATTCAGAAAACCTGTGCATAATTACAAAATGGAGCCTAAAATTAATAATAAAGGCTGGGATATCCATTTTCAGGTAAAAAGTGAATATACTACCTATGATTTTTCAATTCAAATTTTTAGGAACGGGCAGTCCGATTTCACGGTTACCTCGTTCGATAAAGATGCTATTTCATTTTCGGGAGCTTTGAAAGACGATTAATTTAATTGATTTTTTTCATTTTCATGGAACATCATTTTAACCTGAGTCTAGCACATGAACAAGCACAAATGCGGATAGCTGATGCTTTTTATCGCGATATTTTGAAAGTAAGTTCTATCAAACGGTTCAATTCTGATTCAAAAGCTGATATGTTGATGCAAAAGCAGGACGTCGATGTGATAATTGAATTGAACGGATTATTCTACCGGGTTTCCGAAAAATTCCGAGACAAAGATTATGGAGATTTGTATGTCGAAATTTTTAGCAAATTTCCCGATACATATGGATGGTTACATACAGGTTCGCCCAATGCAATACTTTACTTTACACCCTTTTCTGTTTATTGGATTACGCATAAATCATTGTCTGAATTTTGTTTGCGTAATTTCTTTCCGCTTATTCCATCCGATTGGATCAGTCAATTATTTGATTCTCACGAGACCATTATGCATAAAAAATTGTTTTTCAACCATCAATGGGTCGATTTAAATTTGATTCAAGCGCATAACAACTTACCCGATGGCACTTCCTGGGAAACAATTGGGGTTGCGGTTCTTTTCTCATTCTTCAAACAGCATGGAGTGAAAGTCAAAAAATGGAATTTGATTTAATATTGATCTAAGCTGATCAGGGTCAGTTCATTTGATCATATTTCAGAAATTCAGTTCTAATTTTTAAATAACGAATTTCCTCCGAAAAATCAATTTATTTAATTTGAACATTACGAACGCAATGACACAACGTCGCAATGCCTTGAATTTCATTTTACAGTAATCATAGCGATTGATCAACAGCAACTTTACATTCAAAAAATACTTTCTAGGGAGAGCTCAATTTTCAGCTTGACTTTCCATTCGATTAAATATTCTTTCTTTTAAAATTGCATCCGTATCCCTTTCCAATGATTTGCTTTTCATTATTGTAAAATTATAGTTTTTGTATTTTGCTCCTATTTTCATTTTGATATAATACTAAAATAGCTCTAAATGCTTTAAATATTTAGTTTTAGGGTTGATTTATTTGTAATCTGAATTTTAGATTGTATATTCATTGAAATTAATTAAAGAAATTTTTCCTTAATCTCTTTGCTGTGTCAAATTAAAATCGGATATTTGCATTAAATTTAAGATTAAAAGAAATCTCAATTTGTGATTTTATCTGAATTGTACTTTGGTATTGTATTAATTGTTTATCAACCGATTATAAAAAAATGAAAGAAATTAAATTCAGTCTCGTTTATCGCGATATGTGGCAGTCGTCAGGAAAATATGTACCACGCAAAGATCAGTTAGCTCAAATCGCACCGGTTATTATTGAAATGGGTTGTTTTGCCCGTGTCGAAACCAACGGCGGTGCTTCCGAACAGGTAAATTTATTATACGGCGAAAATCCCAACCAAGCAGTCCGTACTTTCACAAAACCATTCAATGATGTAGGGATTCAAACTCACATGCTCGACAGGGGATTGAACGGATTGCGAATGAATCCGGTTCCCGCCGATGTGCGTGAGTTGATGTATAAGGTTAAAAAAGCTCAGGGAGTTGACATTACCCGTATTTTTTGCGGCTTGAATGATGTTCGTAACATTATTCCTTCCATTCATTATGCCAAAGCTGCAGGAATGATAGCACAGGCAACTTTGTGTATAACCTATTCTGAAATTCATACCGTTGATTATTACATAAATATGGCCGAACAGCTTATTGCTGCAGGTGCCGATGAAATTTGTCTGAAAGATATGGCCGGAATTGGTCGTCCCGAAATGTTGGGAAAAATAGTAAAGTCAATTAAAACGGCACATCCTGATATTGTTGTTCAATATCACGGGCACTCCGGTCCCGGTTTTTCGGTAGCGTCCATGCTCGAAGTGGCGAAAGCAGGCGTAGATTACTTAGATGTGGCTATGGAACCGCTTTCGTGGGGAATGGTTCATCCAGACGTGATCACTATCCAGGCAATGCTGAAAGATGCAGGGTTCAAAGTACCTGAAATTAATATGAATGCATACATGGAAGCTCGTCGATTGACTCAAAGTTATATTGATGATTTTTTGGGCTATTTTATCGATGAAAGAAACAAATATATGACTTCGTTGTTAGTGGGTTGCGGATTGCCGGGTGGTATGATGGGTTCGCTTATGGCTGATTTAAAAAGTATGCATGCAGCTATTAATTCTTTTTTAAAAGAACACAATAGACCTGAATTAAGCACCGATGAGTTGTTGGTTATGTTGTTTGACGAAGTTAAAAATATATGGCCAAAATTAGGAAATCCACCGTTGGTAACTCCTTTCAGTCAATACGTGAAGAATATCGCGCTTATGAATGTGATGTTTCTGATTAAAGGACAACCTCGTTGGGGGATGATTGATCGCAATAGCTGGGATATGATTTTGGGAAAAGCCGGAAAACTACCTGGAAAACTTGATAATGAAATCATTGCATTGGCTAAAAAAAATAAGTTTGAGTTTTTCGATGGAAATCCACAAGATAATTATCCAAATGAATTATCTCGGTTTATTGCCGAAATGGAAACGAATGGATGGGATAGAGGTGAAGACGATGAAGAACTTTTTGAATTTGCAATGCATGAAAAGCAGTATCGCGATTTCAAATCGGGTGAAGCCAAAAAGCGATTTGAAATTGAACTCGAATCGGCCATTACTGAAAAACTTACCAAACAACATATTGAGTTGCCTGATATTCGTGCAATGAGATACCCGCATGCCGAACCGGTTATTGCACCGGTTTCAGGAAAAGTTTTATGGGAACTCGACTTTATTGAACATTCACAGGTGCCCGTTCATGGAAAACTCTTTAAACAAAACGATACACTTTGTACCATTCAGACAAAATATGGCTTTGAACCTATTGCCAGTTTCTGCACGGGTCGAATGGTCGGTGTTGAAAAAAATCAGGGAGAAATGGTATCTAAAGGACAGGTGATCGCTTATATTCAACAATGTAATTGCTGATTCTTTTCAATAATAGTATAGTTTATGAAGCCCGTTCAATTGTGATAATTGAACGGGCTTTTTGTTTCGATCAATGCGTGATGGAATAATTTTAAAAAACGGGCGAAAATGAATCAATACAGGAATGGTGAATTTATCATTTTGATTTTAAAATATTAAAATTTTTATGGATGTGTTGTCTTGAGATGTGAAACAAAAAATGTACATTTGTCGACAATTTAAAATATTTATTACCCAAAAACTCCAATTTTTAAACTGATTATTTTTAATCCATTTTGAATCAATATGTTTAAAGACTTGTTTATCCGTAAAACCCTTGTTCAACTCGAAATTCAAGCTGATGGTGAGCATAATATGCTTCGCAGGCATTTGAATGCGCTTAATCTGACCTTATTAGGTGTTGGCTGTGTTATTGGTGCCGGTATTTTTGTATTGACCGGAACGGCTGCAGCTCTTCATGCCGGACCGGCTGTGTCCTTGTCGTTTGTAATTTCGGCTTTTGGTTGTTTACTTGCCGGCTTAAGTTATGCCGAGTTTGCCTCGTTGATTCCAGTTTCGGGAAGTGCTTACACGTATGGATATGCCACGATGGGAGAATTTGTTGCCTGGATTATTGGTTGGGATTTGATTTTGGAATATTTATTCGGTTCGGCAACTGTAGCAGTGGGTTGGAGTGGATATGTTACCAGTTTTTTAGCTGATTTTGGTATTATTATACCACGTGCTTTGTCTCAAAGCCCATTTGAATTTAATGCGAGTGGCTGGCATGCATCGGGTGCTATTATTAATTTTCCTGCAATATTTATTGTTGCCCTAATGACTACTTTATTGGTTATTGGAATCAAGGAATCAGCTAAGTTTAATAACATCATTGTCATCATTAAAGTTGTCGTAATCCTGTTGTTTATTGGTTTTGGCATTTCACATATTCATGTTTCGAATTGGAGCCCGTTTGTGCCTGCTAATACCGGAAATTTCGGACAATACGGATGGTCAGGCGTATTGACGGCGGCTGCAGTGGTGTTTTTTGCGTATGTGGGCTTCGATGCCGTTTCAACCACTTCGCAGGAGGCTATTAATCCCAAGCGTGACGTTCCCAAAGGAATTCTATTCTCTCTTTTGATTTCAACGATTTTGTATATCGGGGTAAGTTTGGTGCTTACCGGAATCGTAAATTATAAAGAACTTAATGTTGAAGCCCCTATCGCATTGGCAATTAATCAGGCAGGCAGTAGCTTAATTTGGTTACGTCCGATTATCAAGATTGGTGCAATTGCAGGGTTAAGCTCGGTGGTACTGGTTTTGTTGCTTGGTCAGTCCCGTGTGTTCTTTACCATGGCAAGCGATGGATTATTGTGGGAAAGTTTTGCGAAAACCCATCCCCGTTTTAAAACTCCACATATTACTACCATTGTAACTGGAACTTTTGCTGCACTTTTTGCCGGACTTTTCCCTATTGGATTGTTAGGTGAGCTGGTTTCAATCGGGACTTTGTTTGCTTTTATCATTGTGTCGATTGGAGTGGTTATTCTACGCAAAACCGAGCCTGATGCCAAACGAGGATTCAGAACTCCTTGGGTGCCTTTTGTACCTATTTTGGGTGCTATCGTGTGTTTTGCTCAAATGGCGGCTTTACCACGAGATACATGGATTCGATTAATTGGTTGGATGTTAGTGGGATTTATTATTTATTTTACTTATGGACGAAAACACAGTCATACCCGAAAAATGAAAAACGGTAAAATGTGAGAAATTCATTTTTTTGATTCAATTTTCTACAAAAAAAAATGGCTGAACTCTGTTCGGCCATTTTTTTATGTAGTACAAAGCAGTACTTATGCAGGAACAATCATGCGATATCCTTTTCCATGGATATTGATTATGTACACGTTTGTGTCATCTTTGAGCAGTTTTCGTAACTTGCAAATATAAACATCCATGCTTCTGGAATTGTAATAATTGTCATCTTTCCAGATCATTCGTAATGCTGCCTTGCGATCTACAAAATCATTGGCATTCGCTGCAAAATAAACTAAAAGGTGCAATTCCTTTGTAGTCAATTTCGTAGACTGCCCATTAATGGTAAGCAATCTTTTTGGAACATCAATCATGTAATTTCCAATTTTATAGGAACCTACACTTAAAATGGCGTTTAGATTTTTTTCTTCTTCGCCGAGCATTGTTTTTCCGTTTTCGTTTTTCATTTTAGTAATTTTTCTGGGTTTGTTTATGGATAGTGAAACTTAGTGTTTTATTGGATATCCGACGATTTAAATTTTTATTGTTCAATAAATGTATTTATATTTGTAAAAACATTTATTTCGCAAAATTGTTTGCATTATTAATGCAAAAGTATGATTTTTTTTTTTAATACAAAAATTTCTGTAAAATAATTTGGTCAATGAAATTATTTTACTGTAAACAAACATAAAATAATGGACAGTTTTACATTTAAAATGGTGATAAACCTACCTTTTCCCGATTTTGAGTTGTTCTGTTTTAACCTTAAATATTCGTTTTTAAATATGATAATTTTCTGAAAATCATTTTTTTAACTGTTTTTTGATGATTGAATTTTTTAAAACATGGTATTGGATCATAAATTTTTATCCAGCTGAATGCCATTTATATGTTAAATATTTGTGATTTGCTTATTTTTTTTTATTTTTGTAAACAGCTTAAAAGTATAGATACTAAGATTCCACTGTTTATTTATAACTTTGAGCTAAAATAATTCATAGTTAACGGATCGTTCTTATGTTCAAACTATTTAGAAATATCGACCGAAAAAATTATCATCCCCGTTTTGGTGGATTAGATATATTTAAATTTATTGGCCCCGGTTTATTGGTTACGGTTGGATTTATTGATCCCGGAAACTGGGCTTCAAATTTGGCTGCCGGAGCAGAATATGGTTATTTGTTGTTGTGGATGGTAACTTTATCGACTGTGATGCTGATTATGTTACAACACAATGTTGCCCATCTTGGTATTGCTACGGGACTTTGCTTATCCGAAGCAGCAGCTATTCATCTCAAACCCCGCAGTTCTAAATTTTTATTGACATCAGCCATGATGGCTTCTATTTCAACTTCTTTAGCCGAAATTTTAGGTGGAGCCATTGCCCTTGAAATGTTGTTTCATATCCCGATTCCGATTGGAGCGTTCTTGGTAACAATTTTTGTTTTGATCATGTTGTTTACCAATTCCTATCGAATGGTTGAACGATGGATCATTGCCTTTGTTTCGGTGATTGGTTTGTCGTTTTTATATGAGCTTACGTTGGTTCATATTGACTGGAATAGTGCTGTTACGGGGTGGGTTACGCCTTCATTTCCGAAAGGTTCCATGTTGGTAATCATGAGTGTGCTTGGGGCTGTGGTTATGCCGCATAACTTATTTTTGCATTCAGAGATTATTCAAAGTCGACAGTGGAATCTGAAAGATAAACTTGTGATTAAGAAACAACTTCGTTATGAGTTTTTAGATACATTGTTTTCCATGTTGGTGGGATGGGCTATCAATAGTGCTATGATTTTACTTGCTGCGGCAACCTTTTTCCAACATAAAACACCGGTAGGTGAATTGCAACAGGCGGAGAAGTTATTGAGCCCTTTGCTGGGAAATCATGCGGCAGTAATTTTTGCTGTCGCCCTTTTGTTTGCCGGTGTGGCTTCTACAACCACTTCGGGTATGGCTGCTGGAACTATTTTTGCAGGGATGTACAAAGAACCTTATGATATTAAGGACAATCACTCGCGGGTTGGTGTGTTGATCTCACTTGTAATGGCATATCTGATTATTTTGTTGATTAACAACCCTTTTCAAGGATTAATTATTTCACAAATGTTGCTGAGCATTCAATTGCCTTTTACTATTTTTTATCAAGTATATCTCACTTCTTCCGTGAAAGTGATGGGTGAATATAAAAACAGCAGATTCTCTAAATATTTACTTTATTCGTTGGGTGTAATCGTTACTTTACTAAATGTATTGCTGTTTATTAGCTTTTTATAATTGAAAGCTGATAACAAGTTGATGCATTGAATATTGGTTGATTCAACAGGTGTTTTTGTAAATGAATGATTCAATTTTTATTCTTTCCAGTGTTTTAATTCGTTATATAACCGTTGAATCGGTAATCCCATGATGTTAAAGTAAGAACCTTCGATATTTTCAACTGCAACAAAACCAATCCATTCCTGAACTCCATACGCTCCGGCTTTGTCATAAGGTTTATAATTATCGACATAATATTCAATTTCATACGTGTTTAACTTCGCAAACCGAACTTCAGAGATTACTGAGAATATTTTCCGTTTCGATAAGGTAGAAATACATACTCCTGTAATGACCTGATGTGTTTTGCCGGAAAGAGCGTTGAGCATTCGTATGGCATCCGTTTTATCGGTTGGTTTTCCGAAAATCTGACCTTCGTGCCAAACGATGGTATCTGCGGTAATCAACAGTGTGTTTTCATTCATAAATGGTTGGTAAACATCTGCTTTTTTCTCGGCTAAATACATGGATATATCTACTCCAACCAGACCTTGAGGATAAGTTTCTTCAACATCGATGACCTTTACTTCGAATGGAATATTTAACCCTTTTAAAAGTTCTTGTCGTCGTGGCGATTGTGAACCTAAGATCAACTGATATCGTTCAAGATTTTTAAGCATTAAAGTATTGATTTATTTAAGTTTTATCTGCAAAGATATTTGTTTATTTCGTAAATGTGCCGGTTTGCATTTTTCAAGAGTCGATTAATCAGATACTAACTTTATTTGTCCTAACAGTTGTATGCCAAGCTGTTGAAGTTATCATGAAGTCAAAATGATTGAATAAGACGTTATTTTACGGTAAAAATGCCAAACATGGTAATCCCATGTGATTTCGCCTGTAAAAAGTAAAATATGAATGCATAAAGAACTCCAATTAACATAATTATTTTTGTAAGTGTAGATGCCTGATGATAATTTGCCTGTGTTTTTGCATTCCACAGCAGGTAGATCAATATTAAACTCGGTAGTGAAATCCCAAATATTAAATATCGCACTGTCAACGTTCCTTCAAAAGGAAGATATAAGGTTGAGAGTGTATATAATGCGAAATTGGTCAATGCAATTAGACTTATTGTAAACCAAGTTGTATTCTGTCTGCCCCACTTGATCGGCATAGTGCGGCATTCCATTTCGCGGTCACCGGGTTCGTCTTCCATATCTTTAATAATTTCGCGAATCCAGGTGGTAAGAAAAGCAAATAAGGCAAAACTTCCAATCCATGCATACATTTCGGTTGGAATTGGTGTTTCGAAAATCAATTTTCCAAATTCTTTTTGCAGAAAAGCCAACTGATCGATGGCAACTATTAAAATGGAAAGTGCAGCATTGAAAGCGACAACTAAATTGCCGATTAAAAATTGCCGTTTATAACTGGCTGAATAAAACCATAGTAAACCCGGAACGACAATAAAGATAAGTGCCAGACTAACACTGCGTGCAAAATAAGCTGCAAATAGTCCGGAAATTATACCGGCAGCCGTCAGGAACAGATGCATGAGCATGGCTGTATTTCTCGAAATCTGATTACCAATAATCAGTTTGTCCGGTTGATTTAAACGATCGATTTTAACATCGAAATAATCATTCAAAACATAACCTCCGGCAGCTATTAGCATCGTTGCCACGATCAATAAATTAAGCATTGATGTGCTTAAACCCGATTCAAAACCATAAATTTGCAACAAAGGCAATAGAATAATTTTTTGCATAACATATTGTATAAATGCTATGAAAATCAGATTATGAAGTCGTATGAGTTTGAAAAATGCCATGATAATTTGCGGTTTAAGAATATGTTTTTTTATGGGAACAAAAAATCGAAACACTTAATCGCAAGTTTTTAGTAAGCTGTACCGTGCGTGATGTAATGATTCCTATTTTTTTAAATGCCGTAAATAGATATTTTTTGAGATCAACTTGTATATTTTTTTTAATGCCGGATAAGGTTTCAAAATCGCAATTTGCTTATCCATGATGTTTTTATCGAATCGAACAGCGGGACCCGTTTGGGCGTTATAGGGCGTTAATGTTCTGATTTTGTCGGCAGTTTCTGAAATTAAAGGTTTTAAGATTTCAAAATTCAGACCGGCATCATTTAAAATTTCAGCGGATGCATCGTACATGTAATTGCTGAAATTACAGGCAAATACAGCTGCTAAATGTATCACTTTTCGTTGCTCGGAGTTGATATTGTATATTTTATTTGTAAGCAATTCAGCCAATTGAATCAGTTCTTCTTCTACCAATGAATTGGCTGCTTCAATACAGATGGGAGTAGTAGAAAAATCAACCAGTTTATCTTTTGTAAATGTTTGTACGGGATAAAAAACGCCGTAGTTATAAGTTAATTCTCTGAAAATTGAAATGGATACACTCCCTGAAGTATGAACGTGTATGGCATCCGGTAAATTCACTTTTTTGAGAAATTCAGCTAAGGCATCATCTTTTAGTGCATAAAAATAGATATCGGCATCTTGTACAATTTGATCCGGATCGTCAGTATAGGTTGTTTGCAGCTTCTCGGCGAGCATCTTGGCATTTGACGTTGTACGACTGTAAACCTGACTAATGCAAATGCCTTTTTCATGGAGGGCTGTGGCTAAATGTGTGGCTAAATTTCCTGAACCGACAAAGACAACTTTCATAGGTATATCCTGTAAATATTTGTTTATGTGATAATTATATTGAAATCTAAGTTTAATTCTTTCGAGGAAATTAAATTGACGTATAATATTTTTTATATGTCAACACGACCCGTAACCTGCCGATAAACCCGAGAAAATAATGCAGTCATTCACCGTATCGGATACCGGTTATTTTCGTTTTAGAACCAGAATAACACCGGCAACAATTAATAAAAATGGCCAAATATAATCAGATATATGCTTGGTTAATTGGATAATATCTGATAACCGAAACATTAACCCAACAATAATCAGTACAATACCGATGTTTTTGTTGGAATGTGCCAATAAAAAAATAATGCCCATGATAAATGGATAATTCTTGAAATCGAAAAGAATATGAGCAACTTCAGGTGGAAATATCTGTAATTGACGTGTTAAAAACAGGCATCCGAAAACCAATAATGTGATTCCCCATGCTAAGGTATTATCTTTTTTAGTAGCCATAATCTGTTGTGAATAAATCGGTTTAATAATTAGAATTTATCATAATGAATTTTTTGTTCAGCTAATTTTGAGATGTCGAATGGGGTTTTCTGTTCGTCGGGATATCCAATGGACAGCAGATTATGAACCGCGAAGTTTTCAGGTATTTGCAACAAGGTTCGAATATAGTGTTCCGAAGTGAGCTCTTCGTTTTTCATGCGATTGAAAACTTGAATCCAGCAACTTCCAAGTCCTAAATCATGGGCTTGCAATTGCATTACAATGGAAGCAATGGAAGCATCTTCCTGCCATATATCGGTTTTTGTCCTGTCGGCTATGATAACGATACACAATGGTGCTCGGGCTAAAAACTCCGCACTGCGCGAACGGCATTCAGATAATTGAATCAGCATTTCGCGATTTCGTACTACTATAAATTCCCAGGGATTGCTTCGTTTCGAAGCAGGCGACATTAATGCCGACTGAAGTATTAATTGAATTTTTTCGTCTTCAATTTGTTGGGATGTATACCGCCTGATGCTTCGACGGGTTTGTATGAACTCGGAAAATGTAGTCATTTGGGTTCAGGGTTTTGACATTTTAACTTGTTCGGCATGTTTTTCAATCAGGTATTCAATTAACCCATTGGGTTTTAAAATATCACGCAACCGCTCGAAAGGTAAACTAATTTCAGTTTGACCAAGTGCGTATGGTGCAATTTCATATGGATTAAACACGTAATTTATACTTTCGTCGGTAATGTAAAAATTTCCATTTGGTTTTATAGAATCAGTCCAATAGTCTGTATTTTCTAAATCGAGAATGGGTTCCCTGTCATTGTCTTCCTGACTTTGTTCCACAATCCGTTTTTTTATTAAATCCGACAATAAAACAGGATAATCGTCGATAAACAAATCTTTTTCGGTAATTAATTTGCCTGTCGATAAATCAAAATTCAAAAAGTAGCGGGTTTCCAATCCATGTGCACCACCCATAAATACATAGCGTTCGATACCATAAACGTAAATATTTTTATCGCTCAATAAACTGTATCCCGATACAACCTGTTCATTGTTAAATTTATAAGGACTTCCTTTTTCTAATTTTGAAAGTAAGGGTCTGTTATTGTCAATGTAATCGGCATTTATATCCTTGGTAAATCGGGGAATAATCGAATCATTGGGTAACGACACATATTCGTCTCCGAAAACATTCGAAATAATCGTTGAACGAATTGAATCGAATACTTTTTTATCTCGGTAAGCCACCGGAAATTCGACTTCTATATCCACATTTAATGATCCTTTTGAAGTGTCGGCTTCTAAAAAGTATCTTTTTGTAAAGTCCTTTTCGTTGGTTTTAATAGTATTTTGAATACATGAACTTAGCATTGATATAATTAAAATGCTAAATAACAGCCAAATAATTTGCTTTTTCATATAATTTGAAAGATTTAAATTGATGGAACAAACTTACAATAATTATAAATAAATACATCGTAAATCTTTAGATTTTTTTGATGTTTGTGAATTTTAGCCAGTCCAACTGTTGAATTTATATCTAAAGTATTAAAATCAGAACGGTAAATACTTTTATTCATTAAATTTCTCGACTGAACAGATGATTTATTTGCATTGGAAGTGTTTATGATTGGTTGAATATCAATATAATAATTTCAATTAGTTGATTACACAGAAATATTAAATGTAGGTAAAACTTATTTTGTGGCAATGTATTTGTTTCTACTTTAAGGTCTGATTGTTTTACTCTGCCGGAATGATTGTGTAATTCATTCTTTGATGGTAGAGTAGATACAATTTATCAACTCGGACGAATCGTTTTTTATTATTCATCACTAATTTTCAAAACAATGAAAAAAAGAATCGTTTTTTTATCCATGATTGTTCTTTTCGGTTTTGCGATTCAAGCTTCGGCTGAAACCATACAGAAAAGCAATCCATCTCAAACCGAAGTGAAACCGGTAAAAAAAACAGTTGCAAAATCATGTTGTGCACATCATGCTGCCAACATAAATAAATCTAAATGTTGTGCTCAAGCAGGTATGAAAACTCATGCCCAAAAAACATGTAGAAAATCAACTGAAAAAGCTAATGCCAAATGATGCGGCAGCTCATGTGGTGCTAATTTCACTTGCTATCCTTGTTTTCCTTCCATCTTAGGGAAAATATGACCCATAAAAAGTCTTGCGTTGATGCAGGACTTTTTTTATTACTGCTCTTCCCCGATTGAATGGAAAGAAAGAGGTTATTTATTGCGATATTTTTTTTACTTTTGTGAAAAGAAAACCGCTAAATGCAACGAATACATGGGAACAGAATTTCGTACGATATGTAGTATTGAAAAATCTATGAAAGGATTGACTTATACGGATCAAATCCTTTCGCTCGGTTCATGTTTTGCTGAGCATATCGGTAATAAGCTTGATACTGCTTTTTTTCAAGTAGATATTAATCCGTTTGGTGTGTTGTATAATCCGGTTTCCATTCTAAATAGCATTGCATTATTGGTTGAAGGCAAGCAATTTACCGAAGCCGATATTTTTGAATATCATTCTCTTTGGCATAGTTTTTCACACAGCAATTTATTCTCCGATCGTTCGCCTGAAATTTTTTTAAATAAAATAAATTCAAGACTGAATAAAGCCACCGAGTTGTTTCAAAAAACAGGTTTTTTGCTGATTACTTTTGGCACAGCATGGGTTTT
This sequence comes from Bacteroidota bacterium, assembly GCA_021779195.1. Taxonomy (GTDB): domain Bacteria; phylum Bacteroidota; class Bacteroidia; order Bacteroidales; family Paludibacteraceae; genus Paludibacter. Next base: position 8,633 of record JAJYBB010000023.1, on the reverse strand, counting down.
CGAAGAAAGGAAGAGTGGGAGTGTGGTTTCAAATTGCCACAAGTTGCCTTCCACTTTCTTTACCCGCCGAAGATTGAGTGTTGAAGAAATTGTTCAGGATTATACGGAGATGATTTCAAAACTTCAATCTTTATTTCCAACCTTGTATTTTATTTTCAGCGTGAGTCCCATTCGGCATTGGAAAGATGGTGCACATGAAAATAATCTGAGTAAGAGTATTTTGCATTTAGCCATTGATCAGCTTCAAAAGCAATTTTCAAACGTTCTTTATTTTCCGGCTTACGAAATTCAGTTGGACGAATTGCGCGATTACCGATTTTACGCTTCCGATATGTTTCATCCTTCCGATGTGGCTGTAGATTATATTTGGCAACGATTTTCCGAAACATATTTTGATTCTTCTACATTGAAAATTATGAATGAATTAATGCAACTTTCATCCGATTTAACGCATCGACCCTTGCATCCCGAATCAGAAGCGTTTTTAAAATTTCAGACACAACTTGAACAAAAGATTGTTTCGCTGAAAAACAAATATCCCTTTTTAATCGACAGAATTTGAGCATGAGTTGATTCAAGAATGAAATAGGAGGTTCCGTTTTGACACCTCCTTTATTTTTCACAACACTTGCAAACCCTTAGAACGGATCATCATCAAATAAAAAAAGACTTCTACCATTAAGAAGTCTTTTTTAATAATCCATCAAACCACTAAAAAAAATCCATTGTATAACCTGTATCTTGAATTATATAAAGAATTGATATCTAGGTCATGTCTTTATTCTCGCGCTCTCCGTTTTGAAAGAATGACCTCGTGGCTGGATCTGCGCTTCACTCTAATTTGCTTTGTATTCAAATGCCTTATAATTGATTATAAATCGCTAATAATTTTAAATTTAGGGACTAATAATTTCATGACCGTCCATGCAATCAGGTACGCAAACGCACATACGGCAAACATTATGACATAAGCTACTTTTTTGTCGCCCAACGCTTCAAAATGATCGGTTAAAGCTCCTGCCAATAACTGAACCAGTACGCCGCCGATCCCTCCGGCAAAGGCGCCGATTCCGGTAACTGAGCCAACAGCCTTCTTCGGAAACATGTCGGATACGGTAGTGAATAGATTTGCCGACCATGCTTGATGAGCTGCACCGCCCAAACAGATAATGGCAACGGCTAATAATGAAGCACTGCTACCGAAAATTTCGACATTCCCAAAATATTGGGTAAGCAATAAACTTACCGGCACAATGGCAATCAATAACATGGCTCTCATGCGTGCCTTATAAGCTTCCATGCCTTTGTTCATAAAGAACATGGGAACTGATCCGCCAAACACTGATCCGAAAATGGCAATCCCGAACACCGTGAACGTAGGCCACATAACTTGTTGTGGGGTCATATTGAATTGTTTTTGCAAATAATCGGGTAACCAGAATAATAAAAACCACCAAATCCCATCGGTCATGAATTTGCCGAATACAAATGACCAGGTCTGACGATATTTCAACAGTTGAAACCAGGGAACTTTTTCGGTTTTTCCGGCGGCAAGCGATGCGGCTGCTGCTGCATTCTCGTCGGCATCGCTGTGGATATAATCGAATTCAGCCTGACTGAGTTTTCCTTTTGCCACCAATTGTTTCGGATTTCCGTAAATTGTAAACCAGAAGATTAACCAGATAAAGCCCGTAACGCCGGTAAGAATGAATGCCATTTGCCAGCCTTTCAGTCCCAGAATCATGTGATCGCCTGTGAAATAAACCATGCACCAGGGAACAAACAAAGCTGCTATCATAGCCCCAATATTGGATCCTGAATTAAAAATTCCAGTAGCCAATGCGCGCTCCTTTTTAGGAAACCATTCGGCAACCGTTTTAATTGATGCCGGAAAGTTACCTGCTTCACCGGCTCCAAATAGACTTCTGACAGCCATGTGCATGTAGGTTGTTGCTCCTACGAATGCATTCAGAACACCGAAAACCGACCAGGTAATTAATGAAAAAGCCAATCCTAATTTTGTGCCGATTTTATCAATGACGATGCCTGATAATAAGGTAAATCCTGCATAAAAGAAGGTAAATACAGAGGTTACATACGAAAAGTCGGAATTCGACCATCCAAAACCTTCGGGCGAACAGAAATATTCTTTCAAGAATCCGATAACATTACGGTCCATGTAATTTACCGTAGTTGAAAATAATAATAAACCCGCTATTACCCACCGGTAATTGCCGATTTTTGCAGCGGTTGATTTAGTCATAAAATTTGTTTTAAGTTTTTATAATTTGGAATGTCTACTTTTTTATTTTTTGAATAATAGCCAGGGCATCGCGGCAAAGTTGGGTGATGCCTGCCCAGTCGCCGGTTTTTATCATGTCGGCAGGGAAAAGGTTCGAACCCATTCCCACGCAGGTTACACCGGCATCAAACCAGGCTTTCAGATTACCTTCTTCGGGCTTTACACCACCCGTTACCATCAGATTCGACCAGGGCATGGGTGCTTTCAGTCCTTTTACGAAAGCGGCTCCGAGCACATCGCCCGGGAATACTTTGCAAACATCGCATCCGGCTTCCTGAGCAAATCCAACTTCGGATACCGATCCGCAACCGGGCATGTAAGGAATCAGACGGCGATTGGCTACTTTGGCTACTTCGGGATTGAACAGCGGACCTACAATAAAGTTGGCGCCCATTTGAATGTACAGGGTTGCTGTTGGAGCATCCACAATTGACCCGATACCCATAATCATTTCGGGACATTCTTTGACGGCGAATTTCACCAAATCGCGAAACACTTCGTGGGCAAAATCGCCACGGTTGGTAAACTCAAAAGCCCTGATGCCACCGGCATAGCAGGCTTTCACTACATTTTTGGCGACTTCGATGTCGCTGTGATAAAAAACAGGCACTAACCCTGTTTCTTTGGCTACGGTAAGAACCTGAAGTTTTGAAAATCTCATTTTATATGCAATTTAAAGATGTACAATTTTCGATTCGCTACGATTGCGTTCCATTGTATCATCGTTTATATTTATTCGTTTCGTAATTATGAGTCCACTGCGTAAAGTATTTTTTGAACGCAACGTTGCAAAGATACTTAGGCGCTACGATAAAACAGACCATCTTATTCCATACGTTGCGACTTTGTGTCATAGCGTTCGGAAATAAAAAGTTGATTTTTCGGAGTATTTACAATTTAGGCCGATTTACAATTCAAAAGTCAATATAGCGTTTATACCACCGAATTCTTCCAATTTGTATAGCGTAAAACCCAACATTGTACATCTATTTTACCGGCTTACACGTCCGCTTCCGTCACCGCCCATAAGCGCTTCCACTTCGGCAATGGTTACTAAGTTAAAGTCGCCGTAAATCGTATGTTTCAGACACGAAGCTGCCACTGCAAATTCAAGTGCTTTCTGATCGCTTTCGGTATAGGTTAATAAGCCATAAATTAATCCGCCCATAAACGAATCGCCACCCCCTACACGGTCAACAATGTGAGTGATGTCGTAACGTTTTGACTGATATAACGTTCCATTACTGTAAAGAACGCCACCCCAGGTATTGTGGTTAGCGTTAATGGAACCGCGTAAGGTGATTATCACTTTTTGGGCACGGGGAAATTTAGTCCTCATTTGCGTGCAAACCGATTCGAATTCGGCGGCATTTACTTCGCCACCGGTATGAGCCACATCGAAGCCTTCGGGTTTGATACCAAACACTTTTTCAGCATCTTCTTCGTTACCAAGGATAACATCGCATCCGGCTACCAATGCAGGCATTACTTCGGCGGCTGTTTTGCCGTATTTCCACAAGTTCTTGCGGTAATTGAGGTCGGTCGACACAGTAACACCCATTTCGTTGGCAACCTGTATGGCTTCGAGACATGCATCGGCAGCACCTTGCGAAAGGGCAGGAGTAATGCCCGTCCAGTGAAACCAGTCTGCTCCTTTGAATACTTCACGCCAATCGATCATTCCCGGCTGAATGTCGGCAATCGACGAGTGGGCACGGTCATACACTACTTTGCTGGCACGTGCCACTGCACCTGTTTCGAGAAAATAAATACCTATTCGGTCGCCACCACGGAGAATGTTGCCGGTTCCAACTCCGTATTTGCGCAGATTCATAATGCACGATTCAGCAATGTCATTTTTTGGCAATCGGGTGATAAATTCGGTTTTCATGCCATAGTTTGCCAGTGATACGGCTACATTGGCTTCGCCTCCACCAAAGGTTGCTGTGAATTGGGTTGCCTGACTGAATCGCTCATAGCCCGGAGTGGCTAAACGAAGCATAATTTCTCCAAAAGTTACAATCTTTTTACTCATTGTTAATCCTATTTTTTTTGAAAAGTGTTTATTTTAATTGGTTGACCAAAAATACTGCTTTTTATTGAATTTGGTTTCAAAAGTACCGCAAATTTCTTTCTTCTTTGTACAAAAAATGATTTCTTTAGTGAACTATTTGTTCAATCTTCATGGTTTCATCAATATTATCAGTTAAGGATACACATAAAACGAAATGTTTTGGTATATCCTTAAAATGAAAAATCAAGTCAGTTTAAAATTTGAAGAATTTTTTGGCATTGTGATAGCTAATGTCTTCCACCATTTTGCCCATGAAATCGAGTTCCTGAACAGGTAATAAGCCGTTTTCAACATCATTGCCAATCAAATTGCAAAGTGTGCGACGGAAATATTCATGGCGCGGGTAGGAGAGGAAGCTGCGCGAGTCGGTGAGCATACCCACAAAGCGGCTCAGTAAACCCAACACTGAAAGCGAGTTCATTTGCTTTTCCATGCCATCTTTTTGATCCAGAAACCACCAACCCGAACCGAATTGTATTTTACCGGCAACGGTTCCATCCTGGAAGTTGCCGATCATGGTGGCAATCATTTCGTTGTCAGCCGGATTCAAATTGTATAAAATGGTTTTTGCTAATTTATTTTGAGTATCCAATCGGTTCAGAAACTTCGACATAGCTTTTGCCGTGTTGAATGTCCCAATGGAATCGAAACCCGTATCGGGCCCTAACCGGTTGAACAAGCGCGTATTGTTATTGCGAATTGCGCCGTAATGAAATTGTTGTGTCCAGCCTTTTTCCCAATCCATTTCAGCAAAAATAACCATCATAGCCGATTTGAATTTCAGGATTTCTTCGTGCGTTAATGCGTTGCCTCCATATACTTTATTGAAAATAGCCTTGATTTCGGCATCGGTATATTCTTCAGCATAAAATTCTTCGATGCCGTGGTCGGAAAGTTTGCAACCCATTTCGGCAAAAAAGTCCTGGCGTTTACGAAGTGCCAGTATCATATCGTCAAACGTGGCAATCGTTATACCCGATACGTTGGCTAATTGTTCAACGTACGCACGAAAATTTTCAGCATTTTCAACAGCCATGGCTTTATCGGGACGCCATGTAGGCAACATTTTAATTTCAAAACCGTCATTTTTGGCTTTGATATGGTTTTCGAGTGTGTCAACCGGATCGTCGGTGGTGCAAACCACTTCCACGTTGTATTTCCGCATCAGGTTACGGGCTGAATATTCAGGTGTTTGCAGTTTGGCAGTACATTCGTCGTAAATTTCGCGAGCCGTTTTGGGCGAAAGCAGTTTTTCAACCCCGAAACCGGTCTTAAGTTCTAAATGCGTCCAGTGATACAATGGATTACGCATGGTGTAAGGCACAGTTTCTGCCCATTTTTCAAACTTTTCCCAGTCGGATGTATCGCTTCCGGTACAATATCTTTCGTCTACACCGTTTGTACGCATGGCGCGCCATTTATAATGGTCTCCTCCCAACCATATTTCGGTTAATGACTTAAACTGATGATCATTGGCTACCATTGAGGGGATTAAATGACAATGATAATCGATAATAGGCTGTTTGGCTGCATGTTCGTGATACAGTTGTTGAGCTGTTTCAGTTTGCAGGAGAAAATTTTCGTCTAAAAACTTTTTCATGAGCGTAATTTTTATAATTCAACGATATATTTTTAACTTTAAAAACCGGTTTCTTATTCATTGAACGGGTAATTTGGAGTAGAAAAATGAACGGATCAACCGATTTTTTCCACAATTTCAAGGTGCAAAAGAAATTTCCCATCGGAATTACGAATCTAAATTTCCCTAAATTTCAGCTTAAATGAAGTTATATCAGCTGATTATTTCTTTCCACCAACGGAAATAAAATTACCGTGTTCGCCCACGAAGATAGATAAAATTTTATAATTACGAAATAGGGATGCATGATTTGAACCTTGCATTTTACTTCTACATTGCAGGATGCTAACCAAACAACTACACAAAATTATGCAATGACAAATAGCGGAATACGTTAGGACAGGAATAATTACAAAATGCGGCAATGATATAGGAATGTGTTAGGTGTTGATTAACGCATATATAGTCGGGGTAAATGCTTTCAAATTTAAAGAATTCAACAAATAGCTTCGATCATAGATCTGAATCGTCAAATTCACTAAAAGGTGAATTTTGACTACTTATAAACTCGGGTGCCAATAACTTCATTGTTTTGATCGTGTTTTCTATGTCTACATGCATGGCGTAATCTATCAATAACAGAATTGAAGTTTTTACTTGATCAAATTGATATTTCTGAACAGTAGCAACCGTGATTTTATCATGTTCAGTCGGAATCGTGTTTTCTTTGTCGTTTAGCAATTCTTCGAAAAGTTTCTCTCCCGGACGTAAGCCGATAAATTCAATTTGAATATCCTTATAAGGAATTAAGCCAGCAAGTTCAATCATTCGTTTCGCTAAGTCCACAATTTTCACAGGACTTCCCATGTCAAAAACATATATTTCTCCGGTATTTCCAATTGTAGCAGCTTCTAATACAAGCCTGCAAGCCTCCGGGATGGTCATAAAGTAACGAATGATATCAGGATGGGTAACTGTAATCGGACCTCCCTTTTCTATCTGTTTCTTAAAATGCGGTATAACTGAACCATTTGAACCTAATACATTTCCAAAACGCGTCGTTACAAAGTTCGATTTGCTTCCGTTTTTTTCGCCTTCTTTTGCTAAAGACTGAACATAAATTTCAGCTATTCGCTTGGATGCCCCCATCACATTGGTAGGATTGACCGCTTTATCGGTCGAAATCATAACAAAACTTTCTACATTATTGGCGAGGGCATAATTACTTAAATTCATTGTTCCCATAACATTCACTAAAATGGCTTCACATGGATTTTCTTCCATCAGTGGAACATGTTTATAAGCGGCAGCATGATATACGATTTGAGGATGATACGTACGAAACACAAAATCAAGTCTGTTCTCATTTCGTACATCACCAATAACGGGCACGAATTTTAATTTCGGATAATTTCGTTCGAGCTCCATTCGCAGGTTATGCATGGGCGTTTCAGCAACATCAAACAATATAAGTAACAGGGGTTTGAATTTTGCCAGCTGACGGATCAGTTCACTTCCTATAGATCCTGCTGCACCCGTAACTAATATAACCTTATCTTGGGTTTGCTGTGCGATTTTCACCATATCAATTTTTATTTCTTCGCGACCCAGTAAATCTTCAAATTGAATGGGTTTCATCTGGTAACGTATTTTCGCCGTTGAATCTACCCCTTCTAATGGAGGCGATACAATAATGGCAATTCCCCGCTCAATACATTTTGAAATGAATATCTGTTCATTTTTAATGCTCTGATAATCTGGGAAAATAATCGTGTTTACTTCATTTTTCCTTAAAAACCAGTCCAAATTATCACCATTCAGAAAATAGATTGGTAAATCCTGAATCCGGGTTTTCTTTGCATCGTGATTCCGGCTTACAAAACCCTGTATCTGATACTGATTGGAAGAACCTTTTAACCATTGGGTTAATGCAATGCTATGTTCATCAATTTCATATATCAATGCTTTGTTTCGTACACCGATCGTGTAATTCATGGTGTAACTGTATAACATAACAATTGTATATCTTATCACTAGCATAAGTACAAGGCTGATAAAAAACACATCCTGAATAAAAAAGAACCGATGATTGAAGTGGTAACCAGCAATTAAAATATATAAGTATAATACGGCGGAAGCTATGAACGTTGAAATAAATACACGCCACAATTCTATAAAACTTGAATGACGGATTAATCCCCTGTATGATTTTGTGATGAAGAATGACAACGCAATGCTGAAAATATAGATCGAACCTGAAATGACCAACTTGATGATTGGAATATTCATATTCGAATTCCTTATTTGTATATACGCTGCAATGCTGTAGCCCACTAAGCTTAATGCCAAATCAACAATAAACACCAACCGCCTGTTGACCAGTGACAATTGCATTATTCTCTTGAATATTTTACGTAAACTTTTTTGAAATTCATTCATAATTCATGCTCGATTTGAAGAATGTATAAACAATTAGAGATAGTTGATTATAGATTAGTTTGGAATGCAAAAATAGTGTTTTTTCTGTGAATATGTTCAATTAATTAAAAAATATGATTATCCGTTGTACTACCTAAATTGATTTTTGTATGTAACCGAGGCTATCATAAGCCTATCAAATAAATTTTCTCCAAAATATCTTCGATTGAATTTATAACAGAATTCATTGAGGTAGTTTT
>JAJYBB010000022.1 GCA_021779195.1 Bacteroidota bacterium | reverse complement strand
CCTACAACAATATTTCCATTATAGGAAATGGCATATATTGGCGAAAACTTAACATAAACGACTTGAGAATAATTACCGCCACTTTGCGAAAGGGACAAAGTGCTGGTATATGTTCCGCCTGCCGTTGCCGAATAACTGAAACCGGTTAAAGCCCCCACGGTTATATTTGCGGATGTGAGTGCTAAACCTGAAATTGTAAATGAATTTGGACCAATAGTCGTACCTGTACATACAGATCCAAAGCTCGTTAGTGCTGTTGCTGATAATGATGGATTACAAGGTGTGGCATTGTGTTTTGCTGCAGAACTTGCATCAATTCCCGTTTGAATTGAAGATTGATAGCAGTTATAATCGTAATTTGAAGATACTGTAAGCGTTATTGTGTTTGTTTGAGAGAAACTAAAGGAGCCTGAACCAACTCTGAAATTATTAATTGTTTTAGCAGTCCTAAACATAGGAATTCCTCCATTTATTTGCAAATAGCCGGATCCTTGCGTAAAGGTTACATTACTGCTCCATTCAGTTGTCCAGGAGCCGCTAACAGTAAGATTATAATTTCCCATTGAAATGACACATGCCGGTTCTGAGCCTCCAAAATATAAATTTGCACATTGAGCATCTGCTGTGAGTGCAATGGAAGCAAGATTTCCATTATTATAAATATATACATTATCGCCTGCTTGCGGATAGGTGCCTGTATTGGTTATTGATTGCCACGAATTAGATGTTGTCCAGGTGCTTGGGTTGTTCCAATTCCCTGATTGTCGTTGGTAATAATCAGTTGCAAAAACGTTTCCTCCCAATAATAAACCGAGAACAATTGTAAAAAGACTTTTCGGGAAGTTGGAGGTTTTAAGATTAACAGGAGCCAAAGGAGCTGACTGCTGGGAAAAAGAATTTGACCGGAATACGCTGTTCAATTTAAGATTGAGGAAGGATGGGTTGGCGCTAATGGTTATATATTTCATAAAACTGATTAGCATACTTATTAAGGTTGTTATTAACGTGCAATAAACACTAAATAAATTATGTAAAAATATATCAGAAAGCTGATAATTGACACTATATACTACGTGTTTTGTACTTTTTGCTATTAATAAACTATAATGCAGCGTTGGCATGGTTCGACTTTTTCAGAGGTGTGAATCCCCCATTTCTATCTGCTGCCTGAATAACTTTTCTATTTAATTTGCTAAGTTATTGGTAATCACATAGTGGGTTAATTCTACATTGTTTGTAACTTTTAGTTTTTCGAAAATCCGTGTCCTGTAGGTAAATACCGTGCTTATACTAAGTTCGAGTTCCGTTGCAATGTCTTTCACTTTTTCTCCCTCAGCAAGCATCAGCATGATTTCCTGTTCACGTGCGGAGAGTAATTCGTGGGGCAATTTCTCGCGATTGGGCACCAAGTCGAATGCAAGTTGTTCGGCCAAGGTGGTGCTCATATACCGTCCTTTGTTGTAAATTTTGCGGATAGCGATTACTAATTCTTCCAGAGCAACATCTTTGCACAGGTAACCCGAGGCACCGGCTTTCAGGGTTTGCAGCGCGAAACGGTCTTCGGGATGAATGCTCAGCACTAATACGCGTACTTCGGGTTTAATTTTTTTTAGATCGCCTAACAGTTCAAGTCCGTTGCGCCCGGGCATGTTCATATCCAACAGCATGATATCACAATTTGTATCCCTGATTTTATCCATTAACTCAACTCCGTTTTGGGCTTCAGCCACCACGACTATGTCCGTTTCTTCGCGTAAAATCTTTTTTAATCCTTCACGAATAATTTCGTGATCATCGACAATGAAAATTTTAATCATAATACTTAATATTTAATAAGTGAATGAGTTCGAATCGAACCATATAAAAAACCAATACTTTTTTTCGAAAATGAGATTTAAATTAACAGCATTTAAAGGAATAACAATTGTTTCCAAATTGTATGAAATGGCTACCAACTGTAGACTGTCGCATTGAAAATAGCTGTAAACAAATAGCGAAAAAACCCGTTAAGATATATGAATATGGTTCTGTATTGTCGTTTTTTGACAGGCAAAACATGAAATTCAACCATTAAAAGTTGGTCGGCAAGATGTTTTTAGAATGTGAACGGACTAATTTATTGTTATAAACAATTGTCTATCAAAAGATTTTATCCGTATGTCTTCTTAAAATAAAACGAAAGTCAAAGATAGCAAAATAAAATTTGTTATCAATATTGATAACAGTTTTTAAGTGTTTCTTGTTTAAATCGTACAATAAATATTTTCAACGATCGCATAAAGCTGAATGATAAAGTTGTCATTACATTCGTTGCGTTCAATATTAATAATTTGAAAGAAATAGGCGCTTTGACCGTCCAATGATTTTTTGGCTGTAAGCCAAATCTAATTCAGCTAAATGGCAAAGCCTTAGGTTAGATTATTATTACAGCCCTTTGTCATTGGGCTATGAACTATTGCCACGTTGTGGCGAATATAGAGAAAAGTATGAAGTTGTCCTACATAAACAGGATAAAAATGGTATTCAAATCAACTATAATAGAGTTTATTTGGGCGGTCTAAGCGCCTATGCCAGTAGATTGATTTTTAGGAAGAGATGAGTACATTCCGAAAAGTATTTTTTAAACGCTAGGATGCAAAGTCGCTATGAATAATATGTATTGAAATTCAAAGCTTTGCTGCTTTGCGTCATAGTTCTAAGTGTTTCACATAATGAACATTGATTTTTAGGAAGAGATTTTATTTTCAAATTTTCAAATTGACTCATTTTCAAATTGACTTTTTTCTAAAACAGTTTTATTTGTTTTTTATTGCTATTTTTGCAATGCGTTTGAGCATACTTCATGATACCGCCCTCCATACTTTTCCTGCCTTGCGACGATTTTTTAACAGGAATTTTAAGACTGGCATTCAGACAGGTATACATTTTTGAATCGAAAGAAACGGTACATGCTGTTTAAAAATTGGAAGAAGAATGTAATTCAGTTAGCATGATCGAGAGGCTGTTTTGAACCGGCTGATGGAATTACTAAATGAACTCATCTCATTTTTTATAGGGATTAAACATTCATGAATTAATATTGTTATTAAAACAAGAAAGGGCTTATGTGGATCAAACGAAGCATCAGCAGCATTTTATCTTGACTAAATATATATAGAAATTATCACACTATCCGCCTGATCAGGGTGGCTGACAATAACAAGAGCATGAATAACAAAAGATTGAAAACTTGGAGCATTTATGTGTCGATGATCATATTGTTCATTTTTTTCAGCTATTTGCTGTTGATTAAAGGCGAATTGCTTCAACCAATACGAACGATCAGTTTTCATGCAGTTCATTCAGAAAGCGGTTTTGATGTATTTTGGAAATCCATAATTTTGAATATCGCAAAACCTGCAGCTATTTTACTTCTTCAAATTATATCAATTCTCGTTGTTTCGCGCATATTTGGTTTTTTATTCGCGAAGATAGGTCAACCTACGGTGATTGGTGAGATTTTGGCCGGAATTGTTTTAGGACCTTCGCTATTAGGTGCTTTTTATCCCGAAATTTTCAATTTTCTTTATGCACCTTCTTCGCTGGGAAATTTGTATATATTGAGTCAAATCGGGTTGATATTATTTATGTTTACCATTGGTATCGATCTGGATTTGGGGGCTTTAAAGGAGAAAATGGGTGTTACATTTGTGATCAGTCATGCCAGTATCATTATTCCCTATTTTTTAGGAATGCTGCTTGCTTATTTTCTGTATCTCGATTTTTCTCCCGCTTCAAGTCATTTTCTTCCATTTGCTTTGTTTTTTGGAATTTCAATGAGTATTACCGCTTTTCCTGTATTGGCGCGCATCGTTCAGGAAAAAGGGCTAACTAAAACACATCTTGGCACCATGGCAATTGCCAGCGCAGCCATTAACGATGTAACGGCATGGTGTATTTTAGCTGCCGCTATTGCCATTGCCCAAACCGGCAGTTTTGTCAGTTCGCTCTATACCATAGGTTTATCTGTTGTATATGTGTTGGTTATGCTGCTCATTGTGCGCCCATTTTTGAAACGCATCGGCGAGATTTACAGCAACAGCGAAGTGCTCAATAAAAGTATCGTTGCGTTTATTTTACTTGTATTGATCGTGTCGTCGTTCACCACCGAAGTGATCGGAATTCATGCCCTGTTTGGTGCATTCTTAGCCGGAGTGGTGATGCCGCCTTTACCAAATTTCCGTAAGCTGATTATCGAAAAAGTAGAAGATGTTTCTGTAACGTTATTATTGCCTTTATTTTTTGTTTTTACAGGTTTGCGTACGCAAATCGGACTATTAAATTCACCTTATTTATGGGCAATCTGCGGGTTAATCATTTTGGTTGCAATATTCGGAAAATTTATGGGCAGTGCCTTTTCGGCAAAGATATTAGGCGAGAACTGGAAAGATAGTCTATCAATCGGGATACTTATGAATACCCGCGGTTTGATGGAGTTAATCGTGTTGAATATCGGTTACGAAATGGGTATTTTCACTCCCGAAATTTTCGTTATGTTGGTTATCATGGCGTTGGTTACAACGTTTATGACCACGCCCATCCTTTCATTGATCAACCGGATTTTCCCTGATAAAGAAAGTGAACAAGAGATGATTATACAACAAGCTCAGGGAGTATTTAAAGTTTTAATAGCTCTTGGAAATCCGGAGAATGGCAAACGATTGCTCAACGTGGCGAAAACGGTTTTAGATGGAACAAAAAACTCGCTTTCGGTACGAATTTTACATATCACGCCCGGAACAGATACAAATCCGATTTACGGAGAACAATTTGCAATGGAAGGGTTTAAATTTGTGAATGATGAAGCCCGGCAATTGGCTATTCCCATCGAAACTTCGTACCGGATAGCCGATAATATTGAATCTGAAATCGTGAAGTGCACCAATACCAATAATTTTGATTTTTTATTGGTAGGAGCGGGTATTTCATTGTCGGGAATACCTTTCTTTAAAGAAAATCAACGATTTAAAAGGATACCATGGCTGAATCAATTGATCAATTCAATTTCCAAAAGGCAAACAATTTTTTACCCCGGCACTTTACTGAAAGATAAAACCCGTTATTTTATCGAAAATAGCAAATGCAGTGTTGGCGTATTTGTTAATCGAAATTTTGAGGCAATCACTTCAACTCTTATTCTATTGCAACTTGAAACGGATGATTTTTTACTGCGTTATGCCCGCAGATTAATCAAAAACAATGCAGAAGTTTCTATTACAATAATGGAAATGAATCGCTTATCCGAAAGCAATGAGAATATCCGGTTAGGGATTTCAGAATTAAAATCCCAGTTTCCGAATGCGGTTAAAATAACTAAATATACTAAAAACAGTCCTTCTTTATTCTCAAAATACAGTTTTATGCTTGTGAGCTATCAGTCATGGAATATCTTGTCGGTATCAAACAAAAAGGAATTGTCCAATATTCCTTCAACGCTGATTCTCAATAAGAAGGTAAGCCGTTTTCATACACCGAACCGTCAAAAATAAGCGCTTCTTTTACGAGAGATCATTTCAAATTAAATTCGTGTAGCGTTCATTTTCACCCATTCTATGAAAGCTCGAGATTGAGTTTATCGGTTTTTCTATGGAATCAGATAGTCCTTATTTTCATTGAGGAAGGTTTTGAGTGAATCGGCGTACTTTTTATCGACGATTTTAATATGTGAAAGGAACCATTTTTGCATAAAATGAATCAGTTGTTCAGATAAAACCACATTGTTGTACTTTGATGCGACTTGAAACTCTTCCACTTTTTTCACAAATACCTGGTGTTGCACCCGATGATTCGAAATCTCAGTTTCTGAGAAACTTGCTTTTTGCATCAAATTTTCCTCCAAATTGAAATGAAAATGAGTGTAACTTTCTAATTCATCGATAATTTCAGAAAGCTGTCGGGCTTTATTATCGTCGGGAATTAAAGCTAAAAGCTGATTGAATAACTCAAGGAAGTGCTGATGTTGTTTGTCGATACCCGGAATGCCCATCAAATAACTGTCATTCCAGTTTAATTCTACATTTTGAGATACATTTTGAGATTCCATTTTTTGATGTTTTGATATTTATTTTTAATGATTATCCGTTCTACTACCTCCTTTATTTTTTACAACACTTGCAAACGACTGACCTGATCCTGTGAGCTGAAAAATAGAGAGCAGTAGGCGTAGAAAGCTGTTCTGTTTAGGTCTCACCGTATTCCAACGGGACAAGTTTAAAAGTTTTCAGCCTACAAACGACTCATTTTTCGAGTAAAGCGGGCAAACACTTTTTTCCGCTGTTCCCTCTCCTTTTGGAGAAGGGGACCGAAGGTCGGGTGAAGTAACTTGAGCTTTTTTGCTTCGTTTTTTGGTTCAAGCCAAAAAATGAAGCGGGGTTTCAGTGGCGAAGCCCTGTTATTCAATTTTATATTAACATAGGTAATAGAACTGATCATCATTTTATTTTTTCTTTGAAAATCCTGTACGCGTCATGGTACCCCATCCTTTTTTCTTTTTTCGGAAGAAAAAATCATAATTTCCCGTAAGTGCAAAATACATATTCAGTGGCTGATAAAAAATCATTTCCAAAAGCAAAATCAGCAAGGACTGAATAACGTAACCCATTCCGTGATATTTATGAAACATAAATGCTTCAAAAAAAATGGCAAAAAGAGAAAACATGACCGAGAACGTAAGCACAAACAATATTAATGAAAACATGACATGCAAATTAACCCACCCAAAGATAATTACAACGACGGTGTATATCAATCCGACAGCCTGAATAATGGGCGCTAGCCATTCAAAAAGAACCCAGTTTGGAAAACTCAACATCCCGATTAATCCGTAATGTGGATTGAACATCATTTTTTTATGTTTCAAAATTGTATCGATGGCACCCCGAGTCCAACGATTGCGTTGACGTGATAAAATTTTGATTTTTTCAGGGACTTCAGTCCAACATAATGGATCGGGAATAAAGGCAACCCGATACTTCTTTTTCTCAACCTCGTGCATGTAACGGCGCAATCTTACCACCAATTCGAGATCTTCGCCAACGGTGGAAGTGTCATATCCTCCAACTTTCAGCACTCTTTGGCGATCAAAAAGACCAAATGCTCCTGAAATGATCAGTAATCCATTCAGTCGGCTCCATGCCATACGGCCTAAAGTAAAAGCTCTGAAATATTCTAATACCTGAAATTTTGCCCATAGATTATGCGGGAAAACGACATTCGAAATTTTCCCATCCGTTACAGTGCATGAGTTTGCAACTCGAATCACTCCACCCGAAGCAATCACAATATGTTCCCGATCATCCAAAAATGGTTTAACCATTTTTAAAATGGCATCCGGCTCAATAATTGAGTCAACATCGATAGCTAAAAATAGTTCGTTTCGCGACACATTGATGCCGGCATTCAATGCATCTGCTTTGCCCCCGTTTTCTTTGTCGATAACCATTAAGTGATTGTAAGAAGGATTGGTTGATTTGTACACTCCTCTGATTTGAGCACAAGGAATTTTCAATTCGTAAGCCCGTTCAACTTTAACAAGATCAAAATACTCGATAATAATTTTTAACGTGTCATCTTTACTGCCATCATTTACAATTATTGCCTCATAATCGGGATATTGTAATGATATCAGGCATTTTATGTTTTCAATGATTGTCATTTGTTCATTATAAGCAGGCGCAATAACCGAAACAGTGGGCAACTCATAAAATGATAACATATTCTGGTAGTTAACGTTCCGATTTTTGACACGATAATGTCTAAGTTCAAATATTGAAAGAATGCCAATGGCAATGTACATTAAAAATAATGTGCAAGCATACAACAAAATCAGCGTGTTAGCGATATTTACACAGGACATTGAACTCATTGGCATAGCAGTTTATATATTAAAATCAAGAACTTGTTTGCAGGCTTTTCGTATTAAATCATCTTCGCTATCGATAAAGGATTCGACAACCGACAAGTCTAAACTGAGCAGGCTGATTAATGCTACTATTTTGAGTGGGAGCGATTTCGAGTTTACAATCTGTTTCAGAAAGTTTATTGAAAATTGTTTATCAGAAAGTGCAGCAATAGATTTGATCATTTTTTTCTGAATTTTTTCAGTAAAGATTTCGAAATGTTCAATTAAGTACATGAAGTCCGATTTTGTGTCGGCAAATTCAAGCCATGCTAACGCAGCTTCGTTTCTAATCAGTTTATTGTCGTTTAGCACTTTTGGTTTGATCATAGCTTTCAGTTCTTTTCTGTTGTTAATTCTGGCTAAGGTAATGCCAATAGAGGTTATTTCGGGATTATGATTGCGCAATAACATAGTGTAGTCCAATTCTTTCTCGTTCGATTTCAATACAACTTTAATGATCAAATTTTTTAGCCAAGGTTCAATTGTATAAGGAAATCCCGACAGGAATAAAAGCGTTTCATTTATCTGCAATTGAAGCAAGGTTATAATCACTTCAGGAATTAAGGTTTTATTTTTCTTTCTTAATAAATAGTTAATATCTTTGCTAAATTGCGATAGGTGAAATTCGGCAATGACATGTAACGCAAATATTTGCCGAATCAAAACGGGTGAGTATAAACTCTGTTTAATCCAATCGTAACAAAGCATTTGTTGCAGAATAGTTTCAGTTTTTTCGTGCACTTCACCTTTCGTTTGTGCATGTACTCTCACAATCATGGATAGAAACATTCTTCGGGAAAGATTATTGTTAACAGCTTTTCGAAGCAATTTAAAATACCTGATCTGCGTCATATTCGTATCTGTATTTTCTTGATACAATAGCTTGAAAAATAGCGGTACAATCAGGTTAAGATACTGATTTTCTCTTTTTTTGTTGAGACGTTCCTTGTAAATATACACTAAAATTAAAATGAATAACAATAAGGATAAAAACGAAAATAGAGCAATGAAATAATCAACCAATGGCAACCAAACCGGATAAAAATCAAAATTATAGTATTGTAAAAAGGGATTATTGAACGAAATATCACCCAAATAAATGATGGGTTGGAAAATAGAATATCCTCCCAAAAGCAGCAACCCGATAAATATAAAAATACCGATCTGTCCGAGCAGAGACATTGATTTATATAATGTGAAATGCATCTTTTGTATAGAGTTCAAGTTAAACCATTAGTAAAAATGAATTTTATAACCCAGGTCAATCGTGTAACGATTTCGAAAGGTTCCAACACGAAATTCTTCGCGTGTATATCCTAATCCGATATGAAATTCAGAAACCCGATCGACTAAAAAATTCTTTTCAATTTTAATTTTATATGCATTCAACTGGTTAAATCCATTGGTTTGCGAGGTAGAATAAATGTCGTCGGGTGAGTTTCCAAAACCCAATTCTGTACCCCAATAATTAAACCGGTTATTTCCGTATAATCTATAATCAGCTATAAATGAAAGAGATTGAGTGTTTTTTTGGAATACATAAAAAGGTCTGAACGAAAGCCATCCTTTCCCTAAATATTTTCCGATATGTCCGGTAATGGTTGTAACGTGGGTAATGGGGTAAATCATGTAACGTCCGCCTACTGATAATTCCCAACCATGGTTCAATGAAAAATAATACTCATAGCCGATGCGATGACGCGAAAATAGGGTTGCATTCAAACCATACCCGTAATTAAAATACATATACTGATTTTTAGCGAATTGCCAATAAAAGTCACCTTCAAATTGCAAATCGTTTAAGCCAAAACGTGAAGCAAAGTTGGAGTGAATTAACAAAGTGTTTTTTCCCGTTTTTCTTGAATACGATATTGACCCGATATGTTGTGCTGCAAAATAATCAAAGAAATCGAGCGTGTAATTAGCTGAAAGTATATTGTTGTTGCGGTTGATATACAAATCGGTAACCAACGCGTTTATTGCGGTGTTGTTGTTAATAATCTTTTTGTTTTCAGGTAGTTTTGCAAGTTCAATTGCCTGATTATATTTTTTCAGCATCGATAATGCAATAAATTTTTTGTGCAAAATATCTTCACTATTGGAATAATGATGCGCTTTCGCTTCATCACACGCGTTCAGTAATGCTTCATATTGATGCATTCGAAGTAAAACATTCAGCCAAGATTCATAAAAATCAGCATGAACGTAATTCAGATTTCGGACTTTTTGAAGGATATACAAAGCCGAATCATTATTGTTTTGCCATGAATGGACATTGGCTATAAACACCAATATATCCGCACGTTTAGGATCTATCGATAAGGCTGAGTACGCTTTTTGGATGGCAGTTTCATAATGATGTTGTTCGGCATTATTCACTGCTATTGAGAATATGGAATCGACATTCTGCGCTTGAATACTACTTGAATATGCAAAAAGTAATCCCAGGATGATACGTGATACCTTTTTCATAATAATCTAAATATTAAATAGTTGCTTTTTCAAAAATTACATCAAATTCTTTAAATATTTCATAGGGATCAAAAGGCTTATATATGATGCGGGTAGCTCCCATTTCATTGACTTTGTAGATATACGATTCTGTTACGATTTCTGCAAAAAACCATATTGGGGCAAATATTTTTTTATAAATTCTCAAATACCGTGTAACTTCGATGCTTGATAACGTTGAAATATTACCGTCTATAAAAACCAATCGAATCAATGATCCATCCATTATTTCGTCAATGCGAAGATAATTATCACATTTAATAATGGATATATCCATTCTCTCTTTTTCAATGTAAGTTGTAAAAAGCTGACTAAATATAATATCATCTGAAATAATGAGAATTGTCTGATTCATCTGAATACGCCGTCTAAGTTCTTTATTTTTCCCCCGTTACACGGGATTTCCGTTTCACTATGATTTGATCTTTATTCTTTGTTCCTCAAATTTTCAAATTAACAGTGCACTCAATTACCTTGTCATTTTTGTTTCCATTTCTTTGAAAGTTTGCTGTTGAAGTTGCCGGTCAGCAGCAGTAACGCCATCGCGTCCTTTCAGACGGGTAAAAACGTGTAAATTTGATGAAACCAAAGCCACATCAATATTTCCGCCCGTCGATGTTTTCAAACCTTTATAAAGCAGAAATGCACTCACAGGATCAGCCGTTGCATCCGATTTACTTTTATACACTTTAAGATACGTACCTGCGGGCAGTGTGATGCCTTTTTCCAATTGTAGGCGCACCAGGTTGATCAGCGTCATAAGCTGTTTGAGCGTTTCCTGTGGGCGATACACATACCAATGTCCTTGTTCGCCAGTTGCCAGGTCTGTAGTTAAATATCCTAATATTGGTCCAAGCAATCCCACTAAAGTTAACGTTTTGTTAGACGAAACTACGATCGGATCAATCAGAAAGATCCCTTTGGGCAGTGTGTAATGATTGAAAAAGCCCGATTCAACCATTTCAACAATCAAAGGAGCTCCGGTTGACGAACCTGCCAAATATATTTTTTTAAAGCCGAGTTGACTGAGTTTCTCGTATTCCTGTTGAATAGAACTCCCCCAATCCTGCCAAGTAGATTTTTTGAAATCGGCATAAGTTCGTCCATGACCACCCAACAATACCTGAGAAACATAAAAAGTGCCAGCTGAATCTGCATAAGTTCTCAGTTCATCCCATTCGAAAGTGGTAGCTGTATAACCATGAGCAGCAATAATTACCGGTGTGTTTTTTTGAGCTTCGGTGGGAGTTGGGAGATAGGCAGACACCAAATACTTTTCGGGATGCGCTAATGATGGATCTGAGATGACCGTGCCATCAAGCATGGTGGCGTTATTAATCGGAGGTGTTGAATTACACGATGTAAAACCTGTAATTATGAGTAAGACAAACCCATAAAAGAGGAAAAAATTAGTTTTTATATTGTCCGATTTGTTGTTCATATTTTTTGGTGTTTAATTCGTAAAAATTAGTTTGTCAGATACACTCGCGGGTTGCTTTTTGTAGATCTTATTTTTTATCCAAGCAATAATATACACTTAGCTGGTAAAAGACCGGGAAAAGTGTGCCCGGTCCCGTAACGCCGTCTCCGCTGATTAGATTATAACCTGCCGATAAACTTGTTGCAATCGGAAATTTGAAGCGGTAATATAAGCCTGCTTCAACCGAGAGCATTAAACTATTGTGCGGAAGCTGGTTGAAAATTGCATTTTCCATATCGGCATGAAAAAAACCGGAATTTAATCCTGTGAAAATCTGAAATGCCCGTTGAGGGCGAAAACGCCAATCGGCACCAATAAGAATATTATCTTGTCGGACAGCATTCCCGATAAGCGCACTTCCAAATCGCGAACTGGCATAACTCATCTTCAGATGAATATGTTTATTTACAAACCTTTCGGAACTGAAATCAACGCCAATTCCATTCTCCCAATACAATTGTTCCGTTTTTTGAAATCGCAGTCCTACTTCCCAATCGGCTAGATGTTGAGCTCGAACAGTGAATTGAGTGAGAAAGCATAGTAAAATAATTGTTTTTTTCATGATAATCAGAAAATTAATGAATGACTAACTATTGATCTGAAGTTGGAGTTGTTCTATATCCCGTTTCCCTTTAAATTTATCACTTTGTTTGGTAAACCTGAACCTGAAATAGTCAACGTGGCAGTATGATTTTCTGTTGAAACAGGCTTATACGTGATTGAAAGATTCGTTCCTATTGAAAGGTTCGTGCTATCTTTGCTGATGGTGCCTGCTGAAACAGTGAACATGGCAGCATTTGTTCCCGATATAGTTAAGCTTAAGTCTCCACTCAACCCGGTTGTTTGAATATTGAAAATTTTAGTTCGGGAATTATTCACTTTGGTCGGTGGAAATTGAATCAGAGTTTCAATCCTTCCGACAAATATAGTTGGTGCATTCGGGTCGATAGGCGCTCCACCCATCAATTTGAATACGATGCTATCATTTGTCATGTTAATGTCGGTAACGGGGCGATTGATATTTGTTCCCGTCCAAGTCAAAGGCGTGAACGATCCTGAAGAAAAGGCTGTTCCAGGTGTTGTGGCTGAACCGCTTAAGGGTTGTAAATAAACGCGCATGTGGCTTGATGCAGTTTGAGTGGTACCGGAATAATTGTTCGGAACGTTGTTGTCCCATGCCGTCTGATCGTAATCAATGTGCCAGATACATAGACCTTGAGCGGGTAAATAACTATCCCAGCCTGTTTTTTTTCGATATTCAAGCATGAAAAATTCTTTTGGAATTGGATTTAAACCAATCAGATTATGCGTTGAAGCTGATAATAGAAAAGTTTGTCCTTTCGTATTGAGTGGTGGAGTCATTACCTGATCAATCGGATATAAGGTTAAATTTGAGGACGTGCTTGCCTGTTCAGGGGTTAGCCATCCCAAAAAGAAACGATCCCAAGTTGAATAAGTGGGTGGTGTGCGTCCAGAATTTAAGTAAACCCCTTCGTCCATGATGCTCCAGGAATCCAAGGCATGATTCTGTTTCCCCGATGTATCGTAATAATCGGGTAAACCCAATACATGGCTAAACTCATGGCAGAACGTACCAATGCCACACATGTTACTCCCACTATTTCCTCTCAGCTCCGAAGTGCAGGCGTAATCCATCAGTCGTTTCCCATCAAATGTAATGGAAGAGACAGATCCGGTATAATTATATCCTGTCGTGAATAATGCTTTGGGATATACGCCCCAACGGTGTGGCCAGATTGTGTTCGACGGAGCTCCTTCGGCTTCGTTGTATCCGGCATAATAGATAAACACATTGTCGATTACCCCGTCGTTGTCGGTATCAAATTGAGTAAAATTAACGGTTGAATTAGCTGCTGTACAGGCATCAATTACCATTTGTACTGGATGCATGTCTGTTCCTGTTGAATCATTTTTTCCATAATAATCAAGCGTTTGAGGTAAAGTAAATGGTCCGACTACTGTAAAGTTTGGTGCAAATTTGCCTAAAGATGCTGATGAAAAATATTCGCGCGCTGAACCGGTTCCGCCATTTGCGCTATATCCGTCCTGATCTAAAAGATTTGAAAAAGCCGTTTGTGGAGAAGGAGTTACAAATGCATTGTCCGAAAAGTTTACTAAAATAACCAAAGACTTTGGACTTCCGTTTAAAGGATACGCTTTTTGTAGAACATGGGATGGAGAAGCTTGAATCATTTTTGCTTTCATAGGTATTCTTGAAGCTTGTATCATCATCGTTTGCCGATTCAAAGTCTTTATAAGTCGTCGCTCGACTGTTGATCTTCGATTCATATTTCGAGCTATCACTTTGCTTGAAGCAAGATCGCCTTTGGCATTAACTATGGCATACGTAAGGTATCCTTTCATATCTCGTTTGAGCAGGTATCCATCTTCGGTTGTTTTATAATGATGAAACTCATCTCCCACTAACCTGATTCTCAGTAAACTCCCATCTGGCTGCGAAACAGTTATTGGGAATGGATATGCTCTGACTGCAAAAACCGGCAGTAATGACTGAAAATAAATTATAAAAATGAAAATGCCGGTCGGGATGATTTTTTTCATAATTTCTAAATTTAATTCCTTTTGAATCGCTTAAACCAAAAATAAAAGTATGAGTATGCAAATGTAATAATTCTTTTTACAAATATTGCATTTTGGTGTTCAATTGCTGTCCATTTTAAATGATTGCTTTCAACGATACAACACACCCTGACAATTTTTCAGTGTTTTCCGTTTTTTGAGATTTTCGATTTGCGCAAAAAGTATTCAGAATAACAGAAATTTAAGTCTAGCGGTACATTTTCATTAAATATATTTTCGGCAAAATTGTCACTAACCTGCAGATAATGAATGACAAAATGACTTTATTCGGGTATTGGTATTCAATTTGCAAGACAGGAAAATGAAAACAAAAATTATGTGTAACTTTTAAAAATAGGAGGTTTAAATTATGTCACTCGTAAGATT
Organism: Bacteroidota bacterium; assembly: GCA_021779195.1. Classification (GTDB taxonomy): domain Bacteria; phylum Bacteroidota; class Bacteroidia; order Bacteroidales; family Paludibacteraceae; genus Paludibacter. Next base: position 36,659 of record JAJYBB010000022.1, on the reverse strand, counting down.
CACAAATCCGCTGCCTTCGGTTTTTGATCATTTGTTTGAAGGCGATTTATTTGATTGGACAAATCGTAATTTCTCACCGACCAATACGACTTTGCCATCTGTAAATATCAAAGAAAATGCTGATGCATATACCGTTGAAGTAGCTGCACCCGGCTTTGATAAAAATGATTTTAAATTAGAACTGAATCACGACATTCTGACCATTTCGTCAGCGAAGGAGGTTAAACACGAAACCAAAGAAGGAGAACGTTTTACAAAACGCGAATTCAGTTATCAATCATTCAGTCGTTCGTTTACTTTACCCGATACGGCAGATGATGAAAAAATTGCAGCCGGTTACGACAAAGGTGTGTTGAGTATCGTTATTCCAAAGAAGGAAGAATCAAAACCAAAGCCTTTGCGACAAATTGAAATTCAGTAATTATCAATCAAAAAAAAGGGAAGCGGGCTTCCGCTACCCTTTTTTTTTAATATTTATTTTAAGTGCTAATATGGAGACATTTCAACAAATAATTGAGGGTGATAAGCCTGTTTTAATTGATTTTTACGCCACTTGGTGTGGTCCATGTAAAGCCATGAGTCCTATTGTGGAGGCTATTGGCAAAGAGCTTCAGGGTCAGGCAAGGGTGTTGAAAATCGATGTCGATAAAAATCAGGCATTGGCTATGCAATATCAGATTCAGGCTGTACCAACTTTCATGATTTTCAAAAAGGGGCAAGTTGTATGGCGAAAACCGGGTGGTGCCGACAAATTTACCATCATGCAACAACTTAAACAGTATTTTTAAATGCAACTTCTTCCAGATAATCTGATGTTGAAGCGTTTCTTTGCATAAGATGCTACTAATAAATCATATAAAGAAGTATTTAACGATTTTTTTGATGATCTATTAGATAGCTATTTTAACACTGCTTCATTGTGTTATGATCTTTTTTGAAAATTGGTCTTTATATTGATAGTGGATTATTAAAATTTATTTCTTTGATTGTCAATAGATAACATATAATTTAACGAACTATAGAATCACAAAGCATTGGGATTATATTCAGTATAAGCAGCTTTAATTGAAAATGACATTCCACTGTGACTGTTTTTTTAGGGTGTTCCGTTGTTTTTTTGAACATTGCAAATTAACGATGGTGTTAATACTTTTGCTATATTGCATAGATATGACTGTTTGAAGACTTTATTCTTCACCATCAGGGGTATAATTTCTTGCTAAAAGCCACTTTCCGCACTCAAATTTCATTCTTTTTTTTTGCAGGTGTAAAATATAACCTACTTATCCGACAAGTGAAGTGATCTATATTTTTTTATTCTTGCCATATTTTTTTATTTTAAATCCCTTGTTTCAATCAGCAACTTTCTTTTGATAACTGTCGATAAATGCAAAGCCATCAATTACTTCCGATTGGTGGAACGGATGAATATTGGCGTTTTGCAGGTTTGGACATTTAGGCTATCGTTCAGATTGACTTTCGGGAAATTGGACGAATATTTCGGAACTCATGCTCCAAAAATCAACCTTCACGGTTCAAAACCGGTCGTTCAATCGTAATATTTTGCAATTTAATTTGATAAAACCTATCTTTGTACGACTGTAAATCACGAAAATATGAGAAAAGTTCATGGCGAAAATTATTCCGGCTCAAATCGTGAGCAACAAATTACTGAATTGAAAAAACTTCGGTTGATTTTCGAACAAACTCCCGGTGCTGTCCTTTTGCTGGATAAAAATTTCAGATTTGAGTATGTAAATCCCTATTTCACGCAACTTTCCGGCTATTCGAAAGAATATTTAATGGGTAAAACGATTGGCGAGTTATTTTATCATGGCCAGGTTCCTGAATCAAGATCTGCGGTTACAGACAGTTTGATGAACGGCGAAGCGTGGCAGGGAGAATTATTGACTTATAATAGCGATGGCTCTACTTATTGGGCAAATACCAATGTTGCTCCTTTTAAAGACGAACTCGGAAATATTGCCGGATACATTGTTACCCAACAAGATATTTCCGACCGGAAAAAGATGGAAATTTCGCTGCAGGAAAGCGAGAAATTTTACCGCACGTTGATTGAAAGTTCGATGGACGCCGTTTCGTTGAATCAAAATGGAAATTTTTTATTGGTAAATTCTGCCTTTTGTACCATGTTTGGTTATACGAATGAAGAAATTTTCAGCATGGATCCCGAAAGTTTCATTGCACCCGAAGATCGTGAACGGGTTATGACATTGCATTATAAACGCATGAAGGGCGAAATTGACAAACAAAATTATACCGCCAGTTTTCTTCACAAATCGGGCAAAAGCGTGTTGACCGAGTTGAATGCAGCTACGGTTCAGGTAAATGGACAGAACGCTTCATTTATAACCATGAACGACATTACCGAACGAACTGTCATGGAAAATGCCTTGCGCGAAAGCGAAGCCAAATACAAGACACTGGTTGAAAATTCACAGGATGGAATATTTGCCATCATCGATGATAATATTCTTTTTGCCAACAATACATTTTGTAAAATGTTGGGGTACATGCAAGAAGAGTTGTATCACACTTCGGCTGCCAGTCTTTTGCATGTTGATGACCGTGTGCGCGGGCTTGCAATCAGCGAGCGACGACGACAAGGTGATCGTTCAACCGTGAATGAATTATTCCGCTTTTTGGCTAAAGATGGTTCACTGAAAGAGGCTGATGTGTTTTCGTCAGTGCTGGAATTGAACGGACAAGTGGTGAGTTACATAACCGTGCATGATTTGACTGAAACCCGCCGAATGCAGGAACAGCTGCAACAAAGCGAGGAAAAATACCGCACAGTGATCGATAAAGCTACCGATGGAATTGTGATTACACAAGATGGCAAACTGAAATTCGTCAACAATTCGTTATGCGAAATGCTTGAATTTGAAGAATCGGAATTACTTGAAATGCCTTTTTTAAATATAGTTGTGAAAGAAGATCAGCAGGTTATGATTGACTTTCATAAACGGCGCATGAACGGCGAGGATTTTAACTCATTGTACCGAAGCCATATTATTAAAAAAAGTGGTAAAATCATAACGGTGGAATTGAATGCGCGGACATCCGATTACAATGGAAATCCGGCGGCATTTATCATCATTCGCGACATTACCGACCGGATAAAAATTGAAAATGAACTGCAAACTGCCAAAAATAAACTGGAACTGCTGAATAGCCAGTTGGAAAAGCGCGTGAAAGAAAGCTCCGAAAAACTTACCGAAGCCCGCACGCAACTCATTAATCTGCAAAAAGAAAACCTCCAATCGCAGTTCGACGTGCTGAAACAGCAGGTAAATCCACATTTCCTGTTCAACAGCCTGAATGTGCTTACTTCATTAATCAAACTCGAACCCGATTTAGCCGAGAAATTTTCCGAACAACTTTCGAAAGTGTACAGGTATGTGCTTGAAAATAAGGATAACGAACTGGTGGATTTAAATACCGAACTCAACTTCCTGGACGCGTATATTTTCTTGCTGAATATCCGTTTTGTGGATAAATTGCGGGTAAATATCAACATTCCGGATGACAGGCGCGGCGACCAGATCATTCCGCTGGCCATGCAATTGCTGATTGAAAATGCCATTAAACACAATATCATGTCGAAAAGCGAACCGCTCACCATCGATATTTTTATTGATGCCGAAAATTTCCTGAATATCGTTAATAACCTGCAGGAACGACCATCGCAACTGGTTTCAACCGGCGTAGGGCTGAAAAACATTCAAAACCGGTACCTGTTGCTGAATAATACCGAACCGGTTTTCGAGAAAACGGAATCACATTTTGTAGCCAAAGTTCCGCTGGTATTGAATTGAAAAATAAAAATTGAAATAATAAACATAAATGAGAATAGTTATTATTGAAGATGAGGCTTTTGCTGCACGAAGACTCGAAAACATGGTAAAGGAATTTGATCCTGCCATTGAAATTGCCGCCAAATTGGAATCGGTGAAAGAATCCATCGATTGGTTCAACCATAACCCCGAACCCGATCTAATCTTTCTGGATATTCATTTGGACGACGATTTGAGTTTTGCCATTTTCAAAGAAGCGGAAATTTGTTGCTCCATCGTTTTCACTACTGCTACCGACGAATTAGCCACCCGTGCATTTCAATTAAAAGGAATTGATTTTCTGCTCAAACCCATTATTCAAACCGATTTGAACAAGATGATCAGCAAATATAAAAAGGTAACTAAACAACAAAATCCTGTGAATCCTGATATTTTTGAAGATATAATTAACCCAAGATAATCAACAAATAGTTAATGGTTAATGGTAAATGGTAAATAAAATTATGAGAACAATCATTATCGAAGACGAAGAATTTGCAGCCCGCAGACTCGAAAATCTGATTAAAGAATGCGACCCGACGATTGAAGTTGTAGCAAAACTGCAATCGGTCAAAGAATCGGTGGCATGGTTGAAAGCAAACACTCAGCCCGACTTGATTTTTCTGGACATTCAATTGGAAGACGACCTGAGTTTTGCCATTTTTGAACAGGTGAAAGTGCAATCGAAAATCATATTCACAACCGCGTTCGACGAATATGCCATCAAAGCTTTCAAGCACAACAGCATCGATTATTTGCTGAAACCCATCAACCGCGAAGAACTGTGCAACGCCATCAATAAATACAAAAACTGGGACAAAACCGGCAGCAAGGTGATTGATGCTGAGGAACTTCGCAAGCTGCTTAACCCGCAGCAAATCTACCGCGAACGGTTCATGGTTTCGGTGGGCGATAGGCTGAAATCCATTCAGGTAGCTGACATTGCTTATTTCTTTTCGACGGCAGGAATCACTTTTGTGGTCATGAACAGCAAAAGCCAGTATTCGGTCGATTTCAGTCTGGATGCATTGAAAGAAATGCTCAACTCGAAAGAATTCTTTAGAGTTAATCGCCAGTATTTAGTCAGATTAAGTGCCATCGATAAAGTAGTAATGTACCCCAAAAGCCGGTTGAAACTGGTATTGAATCCCATTACCGATTCCGATTTATTTGTGAGCATCGAAAAAGTATCGGAGTTTAAAAACTGGATGGACGGAGAACAACAACTGGTCACAAACCCTTGAAAAAGCTTAAAAATACAGTATCAAAACCAATTTACTCAAAATTATATTCTTGAGAATACTCCTAAAAAGTCAATTTTAAATTTCTGAACGCTAACAAGAACGCCAAGACACAAAGTCGCAACGTATTGAAGTAGATGGTATATTTTATTTTTGCATCTTTGCAACGTTACGTTCAAAAAATACTTTTCGGAGCGGACTAATTCTTAAAACACTAAATACAAATGAACATCCGGCAAGAAGTACTGACCGATTATCCGGCAGTTTTTAATTTAATTGAAGAAGCTTTCCGAAATATGGAAATTAGCAATCATCAGGAACATTTTTTTGTGGAACGATTGAGAAAATCCCAGGCATTTATCCCTGAACTATCGTTAGTTGCATTGCTCGAAAATAAAATAGTTGGGCATATCGTGCTCTCGAAAATCAACCTAAAAACCGACGAAAAGGAGTTCCAAACCTTGATACTTGCTCCAGTTTCTGTTTTGCCTGAATTTCAACATCGGGGAATTGGAAGTCAATTGATTATTGCAGCGCATAAAAAAGCCATTGAACTTGGATTTAAATCGGTAATTTTAGTCGGACATGAAGATTATTATCCGCGGTTTGGATATAAAAAGGCTGTCGCATTTGGTATTAAGCAGCCATTTGATGTTCCGGAAGACAATAATCTGGCCCTGGAGTTAGTGGAAAACGGACTCAACGGTGTAAGCGGAACAGTTGACTATCCAACATATTTTTTTGAATAATCATTTTACTAAAAACAAAATAATATGGAACTTGTCACCAAACAAAAAATCGATCATTTTCTCGCTGGCAAAACCCTGGCTATTGCTGGAGCATCGCGTTTTGAGTCAAGTTTTAGCGCGCAAGTGGCAAAACATTTGACCAAATTGGGGTACAACCTGTGGTATGTCAATCCTGCATTTGACTCAAATCAGATCGAGAACCAACATGTACAAACGATTGATAAGCTTCCCAAGGATGTGAATCATGTGCTGGTGCTCACTAATAAAAGTCAAACCGAATGGGTCGTTCAACAAATCATTGCCAAAGGAATCCGCAACGTGTGGATTCAGCAACAATCCGATACACCCGAAGCATTGGAGCTGGCATATCAAAACAGTTTGAATGTGATTCATCACCATTGCATTTTCATGTTTTCACAACCCGAAGGCATGCACAAATTTCACCACCGGATCAAAAAGATTTTCGGTAAAATACCAAAATAACTAAATTTTAAAATCGTATGAATTCAACAACTTTCATCACCACGAGTAGCACTTTAGAAGGTTACCGGGTAGTAAAACAATTGGGATTGGTGCGCGGCATCACCGTCCGTTCACGTAGTATCGTGGGCAATATTGCCGGAAGTTTTATGACTATTTTTGGCGGGAAAAATGCCATTTACACCGAATTATGCGAACATGCCCGTGAAGAAGCATTCCAATTAATGGTTCAACATGGCAAAGACTTAGGCTGCAATGCCATTATCAACATGCGGTACGACGCCAACGACGTGATGAGCGGTCTTACCGAAGTGCTGGCTTACGGAACGGCTGTAGTGGTGGAGAAAATGGATTGAATGTGTAAATTTTAGCATGATATCAATGCAAACAACAGCAATTTCTGCAAAACCTCATTACCCGATTCTCGACGGTCTGCGTGGCGTTGCAGCTGTCATGGTGGTGGCTTTTCATATCTTCGAAACCCATTCCACGAATCATCTCGACCAAATAATTAACCATGGATATCTGGCAGTCGATTTTTTCTTTCTGCTATCGGGTTTCGTGGTGGCGTATGCTTACGACGACCGTTGGGGAAAAATGTCCGTGGGCAACTTTTTCAAGCGCCGTCTGATCAGGTTGCAACCTATGGTGGTGATGGGAATGATTGTGGGAGCCGTGTTTTTCTATTTTCAGGGTTCTTCGGTAGTATTTCCGGGGTTGATGCAGGTGTCGGTATGGAAAATGTTGTTGGTAATGCTCATTGGATTTACACTGATTCCGATACCGGTGTCGATGGATATTCGCGGATGGGCTGAAATGCATCCGCTTGATGGCCCGGCATGGTCGCTGTTTTTCGAATATATTGCCAACATTCTCTACGGGTTATTTGTTCGGAAGTTTTCCAATAAATTACTGACGATGCTGGTTTTTGTAGCCGGATGTGCACTGATTCAATTAGCTGTTACCAGTCCCAATGGCGATCTGATTGGCGGTTGGTCGTTAGATCCCGTGCAACTGCGTATAGGTTTCACCCGATTGATGTTTCCGTTTTTTGGAGGCATCTTACTTCTGCGTGTATCAAAACTTATTTATCTGAAACACGCCTTTTTTTGGTGCAGTTTAATGGTAGTAGCCGTGCTTGCCATTCCCCGCATTGGCGGGAGCGAACATTTATGGATGAACGGTATGTATGATTCGGGAGTCATCATTCTTATTTTCCCGGTCATCGTGTTTCTGGGTGCCGGTGGCAAACTGAAAGGAAAATATTCATCGCGTATTTGCAAGTTTTTAGGCGACATTTCGTACCCCTTGTACATTACGCATTATCCGATTATTTACATGTACACCGCGTGGGTCAAAAATCACAAGCTGTCGTTAGATCAGGCTTATCCTGTGGCATTGCTCGTTATCGTGTCGTGTATTATACTGGCTTATGCCTGTTTGAAACTGTACGACGAACCGGTGCGGAAGTGGCTTGCCAAACGCTATTTGTAATAAATAATCACTGATTATTTACTTAAATTCTGCCTTCAAAATCGTGATACCATATCGTATTGCGATTTTTTTTTGCACCCGATAAATCCAAATCTTTCCTTCGTTTCGTCTAATCCATAAAGCGTTCAACTTCCGAAACAAGTCATTCATTCTGCTTTGAATGGCGCTCACTATCTATTAGTTGTGCAGCTTTTTGGGCAAAATTACCTTTGTTTCGGAAATCGGATCGATATTCGTATAAAAACAAATTTATAACTTCAAAAATCTCAATTCAAATGAAAACACTTCTTATTTCAATCGCATTGGTTTTGTCAGTTTTCATCGTCAACGGACAAAACATTACAGGTAAATGGAATGGTAAGTTGAACCTTCGTGGGCGCACGCTTACCATCGCATTTAACGTTAAACAAACTTCCAAAGGCTTAGTTGCTACCATGGACAGCCCCGACCAAAACGTGTATGATTTTCCGACAAGTTCTACTGTTTTTGAACAATCAAAACTGAGTATTAAAATTGAGAAAGCCGGTATCGAATACCAGGGCACGCTCAATGAAAACAACCAGTTAGTAGGTGTTTTAATCCAATCGGGTGAAGTTTTCCCGCTCGATTTATCCAACCCTCGCATGAAGAAAATCAAAAAAGAACCAATTGCACTGGATATTACGGATTTCAAATTCACCATAGATTCCAAATCAATGAATTGCGACATCGTTGATTGACAAGTATGATGCTTCTCTGAAAAAATTTCTTTCTAAAAAATAGCACTACTAACATCATAGCTTATCGTGCTTGGGTCGTGGAGTTATATAAATATTTTTCTTAGCGCACAATAAAAAAATAACAATTCAACTTATGAAAATAATTCAAATTACGTTGATGCTGGCTGTGTTGCCACTCCTTTTTTCTTCATGCATTGTGGACCTGAATTCCATTTCGGGCAATGGGAATATTGTAACACAAACTCGTAGTGTTCGCAATTTCAGTGCCATAGAGTTGCAATCGGCAGCCAATGTTGAAATTATACGGGGCAGTGATTACGCTGTCAGTGTTTCTGATTACGAAAATATTGTAAGATATTTAAAAACCGAAGTTTCGGGCAATCGCCTGATTATTCAAAAAGAACCATTTTCTCCAAATCTTTGGAATTCAAAGGCTAAAATCATCATCACAATGCCCGATTCTCTTTATTCGGTGATGCTGGCAGGCAGCGGAAATATAAGTATTGATCAGACTTTTAAAGGGTTAGAGTTGCTGAAATTATACGGAAGCGGACTGATTTCTATAAATGACAATTGTCAGTTAAATAATTTAGATGCACAGATAACCGGAAGTGGAAATATTCGTGCCAAAGGAACCGTAAATTCCCTGACTACCATCATCACGGGAAGCGGCAACATTCAATTTTCTGAGTTAAAAGCAAGTATTGCAAAATGCACCATTTCAGGAAGCGGTAATATCTATCTGTATGTTGATAATACACTCAATGCCTACCTAACCGGTTCAGGAAATATAGTGTATTATGGCAATCCAACCGTAAATTCATATTCATCCGGTAGTGGAAACGTTTATAAACGATAAGATAATTGACAAGCAGAATGAAGGATTCATTTTAGTTAATTTCTATGACTCGCTGCATCCGTCTTATCAATTTCTTTGTATTTGAATGATTTTATTTTCACCATTGATTCCTAATTTTTGAGCAGCGATTGCTGATCGATAATGTTGATAAAAGCTTTAAAAAGTCCCAGGAAATCACTTTGGTGCGACTTTTATTCTATCTCTCAAATCTAAACTCCACTTTCATTTCGTCTAAATTAAAGCTTCAATCTTCAAAACAAGGCATTCAACATGTATTCAGTGATGCTCACTATCTTTTAGTTGTGCGGTTTATTTGACTGAAATACTTTTGTTTCGAAATCAGAACTATCGAAATAATTCAACCTTTCTGAGGTTCAAAAATAAATTTCTAAAAATCAAAAACATGAAACTTTTTAATATTAAATTCTTGCGTAGAAAATCTTTTCTGATTTGTATTTTATTCATTTCGCTTTCATCAAATGCCACTGATGTGATTATTGGAAAGGTAGTAGATGCAAAGAAGCAACCCATCGAATTTGCAACGGTTACTTTGAAAAATTTCAAAACCAATCAGTTTGTGAAAGCCGGGGTTTGCAACGACAAAGGGGAATTTCTTTTAGATAAATTAAGCCCCGGAGCTTATGTCATTACCGTGAGCATGTTGGGTTACACTCAAAACGAAACGGAGACTGTCGTTGTTGAAGCTGAGAAAAATCGAGTTATTGAGAAAAATTTCGTTTTAAATGAGAATGTTCATGAGTTGGCAAATGTTGAAATTACAGCCAGAAAGAAATTCATCGAACAAAGCGTAGATAAAGTTGTCGTAAATCCGGATGCTTCCATCACAACTGCCTCTGAATCGGTTTACGAAATCATGAAAAAACTTCCAGGTGTATCCATTGATAATAATGAAAACATAACGCTGAAAGGCAAACAAGGTGTGAAAGTGTTGATCGACGATAAACCCACTTACGTATCAGCCGATCAGTTGGCTGCTTTGCTCAAAAGCATGTTGGGCAAAAACATCGACCGCATTGAAATCATGGAAAATCCCCCGGCACGCTTCGATGCCGAAGGCAATTCTGGAATCATCAATATCAAAACCAAACACGTGAAAACCCCCGGTTTTAACGGCAACGTGAATGCCGGAATAGCCTATTCGGGAAAATTTCGCGAAAACGGCGGGCTGGATATCAACCTGAACAGCGGACAATTTAACCTTTACGGCAATTATGCCTACAATGATTGGCGTGGTTGGAACAGCATGGATGCCACGCGGAATTTTACTGCCACCGATATGCTTGGCGTTACGCAACATATTAATAATTACGGAAATTATGATGGACTTTCGCATAATTATAAAATCGGTGCCGATTATTTTATCCGAAAAAATCACGTTGTCAGTGTTATGTATCGCGGAACAACAGGTTCAAACATCGATGTCGACAGTAGTTTCACGGCTTTCCGAGATGTTAATTTGAAAAATGACTCTTCGCTCAATACGCTTACCCGACGGAATAATAACTGGAATAGTAATACTTACAACTTTAATTATAAATGGGATATTGATTCAACAGGCCGCATGCTAACTGTGGATGCTGATTATTCTAAATTTGGTTTCAAATCGGGCAATATTCAAAATGTAAGCTATTTCGATTCCAACGGAACTAAACTAAACCGTGTGGGAATGGTAAATACCAATCAGGGCGAAAATATTGATATTTTCTCGGCAAAAGCGGATTATGTTCACCCGATAAATAAAATCTGGTATTTCGAAGCCGGACTGAAAACCAGTTTTGTAACCAATAACAGCCATATTGCGATGGATGGTTTGTTAAATCAAAATGACCATTTTATTTACTCCGAAAATATTCAGGCGGCTTATGTGAGCGGGCGGGCATCATTCGATAAAACAACCGTTCAACTTGGCTTACGTGCCGAATACACAACCATCAAAGGTAATTCAGTAAGCACCGGTGTGGTTAATAGGAAGTCGTATCTCAAGATTTTCCCGACCTTATTTGTTCAACAAACGCTAAATAAAGATAATAGCTTGAATTTCAGTTATAGCTACCGCATTGAACGCCCTGATTATGATAATCTTAATCCATTCAAATGGATGATCGATCCTTATACATACAATGTCGGAAACCCGAATCTTCGTCCGCAGTTTACGCATTCGCTTGGGTTGAGTCACAGTTTCAAAGGTGCATTAATTACCAGTGTGGGATATAGTTATACGCAGGATATGTACACCACGGTGCTTTATCAAAATGATGCCACCCGAAGCATTTCGCAAACCATGGAAAATATGAGTAGCGCCATCGATTTTAATGGTTCCGAAACGCTTCAACTTCCGATAACTTCCTGGTGGAGATTTAACGGAACAGTAACCGGAATGTACAAACAGGTTAATTCACAAATTGATGGAAATACGACTTATAAATTGTGGTCGTTCTTGGCAAATGCTGCAACAACTTTCAGTCTGCCCTTCAAAATTGATATGGAATTGAGCGGTAATTATTCGTCGCGATTGCTGATCGGTAACTTTATGATCAATCCGCGAAATTCAATCGATCTTGGTTTTCAGAAAAAAATATTTGCCGACAAAGGCATGATTCGCTTGTCAATCGATGATTTGTTCAATATGAGAAATGATGGAGGGTATTCAAAAACACCGACTCTCGATGTAGCAGTATTGAATAAATACGATTCGCAACGTGTAAATCTAACTTTTAGTTACCGATTTGGCAAAGACAATTTCCAAACACGAAGCAACCGTCAAACTGCTTCGAGTGAAGAACAAAGACGTACAGGAAAATAGGAAGATGAAGTTTCCCGGCGAAATTAAAGTTACGAAAGAAAAACAATTATGACAAAGGCATTAATTATTTACCATAGCAAAACAGGAACTACCCGCAAATTGGGACAAGAAATTGCAAAACTATGCAAGCAGTCGGATATTGAATCGAACATAATTCCAATTGAAGCATTCAACAAAAAAGACCTGACAAAAGTCGATTATTTGTTTCTCGGTTGCTGGACGCATGGACACTTAATATTTAACCAGCATCCCGAAAAGGAATGGGTGGAATTTGCTGATAAATTACCGGAAATAGAAAATAAAAAAATTGTGTTATTTACAACCTACAAAGTGGCTACCGGGAGCATGTTCCGTAAAATGAAAACTCATTTGAAATGTGCTCCCGATAGTGTGATAATGCTAATCAAATCGCGCAACTGCTTTTTAAAGACAGAAGATGCCGAAACGTTGAGGAATTATGTATTTTGATTAAGGTGAAGGTGAAATGATAAAATATTTTCTTGTTTCCGTAAAAATGGATATTTAAAGGGAAATCGGCAAATCAAGCAAAAATTTCAAATGCAGTCGAATTGACAACGCATTCTATCCTTTTTGGAAAATGCATGATATTGAATTTAAGTAAAAATTTTCCGAAAACTCAACATTAAAACCAATTATTAAAATGCATTATTTGCCAATCGGTATTTTACTCAAAAAGTGGATGCCATTTGAATCGGAATAACTGTATTGGAATAGTCCATTCGAAGCGATCATCATTAAATTTCCGTTGGACGGAATCACATCATAACCATTCATTCCCGAAAAATGAGCCAACTGATTTGACATTAATGTCTGTGGATCCGAAATTTTGAAAACTTTCAGTCCATCGTCACAAAGGAAAAGTTTACCGTTATCAATGCCCAAACCCTGCGGATTGGTTAAGTTATAAGTAACTATTTGTTGGGGGTTTTTCACATCTTTTACATCAACAATTATCAGCGCATTTTCCTTTGCTGAATAATCGCAAGCACTTCCTGAATGAATTGTTATGTAGGCTAAATCATTGTCAACCACTACCGGATCACATGCATAAGCATGAGTTATACACGATGCATATTTTGGTTTTAATGGATCTGCAACCGAATAAATCAACATGCCGGTACTGGTACCGAAAAATAGATTGGTTTTGTAACTGAAAATTGTTTCGACATTCCAACTAAGATACATATTATCAGCTGTTTTAACCGGTTTGTCGCCTGTTAAATCGAAAATGCTCAAATAATTATTAACAATCGAATAAAGACGATTGTTGTAGATAGTAAAACGCGACATTGAACCGTTGATGCCGGTATTGCTTACTGAATTCACGGAAGGAGAACTTGTAGCAAATTCAAATCCAATCCCATCATTTCTATACGGTGCCACTCCAGTATAATTTTTCACATTTTCAGTTTTTTCAACTGTTTTCCATCCAACGATAATTCCTTGACCATTTGTGCCATAACATTTTTGATAATCAATGTTGTAAAAATTTCCAATAGGAGGCAATGCTGTCGGGAAAATAGAATCTAATCTGCCTTGCAATTGGGGAATTTGAGGATTTGAAATATCAAACCAAACCAAATCGATATATGAATCGGCATACAATTTGCCATCACGAATGGCAATATCGTTATTTCCCATCAATTGTATAAATCCGGTTAAATGAGGATGCAATGGATCTCGATTATCCAAAATATGAATTCCTTTATCGGGTTCTGAGATGTATAAAAAATCGTTGTAGAAACACATTTTTCCAATATTAGTAATCGGTATCGGATCGGTGCTGATTTTAACTGAATTTCTGAAAATAGATGGAGATAAAAAAATTGGTTCGTTCACTTTATAGGTAACTGTTTCAGTTATCTGGTCGGTACAAGCTGTGATTGTAAACGTCAATAAAGCAATAAAGTAAGCTGATTTTTTCATAATATTTAATATTTTATGAATTTAAAATTTATCAATAGCACCCATTTTTCCAATAAAAAGAATAACACCTGTGCTTTTTTCTCGAATCATAAATAGAAAGGGTTTATTTACGTTGAAAATCGCTGGCATTGCTATTGAAGTTAACCCAATTTCGACTACCGTTGCTGCTGCCGCTACAGTTCCCTTTTCTGTTACTTCGACATACGTATCGTGAAGCACCCGATTTATACATAAATTTGTATCGGCTATTTGCCTGAAATTGGCATACGGACTAAATGCCAACTTCATCCCCATATTTTCCAACGCTTCTTTCAATGAAAATTTATTTTGGGCTTTAAATCGTGGAAAATAGACCTGAACTTCTTGCATATGCATTCCTGATAATAAGGCATTCCAACTTTCGCCGCTCAACGCATTTAGAACATTGAAAACCGATTTTCCTTCGTTCGGCAAAATCACAGTCATCGAAAAAGCCTTGTTGCCATAAGGCATATCTAAATATTGAGCATTAGAATCAATACTATAATTAAAAGTATCTTTTAAACGCATCATATTAACTTTCACGATATTGCCGGCATCCGTAGTAAAATCATCTTCTTTGGTGCTTTTCGGATCAAATTGTTTGCACCAGATTCCTTTGAAATAAATGGTATTCACCAAATATACCATTGCATCGGTTGGAATTTGGTCTAATGGTTTTTGAATCAAATTATTGGTTTTCGACGCGCACCAATTGTTAATGCTATCCACAGCCCATGATTTAGAAAAATCGAGTGATTTGATATATGCATCAAAATTATCAGCATTTAACCTTAAAAAATTAGGTTTCACGTTAAATCCCATTCTTAACCAAATTGAATTGGCAAGAATCAATTTTGTGGTAGGATCAATTCCCGGCAGCGTGCTAACCATAACCCTGTAATACTCATTTATTTCATCATCTGAAAAGCCTTTAATTCTCAAAACAGAATCCATTTCGGTTTTAGTCGTTCCCATGGCACCGTTTCGGGTCATTCCCAGTGCTGTGCTTACACTGAAAGGCGAAACAAATACATTGGCTTCATTTGTAGTTAAAATTGTGTTTCTAATTAAATCGAAAGCAAAGGCATTGTCTTGTTGAACGCGTTTCAATAATGCAGCACGTAAAGGAATTGCTTGTGCATCAGCTGGAATTGGTTCGTCAGCGCAGTTGACTGTTAAAATTAAGATAGTCAGAAGGGAGGCAACCAATATACCTTTGGAACTTCCGGTTTGAAGTCTGAAAAGTTTGCGTGAAGTGATTTTCATACTATAATTTTTTACATTTTATCTCTATATCGATTATTCAGTTAGGTGATATTCAAGGGTTAAGCTCAAATCTTAAACCTGCTGTTAAACCAATGGTTACCGGTTGTTTGGTACGGATACTAATGGGTTGATTATTGTTAAAAAAATAAGCGATTTTTGGTTCAAAATAAAGACTCCAATGCTTTTGTAACTTATAATTAACACCTGTCGCCGCATTTATAGATTCCTGAATGCCGGTAATATTGGATAAAACGGTAGTTGTATACATTTGATTGCCAAAATATTGATGTTGAATGTAATTTGATCGTATCCCTTTCTCGATCATTCCTCCCCCTGAGATATACAAATCCCACCGGTTGTTTTTCAAAATTAGTTTCACTAAATTAATAGGAATGCCAATATAATGAAGATGCAAAACCGCATCATTTCGTTGCATCTTACCGTTTTCGAAATAGGTAGTGAGGTAAGTATAAGTCAGTCCCGATTCTATTTCCCAGTTATTTTTCAAGGGTAGTTGCACCGAAATGCCAAAAGAAAGCGGAACATCGTAATGAACAGTTGTAAAATCTGCCGGTGTCATCAAATACGAAAGATTTGCAGAAGTACTAACAATTTGTACAAAATTAAGCGAGCTGTTAAACAATGAATTAGTACTAAAATCAGATGCGCCGTCAGCTGCTCCAACGGCTGCTGATAAACGTATGCCATTCGCTTTCCGTTTCTTATCTGGTTGATTTTCATGGTTATTTACTATTGCCAAATCTGGTAAAGACGTTTCCATTTGAAGTTTAGTATTCGAAGTAGTATCGGAACTATTTGATAACTGATTTTCAATTTTTTGCTTATTATTTTCTATTGTTGCCACAGATATTTTAGCTAAGGATTCAACGGAATCGATTTTGGGTTGATTAACAACCGTTTGAAAAGTAGAAGAACTGTTTGTTCCAAAACTTTTTTTCTTTGAGATACTGATTCGAGAAGCCGTCGCGGCGATTCCTTTTGTTAAAGGCATTGCGTTTGCAATGGCAGAATAAGTGTTGAAATGAACAAGATTCGGTTTAGAAAAGGATTTTTCAGGTCGTGAAGTAGATGTATTTGTAAATGTATTTTGATGATTTGAAAGAGGCAGGAAAAAGAAAAGCAAGGCAATTCCCGCTACGGCTGCACCCCCTGAAAGCCAGAACCAGAAGGGTATGACACGTTTTTTGGAGTGTTGAAGCTTTGCTTCAATTTCAGTCCATATCGAATCATCTAACGATAAAGGAAGTTCTTTCAACTTTTGACGAAAAGCTTCGTTAAATGCATCGTATTGATTATTATTTTGATTATCAGCTTTCATAATTAACTAAATGAAATTTTTTGCTATCTGTTTCTGGAGTAACTTTCGAGCCCTCATAAATTGTGATCGAGAGGTGTTTTCTGAAATTTGCATCATTTCGGCAATTTCGGGATGTGAATAACCTTCAATAGCATAAAGGTTAAAAACTGTTCGATAACCGGGTGGTAATTGCATGACTAAATTCATTAAATCATTCGCCGAAATGCGTTCAATGATCGATACATCAACATCGGGAATGTAAATGTTATCAATTGATTCCGGTTCGCGAAGTACATCCTTGCGACGTAGAAATTCCAATGCCGTACTTACAAAAATTCGACGAATCCAACCCTCAAATGATCCCGTCCCTGAAAACGAATCAATTTTAGTAAATACTTTAATAAAACCATCTTGTAACAAATCGCGGGCAGTCTCCCTATTTTCGACATAACGAACACATATGCCCAACATAACCGGTGCATGAAGCTCATATATTGATTTTTGA
Organism: Bacteroidota bacterium; assembly: GCA_021779195.1. GTDB lineage: Bacteria > Bacteroidota > Bacteroidia > Bacteroidales > Paludibacteraceae > Paludibacter. The sequence goes on along the minus strand of JAJYBB010000022.1, from coordinate 19,379 downwards.
GCCCATATTTTACCGGCACGGCAAGCATTTATCAATTCCTGTTCGTCGATTTGTTGTTTCAGCAATTCCATGTCAATTATTTAGATGATTTTTTGTTTCAAAACGTTGCATGCATCATGGTAAAATATTCGGCGTTTAAGATAATTTTCAAAATAACACAATTTTTTTCACTTGGCAAAAACTCAATTCAGCATTAAGAATGTTTTCTCAATTTTTTGAAACAGATTGAAGGTTGTTGATAAATTATAGAAAAATTTGATAGCATTTGAGTTGAAATCATTATTTTTGCAGAAAATTGCTGACTATGAGCAGAAAATTATTTTTCCCCTTCGATGATGATTCTAATGAATTAGTCAATCGATATGAAAATTTTCTGAAAGGAAAAGAATCTGGCTATTTCGATGTGGAGGAAATTGAAAACATCGTGGAATTTTATTTGCAAAACGGACAAACCAAGGATTGTTCGACGGTACTTGAATTGGGATTGAAACTACATCCCAACAATAATGCGCTTTATATCAAACGGGCTAAACTTTATTTAGCAATTGGCGATTATTTGAGAGCTTTACGTATTTTAGAAAATATTGCCGATACAGGTGATTATGATGTACTTTTATTAAAAATAGAAACCCTGGATCGGTTGGAACGAGTTAGTGAAGCAAAAGCATTGAGCGACAAAACAATTGCTGATGAACAGAATGCTTTAGATGATATTTGTTTGGATATTGCGTACATTTTTCTGGCTCAAAACGAATTTGATATTGCCCTAAAATACCTCGAAATAGGAGAACAGGCTAACCCTCAAAATGTCGATTTGCTTTTCGAGTTAGCATTTACGTATGAACAATCAAATGCCATCGAAAAAGCCATCAGTGTCTACAATCGCATGATTGACATTAATCCATACTCTGCGGAAGCTTGGTTTAATCTTGGACAGATATACTATAAATCAGAAGATTACAATAATTCTTTAGAAGCTTATGAGTTTGTGTTAACCATAGAACCAACAGATACGTTATCCTGGTTACAAAAAGGGCATATCCATTTTCAACTCAACGAATACCAACAGGCAATTGATGCCTACGAAGAGTACAAAAAACTGACTGGAAATACATGGCAAATTTTTTTATTTATTGCAGAATGTTATGAAAATTTAGAAAAATATAATGAGGCTATTTTAAACTACCAAAGTTCGCTTTTAGAAAAATCTGATAATTTCGAGGCATTTACCGGAATTGCCCTTTGTCTTTTGGAACAAGAACTTTTTGCCAAAAGTATTGAATACTTAGAATATGCTTTAAAATTAAATCCTGACAGTTCAGAAGCCTTGGTTTATTTAGCCGAAGCGTTGGTAGGGATAGGGAGTCTTAACGAAGCGCTTCAGAATTATCTCAAAGCCAACGTCTTTAACCCCGATCAACCAGAAATATTGATGTCAATTGCTAACCTTTATATGGATCGGGGTGAATTTGAAAATGCAATTGAGTATTATAACAATGCCATAAAACTGCAACCTACACAGCCCTATGCTAATTTGTTTATTTCAGTGGCTTATTTTAAAATGAAAAACATTAAACAGTCAGCTGTATTTTACCATAAAGCAAATCCCTTTGAAAGTGATGAGGTTCGCGATTTTTTTCTTGAACTTTGTCCTGAAACTGACGAACCACCTCATTTAAATAAAAAGAAAAAGATATGATAAAAAGATTAATCCTTGCTTTTGCTTTTCTCCTTGTAATTTCAAACATCAAAGCTTCTGAAACATCCTCGGTTTCAAATTCCGGCAAAGAAACGCTTTCATTCATTCAATATATTGAAAATTGGTATAAGGATAATACCAACTATTACAGTATTACCGCATTAATGGCTTGCGAAAGCTCAATATTGCCGGTTCCTTCTGAAATGGTTATCCCTCCTGCAGTATTTGTGGCAATGGATTCTGACAGTAAGTTAAGTATTTTTTTAATTATCCTCTTTGGAACGCTAGGTGCACTGATTGGTGCATCGTTTAATTATTTTGTTTCCAGATCATTAGGTAGATTGGTGGTTTATAAACTTGCCGATAGCAAAATAGGGAAAATGCTTCTGTTAAGTAGCGAAAAAATTCAAAAATCCGAAATTTTTTTCAACGAACACGGTAAAACCTCCACATTTATAGGTCGATTTATCCCCGTCATCCGACATTTGATTTCCATTCCTGCCGGTTTGGCAAAAATGAATTATCTGCATTTCATATTATTTACTGCACTCGGCGCCGGCTTATGGAACTGTGTATTGGCTTTACTTGGGTATTTAGCACATGGACAACAAGCTATTATCAACAAATACAGTCATGAACTTTCGTACGTTTTTTTAGTTGTAGGTGTTATTCTATTGGTTTGGCTGATTTTGAAAAGTTCACGTAAAAAGAAGTAATCATCTGTAAATGAGAAATTTTGGTTTAATTGGTTTTCCTTTAGTTCATTCATTTTCGAAACGATTTTTTACCGATAAATTTGAGCGCGAAGAAATTGATGCCCATTACGATTTATTCGAATTAAAAAATTTGAATGAATTTCCTGCTCTTATTCAACAATTTGCACTGAATGGTTTAAACGTAACCATCCCTTACAAAGAAAAAGTGATGGCTTACCTTGATGAGCTGGATGAAACAGCAACTCAAATCGGGGCTGTAAATGTGATCCAATTTATTAGAAACGGGAATGATCTTAAATTAAAAGGATATAATTCTGATGCGATCGGTTTTGAAAAATCAATTGTACCTGCTCTCAAAGATTTTCATCATCATGCTTTGATTCTGGGCACAGGCGGTGCTTCGAAGGCAATCGATTACGTTCTCCAAAAATTAGGATTGGATACTCTACTTGTTTCCAGACATTTAAATTCAGTGGGTTTGACTTATGGTCAACTGAATCAAAATATTCTTTCGAAATACACCGTAGTTGTTAATACAACTCCTGTAGGTACTTTTCCTCATACCGACGAATGTCCGGATATTCCTTATGAATTCCTTACTTCAAAGCATTTATTGTACGATGTGGTCTATAATCCTTCGGAAACTTTATTCCTGAAAAAGGGCAAAGAACGTGGAGCACAAACATTGAACGGAGAAGGCATGTTGATTGGTCAGGCTATTGCAGCATGGGAAATTTGGAATTTGTAAACTATGCACCATTTTTCTTAATAATTTCAGAAAAAGGTATTGGTATTTAATAAAATAGGATTTTTCATTACCGAAAAGAATAACCTTAAATATTTGAAACCGTTTAAATGCAACAATATTTAGATATACTGAAGCAGTATTGGGGTTACGATCAATTCCGCCCGTTGCAGGCTGAAATTATCGGCAGTATCGCTTCGGGGAAAGACACCCTGGGGTTAATGCCCACTGGCGGCGGAAAATCGCTTACATTTCAGGTGCCAGCAATGGTAATGGATGGATTTTGTGTGGTGGTTACTCCGCTCATTGCATTGATGAAAGACCAGGTTGAAAACCTGCGTACAAGAGGCATTCAGGCCGCAGCTATATATTCGGGCATGTCAAGAAGTGACATATTGACCACGCTAGATAATGCCGTCCTGGGAGCTTATAAATTTTTGTACATTTCCCCCGAACGCTTGGGAACACCGATTTTCATGGAGAAAATAGCCCAGGCTCAAGTAAATATTATTACCGTCGATGAATCACATTGTATATCGCAGTGGGGTTACGATTTTCGACCATCCTACCTGCGCATTGCTGACGTTCGCAAAATTATTTCAAATGCTCCGGTTTTGGCACTCACAGCTACTGCTACTCCCGAAGTGGTGGACGACGTTCAGCGTCAGTTACATTTCAAAACGCCAAATGTTTTTAGGAAAAGTTTTTTTCGTTCAAACTTAGCGTATGTGGTTCGAACAGTCGAAAATAAGGAAGATCAATTATTAAAAATTTTACACAATGTACCCGGTACATCGATTGTTTATGTTCGAAACAGGAAGAAAACCAAAGAAATTGCCGAATTTCTAACTCAAAATGGGATTTTAGCCGAATATTTTCATGCCGGGCTTAAAAACGAAACCAAAGATGAGCGTCAAAGCTGTTGGAAAACAGGTGAAACACGGGTAATCGTAGCTACTAACGCATTCGGAATGGGTATTGATAAAGCTGAAGTACGCACGGTGATTCATTTGGATTTGCCAGATTCGTTGGAAGCTTATTTTCAGGAAGCCGGAAGAGCTGGGAGAGATGAAAAAAAGGCATTTGCTGTATTGCTGTATAACAACAGCGATGCCGTTAAAATGAGAAAAAGGATTTCAGACAGTTTTCCAGGAAAAGAAATGGTGGTGAAAGTGTACGAATCGTTGGGAAACTATCTCGAATTAGGAGTTGGGTCGGGGTTGGATGCTGTATTTGCTTTTGATATTGCCGATTTCTGCACCAAATTCAAACTGCCTATATTGATTACATTTAATTGTCTGAAAATACTTCAGCAAGCCGGATATATCGAACTTACCGATGAACAGGACAGTTCATCGCGGGTACTTTTTATTGAAAACAAGGATGATTTGTATAAAACCATACAAACAGCTGAACAAGAAAAAATTATACATATTCTTCTTCGTTCTTATACCGGACTTTTTACCGATTATGCCTATATAAATGAAGATTTAATTGCGAAACGGCTTGAATGCACTCGTGATGAGGTTTACTTACAACTCACAGGTTTAGCAAAAGAGAAAATCATTCAATACATACCTCGAAAAAAGACTCCTTTTCTTACTTTTATTCGCGAACGCGAAGCAACCGAACGCTTGGTGTTGACCAAAGAAGCTTACGACGATCGCCGCGAACGTTATATTGCTCGTGTGAAAAGCGTTCTGGATTATGCCAATGAAGAAAATATTTGTCGTAACCAACAGTTGCTCATGTATTTTGGAGAGAAAAACTCATTTTCGTGTGGAAAATGTGATGTTTGCCTTCGAAAAAGAGAAACGATCTTATCGACGCAAGAATTTGATCATATTCGGCAACTTATTGTGCAACAATTAGCTTCCATTCCATTACCAGCCGGAAAATTGATTAAATCGATTCCGTATAAAGAATCTAAAGTCGTAGAAGTATTGCGATTTCTGACCGACAATGGAAAAATTGAGGAGGATCAACTTATGCGATTGACTTTAAAACAAAAGTAATGTGAAATATCAAACTATATTTACTTTCCGCTGTTTGAGAATATATTACTGAAATACAACTATCTATGCTCTTTTCATCCTTTGTTTTCATTAACCTTCATCAAATTTATTCATCAAATTTATTTTTTCATATTAACAAACAATAGTTTGTCATAAAATCATATTTTTAACGCTAAGTCGCAAATTTTTATTGATTATCTATCAGATAGCTATATAAACGCTCCGTCTCTGCGTTAAGATTATTTTTTGAAAATAGGTCTTTGTATTGATAGTAGATTTTTAAAATTTATTTCTTTGATTATCATTATATAACACTATTTTATAACGAACTATTGAAAAAACGCACACAATTAAAATTAATTTCTTAATTTTGCTCGCATAAATATTCGTTTATTTTGCAGCTTTATCAGATCGAAGAGCTTGTTTTTTTGATCGGTAGCTTTGTAAGAAATATCGATTTCAGATATTTTTTATTCGAGCAATCAAACTTGATGTTCTCGATCTGCTTATTAACTACAATGATATCGAATTGAAGAAAAAATAAATCGTCGGAAGCGAAATGATCAGCTTTCACCAAAACAAATTCAATAATTTAGTAAATGAAAAAACTTTTAATTTTCATGCTTTCACTAACCTTGATACTGGGAGTGAAAGCCGACGAGGGCATGTGGATGTTGCCATTAATTCAAAAATTAAACATTCAAAAAATGCAAGGTATGGGGTTGACACTCACAGCCGATCAAATTTACAATAACCAGAGTCCCAGTCTCAAAGATGCCGTTATCGTGTTTGGAAATGGTTGTACGGGTGTTATGGTTTCGAATCAGGGATTGATTTTTACGAATCATCACTGTGGTTTTGATGCCATTCAAAAATGCAGTACGGTGGAACATAACTATTTGAAAAATGGTTTCGCGGCTCAAAAGTTAGAAGATGAAATTCCCGCAGAAGGTCTTACTGTTAAGTTTTTAGTTCGTATCGAAGATGTTTCTCAGCGTATGCTTTCACAATTACCCGACACCTTGCTGGGGAAAGCTCGTGTATCCAAACAAGATTCGATCGCTGCTGTAATTGAAAAAGAAGCGAAAAGGAATACCGATTATATAGCTAACGTGAAATCATTTTTTGCTGGCAACGAATATTATTTATTTGTTTATCAGGAATATAAAGATATACGTTTGGCTTTTACCCCGCCCGAATCGATTGGAAAATTTGGAGGCGAGACTGATAACTGGATGTGGCCGCGCCACACCGGTGATTTTTCTGTGTTCCGAGTTTATTGCTCTCCCGATGGCAAACCGTCAACATATTCCAAAAATAACGTTCCTTATTCCCCAAAACGATTTGCAGTAATTTCAAATCAGGGTTATCAGCAGGGAGATTTTACTATGATTCTTGGTAATCCTGGACGAACCAGCCGATACCTGACTTCGTGGGGCGTGAATAACCGAATGAATTCTGCCAACAAAGCCATGATTGAAGTACGTGGGGCAAAACAAGATGTTTGGCAATCGTTTATGCGCGCTGATGATGCAATCAATCTGGCATATTCAAGTAAATTTGCTCGCAGTTCCAACTATTGGAAAAATAGTATCGGGATGAATAGAGCCATTGTAAAATTGAATATCATTGCCGAAAAGCAAAAGCAAGAAAAAGCATTTGCAGATTGGATGAATAAATTTCCCGAACGTTATGCAAAATATAAAAATGTGCTAAAATCGATTCAGGAAGATTATGCCACTATTTATCCTTACAGTCGGGCTTTGAACTATTTGATGGAATCATTGGTTTCGGGAGTTGAAATGCCACGAATTGCTATGCAAATAAATGAGTTAATCAAAAAAGGAATTCCTCAGGACTCTCTGATTATGCAAGTAAAAGAAATTTACAAAGATTATTATCCGGTTGTTGATGAGGCAACAACTGCTGCTATGCTGGATGTATATAAAAAATCAGTTGATGCTGATGCTTTGCCCGAGATTTATACGCTTATTCAACACAAATTTAAAGGTGATAATAAAAAATACGCACATTATCTGTTTGATAAGTCAACCTTTTCGACACTCGGAAAAATCATCAAGGCCTTGAAAAACAAGAAAACAGATTTTTCTAAAGATCCTGCTATAATTTATACCGAGGATGTGCGTAATACGATAAACAGTATTCGGAAGGGCATTTACAGCAAAACGATCGAAAATTTAGCTGATGCTGAACGGCTTTACGAAGCTGGAATCATGGAAATGGATGCTGATAATGGCAAGGCAATTTATCCGGATGCCAATTTTACAATGCGTTTAACCTATGGTACAGTTGGTGGTTACAAACCTGCTGATGCAGTTGATTATAAGTATTATACAACAACAAAAGGCATATTGCAGAAAGAGATTGACGGAGATACAGAGTTTGATGTTCCGGCAATTCTCAAAAAGAATATTAAAGATAAAAATTATGGCGCATACCTCGACACTAAAACAGGTGAAATGCATGTTGCTTTCTTGAGCAACAACGATATAACAGGAGGTAATTCGGGCAGTCCCATATTTAATTCTAAAGGTGAATTGCTAGGACTGGCATTCGATGGAAACTGGGAAGCCATGAGTGGTGACATTGTTTTCGAACCTGATTTGCAACGCACCATCAACGTTGATGTTCGCTATATTTTGTTTATCATGGACAAAGTTTATGGAGCAAAAAGGTTAATCGACGAGCTAAGTATCAAATAATTCATTCTTATTTCTACAATAACATTCAAATATTTTAAACGCTTTTCCTTGTTAAATTTCGAGGAAAGGCGTTTGTCTTATGTTCTGAAATCAGATTTTGTCGAAATCCGCCATAAATTTCGAAATTAATGATGAGAAAATGTGGTTGATTCCCTGTTCACACAGATTGAAAATTTTTGATATTCGACCGAAAATTACGCTAAACTTTTGATTTGGAGGTGAATTTGTTATTAATCAAGTCGCTATATTTTAATTTCTTAAACCAATTTGTTGTCAGACTTTTATCATGTAGGTGCAAATCCCGAAAAATGACCGCATCCTTTAGATTCTAATCATTAATTTAAAATCTGACAACTGATTTTCATCATCCGATAATTTTGCAACTACTTTAAACAGAAAGATTTAGAATTTTAGCCTTATCATTTTTAAAAATATGATTCATTTTAATTGGTAATTCCGGGAAAAAGTATTACTTTTGCACTCACAAAACAAATCGCGGAGTGGAGCAGTGGTAGCTCGTTGGGCTCATAACCCAAAGGTCGTTCGTTCGAGTCGAGCCTCCGCAACTATAAAGAATCTATGAGTCATTAAGAATCATAGATTCTTTTTTTTTATTCAGATTGAAATAAATTTGACTTTATGCACATAATCGACGTTGCATTTCAATGTATATTCAAAAAATGATTATCTTTGTTTTGCACTTTAAAGTAATTTTTCATGGATTATTCAAAAATACCTTCGCCTTGTTACGTGCTCGATGAAACTTCTTTCCGCCGAAACCTGACACTAATTAAATCAGTGAAAGATCGTGCGGGCATTGAAATTATTCTGGCTTTTAAGGCGTTTGCTTTATGGAAAGTTTTTCCTATTGTGCTTGAATATATCGGGTCTTCAACGGCAAGTTCACTTGCCGAAGCCCGACTGGCTTTCGAAGAAATGGGAAGTTTCGCTCACACTTATGGACCTGCATATACCGATCAGGAGTTTCCGGAAATCATGAAGTACAGCAGCCACATAACATTCAATTCACTTCAACAATTTCATCGTTTTTACCAGCAAACTATCAATAATAATATTTCTTGCGGATTAAGAATAAACCCTGAATTTTCGGAAGTTGCAACCGACTTGTATAATCCTTGTTCTCCAGGCTCAAGACTGGGCATTATAGCTGAAAAATTAGGTGATGCATTACCCGAAGGCGTTGAGGGATTACATTTTCATACACTCTGTGAATCAACTTCTTACGATTTAGAGAAAACACTGAAAGTTGTTGAACAAAAATTCGGTAAATTTTTCAATCAAATTAGATGGTTGAATATGGGCGGAGGACACCTGATGACACGGCAAGGGTATGATATCGAACATTTGATTGCCACATTAAAACAATTTCGTGAAAAATATCCAACTCTTCAGTTGATACTCGAACCCGGAAGTGCCTTTGCATGGCAATCAGGCGTACTGGTGTCATCGGTGGTTGATTTGGTCGAAAATAAGGGTATTCAAACGGCTATGCTCGACGTTTCATTTGCCTGTCATATGCCTGATTGCCTTGAAATGCCCTATAAACCATCAATTGTAGGCGAAATTAATCATTCAGTCGGGAAACCATCTTATCGAATGGGTGGGAATAGCTGTCTGTCTGGCGATTTCTATGGAAATTGGTCGTTTGATTCTCCGCTCCAAATTGGCGATCGAATTGTATTTGAGGACATGATGCATTATACTTTAGTTAAAACTACGTTTTTTAACGGCGTTACGCATCCAAGTATCGGAATATGGACAAGAGATGACAAATTTCAATTGTTGCGTACTTTTGGATTTGAAGATTATAAAAACAGAATGGCGTAATATTTTTACAATTTACCGATTCACAGAAGTTTTGCACTGTATTCATTTGATTTGAATATATTTGCATTTCAAATTTTAAGCACAAATATGGATACCGACATTTTTTACATGAAGATGCTTGCATGGCGCGAAAAATATATTACACAGCGTCAATTTATCTTATTGCTTAGTTTAATTATCGGTATCTTATCCTCTCTGGCTGCATTTCTACTTAAAACTTCAATTCATCTGATACAATATTTACTCACTGAAAATTTCAGTCGTTTTCAGGTAAATTATTGGTATTTGGTGTTTCCTGTAGTTGGAATTTTTATCACTTTATTATTTGTTCGTTATGTGGTGAAAGATGATATTAGTCATGGCGTTACACGCATTTTATATGCTATTTCACAACGAAAAAGCCTGATTAAACTTCATAATGTTTGGACATCATTTGTTGCAAGTGCCGTGACCATTGGATTTGGTGGTTCGGTTGGAGCTGAAGCTCCGGTTGTACTTACTGGCTCTGCTATTGGATCAAATCTGGGTAATTTTTTTAAATTAGACCAAAAAACTTTGATGTTATTGGTTGGTTGTGGAGCCTCTGGAGCAATTGGTGGTATTTTTAAAGCACCTATCGCAGGCTTAATGTTTACCCTCGAAGTGTTAATGATTGACTTGACATTTACGTCAGTTGTACCCTTGATTATTTCGTCAGTTACAGCCACTGCTTTTGCCTATGTACTCACTGGCAGCTCTTTTATGTTTAGTTTTAGCACTGTTCAACCATTTTCAGTTTCGCGGATTCCTTTTTTGATTTTATTGGGTATTGTTTGTGGATTGGTATCGCTTTATTATACTCGAGGAACAAATTCTTTGGAAAAACGATTTCGTAAAATCAAAAATCCCTACGCAAAATTAGCGTTTGGGGGTGTCATGCTCAGTTTATTGATTTTCTTTTTCCCGCCGCTTTATGGTGAAGGGTATGATACCATTGAAAAACTTCTGAATGGACATTCACAGTCAGTACTCGATAGAAGTTTTTTTTTAGGTTTTGGAAGCAGTCCGTGGGTAATTATTGTTTATTTAAGCCTGATCGTTTTTTTTAAAACTTTTGCTTCAACTGCCACAACAAGTTCAGGTGGTGTTGGTGGAATTTTCGCTCCTTCACTTTATATTGGTTCGCTTACTGGTTTTGTGTTGGCAAAAGTGTTAAACGTTTTTGGATTACATATTCCTGAACAAAATTTTGTTTTAGCTGGTATGGCAGGGCTCATGTCGGGAGTAATGCATGCTCCCTTGACTGGAATTTTTTTAATTGCTGAACTTACAGGAGGGTACAATTTGTTCATGACCCTGATGATCGTTTCTACCATTTCTTATCTCACCATTATACTTTTCGAGCCACACAGTTTGTATGCCATGCGCTTAGCTCAAAAAGGAGAATTGCTGACACACAATAAAGATAAAGCCGTATTGACCTTAATGAAAATGGAAAATGTTATTGAATCTGACTTAACGATTTTATCTCCTGAGATGACTCTTGGTGAATTAGTAAAAATCATTTCTCGGTCACAACGAAATATTTTCCCTGTGGTAAATCCTATTAACGGGCATTTCATGGGTGTCGTGTTACTTGATGAAGTTCGAAATATCATGTTCCGTCCAGAGCTTTATAATCGATTTTCCGTTCAAAAATTAATGATTTCTCCACCGGCAACACTGAATACGGATTTGTCAATGGAAAAAGTTATGGAAATTTTTGAAGATACCGGTGCATGGAATTTGCCGGTGTTGGATAAAGAAAAACATTATGTTGGATATGTTTCAAAATCAAAGATTTATACTTCATACAGACATGTTCTGATCCATTTTTCGGATGATTAGAATAATGAAGCTAAATGATTAAACCTCTTTCATTACTATAAAAGTTTACCGATTATCAACCAAATATTTTAAAATGGAGTAAAAAATGGCCAAACTGAAAATTACTTACACAGAAGCAGTTGCCGAATTAGAAACGATACTGGCAGATCTTGAAAATAATCCCGAAGTCAACATGGATTTAATCTCGTCAAAAGTTAAACGGGCTGCCGAATTGATCGAATTTTGTAAAAAGCAGTTGCATGAATTAGATGAGGAATTAGATAAAATGTTGGAAGCGTTAGATTAAGGTAATCATGTACTCAAATAGCGTTAGCCCAACGAACCCATTTAACATCAAAAGCTGATAATTCTGCGTATTTCTCCAATAAATCATGAGTGAGTTTTACTGCATTATCCATTCCTGATTCCCCGCTGTAACCATTAATTATCATAAGTGTTTGTTGGGTATTCAATCGTATTTTTGTTCGTTCATGGTCGCTTGTCGGTGTTCCAATACCACCAAAACGGTCATGAAACAACGGCAACCCATCAACATTGAGTTTTCCTCGTCCAATGGCTTCAAACTCGTCTTTGGTAGTTCCCGCACAGAGTTGCAAATCTCCCTGAATGGCATTCAAATCGAAACCTCCGATCGAGAATCCTGTTTTAACTGAAACAAAGTTAATAATATCTACTAGGGTATTGACCTGATATATTGGAATTCCGCGAAGGATGCGTCGGCACAAAGCTTCAGCAGACGGACGATACCGATTTGGATCTTTTCCCAGAATTTTATAAATCTGCCGCGTTGCAGCAATTTCAGGGCGTTTATTGATGCCTTCGAGCGTAAGCGTTGTTTTTAAAGCCTGAATTTCGTATTCAAATTCATGCCATAATTTGCCATTTGAAGAAGAATTTAACACCTGTGCCTCAATAACAGCTAAAACCATTTCGGGACAAGCAGCCCCGATTCTGTCAGAAATCAAAATTTTCATAGATTCTCGTTCTCGTCTTCAGTAATCACATACCGTTTATAGTATGAAATAATAATTGTGGTTAAAGGCAATGCAATGATTAATCCGACGAATCCAAGAAGCGCACCCCAAATTGATAATGCAAGTAAAATTACGGCTGGATGCAATCCGGTAACTTTTCCCATGATGCGGGGTGTTAGTATTAAATCCTCAATAATCTGTACAATCAGGAATACTAACGCTACTGCCAATAAAACAGAACCATAACTTTGACCTGTTTCAGCAGAGCGCAATAAAGCCAATACTAAAGCCGGAATAATTCCAAGTGCCTGAAGATATGGCACCATACTTAGTAATCCGATGAATATGCCCAACACAATTGAAAGCGGTAATCCGATGATACTAAAACCAATGGAAAACAAAATCGCTACAAAAATTGCCACTAATGCCTGTCCTCGAAAATACCGGTTCATTCCATTCTCAACATCATGAAGGATTTCGGTTATCAAATTTCTATATTTCGGAGGAATCAAATTGATCCATCCCTCCGAAAGTTTATCGTAATCCATCAAAATGAAAATCATATATAAAAAGACAACAATCAAGACCGCAAAACCAAGCAAAAAACTCAGAGAACCTGACAAGAAGCTCCATAGTTGCGGCGTGATTTTCTTAATAAATAACATGACATTGTCATTCTGCAGAAGTGATTGAATATCCAATCTCGACATAAAATGCTGTACTTCATGTTGCCATCCAAATGGAATAAAGGCGTAGACATTAATGTCATTTGAATAGGTTGTTATCAGTTGCGATAATTTCTGAATTTCAGCACTGATCATGGGTGTAAGTGTCATGACAATTCCGGTTATTATCGCAACTCCCAAAACAAGAGTAGTAATTATGGAAAGAACGCGACTTTTAAAATGCAATTTATATTGAAAAAAAGCGACGATTGGATTTAGTAAATAGGCTAATAACCAAGCTAATAGAAATGGAAATAGCACGTTACTCAATCGGTTTACAAACCAGAAAATTGCAGCCAAAATAGCGATCCCAATGAGCAGGCGTATCACCCGATCAAAAGTATAAGGTTTATTCTTCATCACTAAAATTGTTTTATTGATCACCAAAAATAGTACAATAAATTTACATTCAATACCATTGCCATGAAAATAGTTGATAAACGATAAGATTTTATTTGATAAATAAAATTAAGTGTGATTTTTATTTATGATTTTAAACGATTGATAAACAGTTAGCTAATCGTTTGCCTAAACCTTATTTCGAAGTAATTGTTAGACATTTAAAGTAAAATTCAATTTCATTCGTCTACCTGAATATGGAGGCAAGTTTAAATATACCGATGAGTGAGCAGAAAACTAATTCAATCACCAAAACCATTCAGCAATTTGGGAAAAATTTGTTTGGATTTGTTAGAGGTCGTGTTAAATCGACAGAAGATGCCGAAGATATTCTGCAGGATGTGTGGTATCAATTGAGCAATTTATCGGATTTAGATAACCTTGAAAGTATTAGCGGTTGGCTATATGAAGTGGCTCAAAACAAAATTACAGACAAATCACGAAAAAAGAAAAATTTATTACTCGAGGATGTAGGGTATGAACGCGATGAAGGAGATTTGAATATCAAAGAAATTTTACTTTTAGATGAAAACAATAACCCTGAACTGGGAATTTTCAAAGAGATTTTCTGGAAAGAATTAATGACATCTTTAGACGAATTACCTCTAAATCAGAAGGAAGTTTTTATTCTAAATGAGATGGAGGATCTGACTTTGAAAGAAATTGCCATTATTAAAAACGAGAATTTGAAAACCATTATCAGCCGTAAAGGCTATGCAATTAAATACTTAAGAAATAAACTAAATTATTTATATAAAGAACTAAATTATTAATAAATCAACATTATGTGTAAAAGCAAATTTTATAAAAAACGATTTTTTATTTTACCACTTATCGCTGTTGGATTATTCGCAGCGAGTGCAGTAGTTATGGTGTTATGGAATCTTGTAATACCGGCTATTTTCACATCATTATTGCCAATAACTTTGTGGCAGGCTATGGGTTTATTTATTTTGAGTCATATTTTATTTGGCAGAGGTCACGGGGAACATCGTCATAGGAATTATGGTTTTCATTTTGATCACTTGGCAAATCGTGATAAATTTATGAATATGACTGATGAGGAAAAGGAACAATTCAAAGTTAATATGAAGAAACGCTGTTGTAACTAAATGAATTTATTTTGCAGAAAGCACCGAATAACATGTTTGGCTATTTCTAATTTACAAAAATTTGATTTAACAGCGTCATGACACAGAATTTACAGAATTAAAAACAATCAAACGAAATCATCAAACAGATAAAACCTGAGAAATTTTGTCTGTCAATGTAATAGTTCTAATTAGGTAAAATAGAGATATTTAGTAAAAAAACGCCGCATGCTTTCGTGCGGCGTTTTTGATTGTTGAGGCAGATTTCTATTCTAAAATTTCGTTATCGTGCATTTCTTTCATGAACGTAACAAAATCGTTTTTCCGGTCAGATTCCATCCATTCCATACTTTTGCGGGGGTGAGCATTCAATGCGCCCGAAATCAGATAAGGAATGTGATAACCCCAGTCGATTTCTTTCTGCATTGGATGAACAAAATCTTGAATGACCTGCAACAAGGGCAACAAACGGTATTTTGGATTTTTCAGGAAAGCAATCAAAATTTCAATCGGACAATTACCGGCACCACGACCTAATCCTAAAAGTGTAGCATCCAACATGGTGCATCCTTCCATAATAGCCGTATAAGTGTTCGACATAGCCATTTGCATGTTGTTGTGGGCGTGAATTCCAATTTCTTTGTCTGGCAATGCAGCCATGTATTTACGAACCAAATGCTGGATAGATTCCACATACATACTACCAAAACTATCTACCGCATAAAATACTTTTACGCGCGATTTTGCAATATCTTTCAATGCCTCGTCAAGTTCCAGTTCGCCAACGGTAGAAACTGCCATTAGATTGATACTGACTTCATAGCCTTTATCCATGCAATGATGTGCCAGCGCAATGGCTTTATCTACCTGATGCACGTAACAAGCCACGCGAATCATGTCCAGCAAGCTATCTGATGCCATTGGAATATCTTCAAGGTCGATACGCCCAATATCAGCCATGGCTGAAAGTTTCAGGTTGGTTTCGTTTTTACCGACTATACGTTCCAAATCTTTTTGATGACAGAATTTCCAAGGACCCATTTCTGTACGGCTAAAAGCTTTTTCGCTGCTCAGATAGCCTATTTCCATATAGTCTATTCCTGCTTCTACACATGCATGGTAAACTCCACGGACAAAATCATCGCTGAATTGCCATTTATTCATCAATCCACCGTCGCGAACGGTGCAATCCATTACTTTAATTTCTTGTTTGTACATTGTTTTAATTTTCAATTAACTTAATTAAAATTTTAAACTTTGGTAAAGTTAAGGGTTAACATTTTTTTTTCTCAAGTATCTCCAGTTCCTTGCCGATATTGTGATCGACCAAAAAGCGATACATTTGTTCAAATGTTTCTTTATCCAATCCATGATTCTCTGCCCATTCACCTCGTTCTCTAATTACCTGATCTTTTCGATCTTGGGCAACTATGCTTTCAGTATCGTTTTTGTATTTTACTATTTCAAGCACATACTGATACCGTAGGCCAAAAAGTTTAATTATTTCCTTGTCGATTTCGTCAATTTGCAGCCTGATTTCATCTTTGCTGCCACATTCTGAAGGAGATTTTGATAGATTCAATGGGATATGAATTGGATAGATTTATATTTGTACAAAAGTAGCAGTTTTTTATTACATATTCAAATCAATGGGCAATAAATTGTTTCAAATGATAACATTCTGTATGAATATACAGAAATATTGATGCAAATATTAAAAAAAAGTGGGGGTATGACTTTAAGTCGTACTCCCACTTTTTAAATATTTCGAAAAACAGATTAAAGAAGTTCCACGCTTCGTTTAACGAAGTTTGCTAATGCTTCTCCTTTGAGCATGTTGTTTGCCAAAAGCGCCAGATCAATGAGTTGACGCACTTGTTTGTTTTTATCGGCAAATGATTTCAAAATCGTTTTTTTCGTATCGGTCAATTCCTGAATTTGTTTTTCCAATTCTTCAACCTGAGCCTTTTCAACAGCAGGAATTTCTTCCTCTTTTTTGCCTTTGTGATTTTCTTTCAATGCTGTTTTTTTGCTTTCAGCAATTGCAAGTTCATCCAATATTGGGGTAATTTCCTGTTCACAAGCAGCTTCTTCATCTGCCAATAATTTTTCGATCACCGGATGAGCGGTATTTACCACAAAATTGTAGCTATCGGGCATTTCACCATAAAAACTCATCATGCCGCCTTGCAATGCCGACATTTCTTTCATTCGGCGCATGAATTCGTTTTGAGTAACAAAAACAGGATTAGCTGTAGGAGCGAGGTGCTCAAAAGTAATAATGAAGTTGGTTTTTTCCGTTGCAGGAACCTGCGATTCAAAAACAGATATCAGTGCATCACGCTGATCGTTGGTCAACGTTACTTTATTGTCGTCATCCTTTTGAATGATTTTGTCAATAACATCGCTGTCGACTCGAACGAAACGCGTTTTTTCAAATTTTTGTTCTAACTGGCTGACAACGTGAACATCAAGCTGTCCATCCATTATCAGTACATCGTACCCTTTGTCTTTGGCGTGTTGAATATAACTGAATTGTTCGTCGGCATTGTTGGCATACAGGTAAATAACGTCACCGTTTTTATCTTTTTGATTTTCGCCAACAAGTGTCTTGTATTCGTCAAATGTAAAATATTTGCCATCAATATTTTTAAGCAATGCAAATTTTTCACCACGTTCGTAGAATTTTTCATCGCTGAGCATGCCATATTGGATGAAGATTTTCAGGTTATCCCATTTTTCTTCAAACTGGAGACGGTCAGTTTTGAAAATTTCCTGTAATCGGTCGGCTACTTTTTTGGTGATATGGTTCGAAATCTTTTTCACGTTACCATCGCTTTGCAAATAGCTGCGAGAAACATTCAACGGAATATCGGGGGAATCAATCACGCCGTGTAGCAGCGTAAGATATTCAGGAACAATGTTTTCTACATGGTCGGTTACATACACCTGATTGCAATACAACTGGATTTTGTTGCGTTGCATATCAATATTATTCTTAATTTTAGGAAAGTATAAAATGCCGGTAAGGTTGAACGGATAATCAACGTTGAGGTGAATGTGGAAGAGCGGATCTTCGCTCATTGGGTTAAGTTCTCGATAAAAAGCGTCATAATCTTCGTCTTTCAAATCGGCAGGCTTGCGAGTCCAGGCAGGATTGGTGTTGTTGATAATATTATCCTGATCAGTTTCCTCGTTTTTACCATCTTTCCATTCTTTCTTTTTGCCAAAAGCAATTTCGATAGGAAGAAATTTGCAGTATTTTGTAAGCAATTCCTGAATTTTAGACTCTTCGAGAAAATCCTTATTGTCATCATCGATGTGTAACACGATGTCAGTTCCACGGTCGGCTTTTATGGTGTCTTCTAAATTGAATTCGGGGCTGCCATCACACGACCAATGTTGAGCTTGAGCTTCTTCTTTGTGTGATTGAGTGAAAATTTCGACCTGTTTGGATACCATGAATGATGAGTAAAATCCGAGACCGAAATGACCAATAATGGCTTGTGCGTCGTTTTTGTATTTTTCAAGAAATTCTTCGGCTCCGGAGAATGCAATTTGATTGATATATTTGTCAATTTCGTCTGCCGTCATGCCAATTCCACGGTCGGAAATGGTGAGTGTTCCTTTTTTCTTGTTGATTGAAACGCGTACAGTTAAATCGCCCAGCTCGCCTTTGTATTCGCCAACGGAAGCTAAGGTTTTAAGCTTTTGTGTAGCATCTACGGCATTAGACACTAATTCACGCAGAAAAATCTCGTGATCGCTGTACAAAAATTTCTTGATTACGGGGAAGATATTATCACTTGTAACCCCGATGTTTCCTTTGCTCATTGTTTATTCAATATTTTGGTTAGTCTTAATTTTTACGGATCACTTAAGCTGCAAAAAAAATGCCACCAAAAATTTTGGTGACAGAATGACAGGAGCGATAAGGGTCGCGTTCCATAACTTTAAAAGCTAAATTATACTCCTAAGGCTTTCAAAGCATAATAAACCAAAAATGCAGGCCAAACTAAGGCTTTCAGAAAGCCTAAAACTCCAAGCCAAAAAGTGACAGCATGTGAAATAAAATAAATTGCCGCACCAATCAAGCCTAAACCATAAACCGCACCACCTGAAGTATTGACAGGGTGATACGGGGAGCTATTTTTGCAATCGCAATTTTTCTCTTCGTCCATAAATAATTGATTTTAAAGTTATGGGGCAAAGATAAACATAATATTGAAAATTAGTTGAGCAATCGGGAATTTATTCGGTTATTTGTACATTCTTTCTCTTACTTCTTTTATCTCTTCGGAAGTAACATAATCGTCGTAATCCATTTGTTTGTCGATAATTCCTTTTGGAGTGAGTTCGATGATTCGGTTACATACGGTTTGAATAAATTCACGGTCATGCGAAGACATTAATACATTGCCTTTAAAATTGACCAAGGTATTATTAAATGCCTGAATCGATTCCAGATCCAAATGATTAGCTGGAGAATCGAGCACCATCACATTGGCATTGCGAAGCATCATGCGCGAAATCATACAACGCATTTTTTCACCACCCGAAAGAACTGAAACTTTTTTG
>JAJYBB010000021.1 GCA_021779195.1 Bacteroidota bacterium | reverse complement strand
ATGTTTATATTTGGAAATCAAAGGCGTAGTCAAGGAAACACTGAGGCTATATGGGTTCTTCAACAAGAAAATCCAAGCTCTGTAGTTGGAGGGTCAACCGGTTATCCTCAACATCGAAGAGTATGGGGAGCTGCTTATTACAATATCAAAGGCATTGCGATCTGCGATTCTTTAGGTGGAAGAAGTCTAGCACGTATGCGATTAAATAATTGGGTGCTTTATGGGCTTTATCCTCAAGGAGATATGAGAAATTCGAAATACAATATCCATCGAAAATATTGGTATAATGATCCATCTTATCCAGCATTATTTGGGCAGCCCGTTCCGTACTCTGGAGCTGATACACTTTATAAAATTTGTCCACAAACAATGAAATGGGGACAATTTGATCCAAACGATGTTTTTGGGTATGGTATGTGGAAAGATTTCATCATGATGCGTTTAGGTGAAACTTATCTCCTTTTAGCCGAAGCTCAATGTTTGAAAAATGATTTTGATGGAGCAGCCACATCAATTAACGTACTTCGATCAAGAGCTCAAGCTCCTCTGGTAACAGCTTCGCAAATTAATATTAATTTTATTCTTGATGAACGTGCCAGAGAACTTTTGGCAGAAGAAAATAGGAGAATGACTTTGCTAAGAGTTGGACAGGAACTTGGGGTAAATATGTTAGCCAAAAGAGCGTTAAGATTAAATCAAGATATAAATTGTCCACACCCAGTCGTTGGATTAGATAGTACATCAATGAATAAAATGTTGTTGCCTATTCCTCAATCGGAAATTGATTTAAATAAAGATGCTATTCTTACCCAAAACCCGGGATACTAACCGGATATAAATTTACCGGAGAATGCGTAGGCATTCTCCGGTTTTTGCTTATTTATTAAGACTTCAAGAAAAAACAGTTCAGGAATGAAATCATTCATTCCTGAAAATTTATTTTGACGGTTATTTGCAAATTCCAAAATTAATCGTACTTTTGCACCGCAATTGCCCAGATGGCGGAATTGGTAGACGCGCTGGTCTCAAACACCAGTGGATTCACTTCCATGCCGGTTCGATCCCGGCTCTGGGTACTTTCTAAAAGCTCAATCGGTTGATTTTCAACGATTGAGCTTTTTGTTTTACCTCATTTGCACCACACTTGCACCACATGCAAATTGTTTTCAACCTCTTTCAATTGATTTCAAAAATTTTCAGATCAAGTCAAAAAGTTGTGGGGAACTAGTAAAAATCGAGGCGGACAACTTAATCCAAACAGAAAAGGTTAAAATTAATATTTGAGAGCTAAGAGTACTTCTTAATTCTCAAGGTTTAATTCTCAACAAAATTGTCATATGTACGTTTTGTGATTTTTTACTCACGTTTGAATTGTCATGGGTAATTTATTCAACTTTTAGACTTTCATTTGCAACAAGTCAATTAAATCATCGTTTAAAAAATAGATTTCTTTTCTAAATTTAATTTGTTGTTTCCTCATTATCGACATTAAAACCTATCCGTCGGCGAGGTTTATTTGTTGCACTGCTATTTACCTGCATTTCTGCCAATGTTTGGTTTATAAGCTCAAGTTGGGTGCGTGTGTCTTCGTTTATGTCGTTCTGGTCGGTTAATACTTCATCCATGTATTTTTTCAGTTCTCTTACCTCTGTTTGTAGCTCTGCTGCACTGTTCATTGGTGGATTAAGCATTAATTGCCGCACAGTTACGAAAGCTCGCATTATTCCTCTGTTTATCTCTATGGCTGTTTTAGAGTTCAACACACTACTGAGCATTGCCACTCCTAATTCGGTAAATGCAAAGGGTGCGTACTTTACATTAGATCCTCTGCCTTTGTTCAAGGTTACAAATTTTGATCTTGAAAACTCCTGCACTTCATTAATTATTTTCTATTCTTTTCTCTCTACCAATGCTTTCAATTCTTCTTTGCTTGGTATTATTGTGAGATAACGACTTGCAAAAATTTGATTGTTGTTCTTGGGCAACGTAATTTCTACAAGCGTATCTTTTTTATCTTTACAAAGTACAATACCAATGGTTGGGTTTTCATCTTCCGTTTTTTCGAATCGGTCGTAATAATTGACATACATTTGCATCTGACCTAAATCTTGGTGTTTCAGCTTTCCGATTTTAAGGTCGATAAGAACAAAACAGCGTAGTAAGCGGTTGTAAAAAACCAAATCGACACGGAAATGCTCTTCGTCGAAAGTGAACCGTACTTGCCTACCCACAAAAGTAAATCCTTTGCCAAGTTCCAATAAAAAATGTTCGAGTTTATCAATTAGCGCTTGTTCCAATTCCGTTTCGCTGTACGTGTAATGTTCCGGCAAATCAAGAAATTCAAGAATATAAGGGTCTTTTATGGCATCAGCCGGCTGTTCTATCAGTTGCCCTTTGGAGGCAAGTTCACGCACTTTCTGTTTATCTTTACTCAGAGCAAGGCGGGTATATAGCGCCGAATTAATATTTCTACTTAATTCCCTTACGCTCCAATTACCAGCTATAGTTTCTATCTCATAGAATGCACGTTCATTTTCATCCGAAATACGCATTAAATGGAGGTAGTGTGTCCAACTGATACTTTGCGAAATCGGTGATTTCGCAATTCGATAACAGAGATAAAATTTACGAATTAGTTCCAAATTCCGTTTAGAGAAACCTTTGCCAAACTCTTTACTAAGCTCTACTGAAAGAGTTTCCAATAGGTAAGTACCGTAACCAGCCTGTTGGTTGCCTTGTTGCTCTTGTTCTACTATTCGTTTGCCTATCTCGAAATAGGTTTGCACCATTAAGGTATTTACCTGCTTTAAAACAGATTGACGGGCTTCGAGTAACAACTGCCGTATTTCTGCAACTAAATTTGGCATTAAGTCTGAATTATTTTCCATATTGTTTGTTTTTATCCTTGCCATTTTTATCAATTACAAATACCCCCTCCCAAACAGGAGAAAAATTCAACTTCAAAGATATTATTTTTTTTCAATAAATTTAGTCACAGTCATTCTATGAACTCCTAATATTCTGCCAATAGCACTTTTGGAGACTTTTCTGTCCAAAAGCTCTTGTATCTTTTTTTCTTGACCAGTCAATTTTGTTTTCGTTGACTTCCTACCTTTGGGTCGTCCGAGTATCACTCCCTCTGCTTTTTTTCGTGCCAATGCTTCTTTGGTGCGTTGTGAAATAAGATTACGTTCAATTTCTGCTGATAAACCAAAAGCAAAAGCAAGTACTTTTGAGCTTATATCACTCCCCAAACGGTAATTATCTTTAATAGTCCATACTTGTATATCCCGATTCATACATTCGTTAAGTATGCCCATAATCATTAATAAATTACGCCCCAAGCGGGACAGTTCAGAACAAATAAGAATATCTTCTTTCTTCATTTTTTTGAGTAACTTCCCAAGTTTTCGGTCTTCCACATTCTTTGATCCTGAAATGGTTTCTTCTATCCATTTATCTACCACCAAAATACTTTTTCCGCAAAATTGATTAATTTCATAACGTTGGTTTTCTACTGTTTGCTTGTCGGTACTTACCCTGATATAACCGTAAATCATACTTTCTGTTTGTTTAAATTAATATTGAATTGAACTGTTTAAATTAAACCAAAAATAGCTATTATAAACATAGACGTTTTTTATTATCAGGATTCCAGCGTTTTTATTAATCAAAATGCGGTGAATTGCCAGTTTCTTAATTCAGAAAGTTGGGTTATTTTATCTGCCATTGAGAAACAGATAAAAGAGAAAATAGAACGAATAGGGACACCACTCAAAAATTGGGATATTCAAATTAACTACGGAATTAAAACAGGGTTCAATGACGCTTTTATTATTGACGGTGCAAAGCGGCGAGAGTTAATAGAAATTGACCCAAAAAGTGAAGATATTATACGACCACTTTTAAGAGGACGTGATATCAAGCGTTACACCTACGAATTTGCTGATTTATACTTAATTACAACATTCCCAAGCTTAAAAATTGACATTGAGCTATATCCTGCTGTAAAACAGCACCTTATGAGCTTTGGGTATGACCGCTTGAAACAAACAGGAGATAAAGGAGCTCGAAAAAAGACTAATAATCAATGGTTTGAGACTCAGGATAGCATAGGGTATTGGGAGGATTTTTCTAAACAGAAAATCATGTATCCTGATATAGCTGAAAAATTAAGTTTTTCCCTTGTAAATGAAGAAGCTTATAGTAATAATACAGTATATTTTATTGTATCAGCAACAGAAGATTTAGAATATTTATTGAAGTTTCTGAACTCAAATCTTATCGATTGGTATTATCGAACCCTTTCAGTACAACTTGGTGAGGCCGCAGTTAGAATGTTTTCGATATACGTTTTAAATATTCCAATTCCTAAAAATAGAATTAAGAATATTTACGAAGCATATAACTTAACACATGAAGAAATAAGCTATATTGAATCTATATCTTGTAATTGAGAATGTAATCTTTATACTCTTGTAACTCTAATGCTAATAATAGAGCCTCTTCTAATCTACGATCTGCGTAATCTTTTCCATTTTGTATATCTTCTACGAAAATATCAAAATCTTCTGCAATCAAATTTGCTATTCGTGGAATCTTAACGTTTTCAAAGAAGATCTTAGATAATTCTCTTGTTCCACCTTGTAGTTCGGGAAAACTATCTCTGTAACAAATTTTAAAAACATTTGAATTAAAAAATGCTGTTAGGTATGGTAATTGTTCACCTGTCATAATAAAGCATTTTTGATTGGTACAAAATCCTTTGTTGTCAAAGACGAACGGCATATACTTTGTCATATTTGGGTATATGATTTTCTGTTTATAAAAATCCTCCCAATAATTTGCACCCCACCGCTGTAAAGCGTACCATTCATAGCGTATTCCAGTTTCAGCTTTATTTCGATTCGAGAGTTCCTTTTTATATTGAAATAAATGTTTATATACAGCAGGATATTGATTCTCAAATGCTTGCTCTGCTTCCAAAGAAGCACCAGAAATTTTCGAATCATTATGTAAGGGGAAATGCCAAGGAATAAATAATAAGTATAAATCTGCAAATTCGTAAGTATAACGCTTGATATCACGCCCTCTTAAAAGTGGTCGAATAATTTCAGCAGATTTTGGGTCTTGTGCAATAAGTTCATTTTTCTTTTCTCCTGTTATGATAAATGCGTCGTTATAACCGGTCAAGATTCCTCGGTAAATATTAATATCCCAGTCTTTCAAAGGAGTTCCAACTGCTTCAATCTTAGCCTTAATTTGTTGCTCTATCGAACTTAGTATTACCCAACTTTCGCTTGTATAGAAATTGCAATTTGTAGCATTTTGATTAATAAAAACGCTCAATTCTTTTATACCATTCGATTTGAAGATACAAGCCTTGGTATTTCCCTTGTTTTTTTCTTTAGAAAAAAGAAGAATATTGGTATCAACAGTAGCCGATTCAAATATTTTAACGCCAGCAAAGTCAATTAAAAGTTTAGGGTTGGTATTTTCAGCAAAGAATTTTCGGGTACTTGCCCCATAACCAGCTCGCATCCATTTGTTTGAAGTAATAAAACACAAATGTCCTTTCGATTTAAGCAACTCAGTTCCTTTTTCATAAAACAAGCTATAAATATCTCCGGTACGTTCAAAGGTTTTGTAACCAGATTTTTCGTATATTTTAGCTAATTTGCCATTTTCTTTTTGTAATTGTACATAAGGTGGATTCCCAATTATGATATCAAAACCATCTTTGAGACCAAACATCCACTCGGTATCGAAAAATGGGGAGCTACTATTTTGGTCATACGGATTCCATTGTACGACTTGTTTGGCATCATCAGGAGCAAAATCATGATTTTCAGCAAGCAATTTTGTAAGTTGGGTTCGTAGTATTGCATCTTTATCTCGGAGCTGTTTTTTATCTTTAGCCGTTTTAGCATAAAAATGTTCATGACGAACTGCTAATATTTCCTGTTTGGTGGTTTCAATGGCAGGGTCTTCAAACAAGTTGCCTTGTGCTTGTTTTTTGTGTAAACCAAGAAGTGTATTAGCTGAAACAAATTTCGTTTCTAAATTGGGCAAAGTAATTACACCATAGTTTTCTTTATTAATGTCCATTTCGCCTTGCTCTACAATAAGCGATATAAAGAAGCGGAGCTTACTAATCTGAGCAGCTATGGTTTGTAAGTCCACACCATAAATACAGTTTTCAATCAGGTGAAGTTTCAACTTGTACATATTAAGTTTTTCGGCTACTCCAATTTTTTCGAGCAACGAAATAATACCATTTAATATTCCCATCGGGAAAGCTCCAGAACCGCAGGCAGGATCAAGAATTTTTATTTTAAGTAATGTATTGTAGATTTCCTTTTTTTGCTCATCAGTAAGAGTTCCATTTAAATCTATCTCGCCCAAATATTGTTTTATATAAGCCTGCAAACTTTCACTTACCATAAAATCTACAATCTCGCGTGGAGTATAAAAACTTCCACTTTGTTTGCGTGCAGATTCTTTTGTTTCATCATTAAATTCTCCTAATAAATTTTCAAATACATTTCCCAGTAATTCAGGGTCGAGTGCCACCTGAACATCTTCAGGCGCATTTTCTTCGACAGTAAAATTGTATCGTTCTAATAACGGAATTATTCCTTTTTGTTCATCAAAGAAAACACAATTAGGAATAAATGCACGGTGACTATAATGTCCATTTACTACTTTGTCATTTCGACTAAAACCATCTAAATGATATTTTACACCATCAGTAGATATTTCTTTGTCCAAACACTCAAACAAACCTCCATTTAAGAATGGAATAGGTTTGAAGATTTCAATTACTTTATCTTCGGTTATGCTAAACATTTCGGGATAACGATAAAGTGATTTTATATCTCTTGAATTTACTTCTTTCGCAAAAGCTCTTTCAGTAATTGTTTTGTTAAGTGTAGCAAAAAAGAGGTTTTGTAAGATCGCATTATAGTAATTTCCGTTTTTACTTTCGTTAGGGTCAAAATCCTTGAGTACCTTTTTCAATTCGACTATATCAAATAAATAATTTGGTACCAAATGCTTTTGTTTGACAAACCACACAAATAATAACCGTGTAATAAGTCGAATGATTTGCTCTTCTAATTTTTCACGGTCGTCATCAGCTGTTGCTGTGTTTTTGGGAAATGTTACGCCAATTTCTTCAGATAAAGTCCATTTATACCATGCAAATAACTCCTGATAAAATTGCTTAGTAAGCACTTCAACCGAGAACCTATCCAGTAAATCAGGATAATAATCACCATCTTTTGGTTTTAATTTCCCTTTTTGAATTAGAAATTGTTCAGGAGTTTTTGTATGCGTTCTTTCACCTAACAGAAACGAATATCGGCGAGGGTTGGAATAACTTCGTTTGATTCGTGAAGTTAAATCATTAATTTCTGCTTCAATCTGAATCAGCGAAAAACGATATTGCTGGCAGCCTTCGGGTACAAAAAGGACCAATGCACGGTTATTGTAACTTTTCCGCAAAAGTATTTGAAATGCATCCTTCGATATACCTACACGGGCATCGTGTGTAGAGGTATGTGTAATTTCATACACATCCAATCCCAAACTCTTCGAACTGCCTAATTTGTATGCGTCTTTGCAAAACTGCGTTTTGAAATCGTCAATTGAGAGTTTCTCTTCAACTAATCTAAAGTCGTCGGGCAAAAAGTTATTTTCAAGAAAACTAATAAATTCAGTGCGATTATAAAAGCTTTTCAGTTGAAGCATATAAATTTATATTAGTTATTTTCATTTGATTCGATTTCTTCAGCAAGTATCAGTGTTTCAGTACCAATTAGTACATTGTCGTAAGTATAAAGCACCTTGTGTATGTATTCTTTGCTCACAATTTCCGGCAAAGTGGAAAATGCAGCTGTTTTTAATTTATTGATTTGTCGTAAAGCATATCCCGAAATGGCATCATACTCAACTGCGGTTTTCAAATCTTCGAGATATTCATGGTCAACAGCATTCGATTGGATTATAATTCTGATTTTATCCAGCGCATCGCGTTTCGACTTTTCGGTATCCGATTCTGTTGAACTTGCAAATAATGCTTTTTTGGTTTCACTATATAATGCTTCAAATCGTCCTGATACTTCATACCCTTTTTCGTCCGGTGTACTTTGAAGAATCTTGAAAGCATCCTGAGGTGTTATATCAGTTGGTGTATTGTTGTCGTCATTGAATTTAAACACATAATCGTTCCCTTTTCGTGCAAAAACCAGCACACCATCTTTACCCTTATCTACCCTCCTACGAGTTTTAGAACGAAGTGGTAAACTCAACGCTTCTTTCATAGCCGGTGTTCCTATAAATTGATTCAGTAATGCCCTGTATTCAGTGTCCCACGATTTTTGTTCGTCAGTATCATTCAGTTTTTTATATTGGTCGATAAAAAATGCCTGTAATTGTTCCTCGGAAGTAAGCACTTTGGTATCTTCCCCCATAATAGCATGAATCATAGCCATTTTAAGGGTTGAAATTTCATGGGTGCGTGTTTCCGATTCGCCTATATCAGTAGGGAAATAATTGAATATATAGAGTTTGTCAAACATTTTTTTGTTTACACGGTTGATACGCCCTATTCGCTGAATAACACGAGTGGGGTTATAGGGTATATCATAGTTGAATATAGCACCTGCACGGTGCAAATTATATCCCTCCGAAATTGCATCAGTAGCAACTAAGATTTTGTAATCATCGTTCTGTAAATCCAACTCAACCCCTGCATCAAAATTGGCTTTAATAATTTCTTTATTTCGTGGAGTAGCTTTCCCGCCGGTATATGAAAATACAGGCAATCCGGCTTTTTCCAACTTATCACCCAAGTAATTAATGGTATCAGCAAACTGACTAAAGACTACAATTTTACGCTTGGGTTCTGAAATGATTTTTTCTTTTAGTATTTCAATAAATTCGTCCGATTTAGGGTCATTACTAACTTGATTCCATTCATCTTTAAGGGTTTGGAGCAGTTCAATATCAGATTCTAAATCAATAAAGAATTGAGGTTTTAAGTATTCGGTTTTAATCTCGAACAATCCCCGTGCATTCAATTTTTCAATCGCAGCTTCCAACTCATTATCAACCATTTCAGAGATTACATCATTGGTAGTATTGTATAGTTCTTCAATATCAGGAAGCATTCCTTTTTTAAAAACAGGCACCGTATTACGTTTTTCAGCCCATGCCTGAATGTTAATGCAATTTTGAAGCATATTATTCAGTGAGATACGAAATGCAGCCTGTGAACTCTCGAAACGGCGAACTAATAACGAACGCATAAATTTGGCAAGGTTTCTTTGCGTTCCTTTAAAAAGGTTGTATTCAAATCCGGCTGCCTCAACAGCCTTTTTTACTTCATCCTGAATTTTAAAATCGTCTTTTACATACATTACAGGCTTATAACGAGCTGCCTTGAATTCATCAACATTCAGTTTTTCATCTTCAATATATTCTGTGAAAAGATAATCGTCCGTATCGATTTCATCTTCAACCTCAACTTTCCCTTTTGAAATTCTTCGTAAGGTTGATAAATATAAATCTCTTAAATTGCCCAGATTATAATTCATCAATTTGGGTGGTTCTACTTCTGGGAATTTAAAACCTTGTAATTTTAAATCATCTTTATAGGCAGGAATTCCATCAAGGTCTAATCTTGACCTACGAATAACTAATGGAGAAATAATAGTTCTGATTTCTTTTGATATTGTATCAATAGCTAAAACTAACTCATCTTTACTAATTTTCTTTTCTTTCTGCTCTTTCTTTAAAATCTTATATCTGGCAATTAATTCCCTGAATTTCTGACCTAAATTATCTACTGTTTGTAAAGTAGATTTTGTAGGAATTTGAAACAATTTGATCATAGAATAAATGTCCGAAGGTTGATTGTTGAAAGGTGTTGCTGTAAGCAACATTACTTTATTTCCCTGACATAGTTCGTGTAATTTTGCATAATCCTGTGTATATTCATTACGGTAACTATGTGCTTCATCAATCACAATCAACCACTGTTCGTCATTTCTGGATTTAGCTCTGAAATGTTTCAACGCCTTAGCTATTACACCTCGACTGATTACTCTTGAAGTAAAGCGAAATTCCTCGCTGTAATCTTCCCACTGAGGAACTAAATGCGGCGGTGCAATGATTATTGTACGAAGGTTCAAATTATTTGCTACTGCCGATCCAATTATACTTTTACCTAAACCTACCACATCCGATATAATTACTCCATTGTGTTTCTGAATGGTTGAAATAGCCATTCTGACAGCATCTTCCTGATATTTCAGATTAAAGAATTTGCCTTTGGTTATATCATAGGGTGTATGGATACGCTTAGAGCTATCTATATTAAAATATTCATATAAAACTCTGAGATATAAATGGTATGGTGAAAATACTTTTTCGTACCAAACATGCTTAATTACACCATCTTCAAAGTCCTTTATGTGGTCTTTATCGGCAAGAATAATGGCAGTTTCCCAAAGTGATTCAAAAATAGTGGTTGCTTCAGTATATTCAGGCTTATTATTAAACCTGACATTAATCTCATTTTGTCCTCTTAATCCATTAAATGTCAGATTGCTGGAACCTGTAATAACACAACCCGGAGTTTCACCATCTTCTGTAAATTCTTCTTTGAAAGAGAATATATACATTTTTGCATGAGAGGGTTCTTTAGTTTTACGTATTTCTAATGTGCCGTCTTTTATTTTTTCGTAGTAAATCTTAAACGCATCTTCCTGTTGTTGTCCTTCAAAATAATCAGAACGATTAAAAAGAGAAACCAAAGATTCATAATTATCATTCCGAATATCCTGACGTGAAGACTTTTGCTTATTTACAAAGAAATCAAATTCAGAAGTTTTATTTTGGAATTCTTTTTCCATTTCAAGGCCTACCAAAATTCTCATTTTTTTATAGGCTATGTTTTTATATATCTCTTCGATACCTGAGAAATAAAAATATCCAACCAAAAAGTCAAGTGCTTCTGTTTTAGTTGGTAAAATCCCCTGAATGATTTTTGAAAGGTTTTTTTCTTTGCTATTTGTTATGAAGTATTGACTCATCGATTAGAAATTAATTTTTAGGTAAGATATTTACTCACAAAAATACATATTTACTTTAACAAAGCAATAATTTTTAAAGAATAAAAAGTTGTTAGTTTATACTTCTTCCAAATTCAATCCATTTATCAAGACTGCTAATGCTTTGTTTTCCTGAATCATCAATTCCAGTTCGGGAGAGAAACGGCTTTGAATTTCAGTGGTTTTAGTTTTCGATTTAAGCTCATCAATGATATAATCTGCTATGTCAAGTCCTTCGGAGCGTTGAGTTTCGGTGGCTATAACTTCAAGAATAGTTGATACTTTTATTCCGCATTTCACTGATTGTTTGATTTCTACAGCTTTAATGCTCCATTTCTCATAACCTCCTAAGTCGGGGAACAAAGTTACTTTTCTACCTTTCAATACTTTTGCTTTTTCAATGGATAAACCGTTAAGTTGTCCGGCAGCTATCCAAACAGAGTCAGGAATTACAGCACTGGCTATGATTGCTGATTTTTCGCTCTCAACAATTGCCACGTTTTTGTCTGGGTAAATTGTGAGCAAGTATTCTCCGAAAAAACATTGTTTGAGGTTGAAATTTTCAGGTATTGTGCCAGATTTTTTGAGTTTGTTGTGCACCCAATCAATTGCTCCGCTTTCATGTTTAATACGTCTGCCAGTCTCGGAGTTGTATTGCATGATTTTTCCTGTACGAACTTTGCCATTCATGTCAATTTGCCAAAAGATTACTTCTTTGTTTTTGGTAGCTCCTAAAGCGTAACTCTGAAATGCTTGTTCTATTTGTTCATCGGTAAGGAAATCAAATAAGAAGCGAACAAAGTTGCTTTTGTAGCTGGCTGAACGTTCGACAAAAGAGAATATACAACAGCAGGGTGGTAACTTATTGTTATTGCCCTGCTTTTTTAGTCGTAATCTCTTTTTTTGTCGGTCAGTAGTAATTTATTATATTAGTTTTCAACGTCGTAAGTTTTGTTAGAATATAGTTTATCAGTGAAGTTGGTTCGCGATCAAAATTTTATCTTCATATAAATACATTCAGGTTGTTATAATTTTATTATTAACAAATTCTCTATAAAAAACTGATTGAATTATTGAAAATTCAATTTATCTTTGCACACGTTTGTATTAAATATTAATATGCAAAAAAGAATAACGATAAAGGATATTGCCTTTGAATTAAATGTCCATCATTCAACCGTATCCCGAGCATTACGTAACGATCAGAGGGTTAAGGAAGAAACCCGAGAATTGATTTTGAATTATGCACGTGAGCATGATTATCAAACAAATATGAATGCTTTACAATTAAGGGGAAAGACAAATAATACCATTGCCCTGATTGTGCCTAATATTAATCATAATTTTTTTTCGGATATTGTCAGTAAGCTAACCAATTTAGGATATGCTAATGGATATGTTATATCTGTTTTTCAAACAAATGAGAAATACCAATTAGAGCGTGAGATCATAAATACGATTATAAAATATAATTTTGCAGGAGTTATTGTTTCAATTGCTAAGGACACACTTCAATGTGACCATTTTGCTCTTTTAAAAAAATATGCAATACCGTTGGTTTTCTTTGATCGTATTTGTGAAGATATTCTTACTCCAAAGGTAAAAATTAACAATTTTGAGATTACAGCAGAGATAACTGAGTATTTAATAAAGAAGGGTTATAAAAAAATTGTACATTTAACAGGAACGACGAATATTAATGTATTTCGAGATCGCCAAAATGGTTATGAAAGTATGATCCGTAATTATGAAATGGAGTATAAAAACAGTCTGCAAGTTAGTGATGATTTTACTGTTGAAGTAGGGAAAGATATCTTCATGAAACTCTGGAGACAATCCCCGAGGCCTGATGCCATCATTTCATCATCGGTTCATTTAACGATTGGAATTTTAGTAGAAGCTCGCTCCCTTGGAGTTCAAATTCCTAAAGATCTGGGTATAATTACGTTTGGAAGAATCGTGTCCTCTGAAATAATTGAACCTCAAATCACATTCATTGATCAGCAAGAATCTGAGATTGCACAACTTTCATTTGAATTATTAGTTAAAATGATTCGCCATGAGATCCAATTAGGAGAATCGATAGAAAAAATAGTACGATCGCAAATTATTTATAAATCATCTTGTTAATATTATTTACGCCTGAAGTTAATTAATTTTTAAATATGCACACGTGTGCTCAAATACAATTATTATTATGTTAAAAGGAATTTCACCACTTGTAAGTCCCGAACTCTTGTCAACATTGGCACGTATGGGACATGGCGACGAGATTATTCTTGCCGATGCTCATTTCCCGGGCGAAACGTTTAATGGACGAATTTTGCGAGCTGACGGGCTTCGCATTCCCGATTTATTAGCGGCTATTTTGCCACTTTTTGAACTTGATGCCTATGTTCCGCATCCATTAGTTATGATGGCTGCCGTACAGGGAGATACACTGGATCCCAAGGTTGAGGAATCTTATTTGAAAAGCATTCATATCAGTAATCCGAATGCACCTGCCATTAATCGAATTGACCGTTTTGCCTTTTATGAAAGGACAAAATCCGCATTCGCCGTAGTAATGACCGGAGAAACAGCTAAGTACGGAAATATTCTTTTGAAAAAAGGAGTTACACCCATTATTTAATTTAAAATTCTTAATTATATCAATATGACGTTCAAATCAAAAGCTGCTTTTTTACCGGGAAACAGCACCGTAGTTTTTAATGATGTGGAATTTCCCCAACCCGGACATGGAGAAGTTCTTATTAAAATGAAATCTTCGACGATTTGTGGAAGCGATATTCGTGCGATTTACCGTGAACATTTAGGAAAAGGTCCAGAAGCTTATCAAAATAAAATTTGCGGACACGAACCTTCAGGGCAAATTATTGCCTGTGGGCCTGGAATGAAACGTTTCAAAGAGGGCGATCGTGTGGTAGTTTATCATATTTCAGGATGTGGATGCTGTAACGATTGTCGCCGCGGATATATGATCTCGTGCAAAAGTCCTTCGCGTGCAGCTTATGGCTGGCAACGGGATGGCGGAATGGCAGAATTCATGATTGCAGAAGAAAAAGATTTAGTTTTACTGCCTGATAGTTTGACCTATACCGACGGAGCTCAAATTGCCTGCGGTTTCGGTACCGTTTATGAAGGATTGGAAAAAATCGGAATCAATGGAAACGATGCCGTATTGGTTACCGGTTTAGGTCCGGTAGGATTGGCAGCATTGATGCTTGCAAAAGCCATGGGAGCACAAAAATTAGTGGGCGTCGACACCGTTCATGAACGATGCGAAATTGCCAAAAATCTCGGATTGGCCGATGAGGTTTTTGTTTCGGGACCTGATACCTTGGAGAAAGTAATGGCTTCAACCAACGGAATGGGCTTTGAAAAAACAGTTGATTGCTCCGGTCATACACTGGCGCGTCAATTAGCCATTCGCGCAACCCGTCAATGGGGTAAAATGGTAATGATTGGTGAAGGCGGAACGGTTGAGTTTAACCCAAGCCCGGATATTATTCATGATCAGAAAACGATTTATGGTTCTTGGGTTACATCGATATGGCGTATGGAAGAATTGGTTGAACGTCTTGTTCGATGGGGCATCCATCCCGAAGAGTTGGTTACTCATCGCTTCACGCTTGATCGGGCATCAGAAGCTTATGCTTTGATGAACGAAGGTAAATGTGGCAAGGTGGCTATCGTTTTTGATGAAGAAATCAAGTAAGATTTACCTTTTTTCAATTAGTATTTATCATTAAACAAGGGTCGGACATTAGTCTTGACTCTTGCATCTAACATCTAAAAATCTAATTTGTATGCAAACCATTAATCCTACTTTAGTCCCATTCAAAACGCTTTATACCGGAGATAAAATTCCGGTTATTGGATTGGGAACGTTTGGTTCTGATAATTATGATGCTGAAACGATAGCCATGGCAGTGAAAACGGCCGTAAAAATGGGTTATCGCCATATCGACTGTGCCTCGGTGTACGGAAATGAAAAAGAAATCGGTGTGGTGCTGAAAGAACTTATGAATGAAGGCATTGTTACCCGTGATGAACTCTGGATTACATCCAAAGTGTGGAACGATAAGCACAACGCGGTGATCGAATCGTGCAAACAAACGCTTGCAGACCTGCAACTCGATTATCTCGATTTATATCTTGTTCATTGGCCATTTCCAAATTTTCATCCACCAAAGTGCGATGTAAATACACGTCAGGATAATGCTGTGCCTTACATTCATACCCATTTTATGCACACTTGGTCACAAATGGAAAATCTGGTTGAAACGGGTTTAGTTAAAAATATTGGCACGTCAAACGTTACAATTCCAAAAATGAAACTGATTTTACGCGATTGCAACATCAAGCCGGCATTGAACGAAATGGAAATTCATCCGCACTTCCAACAACCTGAATTGTATCAGTTTATGAAAGATAATGGTGTGGAAGTAATTGGATATAGTCCAATTGGCTCACCCGGACGTCCTGAACGGGATAAAACTCCGAAAGATACGGTAGATATGGAAGATCCGGTAATTATGGCTATAGCCGAACGATTAGGAGTTCATCCGGCAGTAGTTTGTTTAAAATGGGCAGTACAACGCGGTCAAATCACCATTCCATTCTCCGTGAAAACAGATAAAATGTACAATAACCTGAAAGGTATTACCGAAGTTCCGTTGACAGAAGAAGATATGTTGGCTATTTCGAAAATTGACAAACACTGTCGGCTCATTAAAGGACAGGTTTTCTTGTGGAAAGGTGCAAAAAGCTGGGAAGATCTTTGGGATTTAAACGGGGAAATTACCACACTTTAGCCTTTTTATAAATTACTGAATATCAATAGTTTGTTTTTTTAATTTTAATTCTTCAGATACATGAGAAACATTCATATAAAATTATTAATCCCATGCTTCATGCTGATAACCATGCTTTCAGCAATAAAGGGACAACAATTTGTGAAGCCAAAATTTGAAGCTAATGACAAATCGCTACAAGCGTACACTTATCCTGATTGGTTTCGAGATGCAAAATTTGGAATTTGGGCACACTGGGGACCGCAAGCGGTGCCTCGCATGGGCGACTGGTATGCCCGAAATATGTATATTCAACACGGAAGTAAGTGGGAAATTGCCGATTATGAAGATCATTTAAAACGCTACGGTCATCCATCTGTATTTGGTTATAAGGATATTATACCATTGTGGAAAGCCGAAAAATGGAATCCGGAAGCATTGATGAAACTATATAAAAAAGTGGGTGCGAAGTACTTTGTCAGCATGGGAACACATCACGACAATTTCTTTTTATGGAATTCAAAAATTCATCGTTGGAACTCGGTGCAGATGGGACCACACAAAGATGTAGTCGGACTGTGGCAAGAAGCTGCAAAAAATGAAGGACTTCGTTTTGGAATTTCCGAACATTTGGCAGCCAGCTATACATGGTTTCAAAAAGCTCATAGCTCAGACAAAACCGGTGAGAAAGCAGGAATCCCTTACGATGGAAATGATCCGAAGTATTTCGATTTATATCACGAAAAGGCAGATTCTTCTGATACCGGTTGGATGACTAAAAATCCCGTTTGGCAACAACAATGGTTAGCTTCAATAACTGAACTAATTGATATGTACAAACCCGATTTGTTGTATTCTGATTGCGGACTTCCGTTTGGAAATGATGTTGGCAGAAGCATGATTGCCCATTATTATAACGAAGATATAGCCAAAAACAACGGAAAACTCGATGCAGTCTATACGTGTAAAGAACCATCCAAACACAGATTTGTGCAAGATGTTGAACGTGGTGTTATGGACTCAATCAGTCAATATCCTTGGCAAACTGACACCTCCATTGGTGATTGGTTTTATCGTACCGGACAAAAATACATGACATCCACGCAAGTCGTTCAAATGTTAGTGGATATTGTCAGCAAAAACGGTAACCTTTTACTTAATGTGGTTCAAACTCCTGAAGGTGATTTAGAACCGGATGTTTTACGAATTTTAGAGGGTATTAGCAACTGGACAAAGGATAATGGTGAAGCAATTTATGGTTCTCGTCCATGGAAAGTGTACGGCGAAGGTCCTTCAACCCTGAAGAATCAGGAAAAAGGCAGATTTGGCGGATTAAAAGATGTTCGTCCTTATTCTGCTGAAGATATTCGTTTCACAACAAAAGCTGGTTCAGTTTATGCATTTTGCATGGATTCACCAAAATCAGATATAGTATTGAAATCTTTTGGAAATCATTCTCGAATTTGTAATTGTAAAGTGAAGTCAGTTCGGCTTTTAGGCGAATCTGAAAAAATTCACTGGAAACAAGATCTTGCAGGATTAATTATCCAAACACCGAAACATTTACCTGATTATCAAGTTATTGTTTTTGAAATCAAATTTTATTAAGTTCTTGTTCCATTTATTGAGTGAATTGAATGTTTGTTCGTAATAGATAAATGGATTTTTTTAGCCAAGAAAAATATAAGCACGGAACCAAGAAGAATCTTTCTGTTTCGTGCTTAAGTTTTATAAAAGCGTTCGAGAGTCTAAAAAAAAGATGCAAATGTATTGCCTTTTTTAAATGGCAAATTCAGGATAATTTTTATTATTTCAGCACCAAGCCTCTCTCGATTTGAAGAAACAGCATAAAGCGAAAATATCTGGAAACGAAGTACTTCAACATCCATTTCTAAGATTGAGTTAAAAATTGATTTTCTGGTATAGGCGCTTAGACCGCCCAAATAAATGTCTATTATAGTTGATTTGAATACCATTTTCATCCTGTTTATGTAGGGACAACTTCATACCACTCCGCTAAGTGTTTTTTAAACGCTAAAATGCAAGGTTGCTTTGAATAATACACATTGGTATTCAAAGCTTTGCAACTTTGCGAGTAGGTGTGGTAATGTTCTTAGCGTTAATAGCGTTAATTTATTACGTTTTCGAAGGAGATTCAAAAATTGCTTTTACTATTTTTTCGGTTGATTATTGTCTGATTTGAGGAAAATTGTATTTACATTTGTAATCGGATATTCCTGTCAAAATCAAAGCGTACGATATGACTCCAAATTCAGATTTCCCGTTGTTTTTAGAAAATTTTTTTGAAAATTCTGCACTGAAAGTTCCAAATGCTTTAGCCATCGAAAACGGAGCATTGAGAATGACTTATTCAGAGATGGACAAGCTATCCAATCAACTGGCTCATTTTCTGATAGAAAATGGAATAGCACCCGAAGAAAAGGCGGTAATTTTACTTCCTCGTTGTGCAAAAATTTACCCTGCGATGCTGGGTGTGTTAAAAGCCGGAGGTGCATATATACCACTCGATTCCGAAATTCCTGCTGATCGTGTAAATTTTATTATGCACGATTCTGGAGCAAAGATGCTGATTACTTCAGACGAAATACTGGAACGAATCGGAGTCCAACTTGACAATTTTCCGATTTTCAATGTAGATTATCAACTTGCTGATTTGAAAAACTATCCGGCTACTAAACCTGAAGTATCCAATCGTACACCTAATGATTTGTGTTATATTATTTATACTTCGGGCACTTCGGGCATGCCCAAGGGGGTTTTGCTCGAACATCGAAATGTATTGACTTATCTTCGCGGGGCATTGGATATTTATCCGATAGATCAAAATGACAGAGTTTTACAGGGATTCTCCATTTCGTTCGATGCGTCGGTTGAAGAAATTTGGGTAACTTTTGCTGCCGGAGCCACCTTGGTTGTCGGAACGTTTGAGATCATGCGTTCCGGTGATCAGTTTTCGTCTATTCTTAATCAACTTCATATCACCTTTTTGTCATGTGCACCGACTTTGCTTTCGATGGTGAAAGAAGATATTCCTGCTTTGAAGATTTTGATTTTTGGAGGCGAAGTTTGTTCAACAGATATGGCACATCGTTGGTGTAAACCCGGCAGAATAGTGTATAATACGTATGGTCCTACAGAGGGAGCAGTGATTGCCACTTATTTAATTTTGAATCCTGAAGAAGAAGTTACCATTGGAAATAAAATGCCCGGATATGAAGTGCAGATTGTGAACGAATGGCTTCAACCTGTTGGCAATGACGAAGAAGGCGAGATTTTGATTGGTGGCGATTGTGTGGCACGAGGTTATCTGAACCGAGATGAACTTACGGTTTCTAAATTTATTGAAACTGATCGTTTCAATGGGATAAATAAACGATATTACCGTACCGGTGATATTGCCAAATATACACACAATCATCAGATTAGATTTTTGGGACGTGCCGATGCGCAGGTTAAAGTACGTGGTTTCAGGGTTGAATTAGCCGAAATAGAAGGGTTGCTTTTAAAGTTCGACAACATTCAGGCGGCAGCTGTTACACTCGACGTGGCATCACAACAATTAGCCGCATTTGTGGTTAAAGCCCCCAATAAAACACTTAATCGCGAAGAAATTGCTAATTTGTTGCGTTCGAAATTGCCCTATTATATGATTCCCTCCACACTCGATACAATTGCTGAACTACCTATGACCATAAGTCAGAAAATTGATCGAAAACGTTTACCTGCTCCACAAACACCCCTGTCATTTACTGCAAAAAGAAATATTATTCAGCCAACAACTGAATTGGCAAAAATTTTAGTCATGATTATTGCCAAAAATATCGATCGTCAGGACATTTCGATGGATGATCATTTTTTTGATGATTTAGGTGGACACTCATTATTAGCGGCATTGGTTACATCTGAATTACGTGGCAATAGCATGTTTGAAAATATGTCGGTAGTGGATATTTATAAGCATCCGGTCTTATCAGATTTGGCTCTTGAACTCGAGAAAAAACAACCTACTGACCATTCGAAACCTAATATTGAACGAGATATTCAGGTTACAAGCAAGCAGAGTTATTACATTTGCTCATTTTTTCAGGGTATTTCCATGATTTTCCTGATTTTGCTTTTCGGAATGGAATGGATGGGTCCATTTTTTGTTTATTCTTATTATTATCAAGCCGATTACGGAGTCGTGAATTCACTTTTGCTCATGTTGGTTATGTATTTTGCGCTGCTTCCTGTGCTTTCGATTTTTGCAGTCGGATTTAAGTGGGCAGTAATTGGACGCATTAAACCGGGTAAATATAAACTTTGGGGGTCGTATTATTTCCGCTTCTGGATTGTGGATAAGGTGATCAATATTTGCCCTGTAAGCTATTTCAGCGGCACTTCGCTGATGAATGTTTTTCTACGATCGTTAGGTGCTAAAATAGGCAGAAATACGTATATCAATACCTCGGCTATTTCCATTTATGATTTGCTGACTGTTGGCAATAATGTGAGCATTTGTACCGATACGCACATGCGTGGTTACCACATTGCTGATGGTTATCTGCATATCGGAAGTATTGAATTAGAGGATGATACGTTTGTTGGAACGCGTTGCTGTTTATCACACAACACAAAAATGTGTAAAAATTCATCGATTGAAGATTTGACACTTGTTCCCGAAAATTTTATCATTCCTGCCAACGAAAATTGGGGAGGTTCTCCTGCCGAAATGATTGGTATAAATCAACTCCACGAAACAAGAAAACTCTGGTCGACCCGCAATACCATTTTGTTTTTTATAAGTATTTTTCTGATTCCTCTGATTACAATGGTAGCCTATTTCCCTGGAATGATGATGATTACGCATTTGCAATATGTTACTGAAGGGTATCATTTCCTTTGGACAACTATTAGTGTTGGTATCTCTTTTGTGGTTTTGCTAACACTGATCATAGCCGGACTTAAATGGGTGTTGCTGGGCAATATTAAAGATGGCAAATATCCGGTTGACAGTTTCTTTTACTACAAGAAATGGTTTTTCGATCAGTTGATGAAACTCAGTTTGCAGGTTATCGGTACATTGTATACCACGCTTTATTTACGATTCTGGTTTAAGTTGCTTGGCGTAAAAATGGGCAAACGGGTCGAAATTTCGACCGTTGAGTTTATTTCGCCCGATTTGTTAGTAACCGGTGATGAATGTTTCCTGGCTGATTCTGTTTCGATTGGCGCTTCACATGTCCGAAACGGCTATATCTCTATTGCCAAAACGTATATTGGTAACCGAACATTTGTTGGAAACAGTGCGGTGATCAGTCCCGAAACTCACTTGGGAAATAATGTATTGATAGGTGTTTTGTCGAAGATGAGTTCTGATAATCTTCCGGCTGCTGATGGAACTTCGTGGTTTGGCTCGCCTGCCGTTTATTTGCCAAAACGAGATATTAACAAAGATTTTAGTGTTGAAACTACTTATAAACCAACCCGTAAACTCATTGCTTTACGCTATTTCATTGAATTTTTCAGGGTGGTACTTCCCACGACACTATTTATCACTTATGCTGTCTTGATTACCAATGTGGTATCATATATGCAGGTGAAACAGGATCTAAATGAATTGATTTTTGTTTTTCCGTTTCTGTATTTGGGAGCAGCTTTGTTGGGAACACTTGTTATGATTTTGTTAAAATGGATAATCATCGGCAAATACAAACCTGCAAAAAAACCTCTTTGGAGTCATTACGTTTGGCGAAGCGAGCTGGTTACCGGAATTTACGAAAATTTCCTTGTTTTATTTTTCCTTAATTTGCTTACCGGAACGCCTTTTATAAAATATCCACTGCGGCTGCTGGGCTGTAAAATTGGAAAACGAACCTGTATTTTTACTACGCAAATCACTGAATTTGATCTGATAAAAGTTGGCAATGATTCAGCTCTGAATGATAATTGCACGTTGCAAACACACCTTTTCGAAGACCGTGTTATGAAAATGTCGTTCGTTGATATTGGGAAAAATTGCTGTGTGGGTGGAATGTCTGTGGTGCTTTATGATTCAAAATTGGAAGACCGTTCAACGCTCGAACCGCTTTCGGTATTGATGAAAAGTGAAACGCTGCCTAAAAATCAAGTATTTTTGGGAGCTCCGGCAAAAATGCTGCGAGTCTAAATTGTAATCCTGAATTCTTAGCTGAATTATATTTAATCGTACTACAAGTACCGATCGTGTGTGGTTTTGTTTTGGAGAAGACCATTGCTGTTGTTTAATCTGTGCAATGCATTGTAAGCATTTATATAAAATATGTTAAATATAAATCTTCCCGTAAAATACTTGATATATTTAAAAAAAATTTGTATGTTTGCCAAGTTAATAATCACGAAATATTTCTTTTTATTTTTATGTGTTGATTTTCAGTGAAATATTTACTGGTTGCTTATGTGTAATCATGAAATTTATTTACATTTGGATCAATTAATGTTTATTTAGATATTTCTTATTAATCGTAGCTTCAAATATTTAATCAATTCAAAATGAATAAAATTGAATCATTTTTTGTAACCAAGGTGGGTGTTTCATTCAATAAAGTATTCAGTCTTTTACTTACACTCTTTTTATTGTGGGGCTTTGCCCTTGGTTTATTAGATATACTCAACAATCATTTTAAGGAGATAATTCATGCAAATGCTTCAAAGCTGGCTTATATTTTATTAACATATTATGCTGGTTATCTGATAATGCCATTGCTTTCAAGTCGTTTTGCTGAACGTTTTGGATATAAAAATGGTATTATTTTAGGTTTAATGCTATATGCTTTAGGAGCTTTCTTAGTTTTTCCAACTTCGCAATTTCATTCATTCCCATTATTTCTCTTCTCGATGTTTAGCATTGCTATGGGTATGGCAGCACTCGAAACTGTTGTCAATCCATATACCACTTTAGTTGGGCAAAATAAATATGCAACCTTTCGTATAACTTTAGGGCAATCTTTTACGGCTTTAGGCTGGTTTTTCGGTCCTTTTGTTGGTGCAAATATACTTAGTGATATTCAAGCAAATAAAGGAAGTGAATTTACTGCTTTGGCAGTACCTTATGTCGGTGTTGGTATTTTGGTTTTGTTTATCGCTATTCTTTTTTTAATTTCTGATCTTCCCCGAATTACTCCGCAAAGTTATAAACAATTAAAAATACAATCGATCAAAAAAAAGGAGGAAAGTAAACCACTCCTCAAACCAAGATCAATCTTCAAACGCAAACATTTTGTTTTTGCCGTAATTACAATGATGTTCTACATTGCTGCACAGACTGCTTTTTGGGGCTTTTATTCAAAATATTTAGTTGATTTATTCAAAACGATGGAGAGTCATTCGGTAATCGGGCAAGCATTTTTATTAAAGATGATCCGTTTTATTGGTAATACTAATATTGTCGACGATAAATTATATCATACTGTTGCAGCATTCATTTTTTCATTTGTTGGATTTGGATTATTTTCATTCGGTCGCTTTTTTGGAAGTTTTATACTTATTGGAGTTAAACCGAGTCGGTTACTGAGAATCTCCGCTATAAACGGATTTATATGTTCAATTCTTATAGCTCTGAATTTAGGAATAATTTCTTTTGTGGCGCTCTGTTTAATT
The DNA here is from genome assembly GCA_021779195.1 of Bacteroidota bacterium. Lineage (GTDB taxonomy): Bacteria > Bacteroidota > Bacteroidia > Bacteroidales > Paludibacteraceae > Paludibacter. The sequence continues at coordinate 28,506 of JAJYBB010000021.1, read as the reverse complement.
TCTCTTTCAATCAGTGCTATGTTTCCAATAATTTTCTCCTTAGGAATTCGCAAAATGGGAGCTCAAACAAAACGTGCATCTGCTTATCTTATCATGGCTATAGCAGGCGGATCAGCTTATCCTATTTTAACTAATATTTACTCTGCCGAAAATCCTGTTACTGTTGGACTTATTATCCTCATAATTTCATTCTTTGTTGTTTTCATGTATGGATTTAAAGGATATAAAATCGATGATAAAACCCGACAAAGTTTAATGGCTGATGATATGTGATTTGTGTGAGCATAAATAATAAAATGACTGCCATCGTTATCAATCTAAATGCTAAATATTCATGTAAGATTTCGGAATGAAATGCATTTTTTGTATTAAAAAAGAAAACTGCGTTTTTTATATCTTGCTTTATGTTAACTCTGTTTCTAATATTTATTGTCTATGATTTACTTGTTAATCTCAATTTTTTTAGTACAATCGATCATTACTTTGAAAATTTCTTTATCTATCGAAAGTAAATATAGAATATTAAAAGTAACTTCGGTAGTAACAATTTCTTCGATTGTTTTTATTGCTATTGCTTTTTTTCTGCTTTTGCAACATCCGTTTTATTGAAAATTTATTTCAAGTATTTTTCTAAAAACACGTCTTGTTCCCAGAGTAAATGCATAATGTTTTCGCGAGCTTCATAGCTATGTTGTTCTTTGGGAAGAATAACCATACGAACAGGCGCTCCCAATCCCTTTAATGCCTGAAAATAACGCTCAGTTTGAAGCGTGAAAGTGCCCGAATTATTATCGGCTTCGCCATGTATGAGGAGCAGGGGTGTTTTCATTTTGTCGGCATTCTGAAAGGGCGACAAGCGATTATAAATTTCGGGGGCATCCCAATAATTCCGTTGTTCATTTTGAAACCCGAAAGGTGTAAGTGTACGGTTATACGCTCCGCTTCGTGCAATCCCACAAGCAAATAGTTTGGTGTATGTCAGCAAGTTGGCAGTCATAAATGCTCCATACGAATGTCCTCCAATTGCAACTTTTGTCCTGTCGATATAGCCTAAAGAATCTACCGAATCAATCGTAGCTTCGGCGGTTGCAGTTAATTGTTCGATAAAGGTGTCATTTGGTTCCGAATTTCCTTCGCCCACAATGGGGAAAGCTGCATCATCGAGTACAGCGAATCCTCTCGTTACCCAATATGCAAAAGAGGCATAATGAGGATAAGTAAATTCATTGGGATTGGCAGTAGATTGACCTGCACTATTTTTATCTTTGTACTCAACCGGGTACGCCCAAATCAGCAATGGAAGTTTTTGCTTTTTGATTTTATCATATCCATCGGGTAAATAAAGTGTACCAGATAGTTCAACACCATCATTTCGTTTGTATTTTAGCACCTCTTTATACACATTTTTAATGCTTTCAAACGGATTTTTGAAATGTGTCAATCGGGTAAGCATATCTTGCTTTCTGAAATTTCGAAAGTAATAATCAGGAAATTCATTTTTCGATTGAATGCGAACTAAAGCTTCACCGTTAATAAAATCAGTGATTTCGTAAATCTCCTCTAACTTGTCAGTAAGCGTTGATTGATATAATCGTTTGGTTTTGAATGTATTTATATTTAAAATATCGATAAACGGGAACTGTCCTTCTGCACTGTGTCCTTCGCCAATGCGATATAAATTGTTATCTTCAATGGCTAATACATATTTTCCAAAATGATTTTTACGCATTTCAAATGTTCCGGGATAGGAATAAACATCCTGAAAATTGCGATCACTAATAATGCGTGCCTGCTCAGATGGCACACCCGGTTTGATGAAGTATGTTTTTTCATTTCGGGTATCGTACCATTCATCTTGAACAATTGCAGCTGTTTCATTGCCCCAAATCACATTAACAAATCGCTGGATAGTTTTGGTAAGTAAGGTGGGATTTTGATCAAATGGAGCATTCCAGGTAAATATTGCATCTCGAAATGGGACTTCTTTTTGAGGATCTCCATCGTCTAATGCTTCGACGAAAAACAAAGATGCAGGTACATCTGCTCGCCATTCCAACGCCCGTTTTCCTTTTTGAACAGCCATAAACCCTTTAGGTATAACCTCAAAAAGCGGCAATTCATTGATTGATTTAATAAACTTTCCATTTAAATCATATACTTTGCTGGTTAATGGGAATCGATTAAATGGAACAATGTATGAAAATGGTTTTTGAATTGTAGTTACCAAAATATAATTGCCATCGGGCGAGAACGATTCTGAAACATAAAGTGCTGAGGGTAGAAACAAGGACATTTTAGCATTCAAATCTACTGAAAACAATTCAGAACCCGCAAGTGTATTGAAATTATGTTCATCGGTTGGGTTTTTTAATAAATCTGAATAAGTTCGGTTTTGTGATGTCTTTCCATTACTCTTCGAAATTGTTGGACCCAAAGGTAATTCCTTATCCGGATCAATCATTGCGGAGCGATTATTGGGTAAAACACGAACCAACAGGCGTTTGCTATCGCGATACCAGCTATAGGGATTCCCAAGATTGGCATTCAAAACAGCATCAGTTAAACGTGTAGCTTGAGCCGTAGCTAACTCAAAGATCCAAAGTTCAACTCCGATTGAAGTCGTATTTGTAAATGCAATCTTTGTCTCATCGGGCGACCAGCTTACAAATGTTATGCGTGAATTTTCAGGCAAACCATTCACTTGAATTTCATCTGAGTCTGATAGTTTACGAATTTTGAAATTTTGTATATAATTAATCGATGAACTTATGTTGGTAACCGGATTAACTCGTAAACCCGCCATACTTATAGCGGGTTGATTTAAATCTTCCAGATTTTTGTAGGTGTTTCTGTAAATCAACAGCAAATATTCCTTTTTAGTATCGATAGCTACCTGAGGTGCTCGTTGATAGTCGGCAAGTTGCAGAATTGAATGTGGAGGAAGTTGATATCTAAGACTTTCATGTGCATCGCTTTTCTTAATTGTCATATATTTTGGATATTTTCTAAATTTATAGTGTTCATTTACATCCATTCGAAATACAGATGCTTATTTCCAAAAAACTTCTACTTATGTAAATATTTTTCATAAAATTTTATAATAAATAAATTTGAATCAGGACGTTGTACAAACAGCGGCTCGTCCGGATCAACCGTTACGTTGCGTGCATCAACATACAATCCGGGAACTCCATCAACCTCAATTGCATGGTACAAACTGTCGTTTTGTAACCTTTTTTTTATTATCCAATTAAACATAATACTTGGATCGTAAATTTTGAAAGCTACATAATCAGAATTTTCACGACCGGATTCTTCATACCAGCTCTTTGTATTGAGAATGGTGGAATTCCTGATTTTTTTATGATGATTAAATTCACCCCCAATAATTTTCATGGGTATTTTAACATTTATCTGCCATTGATCTGTTTCAGAAAACCGTAAATGAGCAACATCGAGTAATGCTAATCCGAAAGCTGAACACCCAGCACCTTCGTGGTCGTATCGAGGCCAGAAAGTACCTCCGTAATAGCTTGATGATGCTGCATTATTTCCATTTGGATGAGTGAATTGGTCTATAAATGCCAATATTCGCTGGGCGGCTTTTTCGTTGATTTGGAAAGTAATAAATGCTAATTTTCCCTTGTTGGCATATACTTTCAAATGATTCTCCAAATGATTTTCAGATTCAATTTTTCCGTAAAGAGCAGTTCCCAATATGCCAAATCCTATTTTCTCGCTAAGTACCAACCGTATCCGTTGAAGAGGGTCTGAAGCAGTCATGGCAAGTAAAAGTGGCTTTTCAATAAGCGGTGTGGTTATTTTCACAGCCACATGACCTAATAAATAGTTCGAAGATACAAACATGGTTTTCAGATAGCATTTTTGCATCGACTCAAACAATTTGGCTGGACTTTCCCAATTTAAGGGGAATAAAGTTGGCATGGCATATAAGGTTATCTCACTCGGTATTTGAGTCTTAATTGAATCGTTTTGAGCGGATATACTGCCTATGGTAAAACAGAAGAAAAAAAATACCGTTGAAATTATTCGAAGTCGTGCGTAAGATTTGAAGTGATTCATAGCGGTGGGTTAAAATTTAGTTTTTACAAAGATATAAAAATATTGCAGTGTCTACAAATTTATGAAAATCTATATGGAAATGAAGGAAATAGAATTTTTGATTATTTCAATTATTCAATAAAGCATTGTTAATCAATGAATGATATTTTTTGGGTATTAATATTATTGCAATGAAAATTTTATATCGCAGTTATTCAGTGTGATTCTCAAATTGTGTATTCCACAGGCAAGTTCCATGACTAAATCGTCAAAACCAAACTTGTGGCATCTAAAGCGATCTTTGACAATTCGACATCTTTTAGCTCCGCCAATGTGGCATGTTCCACAAGAACTCTGAACGAGGAACTAGAACGATTAAATTCTTTCTATTCATCCGAATGTTCACTGCTTTTTGGTTTCTTTGTAGGTATCATCACTTTTATGTTTTCAGGATTATGCCCTAAGAAACCTGTATCTTGCCACAATGTAATACCAGAAGGAAAGTGTATAGGCTGGTTATCGCATATTTATCGTGCATACTGCCTTCACATGTCCTACTAAGCAATAATATACGCCTTTCCGGCGTGGTCAACACGTTATTTTTCACGTTATGAGTTTTTTTACCGCTATAGCAAGCTTTTTGAAGGTCACTTGCCTGCGGTCGCTGAATTGGACGATCAAATCCATCGATAAGTACATCTTCAGCTGATTTCAAAATATGTTGCATGCGATACTCATTTCGTTCCGGAAGTTCTCCTAAATGCTTCAAAGCCTTACGCAAAAGACCTGCCATTAAGTGAATCAATAGATTTGCTTGTGATTGAGTTATACCAAAACTTGCCGCGTGATGCTCTTGCAATGGATTGGTTTTTAGATAAATCAACAAAAACATTCACTTATCTGCCATCTTCGGTAGGACGGTATCTTTTCTTGCAAAAGTTCGCCGTCGACGGGGTTTTCCATCTAAGGTAAAATAGTCATTATATTCGTCCCATTCTGCTTTAAAATATGGAAGCAGAACGTTGAAATCATCTAAATTCAGCCCTGTTATACTTACAAACTGAATCGGTCGCCTTTTAATCTTGTCGTATTGCATCATTCATATCAGTTTAATATATGAATGCTTAACGTAAAATATGAATGAATATTGTTCAAATACAAACCTATATAAAATTAAATCAAATAAACTCTATTCTTTCTTTTTATTTTTGTAAATATCATTCATTATTTTCTACTTTTACACACCATTATCTATTTACTCAAAAATTACTATTTGAATTTCAATGAAAAAAACCATAGCATTCAATCCCCTTTCCATGCCAACTTACGTAATGGCAAAACCAATAGGTTCAAGTTGTAACCTGAATTGTTCTTATTGTTATTATTTAGAGAAGGAAAAACTCTATGAAAACCGGAATAACTTGCAGATGAGCGATGAAACGCTTGAAAAGTACATTGAAAGTTATATTCAGGCACAACCTGTTCCTAACGTTTTATTTACCTGGCATGGTGGAGAAACTTTATTGAGAGACATATCATTTTATCGAAAAGCAATTGCTTTGCAAAAAAAATATGGACGCAGAAGAAATATTGATAATTCCCTCCAAACAAATGGCACATTATTGAATGACGATTGGTGTAAGTTTTTCAAAGACAATAATTTTCTTATTGGTATATCCATTGATGGACCGGAACATTGTCACGATATTTACCGAAAAAATAAAGGTGGAAATGCTACTTTCAAACAAGTAATGCGTGGCATTGAATTATTGCAAAAACATCAGGTTGATTTCAATACACTCTCTGTTATTAACGATTACAATGTGGATTATCCCTTAGAAGTTTACAACTTTTTCAAAGAGATTGGAAGTCAATATATGCAGTTTTCACCCATTGTGGAGCAGGTTTCAAAAACCCGAACAGATGGATTGACATTATTACCACCTGAAGGCAGCGATGATGCTATATTGGCTCCTTGGACGGTTGATGCAAAAAAATTCGGGCAGTTTTATATTTCTATTTTTGATGAATGGGTAAAAAAAGATGTCGGCCAATATTTTGTTCAATTGTTTGATGCTACTTTAGCCGGCACTGTAGGTCAAATGCCGGGAGTCTGTATTTTTGGTGAGACTTGCGGGCACGCCACAGTGATGGAGTTTAACGGTGATGTGTATGCCTGCGACCATTTTGTTTTTCCGGAATACAAAATTGGGAATATAAAAACGCATACTATTTATGAAATGGCTTTTTCACAAAAACAATTGCGATTTGGAGCTGACAAACGTGATTTACTTCCAACTCAGTGCCGCCAATGTGAATTCAAAAAACTTTGCAATGGAGAATGCCCAAAAAACAGAATTATCAAAACCAAAACAGGTGAGCCGTGTTTAAACTATTTATGTGAAGGTTACTATGCTTTCTGGAAACATTCTCAACCTTATATGGAATATATGGCAAATGAACTCTTTTATAAGAGACCAGCGTCTAATGTTATGAATATGAGGTTTTAATAACTGTTTTCAGAGCTTTCTTTGATTAATCAAATAATATATTTAAATGATTATCCGCAATAAACACAGTTTATCAATGATTTTTCGTATTTTTATAGTACCAAAAGAACAAGCACATGAAACTATTAGATTTTGACAAACATTTCCCAAGTGAAGCTGTTTGTATCGAAAAATTCAAAGAACTTCGGATTAAATCCGGTATTGTATGCCCTCATTGCGGAAATAAGGAACATATCTGGCTTCCAGCTTCGATGCACTTTGAATGTAAATCCTGTCATTGTCGCAGGTCTTTACGTTCAGGCACTATTATGCACGGTTCTAAATTGCCTTTTTTATATTGGTCTAAAGCCATTCATTTGTTCACAAGCACCAAAAAGACTTTTTCAGCTTCTGAGATGCAACGGCAATTAGGTCATAAACGCTATCAACCCATTTGGGAGATGCGTCATAAGATTCGTAGCGTAATGGGGCAACGCGATGCCCAATATACTTTGTCGGGAATGATTGAACTTGATGAAGGCTTTTTCTCCACCGAACGTGATGAAAATGAAAAAACTGAACCTTTGAAACGTGGACGAGGCTGTCAGAAGAAAAGCAAAGTGCTTGTAATGGTTGAAAGTCAGCCGGTTGAAAACCCGAAGAATCCAAAAAAACCAAAACGGGTCAATCATTTGAAAATGATAGTCATTCCTGACTTAAAAGCAAAAACGATAGACCAAAAAGCAACCATATCAATAGATAAAGATGCCAAAATCACAACTGACGGATCTAACTCATACACGAATTTCAAAGACCATTTTGCTCAACACGATGCTTCGGTTGTTTTACCTGAAGAAATTGCTAAAGTTCTTCCTTGGGTGCACATAGCCATAAGTAATGCGAAATCTTTACTTACGGACATGTATCACGGCATAAAATCAGAATTCCTACAAGGGTATTTGAATGAATTTTGCTACCAATTCAATCGAACTAAAATACCGATGACCCTTTTGATAGATTACTCGCACTTACTACTTCGTACAAATCGAACTTTAAGCATATAACATATAGAAAAGTTAATATTCAAAACTGTATACTTTGCGGATAATCATAAAAAATAAAATTAAATTTTTACTGATATGCTGTATAGCGTATTATTCCCCGATAAGGAGTCAGAATCTCCATAACCGAATTTAAGCCAGAATGAAATTTCAGTGCCATCAAATTTTACGGCCTTAACTTCGGCCGATAATGTCTGGTGACCACTGTACAATTTCGACTCCGGTTCGTTGGTGATAGTGACCGTGAATCCCTTCTCCTTCAATGTGGATAACCAATCTTTATAGGAAGCGCTCCAGCTAAATCCACAAGCTTTCCATGGTTCGGGCATTTCGTCGGTGTAGGTCAAGTACATGTAGTCGGCAACCCCTTTATCGTACCAGTACTTATGACCATTAATGATGTAATACTGATAGGGCTGATGGGTCGAACTGTCAATATTCTGGGATCAGGTATCTTTACTGGCCAATTCAGCCACCGTTGTTTTCCCCAGCATGACACCATCATCTGGAAAAAAAGAACAACCCTTATCCGTGGAAGAACTACTGTTCAAGGAAGAGGTGGATGAATCGTCGCTTTTCAACAGCAAATACGATTTTACGACATTGTCGTTAAATAAATAAACACTTTGGATGTCTTCGGGTTTAAATACCTCGTGGAAAGCGAACCAGAAATGATGGGTTTCAGAGGGCAAAACGATTAACGAAGAGGCATATTCGCCTTCCTTTGCGGCAGTTTTGTAGCTGAATATCAAATCACCCTTTTTAGTCAGCACAATTGCGTAATAGTTGTTCCAGTTCAACGACTCCTTGGAATGATTGATAACGGTTTCCTTGTAAATGACGTAGTCCTTGTTGTCAGTAGCCCTGCCAATACTATAATCGCTCGTGTAGAATCCAATGACGTAGTTAATCGTTTTGTCAGGATTACTGATTAATTCATAATAAAACGGATCGGAAGCTTTCAGTCCTGAAATTACGATCAGGAAGCTTAACAGAATAAATAATTTAGCTTTCATCTGTAAATTGTTTTGGTGAATGATTAATTAAATATAATTTGGACCAACCAAAGATTTTTTTCTTTCAAATCAGACCCTACCAGCAACAGGCTATTGCCTTTCTTACTGAACAGACCATTATAATCGCTCAAAAAATATTTTCCATCGCCAAGTGACTTTACCGGAGAAAGTGATTCTGCCGAAAGATGGATTTTGGTGACACGCGGGTGTAATAGGCAGGCGATGGAATACCTGTATACCAATTCCCATTCCCTTTCACTTCGTAAAGCACCCAATACAGGGAAGAACCATCGGAAGAGGGATAAAAGTACTGTTTCATTTCAAACATCTCACTGGCTTTGTCTTCATTGGCTCTTCCCACCCCATATTGAGCTTTAAAATCGCCATTTTTATCAAACTGGAAACAGACAATATCCTGATAGGCATCAAACTTATTTTCCAACCCAAAGAAAGCACTCCCCGTAAACTGTCCGGCCACCAGAAAATCACCCGAAGGGGCGATATAAAAGTTTTCAATCGCAAATTTTTTACCTTGATACACCGTAGCCCCTTTATCGCCAGGAGCTGTTTTGAATTTGGATTTAATCGTACTTACCGGGACAGTTGTGGCTAAAGTCAGTTGATTACCACTGAATTTCAGCAAATGAAAATTATCCATTTTTTGTTTCTGACAATCCCGCCATTTCATATCGAGGTAATTTGCCCCCAACATTTTAGAGCTAAGTGCTTCTGGATTATAAATCGGGGAATATTCGCTGAATATCTTCGAGAAAGCATCCGATGATTATTTCGACGTTCCAAAGAAATAAACTTCACCATCCTTGCTGTACGCGGCAGTCAGCAGCAGGGCTGAAGCCGAACTTTTAAACTCAACTTTATTTTTCAGGTTTCCGTAGATATCATACAGATAATAGCTATATGCCGACACATCCGGCACTCCCTTGTCGGGTGCAAATATCATGGCTATGTCTTTGTCCGTTACCTTAGCGGCATAAACCAGGGTGTGCGCACCTTCCAGATCGAGGGGAACTTCTTTCAGTTCGAGATTGTTGTCCATTACCAACAGCAGGTATTGCTTTTGTCCCTTTCCTTTCGAATCTGCTTTAGCTATTATCAGTCCGTTAGTAATTTCCCCATCACCATATTCCCAGAAATCGGCGTATGCATTGTAGGATTTTCCCAACTCATTTTTCAGTCGAACCACCTGGTGAGAAACAACTTTCTTTGTTTGGTATTTTTGCTTCGAATAATTCCAATATTCGTCTCTTGTTTCCTTATATATTTTTAGTTTCTGACTTAATAAGTCGAGGAAGTGTTTCCGCCAATGTATGCCTTAAAATAATCCTGCTGCCGATCGGGCATTTGTTGCTTGGTTTCGGTATAGGGTTCTTCGCCTTTGAATTTCAGATTAGCATCAAATTTATAACTCTCAAATGACAATACATCACTTTTCTTGTTCAGTTTCATTTGATAAATCACATCGATGGTCCCACTTTTGTCGGTTACCGAGTAAAGATGCCCTCCCGAGACCTTTGCGGACAAAGGTTGAACCGCTTGCTGGATTTCCTGCGCAATAACTGTTGCTGAGCTGATCAGTAGCAGCAAAATAATAATAAGAGACTGTTATTTCATACCTATTCTATTTAATGCTTTCCTTACTCGTATGGCTTTTCAGTTACGCCCCGTTTTTACCGGTTTCAGACCTCCGGATTCAAAACGGGGCAAATATATGCCCTCCAAAACCCATATCTTGTCAACATTTACAAAAACAAACAAAATTTCTTTCATTTCTCAGGCACTGGTCTGTCTGCAAATTGTCGAATTTAGGCGCAGTCAAAAAAAACAATTTCTCCTGAAGAGGATACGGAGAGCAGTTGAATTGGCTACTCTGCTTCATATCGAGAGTGGATGTTAGTGTCCTTTCTGTCCTTGGTGGAGGACTGTACATCAATTTTCCATTTATCAGACAGTATATCGAATAAAGAATTGTGAGGTTGAAGGATGGGACAGTAAACGCAAAGACACGAAGACTTTTGCTTGAACATCGCGAAATGCCGTACGGAAAAGAATGAACGTATTCCCCTGCAGCTATCCCGGGGATGATTTCATGACCTGGTTGTGCGCCATACCCCCGGTAACCATTGATCATCACGTTATCCATTGTTCAACTCATAAAATTACCGTACCTTTGGACACTAAAAAATCAACCGCTTTATGGATAAAGAGAACTCCGCTTTCCTTCGCCTTGCCGCACTGACATTCGTGGTCAATTTCGCCCTCGACCGGATTTCCAAACTTCTGGCAGTTACTTTTCTGGAAGGCAAACAGACTATTTCGTTCTTTTTCAACACTGTAGTTCTCCGTTACACCGAGAATACGGGAGCCTTTCTGAGCACAGGCGCCGAATGGTCGGACGCCAAAAAGTACCTGTTTCTAGTCGGCATTCCACTCATCGCCTATGTATACGGATTGTATTATGCGAGCTTTAAAGTAAAAAACAAAGCATTAGTTATCACCATTGTATCCATCATTTCAGGAGGACTTGGAAATCTTTACGACCGCATTTTCAATCATTTCAGCGTGGTGGATTTTTTGGACTTTGGCATTGGTCCCATTCGTACCGGGATTCTGAACGTAGCCGATATGTCGGTCACGTTTGGAGTCATCTATCTCATGATTTATCAGCTCCGCAAAAAAGAAACAAGCCCGAAAACCGAATAATTTAAGTGGTTAGGATTGGGGTACGGTTATACAATCTCACTTAAATCAGTTTAATTCGCTCTTATGCGAACAAAACAGCCATCTGAACAGTTCAATATAAAATAACGACTTCGGTTTTTTTCCGGGACGGTTTCTATTTTGTAATTTTTGCTTCAAATGCAGCTCGAGATACAACATGACTTTCGGTTTGGCGATCGGCCTCCCGTGCCCAAACCTGACCCTCAATTTTACCAATTCCTGGGCGAAGAGGGTCTCCGTAAATTAGTTAGCCGCCATTACGATCTGTTGCGGAAAAGTCGTCTGCGAAAAATGTTTCCCGTCGACGAAGAAGCTTTTGAACTGGACAAACGGAATTCGGCAGACTTTTTCATACAACTTATGGGTGTACCTGATTATTACAACCAGCGACGAGGACGTCCTGCGTTGGTCAACCGCCACAGCACATTTCCCATCACCCCTTCAGGGCGGGATGTGTGGTTAAGCTGCTATCGGGAGGCTTTGCTCGAAACGCCTGTACCCGACCATTTGATTCACTCATTCTGGAACTACCTGAATGTTTTCTCGGTGTGGATGGTTAATTCCTACACTAAAATTGCACCTCCAACGACCAAATCAACCCAATAAATTAAATACGCCATGAACTTGCTCGAACAACTGAAAAATTACACCAAAGTAGTCGCTGATACAGGCGACTTTGCTTCCATGATTGCCTATCAACCCGTAGATGCCACCACCAATCCATCGCTGATTTATGCCGCCTCTTCCGACGAAAAATACCAGCCGCTGATTGACGAGGCCATCAATTACGCAAAAAGCAAGGCCTGCGGGGATAAAAAAGACATGCTGCATTGCGCCATGGACAAATTAGCCGTCAATTTCGGATTGAAAATTCTCAAAATTGTTCCCGGAAGAGTTTCGACGGAGGTTGACGCCCGTCTTTCGTTCGACACCGAAGCCACCATTCGTAAAGCGCATGAAATTATTCAGTTATACGAAAATGCCGGCATTTCGTGCGAGCGAATTCTCATCAAAGTAGCGTCGACCTGGGAAGGGATCAATGCCGCAGAAAAGCTTGAAAAAGAAGGCATTCACTGCAACCTGACTTTGCTTTTTTCGATGGCGCAGGCCGTGCGTTGCGCCGAAGCAAACGTGACACTTATTTCACCGTTCGTGGGTCGTATTCTCGATTGGTATAAAAAAGACCGTGGCGTGAGCGAAATTCCCGCAGCGGAAGATCCGGGAGTGAAATCGGTACAGGATATATACGCCTATTACAAAAAGTTTGGCTATAAAACCATCGTGATGGGCGCCAGCTTCCGCAACACGGGCGAAATTATCGAATTGGCCGGCTGTGATGCACTGACCATCTCCCCTGCCCTGCTCAGTGAACTGGAAAGCACCAAAGCTGTTCTGGAACGCAAACTGCAACCCGAAAACGGTGTGGGAGATGAAATTCAGAAAATAGAAATGGACGAAAAAACGTTCCGATGGATGATGAACGAGGATGCCATGGCTACAGAAAAGTTAGCCGAAAGCATTCGTAACTTCACCAAAGACCTGATAAAATTAGAAAACAAGATCAGTACAATGCTCTGAAAACACGATTTTTATACTGCTTTCCGAAAAATCGCCCCGCGACTGAATCCATGCTGACAGGAAACAACAACCGAGGTGTTTTGGTTATCCACCGATAGTATTCTGAAATACGGATTTTCCCCATAAATTATCCATCTGCCCTTCAACACGAATTTAATTTCGGAAGGGGCAGATGGATTTTTCACCCATTTACGCGAATAAACGCTTCTTTCCAGCAATTCTCCGTTGGAATTGTATTGTTCGTCCGCTTTTCCATCGTAAAAATGCAAATCAGGGTCACTAATGCTCACAGCTAATTGCTGCTGATTTTCCTGTGCCACCATTATCAGGCAGGGCGTGTTGGTTTGCTTCACCACCGAAAGCGGAAGATTTATTTTTCCTGCTTCGAAAAGGGCATAGCCTGTGATTCCGGTGGCTTTGTCATAAACGATATGGGACATGGAATCGCATTGCAGCACCTGATACGGTGACTGTTTAACAACCTGACTAACCTCAGCGCCATTGGGTTGCACAAGGACGAGGTATTCGTATCCGGCTTTCGATGGCTCAGGTCCGTGATCGATGGCGGCCAGGGCAAAATCGCCTTCGGTGGGCTTTTCGGTTTCCTGATCGAACGAATGTTGATACGAAACAGAAACATGAATTGTTCCGTTTTTGACAAAGAAATAATTTCCCAACCCATCGGAAAGATAATTCAGTGTCCCTTTTAATTGTTCGATGAAAGGAAATTGGCGCATCGGCTTGCCATTGATTTGAACAGGTGAATTCAACGCCGCTTTGTAATTCTGAAAAAGAGTGGTCTGCACGGGACTTTCTGGCAGAGCCGAACGGATATCCGAGCCAAGTGCCACAATACGGTTGTCGAAAAAGAACACCGATTTCCGGGCATGCAATGAACCATTGTATTTGCCATTTTCATGAAGTTTCATGGCAAAAATTCCCTGTCGGCCTTTAAATGAAAGTCCACCGGCAAAGGTTTCGTCGGATAGCAGCATTTCTTCGTAGCCCGATTCCGCATCAAGATTTTTAACATTGGCGCAAAGTTTTTCCAAGGGTATTACAGCAGCCGTCGTTCCCGGATTATGGTTCCAGTCCCAGCCTTGCTGACGAAATCCCGAACCCTGCAACGAAACCGGATCGCCCGTAGCAAGAATTTGCAAACTGCCGTGATTCAGGTAACGCCCGTACATATTGGCGCCAACATAGGTTTCGGTGGCCCACAAATAGCGGCTAAAACCCATCGCACAAACCATCCAGTTGTTGCGGCGTTGAATATCCATGCACGAATAACTGAAACTACGGTTTCCTTCCGGTGATTTTTCGGCCTTAAATCCGTTAGCAAGAAACAACTTCGAATATTTTGTCGGTTTACCGGCAACCAGACGAAGATAAGCCGCCGCCAGTGTAGTGTCAATGGCTTGTTTCCCATCGGGCGAACCGGCTGTGGCTAAGCGGGCAAATTGCTCAGGAATCAAATGACCTTTTCCATCGGGATGCCTTCCCGAAAGGGATAACGACCAGGTAATCAGGTTACAGTAAGTTCTCATGGACAAAAGAGCATCTTTCAAATGTCGACGACCCACCGTAGATATTTCAAAAGGTGTTTTATGGAGTAACCACACCGCTTTAACTGCGCCATCCAATCCGCCAATGGCATAGGCCGGATAATTATGGCGGTGATGATAAATGGATCCGTCAGGTTTAAACGCATCCTCGGTTCCGGCGGTGTACAAAAATCCGTTATCAATCCAGCGTGTCATGGCACGAAGATATCTCACCTTTTGGCGATTGTCGTTCAGCAGCAGAACACTGGCCAACCGCCCAATCAAACTGGTATTGAACGCATCAATGTCCATTCCGGGTTGCTTTTGAGCTGTTTTCACCTCGCCGGTTCCGGCAAACCACTCCATGGCCTGCTGCACTTTGTCCTGCAACTGATTTTCGGCCAACACGTTTTTCATCAGGAAAGCTGCAAGATAATATTCCTTCATGTTGTAGCCTAAATGATGCAATGTTCCCAAAGCGCTTCCGGCCTGAAATCCCTGATCGAGCATGTGGCGCGTCAGTTGCACAAACATATCGGCCAGTTCGCTCTTATCTTCCTCATTATGAGTTTTCGTGTATGTAACCGCAATTTTAAACATCAAATCATTCAGCCGCGAAACACCCATGGCATTGCCGAATGTTTTGGTATAATTTTCGGCGCCCAAATAATCATAGGTTTCGCCATAGCGTTCCTGAAAAACAGGCAAGCCATGTACAGTTCCATCGAGATTCAGGACAATACCGTATTCGGCAAACCCAGATCTTAATCCGGAAATATCCGAAGGCTTTTTCCCTTCGAGGATAAGAGAAGTTAATCGCTCACTGATACTATCCTCACCATTCAAATCCGATGTTGTAACCTTTTCCGGTTGCGGTAAATCGAACTTTTTGTTCCACGATTTCAGCAGTACCAACCAGTGATTATCTGTTTCGGGATTGATAAACGGCGCCTGAAAATCGGCGGTATGTTGCCGGGCATCCTGATACGAACAAAGAATGATATGGTCGAACCAAAGCTTTCCCGAAGCGGTTTGAGGAGCGATGACCCTCATTTCATCCATTCCTTGTTCGGGTTTTCCTTGCATATCACGATCGAAAGCAATCCACGCGCCCCGCCAACCTGTAAAATTGAGACCATAACTGAACCATGAGCAAACTATCCCTTTTTTTAGAAATTCAACGGTAAGTTTCTGATCTTTTAATGGCTTTTCGGAGTATACCCAAAACACAAATGTGGCAATGGAATTATTCTTACTCGAAGCATCGTGCGGTTTATAATCCACCGGCTGACGAATGAACCATTGAGTTCCGGGAGCATTCCACGTCCATTCAAGACTGTGAGTCAGGTGTTTGTAATGCTGATCACTTACAGTCAAGTGTGAACCATGACCAGCCACTGCAGGTATCACTCCGTTTTCGAACGAAAGAATGGCCGGATTGACAAATTGCACCGATGTTGCAAATAGAAGTATAGGAAAAAACGATACGAAAAATAAAAAATATTTCATACAAAATAATAACAGACGGTTTTGTGTCACACTCTTTACTTTACTTTACTTTCACTAGTTGCTAATTTCCTGATTTTAATTTTGTTATAAACATCTACAATTTGATTATCAGCAGCTCATGCAAATACATGTTTTGAAACATCATTATTTCTGAACTTACCCTAACCTCTATCCAGAGGAGAGGGATACTTGCTGATGACGACACAAAACTTCTACTAATATAAAAATTAGAAACTTAAATTCACATTTATTTTCTACCAGTTGCATCCTCAAATCAATAAATCATTTCTTTTCCGATTTTTCCAGTTCGATCTTACGTGCCAGCGCTTCGAGGAAATAATAATCGGCATAAATGAGCGGTACATCCACTTCACTATCGTGTGGAATGCTTCCTACGGAATGCATGAGCAGAAAATTTCCGTTTGTACCCACGATGGCCAGATAAGCCGGACCGGAGAGACTCTGCATAATCTTATCGGCTGTTTCCTTGTATTGCGGACGTCCGAGCGCAACAAGTTCGTAGAGTGCCGAAGCCATAATGGCTGCCGAGGAGGCATCACGCGGTTCATTGGGGATATTCGGAGCATTAAAGTCCCAGTAGGGTACCAGATCGGCAGGCATAGTTTTGTTGGTAAAAATGAAATGATAGATTTTGTCGACCAAATCAAGGTATTTCGGATCCTTGGTTTCCCGGTAACAGATGGTAAATCCGTACAAGGCCCAAGCCTGACCTCTTGCCCATGACGATTCATCGGAAAAGCCCTGAGCAGTCCCCTTACTGCGTACGCCACCCTTTATTTTGTCGTAGTCCACCACATGGTAACAACTAAAGTCCTTTCGGAAATGATTGGCCATGGTAACGTTGGCATGACTGATCGCCATTTTCCGGTAAGTGGAATCGCCCGAGAGGTCGGAAGCCTGAAACAAAAGTTCCAGATTCATCATATTATCAATAATCACCGGACACATCCAGCCACGTTTCGCCTGCCAGCCACGATTTTCATCCCACGACTGAATAACGCCCGGAACAGGCCGGAAACGGGTAGCCAATGATTTGGCAGCCTGAATAATAACCGCTTTATACGCAGGATTTTTAGTTATATCATATCCTATTCCGTAGCTGCTATGAATAATGAAACCTACATCGTGATGCCAGGTGATGTATTTTACCGAGTCGAGTCTAAGGGTGAATTTTTCGGCGGCATTTTCCCACTTTTTATTTCCTGTCAGTTCGTACATATACCATAATGCTCCTGGAAAGAACCCACTGGTCCAGTCATCAATCGGGGCATACTGAATCTCGTTGTCGAAAACAGTACGTGGGAACAGTATTTTTCCTGATTTTTCAACCACCTGCAACTGATATCCAACCTGTTGCTCAGCTACTTTTATATCATGACTAACCATATTCTGTTGAACACAGCTCCTTTTTATACAGGAACTAAACAACACCATGGCTGCAGCAAACGTCACAATGATTCTTCTCATACCCTACAATCTTATTTTTATGCAATTAATTTATAAACTTTATTGTTTTTGATCTTCCTGCATCCGCAATGCGGCACAAAAAGCATCCCTTTGGTAAATTATTTATGGATACCCGAATCGATTTAGATCCATTCGGGTAATTATTAACGGATAATACCTCTCCATTCAGAGCCAAAATGCGGATATTCAATATGGAGCTATATCCATTACTGAAATCAAATTGAAGCGTGTTCCGGTTTTTTGAGACAGTTACCCAGCGGCTATCAATTTCCGGGCGATTTACGGCCAGTTCGGAGGCTGGTTTAAACGAAAAATACACCGCATTTCCACCAGTAAAGGTTACCGTTACCAGAGTTTGACCGTTGACTGGAGCAGAAAAAACGACCCCATCCACCGGATTAACCGGTACCCATTCGCCGGCAAGCGTTAAAGACACCTGCGAGGATGATGCAATCCAGCCATAGGTGGCATCGGTCACCGGATGCAGATTTGGGTCGCAAATGGCAAACGAATGCCTGTTGAGAACAGCGTCATATTTATCCATTAAGAGATTTTCGCCCGAACTCGACATTACAATGCCAAAACCCAAATTGGAAGCTGCCGTGAAGAAAGTATAGGCGGTAATGTTAAACGGTTTATACAAAAGGGCATGATAGCTGCTGTTTTGAGCCAGAATCTGATAAATACAGCCTCCTCCATTGGCCATTTGGCTGGCAAGCGATTGCATCTGAGCCGGAGTTGTGCCCGGAACCGCCACAAACACGTAACTTTTCGAACTCGGTTTTAGTCCGTGATTCAGATAAGCTTTTGCAGCCATGACCGTGGTAGCCGGCAAAGCATAATCCACCCCTGTATAAACAGGCGTGGATTGATTCTGAAAGCGGATTTCAAGTCTGTCGTTTCCCTTCGGAATAAAATAACCGGTTCCCTGTGGAGAAACTAACCAGTTATCCACGGCTGTAGAAACCGTAGAAGTATATGGGGGAGTCAGAACATTATCATTCAGCACAAAATTACCCAATGAAGATGGGTTCAGGCATTGAAACAGATTGGTTGAGGTCATCATTGATGAATTATAAGTCCCGGATGAGCCAATTGAACTGCCCAGACTGACAATCAGGTTACCGAAAGCATACATCGATTTTTTGAACACCAGATTTGTTGGGGTAAAAGCGATACCTGACCACGTGTCGATCTGGTCGAAGTCACAGGCAAACATACCACAACTGTCCATAGTGAGTGCTCCAGAAAAATTTTTTGATAGTGTCCTCTGATCGAAACGACCAATGACTGACTTGTAGGGCATCATTTCCTGCCACGAAACATACTGAACTACCGTTGCTCCCGGCATACAATTCCAGTCCCAACCCCCTGAAGCGGCACTGGATGTGGCATATCCACTGTTTGCCAATGAACCGCTGTACAGTATCTCGAGCGAACCATCGCTCTGATACCGTCCGAAGCGGTTGGTATTGTCGTAAATTTCAGCACCAAAAAAATTAGTCGTTGGCGTATGCATGGTGGCCACCCAGTTTGATTTCCGAAAAATACCTGTTGGACTGTAATTAAACGCATAAAAGCCTTCGTAGCTTTTGGCAGGCGCTGAATACTTATTGGTCTCAAAAAAATAGTTGTAAGCCGATGCCAGTTTATCGTCCTGCGCACCAAGAATACCGGCACCGATGGCGATCAGATTGTCAAACAAGGTTTTGGAAAACTGCACCTGCGTATCAAAAGGTTTCCGCCCACTCAATGCATTAGCAAAATAGCGGTTATCGCCCGTGTCCTGCGTACCCATGATGTAGTAAGAAATAATCGCTTTCTTCAAACGCCGGTACGAATCGGCCGAAATCTGAAATTGCGTTCCATCAAGATAATAAAGACACTGTACCCAGGTTTTGTAGGCATACATGTAATTATTGTAATGCGTGCCATGATGAAAACCGGTTCCGTCGGGTTTCAGAATATCGCCACCACCCGGTACGTACATGGTATTTCTGTCCATAAACCGTTTGAACGCTTTTAATTCCCTTACTGCCGTAGCATCGTCGGTCTGATTCAGCGCAATGCCCAGCATATGCGGAGTAAAAAGGTAAATCACATCCGACACCAGATGGGAAAGATAGTTGTTTTGAGGATAATACAACATTCCGTAAAACGAAAACCATTTCACCAGTTTCAGCACTTCATTTTTCTCATCAGTGGAACAGGCAGGCAAAGCATCGAGCCACCCGGCCGGAACAACCCTGCAGGCCGTGTACGAATTGCTGAATGTGCGGTAATTGCACCCTTGAGAAATTCCCTGATCGAGCAAATAATCCACAAAATTCTGAAAGAGCGTTTTCACAGTACTGTCGGACAGCGATGCCGCGGCAAGAATTTCCACTTTATGGGCAATATCGATCATAAAACCATCCGTAAGCGCGGCTTCCGAACAATCCAAGACATTTCCATGCACTGTTCCATCTACATTTCTCACAATATTCAACGACTGAACATACGCTTTTGCATCAGCCAAATCAGTTAATGTGCCCGGAGAAGGAACTCTTTTCAGCATTGTACGAAGCAAATTCAAATCGGAAAGTTCACTGGATGAGGGTGTTTGAACGGGAATATCGACTGGATTGGCAAACAACGACAGTGAACTGGTATCGGCTGTGGACCCGAAATACCGACCGTCCAACACCCACTGACTACCAATGATACGGCTGGCATCATTCGGATGATTGAACTGTACGTTATCGAAATAAATCTTTCGTTGAGTTGTCGCAGAAGTTGGTTTCAGTGTAAATCGAACCGAAGTCAACGATGAAGACAGAGTTGAAGCATATTCGGTATAAAAGCGATTAAATTCGTGCCATCCCCGATAATTCAACAGGTAAACGGCCGTTTTTTTAACTAATGAATTGTACAGAAATTCAACTTTCAAGGTATCATTAGTGATTTGGGGAGAATAAATTTGCAGGTAAGCGCTGTTTCCGGTACTGGCAATAAAACTGGTAAAAGTAGCAGTAAGCGTGGTCGGACCTGTGGCTGTCCAGCAAAGGCTCTGTGCTCCTTCTTTATAATGGTCGGTGGACAGGCTCAGCAAACCTGTAGATGATGATGTCCATTGTGATGGAACAACAGCATCCTCAAAGGTAAATGTCTGAGCGCCGGCATTTATTCCGAAAGCCGTCATAAGCAAAACCAGTAACCATTTTATTTTCATACCGTTAGCAATAATTATTTACTGAACTTTAATGATTTTAGTTTGCCCTGCTTCGGAAGTGAACTCAAAATTCCGATTGATAGCCTGAAAACCTATTGTGTACACTCCCGGAGTTTTAAAAGAATATTGGTAGCTGCTCACAGACGTGGCAACCGAGCGGACAAAAAATCCTGTATCGGGCGTTCTTTTGGTGACGATCATGGGTGTAGAGATAAGCCAGTCGTCGTTCAAGGGTGCTCCTGCCGACGAAAAGACAATTTTCATCACTGAACTGGCCGAAGCCACATTTGTCAAATCCCAAACTCCTGCCCCACCAGCAACAGAATAAGGGTTTGTGGTTGAAAACAGATTCAGGGCACAAAATCCCAGATCATTGGCCGATAAGTAGGTAACTCTGCCTTCCTTATCGCGGACAATCACCTTTAAATTGCCAATTTGCCAGGTGGGCTGAATAGCGGTATTGTCGGCAGTTTTGTAGTGAAATGCAAAAGTAATTTTAGAATTCACATACGATCTGAGCAGTATCTTTGACTTATTTTGAATGTTATTAGTAGTCGACAGATTGCAGGAATCACTCAGATTGATCCAGTTTTCGCTCATTACAGCCGTCGAATCGGTGGATTTCGTTTTAAGATTCAATCCGGGGAACGTGGTGGAAAGATACACTTTCAGAGTTCCGGGAATGTTGCCAAACTGCGGCTGGTTGGTAAAGCTCAGGTAACACGAATCGATATCGGTTACGGGAGTTTGCGTCAAATAACGTTTGAAATACTCGTGACCAGCTTCTCCACTATAAAAAGTGATGATCCCTGCATTTCCCGAGAAGGTAAAATTTACCGGTATCGATTTTTTTACTATCAATGTATCTCCGCTGACAGAGCTACTGTCCGAAGTAGCCGTAAAGCCGAACACCACGGGGTTATGAAGTTGATCGGAACATGAGCTAAACACGACCAACAACAACAGGAAGAGACTATAAATATTCTTGTTCATAAACAAAATTTATTATCATATTAATTTTAAACAGATTACCAGCCAGGATTATTTTTTACTATCGCCTTATTAACAGCCATCTCCTGATCGGGAATAGGGTAATAATTATAATATACAGAGACATTATAATAATTCGCCGCATATTTGTAATTGGCACCCCATCCGGGTTGATTCACATAATCGGACGGCATTCTGTTCATGGACTGATAGAAATCACCCCAACGAATCAGATCCCAGCGTCGTATTCCTTCGAAACACAATTCCATAGCCCGTTCTTTTTTCACTGCGTCGCGGAATTCTTCTTTTGTCAGATTGCTCCCGGTGAGGGGCGAAATAAGTGCGCGGTTTCTGACCTCATCAATACATTCGTAAGCCAGCGCCGTTGGTTCAGGATTGATTTCATTTTCAGCTTCGGCAATCATCAAAAGCACATCGCTGTAATGGAGAATAGGAGCATTAATAGGCGTATAATTCTTATTTTTCGGGGTTACCACTTCCAACTCGCGACGGTATTTGGCACAGCATCGGGTCTGATTCGCATCGGAACTGGCCTGACTCAACTGTGTGCAGGGATATCCCTGAATTGAAGTAACACCAGCGGGCAATTTGCCGAAATAATATTGCCTTCCGGTTACCTGTTTGGGAGCTGCGGAAGCATAAGTATATTCATAAGGTGCGATATTCCAGTTCTCGCGTGCCGTATCTCCTTCCGATTCGTACATCTGATAGAGCTTTGTCGATGTGTAAATAAATTTATAACTATATCCCGGGTTAGCCATTCCGGTCAGTCCCTGAAGGCTGGTTACCGTGGAATAATCATTTGTGGCTCCAAACCCAACGACATTGCCAAGTCGTCCGGCCGCCTGATCAGGCGTAGAGCGATTACCGGCTTCCTCGGCTTCCCAGATACTTTCGCGATACCCGGCACTATTGTATTTATCCCGACACATATCAGCATACATTGAACTATACACAGGACACAAGCTATGAATCCCACTGCTTTTAACCTGAAAAGCCCAGTCGCGTGCATGCGTAAAATAGGCCAGAACGGAATCGGTAGCATTTGTCAAAGGATTGCCCACCGCTGCATCGCGATAGTTTTCGCCGGCACGAAACAAATAAATGCGTGCCAGAATGCCCATGGCACCCGATTGTGTGATCCTGCCCGTATACGATAAAGAGTCAGAACGGTACAAATACGGAATTGTGGAAACAATATCTTTAATAATCTGATCATACACCTGTTGTTTTGGCGTACGCGGAAGGTTGAGGTTGTTAGGAGAATTCACGGAATGAAGCCTCATGGGTACATCACCCCATCCCTGAACCAGATTAAAGTAGTAAAACGAGCGGAGAAAAAGCGCTTCAGCTTTAACCCGATTGCGTGCGCTGAGCGAAATTGCGGGGTTATTGTCGGCATTTTCGAGCAACATATTGGCTCTGTTAATGCCATCGTACAACAAACGCCAGAAAGTGGTGATTGACGCATTACTACTGTTGGCATTGTTACAAATCAACCCACTTGTAGGACTCGAGCGCTGATAAAAGGACAAATCGTCGCCCCCGGCGTTGGTCAGGAAATAGTTGTTCCCGTAAAAGTTCTCCTGCATTAGCGGGCTGTAGACCCCGGTGAGGAAGGTTTGTAACTGATCTTCGGAAGTGAAATAGGTCTCGGGAGTAAGCGAATAAGGCACCTTATCCAGAAAATCCGAACAGGCCGAAACCACCACTATTGAAATAAGTATGAATATATATCTGATTGATTTCATATTACATTATTTTTTATGTAGATTAAAATGTCACATTAATACCACCATTTAAAGAAACCGCCCTCGGGTAGGCCGAAAAGTCGAGATTCGGAGTAACCGCCGAATTTCTGACGGAAACTTCGGGGTCGTATCCACTATATTTAGTCCACGTGTAAAGATTCTGAGCAGAAAGGTATACTCTAACCTTGGTTAATTTGAGGATTCTCAATACTTTGGGAGATAAGGTATACCCTAATGAAACTGTTTTCAGTCTGAGATACGAACCATCTTCAATCACCCTGCTGGAAAACACCGAGTTGGACGATGAATTGGATACACCCGGGATATCACTGTTCGGATTATCGAAAGTCCATCGGTTGTCATAGGATGCAAACTGATTCAGGTCCTTTCGCTTATTGAAGCCACTCTCGAACATCAAACGATTGGCATTAAGTATATTGGCACCATAAGACCACTGGAAAAATACCGACAAATCGAACCCGGCATATTCAAAATTATTGGTAAATCCACCTATATGCAGGGGAACTCCACTACCGATAATCGTCTGGTCGTTAGAATCAATAACACCATCATGATTCAGATCGGCATACTTTGGCATCCCCGGTTGGGTGTTACTTTCCGATACGTAATGCGGAATGCCCGGTTTGAGGGTATACACAGTACCCACTTTATTAAAATCACTCAGTTTATAGGTTCCTTGATATACATAGCCATACATCATCCCTATTGGATAACCTATTTTGGCAATGTAGTTAGAAGAATTAAATCCCTGATCAAAATATCCGGTGGACAACATAGATTCCTGATTTTCGGTCAGACCAATCACTGTATTTCGATTGAAAGATATATTAAAATTAGTAGTCCATTTAAATCTTTTGGAATTGATATTTAAGGTATTGATGGTAAACTCAGTGCCCTGATTCTGAACCTTTCCCACATTTTTCATGGCACTGGCAAATCCCGATGATAGTGGTAAAGTAGCCAGCAGAAGCAAATCGGAAGTTACTTTATTGTACCAATCGACAGTCACCCCAATACGGTCGTCGAGAAAACTCAGGTCAACCCCGGCATTGGTTTGCGAGGTAGTCTCCCATTTCAGGCTCTTGTTGCCAAGTGTAGTAGGTACAGCACCATCGGAATGCACCACATTGTTGAATGGATATATGCCGGGAGCAATCCCTGTAATGGTATTATAGTTACCGATCGCAGCCTGAAGTATTTGCAACTGCGCATAGGTATCGTATTCTCCCGAACGATTGTTACCTATCTGACCCCAGCTAAGACGCAGTTTACCATTATTCAAAATATTTCGAAACGATTTCAAAAAACGCTCATCCATAAAATTCCAGGCAGCCGACGCTGAGGGAAAATATCCGAAACGGTTTTCGGGGCCAAACTTTGATGAACCATCGGCACGGAAAGAGGCCGTAAGATAGTAACGCGATTTATAATTGTAATTAACTCTTGCCAGATAGGAAATCAGACTCCAATCAGACTTATAGGAATAATCGAGAATGGGAGTTCCCTGCGACATGCCTGCCATGCCGAGCGATTCATTCGGGATGTTGTTTGTCTTCATGCTATAATCGCTGAAGGAAGATGCCTGAGCAGTAAATCCCAACAACGCATTGAGCGAATGTACCTTATTAAAGATATTCTGGTAAGTCACCGTATTTTCATTGAGCCAGGTTTTTCGTTCGGAGGTTTCAAGTGATGCGTTAACGTGATCGATGGAAATCGGAGAACCATATCTCGTTTTTGAATTATTAAATGTTTCGTGTCGGCCACTCTGAAGGGTGTAACCTCCCGATATTCTGAGTTTCAATCCCTTCATTAGCTCATATTCGAGAAATCCGTTGTACTGATTGTTGGTCGTGGTGTTTTTGTTATATTCGTTTTGTAAGGACAAAATCGGATTGAACCGATAATCATTGAGCGGGTCGACTCCGGGGTCGGTATTTCCATCGAGCAAGCTGTTAATACTAACTCCAGGTTGGGTTACAGGCCGATATCCCCACACACTGTAAAAAAGATTGATCATCCCGCTGTAGGCGGATTGAGAGGGAGATGAACCCGTTTGCGTTCCCACGGAATAATTATTATTCAGGTTGATCGATAGTTTGTCATGTTTAATATTAACGCCTACCCTTCCCTGAATCCGGTTGTAATTGGAACGGATAACGACCCCATCCTGATCGTAATACGAAAGTGATGCATTGTAACGGACATCTGCCGACCCTCCGGTTACCGTGATATTATGGCTCTGTTGAGGGGCATCCTGAAAAATTAAATCCTGCCAGTTGTACTGTGGAATGTTCTTATAATCATCGAGGGTGTATGTTTTCCCGTTATAGGTAGCAAAATAACCATACGAACCGCTCATTTCAGTCGGAGTATAAATTTCCGATTGAAGTTTAACAAATTGATAGGCATCCATCATTGGAATAATACGCGTCACCCGCTGAACGCCATAACTGCCATCGTAAGAGATGGTCGGGGCACCTATTTTCCCCTTTTTGGTAGTAATAATGATGACTCCGTTGGCACCTCGTGCCCCGTAAATGGCTGTTGCCGAAGCATCTTTCAATATATCAATCGATTCAATATCGTTTGGGTTGATAGACGAAGCCACCGAAGGGTCATCATTCGGGAAGCCATCGATAACGTAGAGCGGCGAATTGTCCTGGGTAATGGAGTTGCTTCCCCGAATCACAATGTTCATCGTTCCTCCCGGCATTCCTTCATCCGAACTTACATCTACCCCCGCAATTCGTCCGGCAAGTGCCTGATCGAAACTCGGGACGGGTGCTTTCAGCATGTCGGTCATATCCACTTTGGCCACAGAGCCGGTCAGGTCTTTTTTCTTCACATCGCCATAGCCAATGACCATGACTTCATTGAGCGAAGTATTGTTCTCGTTCATGACCACCCTCATGGGTTTTGTTCGATCGGCCTTCATCTCCACCTTATCGTAACCGATGTAAGAGAACACAAGTACCGAGTTGTTGGGAACTGTGACACCAAATTTACCGTTAAAATCAGTTATCGTTCCCTTACTCAACCCTTTTACCAGAACGCTAACTCCGGGAAGAGACTCTCCTTTACTATCATAAACAATACCTGTCACCGAAATCTGCGCGAACAACATTACCGATAACATACTACTGATGACAAGGAAATAAAATCGTAAATAGATTCGTTTCATTCTATCAATTTAAGTTTACATCTGAGGTTAGATGAAGATTAATAATTTTAAAAAAATAAATACAGTAACCCCATTCGGGAGTTCACAAAGATAGAGGAAATCATGCGAAAACTCCAGAAAAGATTTATAATCAGCAAATTAAAAGATTACCAAAGAATTCAAAAGGCAACTTTCTGAATTAACTTATTGGTCGCTGTTAGAAGGGTAACAATGTACACCCCTTGCCCCATACGAATGTGGTCTCCGACATGAATTTGTTTGTTTATCAGTATTTTACCTGACACATCAAACACCGTAACTTTTCCGCCCCACAGGGCAGTCAGTTGATTTCCTGAACGGATAAAGGACGGTTTGCTGTCGACCGATGGACTGTTAACTGCAGTTAACGAATATTCATATGCTCCAATATCGTATCCGGCACCCTGTGGACGGTTAATACCGTTAATATCGATCGTCGGGGCTCCTGTGGAAGTTCCCATATCAATTAACACTGATCCGGGAGCGAGCGACCAGTTATTATTGGTCGAATCGGTAAATAAACCTGTGGTAGTGGTAGTTAAATCGACCGAATTGGTTACTGTTCCGCTAAAATTAGTGGATAGACTATTGTAAGAACAGTTGGTGATATTTCCCAGACACCCCGAAGCCGCAGTAACCTGACCCGATTTTGCATCCGTCCCCCAGAATACAGTATTAATCAGATTGATGGTTGAGGATGTCGTATTTGAGAGATATGCTCCACCACCCAGATTATTCACGACCGTACAATTGATGACACTTCCTGCTGAAACATAAAGAGCTGTTTTATTCGTTGCCAGGGATGTTCCGTAAGCAACTGAATTTATCAGGTTGGTTGTTGCAGCAGTTAGTGAAACCGCAGATGAATTTCCGGCAGTAGCATTATTTTTTTTAAAAATACAGTTGGTTATTTTGGTTGTTCCCACTCCCTGGGCTTTGATTCCTGCACTTGCCCCTGAACCGGATGCCGTGCACGAATTCGAATCAAAAACACAACTGGCTACAGTGTAGATTCCCCCTGAACTGGCATTATTCGCCATGATACACCCGCCTTCAGCACCAGATGCAACTGCATTCGTATTGTTGTAAAAATAACAATGCGAAGTGGTTGCTGTTTTTGAAGCTGCTGATATATAATACCTCAACGCCACACAAGCATTGTTGGTAAATTTACAATTCTGTACCAGCATATTCGGACGCTGATACACTGCCTGACCTTCGGTGTTGGTACAATTCGTAAAAGTCAACCCATCGATAGTCATCGTTCGATCGCTGCCGGCATTGAATATCCCATTTGTACTAGAAGAACCGTCGAGAATGGTTTCGTTGGTATAGTTCCAGGGATTTATGCCTTTAGCCCTGTCAGCGATTACACTTTCGGTACCTGCAAATCCGCCATAGATAGCCGATGGATATGAGGTCGCCAAAGAAGGACCTGAGCCTATGTTATACTGCAAGGTAAATGTATAAGTTCCGGCAGCAATCCACACCTGATCTCCCGTAGTCCATGAAGTCCGTCCGGCAAGCCATGCCGTAAGTGTTTTACCAGCCACCGTCAAATCGACAATTGAATCGTTGGCACCTAATGTCTTTGTCCAGGTTGCACCCGAACCTCCTCCAAGTTGAATCAGATAATTCATTGCGGGCTTTTGAGCAAACAACGAAACTGAACAAACGAGGGTAAGAATTAAAGTTAATCTTTTCATACGTAAATAATTTGTTAATACAGAGGTAAAACACCTCTTTTTTGTTTTAAATCATGTGATTAAAATTGATAAACACAAAAAAAAAGAGAGCACTTGTCAGAAGGCAAATGCGACAATT
>JAJYBB010000020.1 GCA_021779195.1 Bacteroidota bacterium | reverse complement strand
CCAGCAAACCGAAATCCGTTTCAGACGATACAATGCGCGGAAGTCCCAATACTGCAAAAGGTGGATCGTCGGGATGAAGCGCCATCTTAATACCCACTTCTTCGGCAACAGGAATAATCTCTTTCAAAAACAAAATCAAATGTTCCCGCAACATGGTGGCATTGATATTGCGATAACATTCTAATTGAACCTGCACGTATTCCGGCGCGAACCCTTTTCCTTCTCCAGGTATGCCTGACAAAATGATACCCAAAATGCGTTGTTTTTCATCTTCCGTCATGGATTGAAACCGTATTTCGGTTTGCTGGTACTCTTTATCCGTCAACCCGGCTCGCGCACCTTCCCGTTTTAATACGAACAGCTCAAATGCCCAAAAATCAATGTGATCGAAAAACATGGCCTTTGAACCATCTGCAAGCGTATATGCCAGATCCGTCCGCACCCAGTCTAACACCGGCATGAAATTATACGTTACAATGTCAATACCGCATTTTGCTAAATTTCGCAACGTGGTTTTGTAGTTTTCAATGTATTGTTCAAAGTTTCCGGTGCGCCGTTTAATATCCTCATGCACATTGACACTTTCCACCACATGCCAAGCTAAACCCGTTTGTTCAATCTCCCGTTTGTAGGTTTCAATCTCCTGTACACTCCAGACTTCGCCGGTCGGGATATGGTGCAATGACGACACCACCGCCGTTGCACCGGTTTGCCGAATATCTTGCAACGTGGCCGGATCTTTTGGCCCAAACCATCTCAATGACTGCTCAAAATGACTGTTCATCTGTTTTTATAAAAGAAATTCAATTTATACGCCCGAAAAGGCATCAAACCCTCCATCGACAATAATGGTTTGGCCGGTTACAAATCGCGAAGCATCACTGCAAAGCCACTGAATAGCACCATGCAATTCTTTTGCTTCTCCCAACCTGCCAAATGGAGTAGATTCAAGGATTTTTTTACTGCGTTCCGTCCAGGTGCCATCACTATTCGTCAAAAGCGAACGGTTTTGTTCAGTAAGAAAGAAACCGGGCGAAATGGCATTCACCCGCATCTTATCGCCATATTTTTGAGCAAACTCTACCGCTAACCATTGTGTGAAATTTTGGATGGCACTTTTAGCCGCAGAATATCCCACCACCCGTGTCATGGGACGATTGACGGTTGCCGAAGTGAAATTGAGAATGACTCCTTCTTTCCGTTCAATCATTGCTTTGGCAAAAACTGAAACAGGATACATGGTACCATAGAGATTTAGGTCGATTACCTGCCGTAATTCATTCATATCCAAATCAAGAAATGATTGATCAGGTTCGACGGTTGCTCCCGGACGATTGCCTCCAGCTGCATTAATCAACACATTAATAACTCCATATCGGGACATTATGTCGGCATAGTTTTGTTTCAAAAGTGCAATATCCAACACATTTGTTTGAAGAAACCATGCTTCACCACCTCCTTCAACTATTTGATTTTCTATTGCTTTTCCCCTGTGGGCATCAAATCCAAGAATCACGATGCTGGCCCCTTTTGAAGCCAGATGAGCGCATAATGACTTTCCCAATACACCG
Source organism: Bacteroidota bacterium (assembly GCA_021779195.1). Classification (GTDB taxonomy): domain Bacteria; phylum Bacteroidota; class Bacteroidia; order Bacteroidales; family Paludibacteraceae; genus Paludibacter. The sequence goes on along the minus strand of JAJYBB010000020.1, from coordinate 51,887 downwards.
GTTCCACCAGTTACAACAATTACTTTCCCTTGTACGTCAAATTCGTTATTCATATTTTTGTTTAAAGTTCATTTAGTATTTTATAATCACCCACGATTGATACTTTCTAAAGTCGGTTGATCTATTAGATCGTTTTTAATTAACATATAATCATTCCCATATACTGCAGAAATTTACACTTTTTCACAGATGAAAAATTGTGTATTGAATCATTTATTTTACATCAATTCCTATTCACTTTTCAGATATAAATGTTTGTTTTAAAATAATGTTATCTATTGATGATCAAATAAATAAATTTTAAAATTCCACTATCAATACAAAAACCAATTTTCAAAAAAAAATCATAAAGCAAAGACGCAGCGTTAAAATTGCTGATTGATAGATCATCAATAAAAATTTGCAAAGGACACACAGAGAAAAAATCAAAAGTTTTCCTTGGCGACTTAGCAACCTTGCGATCTAGCGTTCAACATATTTTTTTTAACGAACCATTGAGATGTAATTCTCATCGTATATTTCTTTAGGATGCATTTTGAAAAGAATGTATCTTCATTCTTGTTTTATAGTTAAAATTTAGTGCAATGTTTTATTATTTAATCTCAGGATCATCCTTTTACAAATTTGAAATAAGAGTCTGATTTATTGGATGACAATTTCAACAAATAGATTCCGTATTTAAGTTGTGAAAGGTTTAAATGAATATTACCTTCATGATTTATAAATTGTTTTTGGTATACAAGCTTACCATCGGTTGTCATAATTTGAACTTCTGCATTTGTTGGTTGTGAACTTAACTTTAAGTTTAAGGTATCCACAACCGGATTTGGATATTCAATTACTTCAGAAACTGTTGGAGATGGCGATATTGCCGACACTAGTTGTGTACCCGGAGATTCTAATCGTAAATAATCATACTGAATATCACCTCCTGACTTTCTTTCTGTAAAACTGATCACATTATCTCCTGCATGAAGCAAACTTGAAGAAAAGGTGAACCGTAAGTCGCCAAATGCACCATGTATTCCCATTCGAATCGTAGCATCTGAAGCGTTTGGAAAATATTCACCTGTGTTTGGATTCGAAATGTTAACTCCATTGACCGTTACAATAAGAGCAGCTGAAAAAGATGAAGCAGCGGCAACGTAAATCGATGAAATTGACCCGGCAGTTGGAGCTGTTGCTAATTTGAAATATACTTTCCATTCAGGAGCTGTTGTTTGGGCGGTTCCTACCGTATTATATGGTTGTACATAATTCCAGTCAGTAGACCAATTGCTTTGACCAATTGTATAGTTCACATCAGTTGGAAATTCAGTGGTATAATTCATAAACTTCGCCCAATTAGGATCCGTGTAAGTGCCACCAACCCAATAGTCATCGCCATGTTTGAATTCTTTTGCAGTACGATCAGGTATGCCAATTTTCCAAACTGTCGGTGCAATTCTGTAAGGAATCCACTCTACAGTACCTAAATCAGTCACATTCCCTGCGGTTACTGTCAAAAATGCTTTCTTAGTCATTTGTCCCGCTGCACCGGGACCAAACGCATACATATCATAAACACCAGGGATAACATTCGGAATCGTAAAGTTTCCTGCACTATCAGTTTTTACCCAAAACTGATAATTTTTTGACCACATTTGAAAATCTGTTTGACCAGAAGTAGATAATGGTGGAATTGCAACACCAATCCACATATTGGCAGCTGAAGTTGCAGGTGCAGATGGGTCATTGATTACGAGTTTCCCTTTTATGCTTCCTCTTTGATTTACTTTTAGATAAGTTGAATCAGAGAACCAACTGTAAGGCCATTTTGTCCTTTCTAATTCAGTCTGGGATTTTGCATCGACCCATAAAGCTTTTGGGACATTTGCAGTACCGATAGGAACTTTATTGCAATAAATCAGAAATGGGCCATAGATTTTTTCCCACTTTTCGCCACTTGCCACAGCACCATCTGCTCCCATGCCATAATGTGTGCCTCCAAACATATTTAACATTACCGGGGCGCTATGACACATCAATTCACGTTTCATTGGTCCTCCAGGATAATACTCCAAACTTGGAATCGTCATCCAAATTCCAATATTTTGAGTTGTACTTACCCAACCCCAAGTTTCTGTTTCTCCAAAATCTGCACTATAATCATATTTACATTCATAATGATTGAGAAATGGACCTGAAGTAATCCGATACACTTCCTTGGGAGCTCCCGAAACTACAGCGGTAGTAGCTGACGAATTTGGAATGATTTGGTTACGGGCACTATCCACTACCAGCCAATTAAATTCACTTCCGACATAGCCAACCATTCTCCATTCACCTCCCGGATTTAAAGGATAGGAGGTAGGATGACTCAGTTTACCTGTTGCATAAAGTCCTGAAATGCTATCTTTTAATGCGTAATAAATGTCTACATCCTGAGCGGCAGTGGTTGTACTGCCATTCCAAGCCATATGTAGTTTTATTTCAGCATAATTATAGTTATTAGTTTGCGGATCAACTGTAAGTTGATACGTACAGCCGGATGGATTTTGATAATTTGGTCTGTTCCAACTCCAATAAAACATTCCTCCGGAATGACCTCCTGATAAGATATTCTGTCCGTTATAAACAAATGAAGAGATAACTGCAGTTGCTTTTGTAATGGTTAGTTCAACAAATTGGTTCATCATTGTTACCGTAGCACCATTATCAATAATCTTCACACTGCCAGGAGCTGAAGTAATCTTAGAAATTGGAATTTTGTTCGCACCAATCATGGACTGCATTGAATATCCACCTAAGAAGAAATTCATCAATGAAATTAAAAGTACTAGATTCCTTTTCTTCATGATTTTGTGATTGTTTGAAAAAATAGATATTTGCAATTTATTTCTGCTATTTGTCATTTTGTGGATATAGATTTGAAATTGGGGTAATGTAATTGTTAATAAATAGTTTTTTAAAAGCTTTAATTCTTTGTTATTCATTCATCCTTTGCAAAAATTAAAGGGCGTAAATGCATTAGTCTTACAGTTTAATTGATCCCAGGATTTGATATTTTTGCTGTGTTTAATATTATTAATAACAAAAGTTCAGAAATTTTGTAAAATTGATTATTTCTCTTTTTTTCGAGCTGATCACTTTTGATGTTTCGTTAAAATCAGAAAGGCCTTGTCTGTGTTTATTTGAATTTAAAACTCTTCGATCGTTTTATTATAGGTAAGTCAATCAATGCTATTTAGCACCGGCAATTTGTTTGATACCCTGAAATCAATAAATAACCTTAAACAGGTGCTCACCAGCTCCTACATCACTAATCATAGCCATCTGACCTATTATTTTAAATTCTGCCATCTTACCATCTAAAAGTATCTGACTTTTGACTGAATTTTTAATCGGAAGATAAACAACCGCAGAAGTATTTGCCGGAATACGCAGGACTGCCTTAAATTCTTTTTCGCTTTGTGTGTAAGCTGCGTGAATGCTACCTTTTATCGTAGGTACTTTAATGCTTGCAAATGAAAGACTGCCTATTTGCGGCTTTACACTAAAGCTGCTCCAACCCGGTGTCAGAGGTTCTATACCCATTAGTTTACGTGAAATGATATTCGCCGGAGCTGTTCCCCAGGCATGGTTCCAATCCAAATTTCCTTTGAATCTCATATCCCATGCTTCGAGTGCCATTGTTGAGCCAACATGTATCATGTTCCACCAACTACGTTGGCTTGTAGATGTCATTAAACTAAGGGCATAATCTGCTTCGCCTTGCTGATATAATGCTTCTAACAGATATTGAGCACCATAAACACTGCATGCCATACCTCTCGATTTGACAAATTCAACCACTGTTGGGAGGTTTTCTGTTGGTACTAAACCAAATACCAAAGGGAACATGTTGGCGTGCAATGACGAATGGGTAGAGTTTTCACCATCGATGTAAATACCTTTGGTCTTGTCAAATAATTTCTCGTTTATGGTCTTTTTTACCAACATTGATTTCTTATAGAAAGCAATAGAATCGTTTTTTTTCCCCAGACGACCCGCCATTTCTGCCATCAACTTCAAATTGAAATAATGGAATGCATTAACAACAGTATTAACTTCAACCATGTCGTAACCATCACGTTCTTTGTTAGGCCAGTCGACAATATCGCGTATGCCGTGTTTCACGTTAAGACTTTTTGCAACCACATTCGTCAATAATGGTGATTTAACACTTATCAAACCGTCTTCGCGTTCTAAATCAATCAGAGTTCTTCTTTTTAAGTCTTCATAATGCTTTGCAATTGGCTCAATATCACCTGTATATTGGTAGTCGTTATGAAATAAAAATACGGTATGCAAAAGCCATTCGGTGTACCATGTAGGATGTTTAATAAAGTACTCGTTGGTGTTACGAGCCATAGAATATTCGTTGTCGACACAATAATGGCTCAACTGGTTAATGAATGCATCGGCTTCGTAGGGTATTCTTTCTCGGTCTCCATCGATATAAATACCTGTAAAACTGGTTGCTTTAATGGTATATTTACACATGTCCCAAACTTGATTCAACACTGTATCCGAACATGTAAATGCACTCGCATTGTCGTTAAACCTATAGTTATAAACCTTTTGACGAATAATAATATCGCTTATCGGTACTTTCAAATTCTCTATTTCGCAATAGCGAAAGGGAGTAACTACGCCAAATGAATCCGGTAAAGCAATGGCTTCCGGACCGGTATTCCTTTTATCGGCAGGTAGTTTAACAATGTATTCCTGTTGTACCGGAATGTTTGTTAATTGTAATTTTTGATAACGAATTGAACCTCCCGGTTTTCTGTCAATTGTAGTTGAATTAATGATTTTTTCGCCCAAATGGATAGTAATTGTGTCCTTTTGAGGAGATTTAAGGGTAATGGCTAATGTCCCAAAAGCATCCTTTCCAAAATCGATGAAGTATTTATTATCACCTACTTTAATGATACGTTTGGGTTCAATCAGTTTAGATTGGAATTGCATAGTTGTTATAGTATTGCTATTGATTTGAGCAATACATTTGTCATAGGACATTATGCATATAAATAGTAAAAGAATTGATAGTGTTTTTTTCATGATGTAAAATTATTATTGCAAATACCAAATCGCTCGTGGTGAGCTGATTTTCAAACAGTTATTTAGTATTCTACTGCTGTTAAAATTCAGATATAACCTTTTTATTTTCAAGTCCATTAATCATATTTAACACCAAATAATTCCAATTCTGGAAACCCTTATTCATAATGGGTTCGCCGTTGTCGGGATTATAATATTCATGCAATGCACCTTCTTTTTTGAAATCATTCCCGAACAGCATGATGGTTTTGTATGCTAATTCATTTGCTTCTTTTTTGAAACCATACTTGAGCAATCCACGATACGTCATGTAATTTGAGATTCCCCAGATAGGACCCCACCAGTTTGACGGATTGCTACTTGCTTTTAGGCTGTACATTTTTTCGAGTTTCGACAACGTACGAATACCATATTTTGCATTAAAGGTTCTGGTGTCGTTATAATTTTCGGCAACCATGCGTTTAGCTTGTTCGGGTGTGGCGATACCTGCCCACATAGTCATAAAGCCCGACCAAACACCTATTCGTTGTATCAATCCGCTGTAAGTGCGTGGCATTCCTTTGTGTAATACCATCGAACTTCCGAAAACAATTGAGGGTTTATTTGTAATTGGCCGTAAATTGAGATCAACAGAATAGTAAAAGCCATCTTTTTCGTCCCAACAATTCTTTTGAATAGCTGCTTTCAGTGCTTCTGCATCTTGCTCATATTGTGAACTGACCTCATTCAGTTTCAGTCGCTCCGACAAATATGCCATTGCTTTCAATTCTTTATACATCAGGCAGTTTAAAAAAATAGAAGCTGAACTTCGATTTGGACGGAAGAACGTAGAAGGGTCATTATCCACCCCAATTGCCAAATCATCCTGCCAAAAGAAAAGTCCGGTTTCTTTATTTAGGTCATGGGTTTGATAATTGGTTATAAAGGCTTGCATGCGGTTGAATTTATCGCGCAACCATTCGGCATTGCCATTATTTAGCTTAGTAAGGAAAGCGGCGTGTTGTGCAATGACAGGTTTGTGCATGTTTGTACTGTATATATCTGCTGGTCTTAGTTTTGAAGGATCAGAGTTTTTTGCAATAACGATGGGCATAAATCCATCAACAGAATCGGTATAAGCCAAATAATTCAGCACACAACCTTGTTCATAAGCAATAGCTTCCTTTTTATCTGCCGCTGTTCCCTGATCTTGTAAAATTTGCCGGAGTGCAATATTGCTTAACCATGAATCCCAATCCCAAAGCACATTTGCGTATGATTTACTTCCTGGTGTTATATAAGGAAAAAGCAATGCGCCTTCGGGCTTTTTAAACATTTGTTTGTAATCTTCAAACAGATATTTTTTAATCACATTGATATTATCTGTAATACTATCGGGTAGCTGGGCAAAAGTATTCAGGCTAATTCCAATAAAAATAAGAATGAGAATTTTTTTCATGATATAATTTAATTTTCAATTGATTTGATGTATTTCGTAGCTACAAATGTCCAGTTTCCGGCAGTTACTTCGAACTTAACATGGCTTGTCATTGTGTCAATGTACTTTTCTATATTTTTGATTTGCATATATTTGCCATTATTCCAAACTATTTTATTATTGGCAGTAATGGTTTGAAACCCATTGGTTGGAATACCAATAATGGCAGTTGTGCCTTGCGGTACAGAGACTGTAAGTTCAAATTTATCTGCTTCATTGACAAACGAAGATTTTATTTCTCCCGCAACGGACATCACCTTGGCAGACGCTTGTTTTACAGAGGCTGGTTGGGGTACAATTTGAAAGACTTTATAGCCAGGTTCAATAGGCGCAATTCCACACAGGTATTGTGATAAGATAGTTAAACCGCCACCGCTCCATGCGTGATTGGTAGTGCCACCACCAAAACCATTTTTGCCAATGCCCCAACCTTCGAAAAGCGTTGCATATTCCTTATTGTCAATCATTTCTCCAAATCGTTTCTTCATGCGTTGAATGGCATATTCTTCGTAACCCATTTGAAATAAAGCTTCTAACACATATTTTTCCATGTATGGGCTTGCATGTTCTTCGTTTTTAAACACCTCGAAAAGGGCAGGGTATTTATCTTTGTCAGCCAAGCCAGAAACAACTGCTAAAGCCTGACTACGGTCGTCGGTTTTGCCTTTGTATTTTGGGTCACGATAAGCTGCTCCATTCCAGAAATATTCATTATAGGCTGTTTTTAGTTTTACCATGGTTTGACGATATTCAATTGCATCATTCGTTTTACCAAGCAAATCGGCCATATTAGCCGACCCTTTTAAAGCCATATAGAAAAGTCCATTATAAATCAATTCCAAATCGCGGTCGGTACCCCAATCGCCCCAAGTCCACTCGCCGGGACGAAAAACGACTGTTCCACGTTCATTTATTTTCCATACTTTCATGTATTTCCGAACTCCATCGTACAAATCGGCAATCGTTTGTTTGTCGCCTGTGTTCAAATAATAATTCCAAAAGCCATAATAGCCAATACTGGTAAGCATCTGACATGGTAATTCTGCATTGCAATTACCTGAAGGGATTGGCGAAAAAAGTGTACTATCAGGCCGCTGCCAACCAATAAGTTCGTACATTCCTTTTCTAAAAAGTCTATGACTTTTTGGGCAAAGAGCATAAAAAGCTTCTCCGCCTTCGGTTACTTCATCGCCCCACCATTGCGCACGCTCCCTGTCAGGACAATCCATGTAATTATCGCGCATGTTTAAATAAAGCGTCCGTAATGATTTTTGCCAAAGGCGATTCAGAAAATCATCAGAGCTGGTAAAACTTCCTGCAAATTCAGTATCATAGCCAGTTTCGCGATATTTCAAACCTAACACTTTTACGCCTTTAGGAATGCTGTAAATCATTTTATGACCGTTAATCCAACCGAAACTTTCGTATTCCTGAATACCTTTGCGTGTTACGTATTGTGCATACACGTTCGGGTTTCCGCCTCCTCTAAAATCCTCGGTACGCATATCGATTACCAAACCAGAGGGAGCTTCTATTTGAAGATACGGTGTAACTTGTAGATTTGACGGCAATACGCCAACAATCACTGTATCCTTTTCGGTTTGAATTGGGAAAGTCAATTTGTTTGTATATTCCTTTAAGCCACTATTTTTCCACATAGGAATAGGGCGTAAAACCAGATTATTCCAAGGTGCCATTGGTACATTGCCAACTTCACTGGCTTTTGACCAACGTTTTGCATCGAAGCTATTTTCCCACCAATTTCCTAAACTCTGGTTGGCATCAAATCGAAGACTTGATTCGGAAAGCCGGAAATTAGCATAAGGAGCAGGACATGTTTCATAGGCATGATCTTGTTTTACATTCCACGTCTTGTCGCTTAGAAGCTTGAATACAGGCGTTATACATTCAAAAATCAATCCTGCTTTTCCACTGCTTATATGTGAGTAACCATCTTTGCCAAAATACCAGTTGAGCAAGGACACGTTGTTATTGCCCTTTTTTAAATAGGGTGTCAAATCAACTTCGTCGTAATAGGTATCTTTTGGGTTTGGACCGCGTTTCAAACCGCCTTCAAATACCACCATCTGACCATTAACCCATAACCAATACTTAGTATCTACAGCTATTTTGGCAATGGCATTAGCCGGAACACTATCCAGTTTAAAATCCTTACGGAAACAATACCAGGTATTCGATTCGTTTTGAGAGGTTGGATCAATAATCCACTTTGCTTGCCAGTTTGTCTGAGCATTTATGCTTAACGAAAATAAATAAAAAAATGTAATGATAAAATTATTTTTTTTCACGAATTTCATAATAAATTATTTTAACACTTTACAAAAAAATAGAACTCAGATTTACATGTATTTAGCTGATTGAAGCTGATAATTATACATTAAATATGGATTTTGTTTCATAATCTTAACTTGCTTGCAAGTTAAGATTATGAAACAACCCTATAAATCATTTAGGTTTACCGATGTTTGAATTTGTTTAAATCCGTCTAATCCGTCTAAATACCTATTTGTCAGGATGTTCCATCAGTGTTTTTGATTTCTAAATATCATTTAAATATAAATTTTTGTCATGTATTTAGGTAAATTAGACAAGTTTGTTTTAATATTTTCAAAATACGAATTTCCTCCGAAAACTCAATTAATTTATTTTGAACGCGAAGAACGCAACCACACAAAATCGCAAAGCTTTGAATTCCAATATATATTATTTTTAGCGACTTAGCATTTTTGCATTTATAAATACTTTTCGGAGTGGACTCAGTATTTAATTTTTCTATTTCATCACCAATGGAACTCCATTTACTACCACATTCTCAGTTTTTACGCCTGTATATTTACATTTGAATTCAGGATCTTTGGCAGTAACATCGATATTTTTAAGTAGAATGTTAGAAACCTGATCCATCGGATTTCCGGCGAGATCACCCACGATATCGCACTTCACTTTAATTTTAGAAATGGAGATATTTCGTACGATAGCAAAGGGTTTTGCATTACTTCCTTCGAGTGTGAAAAATTGAGTCCAGGGTTTCATTTCGATGATACTTCTGCATCTTCCGGTTACGTTTTCAATGGTAATATCTTCATAAACTTGATAGGTGTCAGGGCGCATTTTGAGTCTTAACAACGGCACATCACAATCAACTTTGCAATTGCGTAAGATAATATTTTTGGCATGAATACACTCGCTTCCCAATGTCAGTACACCATGCGAATCGCCGAAAGTGCAGTTTTCGACCAACACATTTTCCACGATCCCATTTTCTCTGAGGGTTTGAGCATTCCATCCTTTACCTCCTTTTAAACATACTGCATCGTCATTCACCGAAAGATAGGTATTTCGAATGGTTACGTCTTTACAAACATCGATGTCAACACCATCGGTGCTCGGTGCTTTTACGGGTTTAAATGGTGAGCGTATATCGCAACCATCAATCAAAACATTATTACACTCGTATAAATGAGTCGTCCAGAAGCCTGAATTATGCAGTTTTACATTTTCAATTTTCACATTATTACAACCCCAAATAAATAATAAACGGGGACGATGAACTTGAAGATTCGTTGCCGATTTTCCGATATGACTCATAGAATCTCTAACAGCCCAGAAATACTTCCAATACTTCAACCCATTGCCATCAATAGTTCCGGGACCTGAAATGCCAAAATTATCCACATGATAAGCATTCACCAAGGCAGCATAATAATATATACTCCTTCCTTCCATCCGCGAAGGAATCAATGGATAATCATTGATATTGTCAGATCCCTTCAATTCTGCACCTTCCATTAATTTAAGTTTTGTGTTCGGTTTAAAGAAGAGTGCCCCGGAAAGATACACGCCTTTTGGAATGACAATGGTTCCGCCTCCATTTTCGGATGCTTTGTCGATAATTGCCTGAATGATACGCGTGTTCATTTTAGTGCTGTCATTTCCTACGCCATAATCGGTTATTAAATAATCGGCAGATTGAGCGCTAAAGAATACTGTCATTGTTAGAAATGATAATAGTATTTTTTTCATAAATATAAATTTTTGTTGTTTGAAATGAGTTTTATAGAGTTGTTTTGTTAACTTTTAATTTAATTTCCATCTGGTTTTAATAATTCTACCGCAGGACTATTGTACCAAATAAACCTATTAAACGGATCGGGTTTTGCAGGGTTAAAAATAGTTGTTTGGTCAATTAGGTATTTTTTCAAGGATAAATTTTGCTGAATTATTGAAGAAACAATGCATCGAGCAAGTTCATAAGCTCCATAAGGATTGAAATGGGTATTGTCGGCTAACGCTTTTTCCTGTCCCGGAAATGTATGTGCAGGATAATGAACAAACGCTTTGGTCGAATTTTCGGGTCCCATGGCTTCGTAGAATATTTTGCTCATGGCATTTAAATCGATGAGCGGAACATGTTCTTCCCGCGCAGTTTGGCGCATAGCTTCGGGATAATCGCCTAAGGTGTTCAGTACTTTACCGTTTTCATCAAAATTTCGGCGATGCATGGAAGTTACCAATACCGGATTTCCTCCTTTTTCACGAACTTTGGCAATATAATATTTCAATTCAGCTTTATAGGTAGTAAAGGGATCAAGGTGATTGCCTCCCGGTTTTTGATCATTGTGAGCAAATTCGATAAATAGGTAATCTCCTTTTTTCATCTGGCTCAGCAATTTTTGCAAACGTTTTTCACGTTTGAATGCCAACAAGGTTTCACCGGATTCGGCATAATTAGCAACTACAACATTCGGTTTCAAAAAACGTGGAAATATTTGCCCCCATGAACACCACGGTTCGTATTCCTGATCGGTAACGGTGGAGTTTCCCGCGAGAAATATTGTGGGCAGTTCATTATCTTTTTGTATTTCAATGGCCGAAATACATGGAAATTTTCCATTAAATTCGAGGGTTAATTTATTGTCCCAATTTTTGTAAACAAGTTCCCTTGGTTTTAATTTAATTTTGGTTGAATCGTTAATTTGTGGGGTGCGAACATCTACAATTATTGTCTTTTGCTCCGTTCTATTTTGCTCCGTTTTAATATTTTCGAGCATTAATCGTCGAGATTCAGCTTTTACGGTTGTTGATGAACCTTCGGGCGAACCTCCCAACGTCAATATCACTTTATAATGACCTTCGGGCAATCGTACGGAGAAATAAAAAGGCTTATTGGATGCAATAAAAGATGTTTTTGCATCTTTGAAATTCGTTTTGAGTGAACCAAATGTTGTGAGTCCGTAACCTTTTGTATCGGAATATTTTCCTGTAGTGTCTATTTTTGTAGTTCCTTCAGAAGTTTTAATATTTCCAAAGACATACTTTTTTGAAAAACTTTTTTCAGTTGTTTGGGCTGAAACCACAGAAGCTATTAGTAAAACGGATAATATTAGTTTCTTTCTCATTTTTTTTATTGTTATTAAATAGTTCTATAATTTTTGATGCAGTTATTTTTTGTCCTTCAGCAGCCATGTGTACCCCATCGGCAGCATAATATAATCAAGTATTCCTGTTAAGGGCTGATAGACATTGATTACTTCAATAGAAAAGTCGGGATTAAAACCTGACAAAATCGGGTTTTGAAAAGTCGTAGGTTGTTTTTGACAATTTGCTGATAACATAGTCATAATCAACGCTGTTAGTAAAATAATTTTTCTCATTGATTTTTCTCGCTATTTATATACACATCTTCCAATACCACAAAATTATCGGTACTGCCATAAACGGTTTTGGATTTATCTGTCCACGCCGGATGTACGCCAAGTACCTGAATCTTTAGCGTATAATCACCTCGCTTTAATATTGGACTTATAAACACCTGTGATAAGGTTTCATTTTTGGAGTAAAAATCAACCACCGAAGTTAGCACCGTTTTTTGCTTGCTGTTCAAAATCGTAATGCGAGCATATCCTCCTTTATTATTTGTGCGTGCTTTTATACCCACTTTGGATCCATTGAAATGAAAAATCAGACCCGCATCTTTTTCGTTCGATTTCAGTTGATGATTTTCCTTTTGCCAATTTCCTTGTTTTATCGCAAGATTGCCAAAAATTGATTTCACATCCGTTTTGGTTTTTTGAAACTTAGCTTTTGAAACATCTATCGTCCAGTTTTCAAGATAGCTTGGTAGAAATATTTTGCTGGTGTCAATTTTCACCGGTTGCCACACATACGTAGCTGCCGAACCCTGACATGGAAACGACCAGCGGTCGCCCATAAACATCAACACCGTATCTTTTTTATTGATTACCGGTAGCACAAACGTAGTTTGAGAATTCCACGTAAGTGACCCTTGCGGTGCAAAAAGTCCTCGAAAAGTCCATGGCCCTTCGAGTGAGGTGGCTGTCAGGTACATATTGTCGTTCTTCTCCCAACTGCTCAGGTTGGAGCTTAACCAATAATATACGCCCTTACTTTTGAACATAGCCGGAGCTTCTCCACCTTGTTTCTGACTGATAACAAGTCGTTTCACGGATTTGTAATCGGTAGAAAGTTCATAAATAAATCCATGATGAATCAGCAGGTAGCCTTTCCCATTAGTATCCTGAAAAGTACCCATATCCCATTTATGGATGGGTTTGCCGGCAAACAAGAGAGCTCCTTTAAATTGATACACACCATTAATCGTTTTGCAGGTGGCATAAGTAATGTTCGGATCATTGTACTGCAAATTATCGGAATGCATGTACATCACAAACTCCCCGGTAGTCGGACATTTCATTACTTTTACGCGTTCGCCAATGCGGTTTGGTCCCATCAATCCATTGTTTTGAACAGGTAAAACGGTACGTTCAAACTTCCAGTTCATCAGGTCGGTCGATGAGTAACAACTGAAGCCGGTAAATACGTTGGCAGTATCAGATTTATATTCGCCAAAAAGGTAATATTTATTTCCCTCTTTTACAATACAAGCTCCATGCGCATTCACTTCACGGTTGTTTTGGTCGAACCAGGGAGTACCGCTGTGAATGGCATCGTAACGCTTGTCGTTTGAAGCCTTCAACGATACAATTAATGTACAGCAAATTATAAATGTAAGTTTTCTTATTTTCATTTGTTCAATCTCAAACACTTTTCATAAAACACCAATGCCCAGTCCTGATCGTTGGCAAATGGGTCAAAAAAAGCTGCTTTTTGTCCGTTTATTTTTGCCGGATAAACATAAGCACACGAAGCGCTACCATTGGCAAAGAAAAGTGGAAGGTTATTTTTTACAATCGTTTCTGCTCGTTTCTGATACTCATTGTTTCCCGAAATCTCGGCATATCTGGCAAATGCTTCAGCTGTAATAGTACTCCAGTAATGAGGCATAGTATCGCCCCAGAATTGACGTTTTCCAAACCAATAACCGTCCCAATGGCGAATTCCGATTTCATTTAAATGAAAATCAGGTTGCTTTCCGGCAAAAGTTTCCAATGCTTTGAGTTGCTTTTCTCCTTCGTTCAGAAATTTCTTTTCTCCGGTTACCTGATACATTTCGAGCAGAAAAATAACCGAAGGAGCAACAATACTTTGTTCGTAATTCACCTCACTTTTGGGGTAATACAAACTTATATTGATATAATTCTCCGCTGTTTTCCGGCAATCGCTCAATAAAGAATCATATTCATTGGTCCATCCTGCTTTTTTAAGTTCAGCAAGTCCGTCTTGTACCGGAAATCCAATTCCATAGAAATGATATGCTCCCTCTTTAAAATACTTTCGGGAAGTGTGATAAAAGTCAGTGAGGTAAGTTCTTTCATGGGTGAGTTTAAACATCTCAAGATAAAGTTCTGCTACCCATGGATAATTATAAATACGTTTTCGGGTACTTGTCAGTCCATCGAGAACTGTGTAATCGGGCAATTGCAATTTTGTATGTACATATTTGCAAAAACGTTCTAATGATTTTTGAATCATTATATCGGGATGTTTTTGAAGATACATAGCTAAAAATACCCCCATTCCTGTACGTTCGCGGGCTTCATTCAAATCGGCACTTTTGCGTTTATCGGTATTCAGATATATCTTATGCGTATCATTATCGTACACCATATAAGCACCGTATCGGGCATCAGCTGTATCGTTCATTTGCTGATTTTCGACAATAAACCTAGCTCTCTTTGCAATCAGTTTATCAATATCAGATATCCGATACAGTTTCACAAAAGTTGAACGGTTATTGTCATAATCCATTCGCACAACCTGTTCGCCCTGTTCTGAAGTAGCAACGCTGACTTCAATTTTATTTCCGGTTTGCGTAAAAGACACTTGTTTATCATTCAAAAAGCAGTTCGGCTTTTTCAGCTTTCTGTCCGATTCAAAAGTAGCTTGTAGTTTTTCGTCCTTTTCCACCACATAGCTGAAAGCCGAAGCCTTTACAAAACCGTTTGTCTTTGCTTTTGCATAAAAATCATTCCAGTCGTTTGCCGGAAATACATTCCAAGCCAGCATATACGTTTTTCCGGGTTTGAGTGTAATATCCATTGGATTTAAAACAATGGTTCCACGGACATTTGAACCACTCAATGCCCATGCATACACATTCCGGCTGCGATTTAGAATTTCGTAACTTTTCAATGTTCCCTGATTCAATACCAGTCCTAAATGGGGAGCCTCGCCACCCATCCGTTCTGCAAAAACATACGAATCATTTCCACCTGTCCAAACATGCGTATTGCAACGTGCTTCCACACAGGTTTTGGAATCCGGATAATTATCGTTGAAAGGTGTACAAATGCCCATATCACTTAGAGAAACAGCTTTTGACGAGTTATTTATGAACTGAAAACTTTCGGTCAAAGTACCATCTTTAGTAATTGAATGTGTTAGTATCAGCAACACATCTTTCAACTGATATTCAAAAATAATCTTATTCGTTTCAATTTTACGATTAACCGGACTGTTCCAACGAACCGAGTCGCCATTCAACTTACAAAGCCCCATTCCCCAACCGTATTGAGCCGTTTGCCACGGATATTGCGACCCATCTGATTTCAATATCCAGTTCATGCCGTATTTATCTTTATTATTGACAATGGACTGAACACCACCGGAAAGGGAATCAATCCCAATATCGAGTATTGCTGACTTCAATACATAATTTTTAGCCGAAAGCGATAAACTTTGGAATACGATAAATATTAAAAGAATATTTTTTGCAGTTTTACTCATTGTATATTGTGGTTGTATTGTGTTTTTTTATTCCTAAACATGTTTGTTTTATTCCTAAACAGCTACTCTCAACAATTTAAAACGGACTGTAAATAAAGTTATTATACTCCACCCATCCTTTACCGCTGGCAAGCAAACCAACACGAATGGCAAGGAATCCTTTGTAATTGTTATGTTGCATATCTGAAGCATCAATATTGTTATCGGCTACCTCCCATTTCTTACCATCCACACTATACGAAAAAGTGCATTTATTACTATGATTTTCAATTTTAAGAGTTATGGCAGGATTATTTTTCAATAGAATAGTTTTACTTCTTTTTGCTTTACAATAAATAATCAAACTATTCATACCCATTTCCATTCCTGCAAATGCTTTTTCATTGTAAAACAAGATCAGACCACCTCTGGTGTTAGATGTAGCTTTCAGAGTTACCTGAGTTGAATAAGCGGTATCCTGAGGAGTAACAAGCAATAATTGACCATCAGCAGGATTGTCGCCTTTGGCTTTTAGAAAAAGGCGGTTGTTTCGAATTTTGATTGATGTATTATCGAACTTGCGCCATGCTGTCCATTGAAGTCCGATTTTTTTGCCTGTAAAATTGTCGGAAAGTGAGAATCCCGAAGTTTTTATATCTGAAGCGGGCAACGTCTTTATTGGTTGTTTTGTTGTTTTAAACCAACCGTCTTTTGTCCATTTAATTGGTTCTATTAACGTTTGACGCCCGAGTGAATAGAACCCGTTTTGATAAGCATGGTACACAATCCACCAATTTCCATTTATATCATCGATAAGCGTACCATGTCCTTTGGACCACCATTTTTCATTAGCAGAATAGGTATGCACGATCGGATTATATGGTGAGTTTTCCCATGGGCCATTAATGCTTTTAGAACGTGCCGAAATAACCATGTGACTGGTTGGAGGCCCTGCGGTACCTCCTTGAGCACAGGTTAAATAAAAGTATTCACCATGTTTAATAATCTTGGGTGACTCTAACCATTTACCTTCTGTTTTCCATTCTTTGGGGAATTTCCAACCTGTATAAACGTTTTCCATTTTACCAATGGTAGTCAGTCCGTTATCGGTAAGCTTTATACGGTTACCGCCTGATAGAAAAAGATATCTTTTCCCGTCTTCTCCAACAGCATGACCGGGATCAATTTTTCCTACTTTCAGATTAATAGGTTTACTCCAAGGACCACGAATGTTTTTTGCCAATATAACCCAGTTGCTTTTTGCTGACGGAATATAGATATAAAAAGTATCGCGATATTTTACCAAATCAGGAGCCATTGCGTTTCCAATCATTTCGGGCATGGCACGACAAATTGGTTCCCAATGTTCCAAATCGGTAGAATGCCATATTAAATATCCGGGTGAATATAAAAATGGGGAATGTGTCATGTAATAATCTTTCCCATCCCGGATAATTGAAGGATCGGCATAATCTCCTCGTAAAACGACCTTCGGATATTCCTGAGCAGTTAAACCGGAAGAAACCAGGACAATATAGCAACTTAGAGCTAAAATATATTTCATCATGATTGACCTATTTAACGCTTAGGCTTTAAAACTTCATTTTCAATTTCCATTTCGCAGCCAAACGTTCAGCTTCTTTCTTAGTAATTTGAATAACAGCCGGATGTTTGGGGATAGAGAAATTAGTTGTTTTCATTACTCCTTCATTGAAATGACCCAAATAGGTAAAATTCTCGAAATCGGAGGTTTCGCTAAAGCCAAAATTGTTAGGATGTATAGAGTATACATCATAGATAAGTACCCATTTGTTTTGTCCGATCCGCTTATAAATCGTTGGTGCTTCACAACCACGTTTTTCACCATCGCAACGCTTTGGATTTAACTTGTAACCGGAATTTATCGAATCGGAAATGGCTTGTTCTACGTGCGCCCCACCGTTGTGCGAGCAAATAAATAGGTGGTACTTGTTACCCACTTTAGTGATGTCGGCATCGATATATTCTTTTCCATCGGGATATTCGAAAATGCTTTTAGGAAGTGTTTCCATCGCTGTGAAATCCTTGTTCATATACGTGTAATACACCTTGCATTTTCCGTTTCCAAAGCGCATGGTGAAATACATCATAATGCGATTACGGGCTTTGTCGTTAATCATTTCGGGAGCCCATGCACAACCAATGTTTGCCAATTCAGGGAAAGCCTTATCCACCCGAAGCACGCTGTGCGTCCAGTGAATCAGGTCCGGCGATTTCAACAAAACAAGACCCCGATTATTTCCCCATCCAAAATCTTTTCCACTACGTTCCCACAAACTATCTCTTAATCCTAACTTCTGCGCATAAATGTGCAAGTCGGTTAATGCCATGTAAAACATGCCATCCGGACCACGCATAATATACGGATCGCGAATTCCTTTTTGCTCCGCAATCGTATCACCGGCAATAATGGGTTTGGCGTTGTTTACATCCGTAAAACTGTAGCCATCTTTACTCAGTGCAAAATACAATCCGTGCGTATCGTCTTTGAAGTAAACCATGAGATATGCACCCATGTTTTTTTCGGAAACCGTGGGTGTTTTACTTTTTGCAAAAAGGCCGGTCGATAGTAAAGTAAAAATAATTAAAATATAGTTTTTACAATTCATTTTTCTGAATGTTTGATTCATGAGCATTTTACAAATTTAATATGTTCTGAAAATTGTTGTCCTGAATTTTTATTTATTAAATTATTTCCGTAGAATTTATCTAATTTACTCGATATCTATCATTACACTTCCCGATTTTAATTCAGGCGAACCGGCAGTCACTGTTATCTGTCCGGAATTTGATTTTGCACGGATAATGGCAATACACGAACCGTTGTAAGTATGACGTTTATTATCCTGGTACGTTTCATGACTAAGAGCATTTCCATTGTCGACAGCTATAACTTTCCCGTTTTCAGATGTATTGAATGTGATTATTTTATCAATATTAGGACATGTGATTCCTTGATCATCTACAACGGTTGCTTTTATAATAACGACATCATCAGATGAATTTGATAATTTATTTTTTGACGCAGTGAGCTGAATGTGGTTGGGTTCGCCGGCTGTTTTAAATTCTTCGGTTGCTGCAATTTGTCCGTTTATTTTACCAACTGCTTTCAAAGTTCCTTTCTCAAAAGAAGTATTCAATTCTCTGGGAGCATCGTTTGCCGGCTTGGTTTTAATGCCCAACGATTTATTATTTAAAAACAATTCAACTTCATCACAATTACTATATACTTGAATTAAAGCCTGATCGTAAGTGCCTTGATCAACCGGAGACCAGTTTGCCACCCAATCGCCAACGCCATCGTTATCCTCTTTACGAACGATATGAACCACCGGTTTTGTCGACCACCAGCTCTGACGTTGTAGTCCAATGGGTTTCCAACCTCCTGTACGATCGAATAAACCTTTGTCGTACGAAATATTGGGCCATTGTGCTTCCCCCAAATAATCGAAGCCAGTCCATAAAAATTGCCCAGCCATGAAAGGTTTGTCGCGCAAAATAAGCCATTCAGGGAGCGTATGGCTATTTTCGGTGCCGATTACTTTCCAGTTTGGATGCGCAATATGTGCAGCGACTAATTCTTGTTCCCGATAATTTTGTCCAACCACATCCATCATATCCGCGAAGCCATTGGTATATACTTTTGAACTATTTGGACGGAACAATGCCATGGTTACGGGTCGTGCCGGGTCCAGACTGTGAATGAGATTTTGTTGATTTCGGTATTTTTGAAATCCTGCTGAATCATTTAAATTATCTCTAATTTCATTTCCAACACTGTACATAATAATGGAAGGGTGATTCCGGTCGCGAAGTACCATATCGCGTGTGTCCTTTTCCCACCACTTGCTGAAGTATAGATTATATCCTTTTTCGGCACCCTGTTTGGCTGCATTCCATGTATCGAAATTTTCATCAAGGACCAAGAATCCCATGCGGTCACATAAATCCAGAAACTCTGGTGCCACGGGATTGTGTGCTGTACGGATGGCATTGACACCAACTTCTTTGAGCAATTTAAACCGATATTCCCAAATGGCTAGGGGTACGGCACTTCCTACTGCACCACCATCGCTATGCAGGCAAACTCCTTTTATTTTTATATTTTTCCCATTTAACCAATAACCGGTGGCAGCATCAAATTTACTGTCGCGTATACCAACCGTGGTAACTTGTTCGTCTATAATTTGATTCGCTTTGCTGATCTTACTGATTAAACGATAAAGTTGCGGTTGGTCGGTGCTCCATAAATCAGGATTCAAAACTTCAATTTTTTCGTTTACTGTCACCTTTTCGCCGGCTGCAATTGTTTTTTTCAATTCGGAAGACTTGATAGTTTTTCCGGTTGGATTGATTAACGTCGTTACAAGAATAACATTTTCTGATTTTGTTGATTGATTCAGTATAGACGATTGAACCGCTAAAGTTGCTTTCTTGTCATTTACCTGTGAATCTGAAACATAAATTCCCCAATGGTCAAAATGCACCGGATTCGTTTCGATTAAACGAACGTGCCTGTAGATACCTGCTCCGGTATAAAAACGAGATGCAGGTTGCTGGCTATCGTCAACCCGAACCGCAATAATATTGGGATTGTTTTTCCCTGTTTTAAGATGTGAAGTTAGCTCATACTCAAAGCTGCTATAACCATAAGGACGATGCCCTAAAAGAAAACCATTTATCCATACATCGCTGTTAGCCATTATGCCATCAAATTCCAAGAATATTTTTTTTGATGATGCTTCGGAAGGCAACGTAAAACTTTTGCGATACCATCCGATTCCCGAAGGGAGATATCCGCCACCTCGTCCGGTAGGATTTGTCTCATCATAAGGTCCTTCAATACTCCAATCGTGTGGAACATCTAATTTACGCCACGATGAATCGTCGAAATTTGATTTTTCAGCTCTCTGAATGTCTTGATGGATAAACATCCAGTTTGAATCGAAAGGTTCGATGAAACTATTATTTTGTGCTTTTGCTGAGAATACAAAAATAAATAAGAGTGATATAAGATTGAAATACTTGAAATTTTGACACATATCGTTGTTTTATTTTTTATTTTTTACTAAAAATATATTTGGTTTGGGGGCTTTGTTCATTCCTGTACCTAAAAAGAATCCGGTATGTGGAGGCTGATTGTATCCGACGTTTTCAGTGGCAACTCCTAATCGGTACTGCGGATCGTGCATCAACGTGTAAATGCGGTGATTTGTGGGAATGGTTGTGCTATAAATGCGCAAATGTAGATTATCGGCAGTTCTGAAAATAACCTCTTCGCGCCAATCGCCAAACAAATCGGCACTTAAAGCAGGGGTCGATTTCGTACCGTTGTTCGACAGACAACCTTCAGCGGTGAATATTCTTCCAACGCCATATTTGTCTATATAATTTCGGTTTAACAATTCACGGCTAAAATCCCCATCCCACCAAATTACAAAATTGATTGATGAAGGCATGGGTCCAATACGTTCGCCTTTTAAATTAAGCAATCCGCCCGAGCCTGAATACCACATTTCAGCACCCGGATTTTTGGGATAAATATCTTCGGCAACACCGCGTCCTACATCTTTGTTGATCGAACCTTTGTAAAGTACCTTACCTGTTTTGGCATCATAAATGGTTGCTCCGGGTCCGGTAGTATTGTCTTCAATTTCATGAATTCCGAAAACTTCCAATCCTTTTCGGGAAGGGTCCAAGACTCCGACATGGAGTGCATCTCCATGCCGGAAACCGGTTGAGAATAATCCTTTGCCATCATGGTTAACCACCATCGAACCGTAAACAATTTCGTCTTTACCATCTCCATCGACATCAGCTACAACCAAATTGTGATTTCCTTGTCCTGAGAATGGATTATCTCCGTTTTTGCTGTCGAAAACCCAGCGTGAAGTCAGTTTGCCATCACGCCAATCCCATGCTGCCAATACCGTGCGTCCATAATACCCACGACATTCCACGATGCTTGGATGAATGCCATCCAAATAGGCAACACATGCTAAAAATCGATCGGAACGATTTCCTGTAGAGTCTCCTTTTCCATCTCCTCCATGTCCATTCCAACTGTTCAAGGGATATCTGCTTGGAATATAATCGGTTGTGGCGAGTGCTTTACCAGTTTGTCCATTGAAAATGGTAAAATATTCCGGTCCGGCTAAAATTTTTCCATAAGTGGCTCTATGTTCAGGATTTAAATCCCGCCAATCTTTGGTAGAGTCTCCAATGACTTTTCCTACTCCATCGATTGTGCCATCAGCTGTTTTGCAGGCAAATTCAGCAATGCCGTCGCCATCCAAATCGTACACCATAAATTGTGTATAATGAGCTCCTTCCCGAATATTTTTTCCGAGACTGATTTGCCATAAAAAAGTGCCATCCATTTTATAAGCCTGAAAGATTGGAATACCCGAAATTCCGGCAAATGAATTGTCTTTACCACGAAAAGTTTGATGTACTACGATTTCATATTCTCCATCTCCATCCAAATCGCCCACTGAAACATCGTTTGGAGTATATCCTTCAGGTGTTTTCAAGGGGATATCAATGTAATTTCCAATGGGAATATTAGCTTTCAGCGTGTATGGTTTATCAGCAGCAAATTCTTTTCCATCAATAATTGGTTTTACGAAGTATTGATTTTCAACGTTGAAGTTCACTGGACCATCAACGTAATTGGTGCTTTCAGCAATTGGAAATTTGTTCAATCTTATTGCCGGTTCATTTCCACTTTTTCGATACAAATTGAATGTTATGTTTTCGGGTTCTGTTCCTAATAAACGCCAACCAATGTATGCTGAATCGTTTGATGTACGAAATGCAACGATCCCACGATCGAGGTTTTCCATTTGACGTTGTGCCATTGCACTTGAAAACATCATTAAATGAATAACTACTAAGATTGCCGTAAATTTATAATTTGAATCTAATTTAATTTTTTTCATTTAGAAATTTAAATGAGATTAATAGTTTTATTTTTTGCTATTTGATTATTTGGCAATTAATACAACAATACCGTGTGATGGAATTGAAAATACTTTTCCGTTCCCGATTTTTCCAAGTGAAGCATGTAACCACAAATCTCTTAATTTACATTTTTTGTTTACATTTATCAGCTGGGATGTTAAATGAAAATCAGTTTGATTTTCCCCTCGGTTCATTATAGCAATGGCTTTCGATTTTTCTTTAATTCCCAATGGTTTTAGCCACACCTCAATATTGTTTTCGGAGTAAATTCTGGTAGCTTGCTTAAAATCAGGATCCTGATTAAGAGCTATTACTTCTTTGTTGGTTAGTATTTCTAAAGTTTGTTTTGACATGTTCCGTAAATCATTTCCCGCTAACAATGGAGAATTCAACATGCACCACATCGAAAAATGCGTTTTATCTTCATCGAAGGTCATTCCACGTCCTACCTGCAACATATCCATATCGTTATAATGACCAGCACTTTCAAATTTATAAAGACCTGCATTTAGGTCAATAATGTTCAATATGGAAGAAAATTCAGGTCTGATATCTGACGAAATTCTCCATGAATCAGACAAGTTGATTGCCCATTCTCCCGGAAATTTCCATCGGCAAATGTTGAATACAATATCAGGGTTGATTTTTTTTACTGCACGGATAATTTTGGTATATTCTGTTTTTTCATCAAGTCCCATTTTTTCACCGCCGCACCAATCGACTTTCAGAAAATCAAACCCCCAATCTTT
Source organism: Bacteroidota bacterium (assembly GCA_021779195.1). Taxonomy (GTDB): domain Bacteria; phylum Bacteroidota; class Bacteroidia; order Bacteroidales; family Paludibacteraceae; genus Paludibacter. Next base: position 28,427 of record JAJYBB010000020.1, on the reverse strand, counting down.
AAAGAAAAGGATACAATCTTGGTCAACATGACCATAAATCCCGGAACCTACTCCTTTTAAATCTTTATCATAAATTGAGCCGCAAGTATTTTCGCCTGCATCGGTATAAATACCTGCTTTCAGTTTTTTTGAATGGATATAATCAACTAAAGATTTCATGCCTGAAGGGAATTTTTTGGCGTTAACTAATAAATTTCCATTCTCATCGCGACCCCCAAAGTAGCCATCATCAATATTTATATAACGGTAACCGGCTTTATAAAGACCTGATGAAATCATGGCATCGGCTTGTTCGCGAATCAATTTCTCATCAATATTTACCCTGAAATTATTCCAACTGCTCCAACCCATAATAGGTGCTTTTACAGTTTGTGCTTTAGAAAAAAATGGAGAAAGAAGAAACAAGCTAATAATATAAATGTTTTGATAATTAATTTTCATATAGTGTTGATTTAGAAATTATCTGTTCTGAAATTTGGTGTCCACATTCCGTCTTTATTTGAAAGACTTGCCGGCGGGTTTGTGCCCCAGCAATATCTGACGGCAACAGGTTTTGTAACTTCCGGACTTGTAACTTCAATTGTTTTTCCAACAATCTTGGCATCAGCCCATATCCATTTTTTGTCTTCGCCACAAATAGCAAATCCGGTCAGTTTTCCATCTTTGGCTTTTAAGCCTTTGCCGACATGAGTGAAATAGAGTATTATTTTGTTGCCAGATACTTTATAATTTTTGTACATGGGTCCTGAATATTCCACTTTTTCACCATATACTTTGGCACGGGCAGCTAAGCCAAGCCAATATCCGATAGCTTGTTTGTTTTTTGGGTGAATATTTGTGGGTTTATCACCATTTTGAATCGCACAAACCATGGCAGTATTTGGTATAGAGAGGTTTTGAACCTGTGCTTCGCGAACTGTTACCATAGCATTATCCATAACAGGTGTGGTCATTGGTTTCCCGTAATTGGCAATTTGAACATAGAGGAAAGGGAAATCACCTTCTCCCCAACGGGTGCGCCAATCGGAAACTAAAGTCTCCATAATTTCGCGGTATTGTTTTGCAGTCGGACCGTTTGATTCGCCCTGATACCACACAGTTCCTCTTAGGGCATAAGGAATTAATGGCGCAATCATACCGTTGTAGCACACGAATGGATTGTGTTGATCGCGTGAAGGGTCGGGATTTCGGGGAGCACGTGGTTTTTTGGCTGTAACATCGCCAGCAGCAGCTTGCAACGCAGCCAGATTTCCGGTATATTTCATCATTTCGTCCCTGTATTTTGTCATGGATGAAGCGCTGTCAGCTACAAAATCCTGCCATTTTTTTGAGTAGGTATTTAAAATGAATTGTAAATTGGGATGCGCTTCAAGTGCTTCTTTGCTTATCCATGTTTCGGCAGTACTGGCACCATAAGCAGAAGTAATCATCCCTATCGGAATATGAAGCTTTTTATAAAGTTCGCGTGCGAAAAAATAGGCTACGGCCGATAAATGTCCAACTGTTTTTGGCGATACGATTTCCCATTTGCCTGTTACATCGGGCTTAATGGTTTGAGACGGAGTGAAATCGACATCGAAAACGCGCATTTGAGGGTAATTCGCATTGGCGACTTCTTCTGTTTCATTGTTTACACCGCACCAATAACGATCTTCGGTTGCGACGGTCATATCCATGTTTGATTGTCCGCTACAAAGCCACACTTCACCAACGTAAACATCGTTAATAACCACCTTGTTGTTACCTTCAATCAATAGGGTGAATGGTCCTCCGGCATTTTGCTTTGGTAATCGTAACATCCATTTTCCGGATGCATCTGTAATTGTCGAACTCGTCGTGTTTTTAAAAGTAATTGTTACCTTTTCACCGGCATTGGCAGTTCCCCAAATGGGAATGGGTTTGTCGCGTTGAAGAACAATATTATCTGAAAACAAGGCTGCTGGTTTTACGTCGGCAAACATGGCTGTAGAAGCAAATGTTCCGACTGACAAAAGGAAAATTTTTACTATTTTATTCATGAGTTGTTTTATTCGGATGAATCAATATTATTTTCTCAAATTTTTTACTTTGAATGAAGAACTAAAAATGATATTACTCCATGTAAAATAGTTCGGGCAACTGAATAGAAACTGGCGAATTATCTGGATTAGTTTCCATAATATCAGCCATGTAAGCCCACCATTTCTGAACTATTTCGGTCGATCCCAAATCCTGAGAACCTCCTGTGCCACTATTTTTTTGAACGGCAAAAAGAATATTCGTTTCTTTATCCCAAAAAATGGAATAATCAGAGACACCATTATCTTTCAAAAGTTGCTTCAATTCTGGCCAAATGGCATTGTGGCGTTTTTCATATTCGGCTTCGAAACCTGGTTTTAAAAACATTTTAAATGCTGAACGTGTCATTTTCTTGGTATTTTTAATTGTTAATATTTATATAATTACTTAGTTGTTCCAAAAATTGGTTGATTCGTCTTTTGTTGGAAACGGTAAAAATGGACGGCGCTATCGTTCACTTTAGGATATTTGTTTTCTACAAGTTTGATAATTTCAGCCCCTGCAAGCAATACAGGTCCATAACCGTGAGCTGCAAATTTACTTACTGGACGATAATAATAAAAAGCCGGATCGAATCCCATTCCTGTACCAACACAAGTGCCTTCAACTTCGCCGGTTTCATTAATTTTAGTTGAAACAGCATTCCAGCCTAACATAGCTACAGGTCCATAGGCTAATCCATCGATCCAACCTTTATTAATAGCATGAGCAATACAATACGTGAAAATGGCTGTTGCTGAGGTTTCTAAATAAGAATCATTTCGGTCAAGCAATTGATGCCAAAATCCTTCGCCCGATTGTAAAGCAACAATGCCGCGGATATGATTTTGTAACAATTCAAGAATTTGATTTCTACCCTGATAATTTTCGGGTAATGCATCAAGTACTTCGGTGAGTGTCATGATTGCCCATCCATTGGCACGAGCCCAGTAAAATGAGGGATGATCTTTCATTGCCTCAATCCAGCCATGACGGAAAAGTTTTTTTTCGGGAATCCACATTCTTTGTTTGAAAAGTATGACTTGTTTTACTGCCTCATCAAAATATTTCGTATCACCGGTCAATCGCCCCATATTTACAATTGCTGGGATCGACATATACATATCATCGAGCCAAACGGAATTGTGTTGCGGACGATTACGGGCAAAAAGTCCATCCGGAAGGCGATAATCTTTTTCCATTATAAAATGGATATAATTATCAATCAATGGCCTGTCTTTTAATGAGATGCCTGCTATTTCTGCTTTAATCATAGCAGAACATATGGCTCCTGCATCGTCCAAAGCTTCAGGTTTAATTACTTGACGCATTTGAGGATCAATCACTCCTTCTTTTTGTAATTTCGCAAAATAGGGTTCTATTTCGGATAGAAAATCAAATCTTTTGGAAATATAGTCGGTATACCGTTTGTCGTTTGTTATTTCGGCAACATGAAGCATACCTGCATAGGTTACTCCCCATTCATAGCTTGTTAATCGAAAAACACCCGGATTTAATCTTGCATTTTTATTGATTTTCGAAAAATCGGTTATTTCGGTTTGATTCGTGCTGTCAATTACTTTTGCAGGGGTTACATTTTCTAAGTATAAAAGAATTCTGTCTGTCACTGATTTTACATCACCAACCTTTGGAATTCCATAAGGAGTTTTGTATTCGGGTTTCATTAAATGTAGCTGGGTATTCGAATCATTTTGTTTGATGTTTGCCATTACGGTTTGAGACCAGCCATAAATATAAATGGATAGAAACAAGGCAAGGTACACTATTTTTCTTTTCATTGAAGTTTTGTATTTGTAAAATAATCGATTGAATATCAATTGTTTATTCTTTAATTTCGGGTTTATCACTATTTTTTATAATGAATTTCTGAACATTTGGTTGATTGATCTTCAGATTTCTAAATACCGATTGTTGTACATCATCTAATTGAATAGCAGGACGTTCATCGGGCTTTAAAAAACTTACTTCCATATTACTAATTTCAATATTCCTGGCATGACGAATGAAAAAGGTTGATGAAGGAATCGTACCAAACATCGAAGGTTCGGGATATTTTTTTTCGTTTTCGGGAACATTCAGTGTGGATTGATCTTTTGTGCCACCACCTTTGTAGACGATTCGAATATGGTCAAGTTTAATGTCTTCTATGGGATGGTTAGGCAAACCTGTAATTAAGCTTGCGAAACGTGAGTCAGCATCATACACATTGATATTTTGAATGGTGATTCGTCTCATTTTACCGATGGGGGTGTTTTCAGGACTTCGCATACGGGCGCCGATTCGAAGAAAAATCGGAGAATTCATAATATCGCGCATGGTAATATTTGAAATGACTACATCTTCAAGTACGCCCCCATCAACGGTTTCGAGAGCTAAACCTCTACAATGATCGAACACACAATTGCTAATGGCGATATTCCTGAATCCACCACTTGATTCTGTTCCTAATTTAATCCTACCCGTAGGGAAATCTTTGTCGGGAACATTCATTTCATTTTTTTTATAGCTGCCGTTAAGCGAAGAGCCTCTGTCAAAACCGCTTACAAAACAGTTTGTGATTGTTACATTTTCTGTGTCTCTGAAAAACCCCAGTGCATAGCTGGCTTTAAGAACGATAGCATCGTCCCAAGGAGAATTGACCGTGCAATTTGAAACTCGTACGTTTCGACAGGCATCAATATCTAATCCATCTCGGTTGGTATCGATCGTTAAATTGTCGATTGTAAGATTGTCGACGCCTGTTGCTAATAAAGCAAAATGTCCGCACATCAACATTTTAATATCCCGTAAAAGCACGTTTTTGCATAGCTTTAAACTGATGGCTTTGTTACCTATTCCAGCCTCCAGCACGTTTTTATCACCTCTGTTTAATCCGGCTCCATTAATGGTTCCTTGTCCAATAATGCTTACATTTTCAAGATTTTCACCCCAAATCAGACTGTTATGCCAATGACTATGTCCGAAATCCTGATATTGATGAAATTCATTTGGTTCAGGAGCATCATATCCGTTTTCGGGATTGTTTTCGGCTGCTAATAACACCGAACCGGCATCGAATTGAAGGGTGATATTGCTTTTGAGATGAATAGAATAACTTGGATAAATTCCGGCAGGAAAAACAACTGTTCCACCCCCAGAAAATGCTGCGGCTGAAATAGATTTATTAATTGATTCAGTGTCAATGGTTTTTCCATCACCCTTAGCTCCAAAATCTTTCACGTTAAATACATTTAATGCCTGCATTTGGATGATCACAAAGCTAAATACAAAAAATACAATTTGTTTCTTCATAATATTGATTCATTTGATTTAAAAAAATAATTCAAAAATGATGTTTTAGCCACCAAATCCCCTTTCTGAAATTGAACAGAAAGGGGACTGCTGAGGCTTTGTATGTTTTTATAATATAAAAATCTGAATCCACTCTGAAAAGTCAGTTTTAATAGAAAATCAATAATTTTCTATCTGAGTTTTAAAGATAACACTTTTAAAATTAATTTATTAGAGTAAAAAAGTGCTTTGTATCTTTGTGATTAACATATCCCTTTTTCAGAGCTCACTCAAATCAAAATTGATGAATATATGGTTTGAATACTTAAAAACGGAATCAGAATCGGTCTTAAATTCCGACAGTAACAGCTTTTATTTTTTCAGATATTTTTTTATGTTACAGTTTTTAAGTGTCTTCAGTCCTTCGGCAATGGTGCTTGCGTTAAGTTTTGCTCCGAGCAGAGATGTATGGGTATGATCGCCATAATACATTTTTTGAATAGAATCTTTCCCCATTTTATCTAACTTTGAGGCTATCAACTTATTTGCATCTAAAAATGGAACATGAGCCATTGCAGCAGCTTCTTTTGTCCATAATCCGTAATCGTGGTTATTTCGAATCACTTCAGTGCTATCTTTGGTTGTAAACATGTTGCGCGGTATGTGCGAAAGCAAAATTGGAGTAGCTCCTTTGGCTTTAACATCGCTGGCATATTTTCGCATATACCAACCAAATGAATGAATAGTTTCCGGTTTGCCTGTAGCTTCCATTACAACGGTTGTGTCATTGTCGCCATTTCCATGCAGTGAAGCTCTGGCGCGTCCATAATTCAAAGGACCATTGTCGTTATGTCCAAATTGGATAAGTACATAATCGCCGGGATGAACTGCATCAAGAACCTTTGCCCAAAGTCCCTCAGTGATAAATGAACGGCTACTTCTGCCTCCGAGCGCATGGTTTTCGACTGAAACTTTGGAGGTGTCAAAATAATCACCAAAAAAATGTCCCCAGCCCCATTGTTTGTTACTCCCATTGTCTTTGCCATTTTTCATGGTCGAATCGCCAACGGTAAAAATTACGGGATGCCCTTTTTTCCGAGAAAACCCTGGATGTGAAGGGATGGCTTTTCGAGGATCGGCTCCCGATTTAATTCCGAGCGAATCTTCTTTGCTAAGCGCAGTTTGATGTACTTTCGGTTGTTGTGCTTGCAACATTGTAAAACCCATAAAGATAGCTAAAAAGCTGATTATCAAATGTTTCATTTTGAAATAATTAAATTTTTAAAATTATTATGATTTTAAAATACGGTATGAAATTAAAAAAATGGATAGACGATTTTACAACTTTAATTTTTTACAAATATCGGCAATAATTGAACCAAGTGAAATGGATAAACGTACATTTACATGAAATAAAGTACAGAATAGCATTTTTTCAAGATAGAAATGAACCTGTCTTATAATTTTTCTTTTTCTTTGTATTTTTAAAATTATTTCATCATGAAAAGGTCATTTTTCCTACATTTATTTTTTGTAACGGTGCTATTTTTTATCCCCTTTATTTGTTTTGGTGAGCAGTCCGAAACTTTTCCGGTTGTTTCAGGCAATCAACAAGCGATAATTTTTATCGATATGAATGAATCTGCTGTTGTTAAAAACGCTGCTTCCATGTTTCAAAAGGATGTTTTAAATATTTCAGGTCGATTTTTACCAATAAAAAATACGATTTCCAATCAATATCCGATGCTTATTGTAGGAACTCTCGGTCAAAGCCGTATGTTGCAGAAGGTCATTTCAAAGTACCGGTTGAAACTTGATTCAATCAAGGGGAAATGGGAAGCTTTTTCGATACAACTAATTGAAAATAAAGATAATAAATTACTTGTTGTCATGGGTAGCGATAGTCGTGGAACTGCCTACGGGATTTTGGAACTTTCACGTATGATTGGCATTTCGCCCTGGGTGTGGTGGGCAGACGTTAAACCGAAGCACGAGGAAAAGATAGTGTTGGATATCGCAAAACCTATATTCCAACATCCTTCAGTGCAATACCGTGGTATTTTTCTGAATGACGAAGACTGGGGGTTAAAACCTTGGGCATCCAAAACTGTCGATCCTCATTTGGGCGAGATTGGGCCGAAAACGTACCGGAAAATCTTTCAATTGCTCCTTCGTCTGCGAGCGAACACCATCTGGCCGGCCATGCATGAATGTACATTGCCATTTTATGTAGTAAATGGAAATGCAGCCTTAGCTGATAGTTTTGGCATTGTGGTAAGTACCTCTCATTGTGAACCAATGATGCGGAGTAATCCGCGTGAATGGAATCACAAAACAAATGGCGATTATAACTTTTTTACCAATAAATCTAAGGTCTTGGATTATTGGAAAGAACGTATAAACCAAGTTTCAAATTACGAGAATATTTATACTGTCGGTATGCGGGGCATTCATGATGGTGCTATGGAAGGAGTGAAATCAATGTCTCAACATATTGAAGGATTGACAGATGTTTTTGCCGAACAACGAAAAATACTGAGTGAATCCCTTCATAAAAAACCATCCAGCATACCTCAGATATTTATTCCGTACAAAGAAGTGCTGGACGCCTACAATGCTGGGCTAAAGGTTCCCGATGATGTTACATTGGTCTGGTGCGACGATAATTACGGTTATCTGAATCAACTCAGCAATGAAGCTGAACAGAAACGATCTGGCGGATCGGGGGTGTATTACCATGTCTCATACTGGGGACGACCGCATGATTATTTGTGGCTTGCCACAACCGAACCGGCTTTATTGTGGTACGAAATGCATCAGGCATGGAGTTACGATGCCCGAAAATTATGGATATTGAATGTAGGCGACCTAAAACCTGCTGAATATCTGACTGAATTCTTTTTGGATATGGCATGGAATATCGATGATGTTCGTCCGGATAATATTTCAAATCAGTTGGAGAAATGGTTGGCAAAACAGTTTGGAGCTGAACATGCTGCTGCCATTCAACATATTATGAACGAATATTATCGATTGGCATTTATTCGTCGTCCCGAGTTTATGGGCTGGAGTCAAACCGAGCCAACCACACCGGTCCATCCATCAGCGTTGAGTTTTACTGCCGGTGGTGATGAGGTTTCTATTCGTATAAAACAATATCAGGATATTGAAAACCAAGCCGATTCTATTGCCGAATTGTTGCCTGATTGTTTGAAAAATGCGTATTTTGAATTGATTAAATATCCGGTGGATGGTGCTGCCGAAATGAATAAAAAGTGGTTGAATTATCAATATGCAGACATTTTTGCACCTTATGGATTTTCAGAAACAAAGGTTGCTATTCAAAAGAGCCTGAGTGCATGGGAAAAAATCCAAACATTGACTACTTTTTATAATGATTCGATTGAAAAAGGCAAGTGGAAAAATATCATGTCGTCAAGTCCACGAAATTTGCCGGTTTTTAGTAAACCTGACTTTTCGAAGATTAGCTTTATACAAAATAATCATCCTGCATGTTGGGTTGAAGATGCTCAAAAACCCTTTTATCAAAATTATACCGCTTTAATTTCAATAAATAATGCCCATAAAGGATTGTTCGTTTTTAATGCCGATACCAGTACATTAATATCGAAACCCGATTGGTTGGATGTATCGTTTCAATCGGCAAAAATTAATTCTTTTCTGCCTTCCGATAAATGGATATTGAGTCTGAATCCCGAAAAAATGAAATCAGCACATGAAAATGGAATGCTAATCCTGAAGTTGAACAGCGCATATTTTTATATTAAGATAGATGGAACTTATGATCATCAAGTTGATGAACATGACCAAATTATCAGGTTATCAGCATCTAATTTTACTCATCAAAATCAAAATTCTCGTGAACATTGGGTCAGTGTACAAGGGTTGGGCTATAGTGCCTCAGCAATGGCTTTGATGCCTTACAATGCCCATTTAAACTCCGATTTTTCTAAAAATCCATTTCTTGAATACGATTTTAAAATAGAAAAATCCGACAGTGCAACCGTTCAAATCGATTTATTGCCCACTCATCCTTCTGCCATAAAACGGAGATTGCGCGTGGCTGTTCAGATTGATAATGCAAAACCTGAAATTTATGATTTAAAAACACAAGGCAGGAGCGAAGCCTGGAAACTTAACGTTCTAAGGAATCAAGCAATCATTAAATTTGGATGGAGGTTTAATCATTCAGGTAATAATCAATTGCGTATTTTTGCCGTCGATCCAGATGTGGTTTTAGATAGAATAATAATTGATTTTAAATTAGATAGAAAACTATACGGTGTAGAATGATGTTCAAATTTTGGAAAATACACCGAACATCATTTTTTAAATTTTTATTAAAGTCAAAATCGCCACCTCCACTTGTTATGTCAAATCCTGACGATGGATTTGAATCGAGCTGTGTTCAACCTTTTTTATGAACGCTGAGGTTGCCCGCATTTCAAAAAAGATTTCGGAAATTTAAATTTTAATCAATAATCTAATCAACGAGTTAACAAGCTATTTTACATCTTTTTTTAATTCATCAGGACTACTTTTGGTATATGAATTTACCGGAGCAGCTGTTTTTATGTACAAATCGCGGATTTGTTGCAAATCAACGCTGAATTCAGGCTGAAAGTGATTAGATTGCATGTATTTTAGCAAAGAATAGTAGAGTTGTTCGGCAACCGGTCGGGTTTCCCAACTGCTTGTAAGGTCCATTGATGTCATAATAAGTTTTCCATTTCCAACTTTTGCCTCGAACAGCATTCCTAATTTCCGGTTTAAAAACCAGGTATCAATGGGTTGAACGATGGGTTCAAATCTCTTCGGAAAATCGGTAAGAAGCATACACTGCGCTTTATTTACCAATTCCCACCATTGCAAATTAGCCCAATTTTCGGTAACAAAATCATTGAAAACCGGATGATAATTGTTGATAAAGACGCCTGTGGTATGCGGTGGTCGCATTTTGAACCACGACGTATTCCAAAATACCGGAAGGTATGACTGAATCACATCTTTTCCATATTGAATATTTCCTGCCGCCAATAAGAGTACTTTTCCTCCTTTTTCAAGGGTCGAAACGGCTTTGTTGTCGAGTGTGCGGGAAATATATATCCCTGTTGAATCGGGCATCGTCTGAATCACCGGATAAACCCAGAAATTCCAATCATTGGCAAATTTAGTTCCATCAATGGCAATTTCTAAATTCAATTTTACCGGTTTATAGTATTCGGACAAATCAATATTTACTTCTCCGAGCGGCGTATTTGTGCCGACAGGAATATCTCGTATCGATAATACGCCTTGTTTCAGCACCAAACCGAATGCATCTCGAAGTCGCCATAATATTTTTGCGTTTTTTATTTCACTTTTATCAAAATGAGATACTTCGATTTTTGCGTTAAAATGTTCGTTGTTTCGGAAGACAAATTTTTCGATACGAGCAAGCGGAACCGTAGAATTACAAAAGCGGTGAAACTGAGATGCAGTCATGTATCCCTTTTCGTCCCAAAAGGCATCGAGCACGCCAACTAATGCCGTACCTTGTCCAGGGTAATCGTTCAAACTAAGTAATTGGAATCCCGCATAATTTGGGGTTCGAAGAACACGTTCAATCTCATTTTTATAACACAGACTTTGCAAATGCCCCGAAGCCATTAGAAAATCATGATTTCGGTCTGCCATATCGTGATCGGCTAAATCCTCCTGAAATAATTCGAAATTTCGGGCACGTGTAACGCCGGTGTATTTAATTATTTCGTCGAAATTTGGAAATGCGCACCATTGTCCTGCTTCGTGAGAAATATAAGGTTGTTTTATGGTGTCAATCTTGTCTCTATAATCCGAAGTTGTTTCCGGGCGTGTATTCCCCCAGTTTAAGCCGCGTGCTCCGGCTTTCACATGATATTGACTTTTGGGCTGCCAAGCCCAACCTTGTCCAACTGAAGCTCCGGTGTACAGGCGTCTCGAATCAGTTGCTTTCCAGTATTCAACAAACTTACTTACCCAAGGCACCCAAGCACCACGAGGTTCATTTCCGGCTGATAAGAATGTAAACGAAGGATGATTTCCGTAACTTTTAGTCATTCGTTTGGTTTCGTCCATCAGATATTGATCAATTGGAAGCCCTCGACCTAACTGTGTGCTGTGATTTGGCCAACTTGGTCCTTCGGGTTGAAGATAAAACCCAATTCTGTCGGCAGCTTCAAATGCTGCTTCTGGAGGACAATAGGAATGAAAACGAAAATGATTCAAACCAAAAGATTTGGCTATACGGAAAACGCGTTCCCACGAGCTTTCATCCATAGGTGGATAACCTGTCAATGGGAATACGGCATTTTCAACCGTTCCACGTAAAACGATTTGATGACCGTTAATTGTGAAATATTTTCCTTCGATGCCAATTTCGCGCATACCAAATTCTAAGGTAATGCTATCGGTTTCATTTTTAAAGATTAACGAGGCTTTTAATTTGTAAAGCGCGGGATTGAATTCGTCCCAAGTTTGCATATCATCACCAATAGGTAGGATCAATTCAATTGGATTGTACTTTCCCTGAAGTTTAATTTTTTGTTTAAGAGGAGTTACTGTTTGAGTTATTTGACTATTAAAACTGTGGGCGTTCAACTCTACAATAGCATTTTGAGGATGATCTGTCTGATTTTCGATATTTATTTTCAATCGAACACTTTTAGTTTTCAAATCGGGGAATATCTGAATGTCGTCAAAATGAAGCAATGGACGGGATTGAAGTTGCATTTTTCCGACAATTCCATTCCAATTTCCTTGTGTATGATCAGTTACACTGTGTGAATTTGTGCCTACATCCATGCTTTTCAGTCGATTGTCAATTCGAATACTAATTTGGTGTTTACCAGGTTTTAATTGGGATGTCAAATCGAATACATGAGGAACGGTAAGTGAATTTTGGGTACCAATTTCAATATTATCTATCCACACAGTCGATATAAAGTGTGGATGTTCAAGGTACAAAATGATATTTTGATTTTTCCAGCCTGAAGGAATAAAGACATCGCGCTGATACCAGGCAACTCCGCTGTAATGTTTGAGTTGTGTCAACCAAAATGGCATTTTCAAGTGTTCCGGTGTCCGGTACTTTGCCATGCGAGGGTTGAAAAACCATGAACTATCATAAATACTGGCCGTAAATTTAGTTTTAAGAGTAATGTCATCTCCTTTGAGATTTTCGACCATTGAACCGGGTAAGACGATCGAATCGGATAGCCTTTGTTGAAACCACCTTTCTGATTCTCCTCGATCATTTCTGTCGATAGCAAATCGCCAGATGCCTTGCAGGTTGATTACAGATGCTTGTAATTGAGTTGAAAGTACTCCTATAAACAGAAAAATACAGATGAATACCTGCTTCAGAACAAGTGATATGCTATTTGTCGATTTTGTCGAATTAATTTTCATGTTGATATTTCTTTAAATCAATTCAATATAATTATTTAAAAATGATCCGTTCTATTCCCTATGTCAATATAAAATTGAATAACACGGGCTTCACCTCTAAAACCCCACTTCATTTTTTAGCTTGAACCAATAAACGAAGCAAAATAGTTCAAGAGACCTCACACGACCTTTGATTCCCCTCTCCAAATGGAGAGAGAACAGTGGAAAAAGGGTTTGCCTGCTTCACTCGAAAAGTGAATCGTTTGTAGGCTGAAAACTTGTAAACTCGTCTCGTCGGAATGCATCGAGACTCAAACAGAAAAGTTTCCTACGCCTACTGTTCTCCGTTTTTTAGCTCACCGGACGAGGTCGGTCGTTTGCAAGTGTTCTGAAAAATAAAGTAGGTGTCAAAACTGATACTCATTTTATATTTAATTTTCATGCAAATAAACTGTTCTTTTGTGAAATATGAAATAGAAAAATATACCATTCACTGCAAAATCATACATCTTCACTTTATTTTGGCTGAAATTTATTCTTGTTTAAAAATTTTCGGCAATTTTCATATTGTTTTTCTGCTTTGTACGCGTTAATTTCAAAATATTTTCCCGTGATCTCTAATTTTTTTGTATTTATAAAAACAAATATGTAAATTAATGTTTGCTTATTTGAATTTAATAATTTATTTTTGTAGAAAATTATTTAGATATATTTTGAAACTGAATCAATACTATCTATAAACTATGTATTATATTAACCTAAAACATTGAATTTACCTATGTTTTTTATAAAATATTCGATTTAATATAATTTTCAAATATAAACTATTTAAATTAAATTTATGAGAAGTCTTATTTTTTTACATCATTTGGTAATAAATCGTAGCAAATCAATTTTTGGAAATTTTGTGTTTTTCGGAACCTTGGTTCTATCAACAAATATTGGATGGGGACAATCCTATCTGGGGTTGGATGGCGGTTTTGAAGGAACTGCAACCATCGATAATACGAATACCTTTTCTGCCGGTCAAGCAAATTTATGGAGTAAATCGAATACAAATCAAACAATTTCGAATGAAACTTCGGTTGTAAGAAGTGGTAATAACTCTCTCCAATTAAATAACACGACCACCACTGGAAGGCGTTGTTTTACGCCAACCTTTTCACCAATATCTGGACAACGGCTTGTCATTCAGTTTTATCGGCGAGTTTCAAACATTACAAATACGCAATTGAGTTGTTGTGAAATTTCAAGAGATGGAACGATATCTTCTACTACTACCCAAACGACTTATAATTGTCCTTCAACTCAAGATACGTGGGAGAAAGTTACATCTTCTCCTACATCAACCGATTTTGTTGCAACTATCTGGGCAGACATTGCTCATAAACAAACCGGAGTAGGAGGTATTCTATACATTGACGACGTGGCGATATATACTGCAACCGGAGTTGATGAAACCGCTCCCGATGCTCCAACCACATTTACCATAACTTCTTCTACGAAAAATTCGTTGAATGTTGGTTGGTCAGCCCCTGAAAGCGGAACCGATGGAGGTGGTTATATTGTTGTCAGAGGATCTGCCGACCCAACAACAACACCGAATGTGAATGGTATTTATGCTTCCGGTAATACGATTGCTTCAGGGATGACTGTTGTTTATCAAGGAACTGGTACAGGTTTTACGGATAGTGGTTTGTCAACCGGGACTACTTATTTTTATAGGGTATATACTTATGATAAAGCTTATAATTATTCAATGGCTTTAACAGGAAATGGAACTACTATTTCCAATAATCCGGAAATTTCACTGAGCACTTCTTCTATTACCGGATTTACTTATTTGCATGGTAGTGGTCCTTCGGAATGGAAAAATATATCGGTAAGTGGAATTAATTTGACAAGTAATATAGTGCTCACTGCTCCTAATGATTACGAAATTTCGTTGACTTCAAAAGACGGATTTGGTTCTTCACTGTCTTTGACTCCAATTGACGAGGCTGTTAACTCAACTCCTATTTATATCCGTCTTAAATCGGGGTTGAATGCCGGAAATTATGCCAACCAAAACATTTTAGTTTCTTCATCTGGAGCTGCCGACCTTATTGCAAGTTGTTCTGGAATCGTGCTGCCGCTTTATACTTGGATCGGCTCTGATAAAGCATCGTGGACGGATGCTTCAAATTGGAATCCCACGCGGACAACTTGTGCCGCAAACGATGTTTTACAGTTTATCGATGGTTCAACAAAAACAATCACTTCAGTACCTACCGAAACCATTGGACAATTGCTTTTAAAAGGGAATACTTCAATAACTTTTCAAACCGATGCAAACAATACTTTAACTATTTCAGAACGTACAGATGAAGCATTTTCTGTTGAATCAGGTTCGCAATTATTTGTGAACGGAGCAAATGCATTGAAAATTTCTATAACATCAGGATGTACCGGTTCCGTTAGAGGTTCAATGATTTTTGAGGGAGGTGCTCATCAATTGATATCTAACGATACCGGAAGTTTAGTTTTTAAAAATGGATCTGTATTTACGGCAGGAACTTCATTCAGTGGAAATGCTTTTGGAATTTCAAACCTGAGTTCCGTGGTATTTGAATCCGGTTCTGTTTATATTTTGCAGTCCGGAAGTAATCCATTTGGTGCTATTGCCCCTAAGAGTGTAGTTGTTTTTCAAACTGGTAGTTTATATAAAAACCAATCCGGAAGTCCAGCTTTTTCCGGCAGAACCTATGCCGATTTGGAAATTGATATGAATACCAGTGCATCACCTTTCGGAGTTTCTGCTGTTAATATTGATAATCTGACTATAACGAGAGGAACCTTAAACTTTAATGTAACCGGCAATCCGGGACATTCCATTAAAGGAAATATTTATGTTGCTGCGGGAGCAACGCTTAATTTTAATCCTTCTACTTCAAGTACTGTTAATTTTAATGGTGCATTACAACAATCAATTTCCGGAGATGGAACTGTTTCAATTGGAGCTAATTCAATGTTAATCGTTGACAATATAAATGGAATGGTTATTAATTCTGATCTAAATTTATCCGGTAATCTTACTGTAAATCCTTCAAAACCACTAACTATTGCAGGGAAATTTACAAATAATGGAACTTTAAATTTATTATCTGATGTTTCAGGAACTGCTACTTTGCTTACTTCTGGTCTACTAAATGGCGCAGGCACTACTATTGTAAACCAATATTTACCAGACGTTCGAAACTGGTATATCTCACCTTCGGTTAGTTCGGCAAATATTTCGGACATGAATTCCATTTATAGTTATAATGAAGCAGATAATAGCTGGCCTGTCATTACTTCACCCTTATCAGCCGGTACAGGTTATATTGTAGTTCCTAAATTAGGAGTATCCAATATCAGTTTTAGCGGTACCTTAATCAATGGCGATCAATCTATTCATTTAACACGCAGTGAGACAAATACTTCAAAACCTGGTTTTAATTTGGTGGGAAATCCTTATCCATCATTTCTGAATGTCGATAATTTTGCATCAAATAAGGATTTAGTTCCAACTTTTTGGTATCGCAGCTTTAATAGTGGTTATGTATTTGATACTTATAATATTCCGGGTTCCATAAGTGCCGGAAACAGTGGATTAAAAGTATCGGGGTATATACCACCCATGCAAGCTTTTTGGGTACGAGTTGCAGATGGAAAATCTTCGGCAACCTTGAATTTGACGAATGAGATGCGTTCTCATCAAGATGATATTAATAATAAATTCAGGGCTCCAGATAGTATGAAAAAATTAAATCAGGTGCTTCGAATACTTGTTGCAAACAAAATTTATAGTGATGAAACAGTGATTTATTTTAATCCTAATGCCTCGAATGGTTCAGATATTTATGATTCACCAAAAATGAGTGACGGTAATCCAGATTTACCAAAGATTTATACCGTAGCTGACGTTGATAACTTGGTTATTAATGGAATGAATCAAATTCCTTTGGATACCGAAATTCCTTTGTATTTTGATCAAGGGAATCAATCATCTTTCACATTAAAAGCAACAGAGTTTAGTAATTTTGATGCTGTTTTTCGGATAGTTCTCAAAGATAAATTCAATGGCAATTTGGAAACCGATATCACCGATGGCAATCTTTATTCATTCGACGCTATTCCAACTGCCGCAGTCGACAGGTTTAGCCTTATTTTCCGTAACTCTTCAACAAATACGTCAGTTCAAAATCCTTATGCCCAGCAATTTAGTGTAATCAATATGCCAAATCATCAACTTAAATTGCAATTCAATCGTAGTCTGTCGGGTGAGGTAGTTTTATACAATGCGGTTGGGCAACAGATGGTACATCAAAATCTGAATGGCACTTCATCTGTATCGGTGTTTTCGCTTCCAACGGGGGTTTACGTATTGAATTTATATTCTGATGGCAAATCCATTAGCCGAAAAGTAATTGTTGATTAACCCTTAAATCCAGTAACGATGAAATCATCTAAAATTTATGTTTTCAATATTGAAACAAAGCTTATTGTAAAAAAATTATCATATATTTCGCCATCTTTAACGATTATTTCAATGGATAATGAAATCAGTTTAACGTTGGAATCGACTCCACCTACAGGTCCAAATGAACTCATTGTAAAAGCACCTGATTATTTCGAAAATGATCCGTTCAAAAATAATGGTTGATTATAACAAGGGCTTCACTTTGCTGGTGAAGCCCTTTGTTTTTAAAAAAAATTTATGAATTTGAAATTGGATATCCTATCTTAATCTAGCATCGAGTTTGCTTTCGAAAGTTTGCTGCAACCGTTTCATAATTTCATCTATCTGCAAATCTGTGAGGGTTTTATTGTTGTCCTGAAGAATGAAACTCACAGCATACGATTTTTTCCCTGCTTCAAGATTTTTCCCTTCATACACATCAAATAAATTTACTTTCTTGAGTAACTTTCGTTCAGTTTGATAGGCAAGTCTTTCAATGTCAGCAAAAAGCACATTTTTATTAAGTAATAAAGCCAGATCGCGTCTTACTTCTGGAAATTTAGATAATTCAGTATAGTGAACGGTTTGATTTCCGATTATTTTTAAAAGCGAAGTCCAGTTCAAATCGGCATAAAATACTTCTTGATCAATATCGGCATTTTTTAAAATTTGAGATTGAACTATACCAAAGTAACCCAATTTTAATCCGGAAGCAAATTGAATATTTAACCCTTCACGCATTAAATCGTCCGAAAATTCTGTTAAACTCAGATCTTTAACACTTAATCCTATTCGGCGGAAAATATTTTCGACGTATGCTTTTAATTCGTAAATACTTGACTTCTGTTCAGCATTTGTCCAAGATTGAGGATATTTATTTCCAGTTAACCATAATCCCAAATGAAATTCTTCGGAATATGCCGATAATATTTCCTGTTGGTTTTTATTGCCAATATTGTAATAATAGCAATTACCAAATTCGTAAAATTTTAAATCTGTATTGCGACGATGTATATTGCGGTTAATGTTTTCTAATCCACCAAACAATAATGATTGACGCATTATATTCAAATCTGAACTAAGCGCATTCAGGATTTTTACCGAATGCGTTTCGGGAAAATTGTTCAGGTTCGAATAGTAACTGCCTTTGGTAAGGGAATTGTTTAAAATTTCGTTGAAACCCTGAGCAGTGAGTTGTTCTGAAATAAGCTGTTGAAGTTTATAACTATCAGGTTTTGAACTATAACTTAAAGTTGATTTCAAGGTTTCACCAATCTCAATCTGGTTGTATCCATAGATTCTCAAAATATCCTCAATTACATCAACATCACGTTGAACATCTACTCGGTAGGAGGGAATAAGTAATTGATATCCTTCAGCATCTGCACGTAAAATTTTAATTTCTAAAGCATTAAATATTGTTTCGATGATTTCACGATCAATCGTTTTTCCAATCAGTGTGTAAATTTTATGAAATGAAAGTGATACTTCAAAGGGTTTAATTTCAGTTGGATAAATATCAACAATTTCACTTGATATTTCACCTCCGGCAATTTCCTGAATCAACAAGGCACATCTTTTCAGTACATAAATGGTATTGTTCGGATCACAACCACGTTCGTAACGAAATGAGGCATCAGTATTTAGACCATGCCGACGAGCGGTTTTACGAATATAAACGGGATTGAAATAAGCACTTTCCAGAAAAATATTTTTAGTATTTTCAGTAACGCCGGTATGTAAACCGCCAAACACACCTCCAATGCACATTGGTTCTTCGGTATTACAAATCATTAAATCAGCTTCATTTAATTTGCGCTCCGCACCGTCTAATGTAACAAACAGTGTATCTTGTGGCATCGTTTTAACATGTACTTCATTCCCTGTTATTTTATCTGCATCGAAGGCATGGAGCGGTTGTCCTAATTCATGTAAAACAAAATTTGTAACATCAACCACATTATTTATCGGTCGAAGTCCAATGGATATCAATGCATCTTTCAACCAATCAGGCGAATCTGTAACATTTACTCCCGAAATGGTTACTGCCGAATACCGCGGGCAAGCTTTCGTGTTTTCGACGATGACAGGGATATTCAAAGTATGATTTTGAACTTTAAAAGCTTCAACAGAAGGTTTTGAAAGTTGAATGGTTGGATTTCTGAACGAAAAATAGGCAGCTACATCGCGTGCAATACCAAAATGTGAAGCTGCATCTACACGATTAGGAGTGATATCTACTTCTATAATTGTGTCATTTTCAATGTGAAAGTAATCTTTAGCCAATGTGCCAACTTGTACGTTAGCAGGTAAAACAATAATTCCTTCGTGATTTGTTCCAATGCCGATTTCATCTTCGGCACAAATCATTCCCATTGATTCAACACCGCGAATTTTTGATTTTTTGATTGTAAAACTTTCATCATCCATTGTAAGTTTGGTCCCAATTGTTGCAACTACCACTTTTTGTCCGGCTTTAACATTTGAAGCACCACAAACAATTTGTAAAGGTTCTGCAGAACCGATATTCACAGTTGTTACGTGTAAATGGTCAGAATTTTGATGATCATTACAGGTTAAAACTTCACCGATAACTAAACCTTCTAATCCACCTTTAATGGTTTGAACTTCATCAACACTACCCACTTCAAGTCCTATTGAAGTCAAAGTTTTTGATAATTCATGCGGAGTTATATCAAGATTGATATACTTTTTTAGCCAATTGTACGAAATATTCATCTGAAGTATTTTATTTTATTCGATTTGTTTTCTAAATTTATCAACTATCAGTTTGCCAATCAGATAGATTACATTTATAAATAGATCAAAATTTAAAAATATTAAATTCTATATTTAAACTTGACACAATTTATACATGAATCATAGAATTGTATCAAAATTTTAACGTCATAATTTCGGAGTACAAAGATACAATTTTATTTTATAGAATTCAACGCCCATGCACTCATTGCACAGAGAAGGTTATTCGTTCGTGTTTTTGATAATTTCAGTTGTTTACGTTCTTTGATTTTTCGAATGAGATGGAGCTGCATTTCAGTGAAATTAGACCAATTGATATAATAAGAAGAAATTTTAAGAGTTTAATAGCTGCCATCTGATAATTTTTGCTCATTTCTTTTCAATATGTGTACTTTTTGCTTATTTTTGTATGAGTTTTTGAATTTTATTCCAATTGATTGAAGCCTGTTTAATAGAACTGAATAATTTAAATGCTTTTAAAATAATTGATTAATATAAGGTCAAAAAATAAATATTAAGAAATGATTCAACAAAATTTTATTCGTCTTTTCGAAGACGCATTTCGAAACAACTGGGAATTTCCGGCATACAGCAATTATGGAGAGGAGATGACAATCACGTATGCAGATGTAGCTAAACGTATTGCCAAACTGCATATTTTATTTGAACAAGTTCAATTAAAACCCAATGATAAAGTGGCGTTGATAGGGCGAAATAATGCCAATTGGGCAATTGCTTATCTTGCAGCTGTAACATATGGATCTATTATTGTACCTATTCTTCAGGATTTTAATCCTAATGATGTGCATCATATTATCAATCATTCCGAATCGACACTTCTATTTACCGGTGATAATATTTGGGAAAATCTGGAAGAGGAAAATCTGACTACGGTAAAAGCTGTATTTTCACTAACAGGTTTTAATTGTATTACATTATTAAATATCGCGCCTAAGCCTTTAGAAGCTGAAAATCAAGTTTATGAACAACCGGTACTAAAATACTTACAACCAGATTATATCAATAGTTTGTTTCATGCCAAATATCCACATGGTTTTTTCCGTGATCATGTTCGGTATCTTGATAAACCCAATACTGAAATTGTATCGATAAACTATACTTCGGGTACAACCGGTTTCAGCAAAGGGGTTTTGACTAGCGGAAATGCATTAGCAGGAAATATTACATTTGGATTGCGTACTGGTTTGGTAGCACCTCATTACCGGATCATTTCGTTTTTGCCATTAGCGCATGCTTATGGTTGTGCATTCGAATTTTTGACTTCAACCTGTGCAGGGTGTCATATTCATTTTATTGGTAAAGTTCCATCTCCAAAAATTTTGTTGAATGCATTTGCCGAAATTAAACCCAACGTGGTTTTCCTTGTCCCGTTGATTGTTGAAAAAATATATAAAAAACAAATTCAGCCCTTGTTGGCACGCCCATCAATGCGTTGGGTACTCAGTATACCATTTTTAGATCAACCGGTACTAACTCAAATTCGTAAAAAGTTAATAGATGCTTTTGGCGGTGAATTTTCTCAGATTGTTGTGGGAGGAGCTCCATTAAACGCTGAAGTAGAAGATTTTTTTGCTAAAATTAAATTCCCTTATACAGTTGGATATGGTATGACTGAATGTGCACCATTGATAAGTTATGCTCATCACAAGGATTTTATACCAAAATCAACCGGTAAATTGTTGGATATTATGGAGGCTAAATTATTGAATCCCGATTCAGAAACAGGAGTTGGTGAAATTTGTGTACGCGGTGAAAACGTTATGTCAGGTTATTATAAAAATCCAGAGGCAACATTTAATATTATTGATAATGATGGTTGGTTGCATACTGGAGATTTAGGTTATATCGATGCGAAGCAAAATATTTTTATCAGAGGTAGAAATAAAACCATGATTTTAAGTGCTAACGGACAAAACATATATCCTGAAGAGATAGAAGCACGACTTAACAATATGCCTTATGTCATGGAGAGTCTTGTTGTTGAAAACAACGGTAAACTAATTGCTTTAATTTGTCCGGATTACGAAGCAGTGGATTCTGAACATTTGGATCAGATTCAGTTAGAGGAAGTTATGGAAGAGAATCGAAAAATGCTGAATTCGGTTATTGCGTCGTACGAATCGATTTCTAAAATTCAACTTTATCCACACGAATTTGAGAAAACGCCAAAAAAAAGTATTAAAAGATATTTGTATGCAGCAAATAAATAGGCTATTATATTTATAATCAGCACGATATGATTTAACGTTGTAGCAGATTTTTTTTTGAAAAATAAAGGCAATACTTTGATGTCAATTGAAAATAAGATTGTAACTTTGCAGCAAGTTTTGAAAAGGTATGAAAGTTATTAAATTATTAAAAATCAAAGGAATGAAAAAAGTTTTGTTATTTTGTGTTGTAGCTCTTGCATTTGCATCGTGTACTCCTAAAGCTAAAGAAGAAGCTCCTAAAGCTGATTCTACTGCCGTTGCTGTTGATACAGCTTCAACTTCAACTGTTGATACTACTGCAGTTGATACTGTAACACCAAAAAAATAATTTAGGTATGAAATTTGCTGTAATTTATAGTAAATTTTCTAAAATGATAAGTTTATCAACAAATGCTGAATTTTGGCTCCAAAAATTATTTTTAAACAATTGAAAGGAGCTTAATTTGTTAAAAAGGCGTTTTTTTTCAATTATGTGAGAAAATAATTAAAAAAAAACGATAATTATTAATGGTCAATAAAAAAAATGCTGTATCTTTGCAGCGATTTTGAATTGCAAAATAAACATGTTAAATTATTAAAGTTTAAACGAAATGAAAAAAGTACTTTTATTTTTTGTAGTAGCTTTGGCTTTCGCTTCTTGCGCACCTAAAGCTAAAGAAGAAGCTCCTAAAGCTGATTCTACAGTAGTTGCTGTTGATACAACTAAAGCTGTTGTTGACACTGCTGCTGTTGCTGCTGATTCTACTGCAGCAAAAAAATAAGCAAGCTACTGCAAAAAGAATTATTGCTAGCATGTGAGTCCGTTATTTTAACCGATAACGGACTTTTTTTTTGAATTTATCCGGGAATACTTCTTTTTTCGTACCTTTGTAAACTTTAATTTTAAAATTTGATTTCAGTATGCTACGAATTGCAATCCAGGCAAAAGGACGATTATATGAAGAAACCATGTCGTTGCTTAACGAAACAGGTATCAAGTTAGAATCTAGTAAACGATTGTTACTTATTCCTGCCCGCAATTTTCCACTTGAAGTACTTTTCCTTCGCGACGACGATATCCCGCAATCAGTTGCAGATGGAGTTGCCGACATTGGAATTGTTGGTGAAAATGAATATGCCGAAAAAAAGAAAAATGTGCTTATTACAAAACGGCTTGGCTTTAGTAAATGCCGTTTGTCGCTTGCTATTCCTAAAGAAATTGATTATACCGGCATAAGTTGGTTTAATGGAAAAGTGATAGCAACTTCTTATCCCGAAATTTTACGCGATTTTTTAAATGAAAATAATGTTTCAGCAGATATTCATGTCATTACTGGATCAGTTGAAATAGCTCCGAATATTGGTCTCGCTGATGCTATTTTTGATATTGTAAGCTCAGGTAGTACTTTGGTTACAAATCATCTGAAAGAAGTTGAAGTGCTTATGCAATCTGAGGCATTAATGATATCGAATCCGAATCTTTCAGATGAAAAAATTACATTATTGAATGAATTCTTATTTCGCATTGAAGCAGTTCTTTTGGCCGATGGAAAAAAATACGTTCTGATGAATGTTCCTACTGATAACATTGATAAAATAATTGAAGTATTGCCCGGAATTAAAAGTCCTACCATCATGCCTTTGGCAAAGGAAGGATGGAATTCGCTTCACGCAGTTATAGACGAGAAAAGATTTTGGGATATTATTTGGAAACTTAAAAAGCTTGGAGCAGAAGGAATATTGGTTGTTCCCATTGAAAAAATGATTTTATAATCGGCTTGAAAGAATAATTCGACAATGAATCTGTGTGTAGATCAAGGAAATACAAATATTAAAGCTGGAATTTTTAATGCTGATAAGTTGATTGAAACTTTCGTTTTCCCTTCTGTTGAATGGAAAACGCTTTTTGACCTTAAAACGCATTTCCCAATTGATGCATGTATTGTTTCGAGTGTTAAATCGCAACAGCAAAACTTTATTTCAATATTTCGTCAGGAATTTAAACAATGTATTGAATTGAATTTTTCGACTAAAATTCCTGTTAATAATTTATATAAAACTCCTGAAACGCTTGGAAATGATCGACTCGCGGCTGTTATTGGTGCTCAAACTCTTCAACCAGATACTGATCTTTTAGTAATCGATGCGGGTACGGCTATTACTTACGACTTTATTGATGCTCAGCAAAATTTTTATGGTGGAAACATTGCAGCAGGAATCAATTTAAGGTTGAAGGCATTAAATGCATTTACAGATCGATTGCCTTTAATTGAACTACAGGAAGATTGTCCTTTTCCCGGAATTGATACCCGTTCTGCTATACTTTCGGGCGCAATCTATGGTATTGTTTTCGAGATAGATGGTTATATAAACGAATTAAAAATTAAATATCCAAAACTTTCAACATTTTTAACAGGTGGCAGCATTTTTTACTTTGAAAACAAACTAAAAAATGCCATCTTTGCAGAGAAAAACTTAGTTTTAATCGGGTTAAACCGTATACTTCAATACAATGTTCAAAAATAAATCTTTTCTTTTTCTAATTCCCTTTCTGTTTTTTGCCCAGTTGGTTGTCTGTCAGAATAATACCAATTCACCTTATACCCGATTTGGTTATGGTGAATTAGTCGATAACAGCTCGGCTGAACAGCGTGGTATGGGTGGTGTTGCAATTGGTGTACGTTCGAATCAAACTATCAATACTTTCAATCCGGCTTCGTACAGTGCAGTTGATAGTATGACTTTTATGTTCGATCTTGGTTTTTCTGCTCTTTATTCACGGTTTACTGATCCAACTACCGGTAAATCAACTTTAACGGCAAATCTTGAGTATATCTCCATGCAATTTCCTTTGGCTAAATGGCTCGGATTCAGTGCAGGACTTTTGCCTTATTCTTTTTTAGGTTATAATTTTTCTTCATCCGATTCAGTACCTCTTCAAACAAATTCGGGAACACCGAATTATGTTAAATATACCAAAAGTTTTTTAGGTTCAGGTGGCTTTTCACAGGTTTTCGCAGGCTTATCGGGTAATTTTTTTAAGCATATTTCGTTGGGTATGAATGCCTATTATTTGTTTGGAAATATGTACAATGATCGCTATTTGTCATTTACCAATACAACAGATAATACATCTACATTTCAATATAACAACATTACTGCAGGAAGTCTTCGCTTTCGATATGGAGTGCAAATTTACAACACTTTTGCAAAAAAACATGATTTTACTCTCGGTTTTATATATGAGCCGAAAACAAAGCTTAATGGAAGTTTTTCACAAATAACGAGTGGAGTTTTAACTGACACACTTCCTGGAAGTTCAGATTTTCAATTACCCGAAATGATCGGTGGGGGCTTGCATTATACATATAATAATCAATTTTCTCTCGGAATTGATTACTTTACACAGAAATGGGGTGAGTCCACATTTTTCGGAAAAACTGACAGCTTATCAAATCGATCTAAAATTTCGATTGGGGGTGAATATATACCAAATCCAACAGGACGTAATTTTTCGGATCATATAAAATACCGTGCTGGTTTTTACATAAGTGATGCTTATTATAAATTAGATGGTTTACAAGCGCCTAAAAACTTTGGCATAAGTGTTGGTATGGGATTACCGTTATTTAATAAAGCTACCAATACAATTACCATGTTAAATACATCATTGGAATATGGTAAAATCGGGTCAGTATCGCTTTTAAGAGAAGATTATCTGAAGTTGACTGTAAACCTTGTTTTTAACGAACATTGGTTCTTTAAACGTAAATTGTAGAAATTTCAAATATTAAAATGAAGCAAAATATTGGTTTGTGAAAATAATTCTTTTAATATGTTTGTTTCGTTCTTTTAATTTTTTTCAATATGCACAAATCGAATTTTCACGGAAAAAATCTTCAATCTCATCTATTGACTATTTTCGTGATATTTGGAGTTTTATTTACGGTTTTTGCCTGTAATAACGACAAACCCGATCAAATTGGTGCTGTTTTAAATCGTGCGACTACTCCAAAAATGAAAGCTACTGACATTACAACTGTAATTTCAGATTCAGGGATTACCCGTTACAGAATTTCGGCTCCTGAATGGAATGTTTACGACAAATCAGTTCAGCCTTATTGGGAGTTTCCAGATGGAGTTGTATTTGAACGTTTTGACCAAAACCTGAAAGTTGATGCAAATATCCACTGTAATTATGCGCGGTTTAATGAAAATGATCAGATTTGGGAATTGCGTGGAAAGGTGAAAATGACGAATATTCAGGGAGAATTGTTTGAAACTGAACAATTGTTTTGGAACCAACGCCAGCAAAAATTTTATTCCGATAGTTTAGTGAAAATT
Organism: Bacteroidota bacterium; assembly: GCA_021779195.1. Lineage (GTDB taxonomy): Bacteria > Bacteroidota > Bacteroidia > Bacteroidales > Paludibacteraceae > Paludibacter. Next base: position 1,877 of record JAJYBB010000020.1, on the reverse strand, counting down.
ACGCAGACTACTCGTATTATTACCGGAATTGGTTTTGAGTCAGATCAAAATATGACCCATTACACCATTCGAAAACCTCAGGGGATATTTCCGGTCGATGAAAAAAATCAAACAGTTGCTAAACCTTCCGTAAAGTAGCTTTTTAAATGATTTATTATACACAAAAATAGCTGATTAATACATAATAATCAGCTATTTTTGTGGTGGAAATGTCAATTCTTTAAATATTTGCAATACGTTTTATTTCTTCGATAATGGCTTTGGCAAATGCCTCAGCTTGCTCGGGTGTGCCGGATTCGGAATAAATCCGAATGATAGGTTCGGTATTCGACTTTCTAAGATGAACCCACCCGGTTGGAAAATCTATTTTAACGCCATCTATAGTATTCACTTCATATTGACAATATGATTGTTCAACCTTTCTCAAAATCTCATCAACGTTGATGGAAGGAGTAAGTTGAATTTTATTTTTGGATATAAAATAGGAAGGGAAAGTTTTCCGGAGATTAGATACTCTCATTTTTGATTTAGCAAGATAGGTCAAAAATAAAGCAATTCCAACCAACGCATCGCGTCCGTAATGACTTGCAGGATATATCACTCCGCCATTGCCTTCGCCGCCAATAATCGCATCGGTAGCTTTCATGGTAGCTACTACGTTTACTTCTCCCACGGCTGCAGCACGATAGTTGCCACCATATTTTTGTGTAATATCCCGCAATGCTCTGCTTGAACTTAAATTCGATACTGTATTTCCATGCGTTTGACTTAAAACGTAATCAGCAACCGCTACCAAAGTGTACTCTTCACCGAACATGCTGCCATCTTCACAGATTATGGCGAGTCTGTCTACATCCGGATCAACCACAAAACCAACATCGATTTTTCCTTTTTTCATCAACGTTGAGATGTCAGTGAGATGTTCGGGAAGTGGTTCGGGATTGTGTGGAAACTGCCCGTTAGGTTCACAGTATAATTTTTCAATATATTCAACGCCTAAGGCTTCAAGCAACGAAGGAATAGCGATCCCTCCAACTGAATTTACGGCATCAATAGCTACGCTAAAATGAGCGGCTTTAATGGCTTCAATATCAACTAATGCAAGCGAACATACATGCTCGATGTGTTTTAATGTGTAATTTGGATTATCAGTGCGTTTTCCAACGAAATCAACCTCGGCAAATGTAAAACTTTCATCGGCAGCAATTTTCAGAACGTTTTCACCTTCTTCTGCATTTAGAAATTCACCTTTTTCGTTGAGCAACTTTAGCGCGTTCCACTGTTTAGGATTATGACTGGCTGTCAGAATTATTCCGCCGGCAGCTTTTTCCATTACCACGGCTAGTTCGGTGGTAGGAGTAGTTGCTAATCCGATATCGATCACGTCGAATCCCATGCCAAGCAAAGTACCTATTACTAATTGATTGACCATTTCTCCCGAGATTCGTGCATCGCGTCCAACTACGATTGATTTCGAATTTGAAGCTGCATTATTCTGGATCTGAGATGCATAAGCAGCTGTAAATCTAACAATATCCAATGGATTTAATCCATCGCCAACTTTACCGCCAATTGTTCCGCGAATGCCTGATATTGATTTAATTAAACTCATAAAGTGAATAAATTTTGAGAGTTAGCATATCGAATAATAATTCAAAATGTTTTTTTATTTTTGAATTCTTATTTTTAAATCATAACCCAAGGGAGTAACTGAACTTAAATAGGTGCTAAATCCTAATTTTGAAGGAATTATAAGCTTTGCTTCTGAATCATTCCGTTTCATGTAGGATACAGCCTCCTGGAATCCGGAGCAACTACTTGTACTGGTATAATCTCCGTAAACAAAAGTAGAAGGATATGGATAATCGATAGATCGG
>JAJYBB010000019.1 GCA_021779195.1 Bacteroidota bacterium | reverse complement strand
ATGGCAAGAACACAGAAATAATAAAAACGCCAAAATAAATTGGCAATTTACAAATGAAGATGCTCGGGTGAAATTGAAAAGATTATATCCGTCAATTCTGAGCTAACATAACACTAGTATCGAACTGATATGTTGATGATTTTGTGATGAACTTTCACTGTTTACACATTGAACCTGAAATGTAAAATATCACCATCCTGAACCACATATTCTTTTCCCTCAACGCTAATTTTTCCGGCTTCCCTGCAAGCTGCATCAGAGCCCAAACGAACATAGTCGTTATATTTAATAACCTCAGCACGAATAAATCCTTTTTCGAAATCGGTATGAATAATACCTGCGCATTGTGGTGCTTTGCTGCCACGGGTAAAAGTCCATGCACGTGATTCATCGGCACCGGTTGTAAAATATGTCTGTAAATCAAGCAAATGATATGCCGATTTGATCAAGCGCACTACTCCCGATTCCTTCAATCCAATTTCTTCAATAAACATTTGACGTTCTTCGTAGGTTTCAAGTTCGAAAATTTCAGACTCGATCTTCGCTGCCACCACCAATAATTCTGCACCTTCTTCTTTGATAGATTCACGCACCTGGTCAACATAAGTATTGCCTTTCAATGCTGAATTTTCGTCCACATTGCAAACATATAACACAGGTTTGTCTGTAAGCAAATACAAATCGGCAGCCAGTTTTTGATCATCTTTATTGTCTAACTTCACGGTTCGTGCAGATTTGCCTTGTTCTAGCACTGCCTTATATTGCACTAAAATATCATAAAGTCGCTTGGCTTGTTTGTCTCCCCCGGTTTGAGCTTGTTTTTGGACTTTAATCATTTGTTTTTCAATAGTTTCAAGATCTTTCAGTTGCAGCTCAGCATCAATAATTTCTTTATCACGAACCGGATTAACGGACCCGTCAACATGTACCACATTTTCATCATCAAAGCACCGCAAAACGTGTAAAATGGCATCTGTTTCACGAATATTTGCCAAGAATTTATTTCCAAGACCTTCACCCTTGCTGGCACCTTTTACCAGACCTGCAATATCAACAATCTCTACCGAAGTGGGAATTACACGTTGTGGTTTATCAATTTCGGCCAATTTTTTCAGTCGTTCGTCGGGTACTGTGATGACGCCTACATTGGGTTCAATGGTACAAAAAGGAAAATTTGCAGCCTGTGCTTTAGCATTTGAAAGACAGTTGAATAAGGTTGATTTTCCAACATTGGGCAAACCCACAATTCCACATTGAAGTGACATGTTTTCTAAAGTTTAGTTATTGAATTAGTTAGCGATTGAACGGAATAAAGTTTAATTTTTTTGAGGGTGCAAAGATACTACAAAATCCCGAGGGGTGCAAAGTGTTATCTCATGCACGGTAATTTTGAATTTCACACAATTTTGAAAAAATCTTCTTTATTTTTTTTTAAATCAATTTAGAATATTGATAACGCATCACTTCTAAATCAATTTCAAAAATTTCGGCGGTATATCACCCCCAAATTTCCTCGATCACTCTTGGGAAATATTCATATTCAAGTTTGTGAACTTTTTCAGCAATTATTTCGGATGTGTCGGTTGGTAATACGGAACATTTTGCCTGAAAAATGATGTTTCCATCATCGTAATGTTCATTTACATAATGAATTGTGATACCCGATACAGTTTCACCGGCGTTTTTAACTGCTTCATGAACATGATGTCCATACATGCCCTTTCCACCATATTTTGGAAGTAGAGCAGGATGAATATTAATGATTTTATTTGGAAAAGCCTGTATGAGTTTTATCGGAATTTTAAGTAAAAAACCAGCTAAGATAATGGCATTGATTTGCTGTGATTGAAGAAAATATAAAATACTTTCCCCTGATTCAAAATCTTCGCGTGAAAAAGTAACCGAATGAATTTTGAGTTTTTCTGCACGTAGATGCACGAAAGCATTCTTTTTGTTGGAAATGATTACCGGAAATTCAAATCGGGGGTCAGACGAAAAGAATGAAATAATATTTTCGGCGTTCGATCCCGATCCGGAAGCAAAAATAGCTATTCTTAAAGGCATACACTATAGAGTTTAACTGCACAGTTGCAGTGATTATGTGCAAAAAAAGCATTTTTTTTCTTCAAAAATGATGTTATCTCAAGAAATTTTGTTTCCTTTGCACCGCAAAATTATAAAACTATTTCTATTTATAAACTTAAAAACGAAAATTATGTCAGAAGTTGAAGCTAAAGTAAAAGCCATTATTGTAGACAAATTAGGTGTAGAAGAAGCAGATGTAACCCCAACTGCAAGTTTTACAAACGATCTTGGAGCTGATTCATTGGACACAGTAGAATTGATTATGGAATTCGAAAAAGAATTTGGTATTTCAATTCCAGATGAACAAGCTGAAAAAATTTCTACAGTAGGCGATGCAATCGCTCACATCGAAGCTTTAAAGAAATAAAATTTTCCACTAAAAATTTTATATGGAATTAAAAAGAGTTGTAGTAACAGGATTAGGCGCAGTAACTCCTTTAGGAAACACCGTTCCCGAATTATGGGAAAATATCCAAGAAGGAGCAAGTGGTGCCGCTCCTATTACACATTTCGATGCTTCTTTGTTTAAGACTCAGTTTGCTTGCGAGGTTAAAAATTTCGATTCGTTGCAATATTTTGATCGTCGTGAGGCTCGTAAAATGGATATTTATGCCCAATATGCAGTCGCTGCAGCTAAGCAGGCTATCGATAATTGTGGATGTGATTTAGATAAAATAGACAAAAACGAAGTCGGAGTAATTTTTGCCGCCGGTATTGGTGGAATCCAAACTTTCGAACAAGAAGTGGGATACTATTATACTCATTTGGAACAAGGTCCTAAATTTAACCCGTTCTTTATCCCAAAGATGATTTCGGATATTGCTGCAGGTCAAATTTCTATCATGTACGGTTTTCGTGGCCCAAATTTTTCGACTACCTCGGCATGCGCTTCATCCACTAATGCATTGATTGATGCATTTAATTATATTCGTTTAGGAAAAGCAAATATGATTGTAACCGGCGGAGCTGAAGCGGCTATTTCACCTGCGGGAGTAGCTGGTTTTAATGCACTTACAGCCATTTCAACGCGTAATGATGATCCTAAATCTGCTTCTCGTCCTTTTAGCAAAAGCAGAGATGGTTTTGTAATGGGTGAAGGTGCCGGATGTTTAATTCTTGAAGAATTAGAACATGCTAAGGCTCGTGGTGCAAATATCCTTTGCGAAGTAGTTGGCGGTGGCATGTCGTCAGATGCTTATCACTTAACAGCAACTCATCCCGATGGGTTGGGAGCAATCTTAGTGATGCAGCGTGCATTGAAAGATGCAGGTTTGCAGCCTGAAGATATCGATTATATTAATGTTCATGGAACATCAACTCCGGTTGGTGATATTTCTGAAGCAAAAGCTATTAAAGAAGTATTTGGTGAACATGCATTTAAGCTTAATATCAGTTCTTCCAAATCTATGACAGGTCATTTGCTTGGTGCTGCTGGTGCTGTTGAGGCTATTATTTCGGTTTTGGCTTTGATTAATGATACTGCACCTCCAACGATTAACTTCACCGAAGGTGACGAAGATCCTGAAATTGATTACCGGCTTAATTTTACTTTTAACAAGGCTCAAAAAAGAACCATAAATGCAGCGCTTTCGAATACCTTTGGTTTTGGAGGGCACAATGCGAGTATAATTATCAAAAAATATACGAATTAACCTTGTGATTAAGTATTTCATTCGAAAAATAAGGCTCGTTTCGAACGCTCGAAAAGAGCCTTATTTTTTATTTAAACAAATACTCGGATTTTATCCCAATAAAATTGAGTATTATCTTTTAGCTGTTCGGCATAAGTCGGTTTCTCTTCCCTCCGAACAAGGCAATCCGTTGAGTAATGAACGTCTAGAATTCCTCGGAGATGCGATTCTCAGCGCTGTTGTTACTGATATTTTGTACCGTTATTATCCCAATGCCAAGGAAGGCTTTCTGACCGATACCCGTTCGAAAATTGTTAAGCGTGACTCCCTCAACCGTTTGGCAATTCAAATAGGGCTTGATAAACTGTTGAAAGCAACTAAATATGTGAATGCGAATACCAATAAAAATATTTATGGCAATGCTTTCGAAGCTTTAATGGGTGCAATTTATCTTGATTACGGTTATAAAAAATGCCAGTTTTTTGTAGAAAATCGACTGCTCTCCTCCTTTTTGGATTTGGATAAAGTGGTTGAAAATGAGGTGAATTTTAAATCTAAACTTATTGAATGGTGTCAGCAAAATAAATTTAGTTGTGATTTTATCCTTAAATCTGAAACAATTGTTGGGTTGAATAGGCACAGTTTTCTGACAGAGCTTTTTATTGAAGGAGTAACTATTTGCGAAGCCGCTGGCGAAAGTAAAAAGGAATCGCAACAACAAGTTTCCCGCATCGCTATGACGTCGATCCAACAAAATCCAGATTATATTTTTCAAAAATTCTTATCTTCTGAAAGATCTAAGTAATAGAGATTATTTGTTGATGTATTCGTTAAAACAGTTGTGTATATAGAATTTAATTAGTATATTTGTCTTTTAATCAAGACAATATAAATTTATGAGATATATTTTATTAACAGCCAAAGAACGAGAACAATTAGAACAAACTTACAAATCGAGTAATAATTTTATTGAAAGAAGTCGTAGTTTGCAACTATTACTTTCTGACAAGAGAAATTCAATGGCAGAAGTATCAAGGCAATTAAATACAGACATTCAAGCAGTTGTAAGACTATTTAATGCTTGGGACTCCGCCACTGAAGAAAATAAGATGAAAACCTTATCAGTAGCTTCAGGAAGAGGTCCAAAGTTCAAGTTAGAAAAGGTGAGAGATAAGCTTCCGGAAATGGTTGTAAAACATAGTAGAAACTTAAATCCTATTATTCATTGGCTTGATATTGAATATAATATAAAAATTTGCAAACAAACTTTGCAAACTTTTTTAAAAGATGCTAGGCTATAGCTTTAAACGAGCTCGACTTTCTATAAAACACTTACGAAATCAAGAGCAATTTGATAAGCAACAGTCTGAAATTATTCAACTAATTGAGTTACACAAACAAGGATATTTGGATTTATATTTTGGAGACGAGAGTCATTTTGGATTAACTCCGAATTTGCCTTATGCATGGCAACACAAGGATAAACCCTTACTGTTACCTGCCTCTAAATCTAAATCATTAAGCGTTTTAGGATTAATGACACCTTGCTGCAAGCTATATTCTAAAACCTTTGAACACACTATTAATTCTGATATTGTTATTGAATTTATGGATAATTTTGCTAATCAACTATCAAAAAAAACAGTCGTAATACTGGATAATGCACCTATACATAAAAGTAAAAAATTTATTGCCAATATTACTCGCTGGAGAGAACAAGATTTGTATATTTACTTTTTGCCACCATACTCACCAGAATTGAATAAAATTGAAATACTTTGGAGATTCATTAAATATCAATGGATTCCATTAGATGCTTATCAAAACTTTCAAAATCTCAAAGACCGACTGAACGAAACCTTACTTTTGGTTGGCTCAAAACATATCATTAATTATTACTGATTACTTACATCGATTTAAAAAGCCTTTTCCCGATCAATTAATAAATAATACTGCTTTGGCTGCAGATCTGAATCAGTTCAGAATGCTGCTCAGACCGCTCTATTTAACTTAAATTTAAATCTTCTCCAATTTTTTTTCTTACCTTTGTCGTCAAGCTCTTATCAATCAACTTGTTTTAAATAATTATATTTATGGAAAATCACCCATTTGCCCAATTAATTTTTGAACAGGCCAACAAATACGGCGATCGCCGTGCTTTGATGCACCGCGAGGTTGTAACTGAACCCTGGAAGTCTATTTCGTGGAGCGATTTAGCTAAGCATGTTTTAACTACTGCAAAAGCTTTTGTTGAGTTAGGTTTGCTCGAAACTGAACATGTGGCTCAATTTTCTCAAAATAGAGCTGAAAATCTTATCATTGATTTTGCTTTGTTTGCGAATCGTGGAGTGGTTGTGCCAATGTATGCCACTTCATCCGTAGATCAGGTTGAATTCATTGTAAGAGATGCCTCCATTAAATTTATTTTTGTAGGTGACCAACAACAATATAATATTGCTCATACAGTTTTGGAGCATTCTCCTTCGCTGATTAAAATCATCTGTTTTGATCAAAGCGTACATTTAAATGATCCGGAGCACGATTTATTTTACGATGATTTTTATAATTTAGGTGAAAAATCATCCAAACACTTCGAAGTCGAACAACGACAGCATGATGTGACTGAATCTGATCTGGCTTGTATACTTTATACTTCAGGAACAACTGGCAATTCAAAAGGAGTTATGTTGACTCACGGTTGTTTTAATCAGGCGATGCGGCTAAATTCAAAGCAACTCGCCAGCCTCAACGAGAATGATATTTCCATCGCTTTTCTGCCATTATCGCACGTTTTTGAACGTACATGGTGCTACTTATGTCTCAATAATGGGATTACAATTTATATTAATCATTTACCGTCTGATATTCAGTTAACAATCAAGGAAGTGCATCCAACTTTAATGTGTGCTGTTCCCCGATTTTGGGAAAAGGTTTACATTGGCGTTCAAGAAAATCTTTCTAAGTTTTCACCTTTTATGTTGGGAGTTGTTGCGTGGGCATTAGCAACAGGGAGGAAATATAATGTCGATACACTGCGCTTAGGTAAAAAACCCCCGCTTTTGTTAAAAATTAAATATAAAATTGCTGATAAATTTATTTTTTCGAAAGTGAAAGCTGCAATTGGGATAGAGAATGGAAACATGTTTCCTACGGCAGGCGCCAAATTATCTGATGAAATAGCTTTGTTTTTCAGAAGTATAGGGGTGCCCATTGTTTACGGTTACGGGCTTACCGAAACCACAGCTACTGTATCATGTTACGATTATATAAATTACGAAATTGGTTCAGTAGGCTGTATTTTGCCGGGAGTAGAAGTGAAAATAGGGGAAGACAATGAAATTTTGGTCAGAGGTAAAACTGTTTTTACAGGCTATTACAATAACCCTGCTGCAACAAATGCTGCTTTTACCGACGATGGATGGTTCAAGACCGGCGATGCAGGTCATTTGAAGGAAAATCATATTTATATGACTGAACGTATCAAAGATTTATTCAAAACCTCCAATGGAAAATATATTGCTCCACAGGAAATTGAAACGCGCCTTGGAATGGATAAATTCATTGAACAAGTGGCTGTTATCGGTGATGAGCGCAATTATGTTACGGCTATAATTGCTCCTTCAATTTCTGCACTCGAAGATTATGCTGCTCAACAAAAAATTGTATACGAAAGCATAGATGATTTACTTAAATTACCTCAAATTTACGATATGATCTATGCAAGAATTCAACAATTACAACATGGGATGGCAGAATTCGAAAAAATCAAACGCTTTAGTATGATTAAAAAGAGTTTCACTATCGAGACTGGTGAACTGACTAACACCTTGAAGATTCGACGTGCGTTTATTATGCAAAAATATAAATCGTTAATTGACGAGATGTACACCCGGAAATAAGCTTTGAACTCATCCTTCTTCTTTTTTTAAATGCTTAAATATGAATTTGTTTGCTATTTTTCTATGTTTTGCAACATATTTTATGTATCTTTGTGGCGATATTGTTTACATGATTATTAATTTAAAACAAAACGCTTATGTTATCAGAAACGATTGGAAACAATGCCGGTTTAATTTGGTCGGCATTGCAAAATGGACAGTTAAACGTAAAAGCCGTTAAGAAAATTACAAAACTTAATGAGAAAGATTTAAACATGGCTTTTGGATGGTTGGCACGTGAATCCAAAATTGAATTTAATGAAGCAGAAGGAGAAATCTTTGTAGGATTGGTATGAGATTCGAATGAATTATTAAAAAAGGCGAGAATGTTTTATTCCATTTTCGCTTTTTCATTTTCATTATTTCATTAGCAATCCGATTTTTTCATATTTATTTTTTATTTCTCATGGATATCCGCATGATTTTTATTTCAGTTTGAAATTCAAATAAATTGCCAAACATTTGTGTTTCAAAAAGATATTCAATTAAATAAATTTAATCATCCATTCATCAATTTAGTAGGACATAATCTCTGAAATGCAGATAATTTTATATTATTCGAGAAATATAATTATAATAACCAGAATATCAATAGAATATCATTTTAAGGATCTTATAAATAAGCTGGTTTGTATTGAAAAAAAATATTTTCTACTGATTGTTTGTCATTCAAAAAAATATGTCTATCTTTGCAACCCATTTTGGAGAAAAACAATTTGGACACAAAATTAAGTAGTTAAAGATATAAAACAAAGTAAAATGCCTACAATTCAACAATTAGTTAGAAAAGGAAGAGCAGAACTCATTGACAAAAGCAAGTCTCCAGCGTTGGATTCATGTCCGCAGCGTCGCGGTGTTTGCGTTCGTGTGTACACAACGACTCCTAAGAAACCGAATTCGGCCATGAGGAAAGTAGCTCGTGTGCGTCTAACGAATCAAAAAGAAGTGAATGCGTACATTCCGGGCGAAGGGCACAACTTGCAAGAACACTCTATTGTAATGGTTCGTGGTGGTCGTGTAAAAGATCTTCCAGGAGTTCGTTATCACGTGGTTCGCGGAACGCTCGATACAGCAGGTGTGAATGGCCGCACGCAACGTCGTTCAAAATATGGTGCAAAACGACCAAAACCAGGACAAGTTGCAAAAGGAGCTCCGGTTAAAGGTAAAAAGTAAAAATCTCTGACTAAAAATTAGTTCGAAAGTCAGCTTTTCCAAAAAAACAAAAACTCAAGTTTTAAACACTTGTTTGCGTTTTTATAAGGGTGCAGATGATCGGTTGAGTAAATAATCCGGAGGGATTATTGAAGTAAGACTTAAAAGCAACCAAAAAAACAAAAACGGAAATTTATTAAACCAAAATGAGAAAATCGAAACCAAAAAAGAGGGTCGTATTACCTGATCCGGTTTTCAACGAATCGATGGTTACAAAATTTGTAAATCATCTAATGTTTGATGGCAAAAAATCGACAGCCTTCGACATTTTTTATTCATCGTTAGAAGTAGTAAAAAACAAGCTACCTAATGAAGAAAAGTCTCCTCTCGATGTTTGGAAAAAAGCCCTCGAAAATATTACTCCCTTAGTGGAAGTTAAATCTCGTCGTGTGGGCGGTGCCACTTTCCAGGTTCCTACCGAAATTCGTCCCGATCGCAAGGAATCCATTTCAATGAAAAATCTTATATTATACGCTCGCAAACGCGGCGGTCGTTCGATGGCTGATAAATTAGCTGCCGAAATTGTTGATGCCTTCAATAATCAAGGCGGTGCTTTCAAACGTAAGGAAGATATGCACCGTATGGCTGAGGCTAACCGTGCTTTTGCTCATTTCAGATTCTAATTTAAAGGCACAAGTTAACAGGTATTTAAAAGAAATTTAGAAGTATATAATGGCAAAAGGAGATTTAAGTTATACAAGAAATATCGGTATCATGGCGCATATCGACGCAGGAAAAACTACCACTTCCGAGCGTATTTTGTATTACACAGGTTTGACTCACAAAATCGGTGAAGTACATGATGGTGCTGCTACAATGGACTGGATGGAGCAGGAGCAAGAACGTGGAATTACCATTACTTCGGCTGCAACTACTACCCAATGGAATTATGAAGGTGACAAATATAAAATTAACCTCATTGACACTCCGGGACACGTAGATTTTACTGTTGAAGTAGAACGTTCATTGCGTATTTTAGATGGAGCCGTGGCTACTTTCTGTGCCGTTGGTGGTGTAGAACCTCAGTCGGAAACGGTTTGGCGTCAAGCAGATAAATATAATGTTCCCCGTATTGGTTTCGTAAATAAAATGGACCGTTCGGGAGCCGATTTTTATGAAGTTGTACGTCAGGTAAAGGAGGTGCTTGGAGCAAAACCATGTCCGATTCAAATTCCAATCGGTGCTGAAGAAAAATTCAAAGGTGTCGTTGATTTAGTTGAAATGAAAGCGATTTTCTGGCACGACGAAACAATGGGTGCTGAATATTCTATTGAAGAAATTCCTGCCGATTTATTAGATGAAGCCAAAGAATGGAGAGATAAAATGCTCGAAATCGTTGCCGAATACGACGATGCTGTAATGCAAAAATATTTTGATGATCCTTCGACTATTACAGTTAATGAAATCAAAATTGCCATTCGTAAAGCTACCTTATCAATGGAAATCAATCCCATGATTTGTGGTTCAGCGTTTAAAAATAAAGGAGTACAAACCATGCTTGATGCAGTGTGTGCTTACTTACCAAGTCCGCTTGATACGCCTGAAACAATAGGAAAGGATCCCCGTTTTGAGGATAAAGACATTATTCGTCACCCTGACGCAAATGAACCTTTAACGGCGCTTGCATTCAAAATTGCAACCGATCCGTATGTCGGTAGGCTTTGTTATTTCAGGGTTTATTCAGGTCGATTAGATGCAGGTTCTTATGTTTACAATCCCCGATCTGATAAGAAAGAGCGTATTTCGCGTATCTTCCAGATGCATTCAAATAAACAAAATCCCGTTGAATTTATTTCAGCAGGTGATATAGGAGCAGGTGTTGGATTTAAAGACATTCGTACAGGTGATACCCTTTGCGACGAAGCACATCCTATCGTATTGGAATCGATGGACTTTCCAACTCCTGTTATTGGTATTTCAATTGAACCCAAAACTCAAAAGGATTTGGATAAATTAGGAATGGGATTAGCTAAGTTAGCCGAAGAAGATCCTACTTTTACAGTACACACTGAAGAACAATCAGGACAAACGATTATTAGTGGAATGGGTGAGCTTCACCTCGAGATTATTATTGATCGTTTGAAGCGTGAATTTAAAGTTGAATGCAATCAGGGTCGCCCACAGGTATCTTATAAAGAAGCGATTACAAAATCAGTTGAAATTAGGGAAGTTTATAAAAAACAATCCGGAGGTCGAGGTAAATTTGCCGATATGATTGTTCGCGTTGAACCAGCTGATAAGGATTTTGAAGGTTCACTTCAATTTGTCGACCTGGTAAAAGGAGGAAATATCCCAAAAGAATATATACCTTCTATTCAAAAAGGATTTCAATTATCCATGAAAAATGGTGTATTAGCCGGTTTCCCGATGGATAAATTGAAAGTTACTGTACTCGATGGATCATTCCACCCTGTGGATTCCGATCAGTTGTCTTTTGAAATTTGTGCACAAATTGCTTTCAAAAATGCCTGTGCTAAAGCAAAACCTGTACTGTTAGAACCCATTATGAAGATGGAGGTTGTAACGCCAGAAGAAAGCATGGGTGATGTAATTGGTGATTTAAATAAACGCCGAGGACAAGTTGAAGGAATGGAATCAAGTCGTACCGGTGCCCGTATTGTTAAAGCAAAAGTGCCGTTAGCTGAAACTTTCGGTTATGTAACCGCATTGCGTACAATTACTTCAGGACGAGCTACTTCGTCGATGGAATTTGATCATTATGCTGAATTATCAAACTCAATTGCCAAAGAGGTAGTTGCTGAAGCAAAAGGGAAAGTCGAACTTTTGTAATTTATAGAGAACTTTTTAATTGAGATTGATTTGCTGTTAGCGAATGACTCTTAACCGGAATCAGTTTCAATAAAACCAAACAAATAAATATAAAACTAACAATGAGTCAGAAAATTCGTATTAAACTAAAATCTTACGATCACAATTTGGTTGATAAATCAGCCGAAAAAATCGTAAAAACAGTAAAAGCTACCGGAGCAGTAGTAAGTGGACCAATTCCTCTTCCTACACACAAACGTATTTTTACTGTAAACCGTTCAACTTTTGTAAACAAAAAAGCGCGCGAACAGTTTGAACTTTCCTCTTATAAGCGTCTTATCGACATTTACAGTTCAACCAGCAAAACAGTTGATGCTTTGATGAAACTTGAATTACCAAGCGGAGTTGAAGTTGAAATTAAAGTATAATATACGCCTTTAGCTCTAAAAAATATGGAGCAAGAGAAAGAAATATCAAAAATTAACATACTATCTTAATCACTACAAAAATTTAAGGTGGTTTTATAAACAACAATTGAAATGCCAGGATTATTAGGAAAAAAAATCGGAATGACATCCGTTTTCAGTGCCGATGGTAAAAATGTACCATGCACTGTTATCGAAGCAGGTCCTTGTGTTGTTACTCAAATTAAGACTGCAGACAATGATGGTTATGAGGCTGTTCAGGTAGGATTCCAACCTAAAACTGAAAAACATGCCAACAAACCTGAAATGGGTCATTTTAAAGCAGCTGGAGTAGCTCCTCAAAGACACTTGGTTGAGTTCAAGGGATTCGAACAGGAATTCAAATTGGGTGATTTAATCACCTGTGAAATTTTTGAAGCTGATACGTTTGTTGACGTGATTGGAACTTCGAAAGGTAAAGGATTTCAGGGCGTTGTAAAGCGTCATGGTTTTGGTGGAGTTGGACAAGCTACTCACGGTCAGCACAATCGTTTACGTGCTCCGGGTTCTTTAGGTGCTTCTTCATATCCTTCTCGCGTATTTAAAGGTATGCGCATGGCAGGTCGTACCGGTGGTGATCAAATCACCATGCAAAACCTGTTAGTGTTAAAAGTTATTCCAGAACATAACCTTGTATTAATTAAAGGTTCAGTTCCGGGTGCAAAAGGTTCAATCGTCATTATCAATAAATAAACATGGAACTGAACATAGTAAATATTAAAGGAGAAGACACAGGGAGAAAAGTATCGTTGAATGATGCTATCTTTGGTATTGAGCCAAACGACCATGCTATTTATTTAGATGTGAAACAATATTTAGCAAACCAACGTCAAGGAAATCATTCGTCAAAGGGTAGAAGTCAATTATCGGGCAGTACCCGCAAATTAGGCAAACAAAAAGGAGGTGGCGGTGCACGTCCGGGTGATATTAAATCTGGTGTTCGTGTTGGTGGTGGTCGTATGTTTGGTCCGGTTCCACGTGATTATCGTTTTAAGTTGAACAAAAAGGTAAAACAATTAGCACGTAAATCGGCATTGACTTATAAAGCTTTAAATAACGCCATTACCGTGGTCGATTTAATGAACTTTGAAGCTCCAAATACAAAAGGATTTTTGGCAATGACAAAAAGTTTGCAAGTAGCTGATAAAAAACCCTTAATTGTTTTAGCAAATGCAAATAAAAACGTATATTTGTCGGCTCGTAATTTGCCTAAAGCAAAAGTATTAACCGTTTCAGAGTTAAGTACTTATGAAGTGCTTAATGCGAAAACACTTGTGTTAACAGAAGATGCAATCGGTGCATTAGAACAAATTTTTAAAGCATAAGGAGACATAAAATGGGAATTATCATAAAACCAATCGTTACCGAAAAGATGACTCAGTTGGGCGAAAAGATGAATCGCTTTGGCTTTAAAGTTCAGAAAGATGCCAATAAGATTGAGATAAAGCAAGCAATTGAAGCAATGTACAATGTGACAGTTACAGATGTCAACACCTTGATTGTGGCACCCAAAGTAAAAAGTCGTTTTACAAAAAGCGGAACTATCAACGGGAAATCACCAGCTTACAAAAAGGCAATTGTTACATTGAAAGATGGCGATAAAATTGATTTTTATAGCAACATCTAACATTTACGATTTTACCATTGAGCATTTGTAATTTCAAGTAAATGGTAAAATGAAATGATTAAATAGTAAATCAGTAAATAGTAAATATATAAATGGCTGTACGTAAATTAAGACCCACAACACCGGGGCAAAGACACAAGATTATTGGTACATTTGACACAATTACTGCGAGTGCACCAGAAAAATCTCTTGTGATAGGCGGATCCAATTCCGGCGGTCGTAACCATGATGGTAAAATGACCATGCGCTACTTAGGTGGCGGACACAAGAAGAAATATAGAGTAATTGACTTTAAACGCAACAAAGACGGTGTTCCCGCAACAGTAAAATCAATCGAGTACGATCCGAACCGTTCGGCACGTATCGCGCTTCTTTATTATGTTGATGGGGAAAAAACATACATTCTTGCACCAAATGGATTGCAGGTTGGTCAGACAGTTGTTTCGGGTGCAGATGCTGCTCCGGAAGTAGGTAATTCGTTACCTATGCAAAATATTCCACTGGGAACTATAATTCACAACATTGAATTACGCCCGGGTCAAGGTGCCGCGATGGTACGCTCTGCAGGAACATTTGCTCAACTCACTTCACGTGAAGATAAATATGCTATTATTAAATTGCCTTCGGGCGAGCTTCGCAAAGTATTAGCTACTTGCAAAGCAACAATTGGTAGTGTAGGTAATTCTGATCATGCTTTGGAAAGATCAGGAAAAGCAGGTCGCTCACGTTGGCTTGGACGTCGTCCTCGCGTTCGTGGTGTCGCAATGAACCCGGTTGATCACCCCATGGGTGGTGGCGAAGGTCGGGCTTCGGGTGGACATCCACGTTCTCGAAAAGGCTTATTAGCTAAAGGGTACAAAACACGTTCCCCCAAAAAGCAATCGAGCCAGTATATTATTGAAAGAAAGAAAAAATAAACGAAAACCTAAGTAAATAATATGAGCCGTTCATTAAAAAAAGGACCATACATCAATCTGAAGTTAGAGAAAAAAGTTTTAACCATGAATGAAGGCGGGAAAAAATCCGTGATCAAGACATGGGCTCGTGCTTCGATGATTTCACCTGATTTTGTAGGTCATACAATTGCAGTTCACAATGGTAATAAGTTTATCCCCGTGTATGTAACCGAAAATATGGTTGGACACAAGTTAGGCGAATTTTCGCCAACTCGTAACTTCCGCGGTCACGGTGGTAAGAAAAAATAATCCATTGAAATTTTAAATCAGAAAAAATTAATCATTTCAAGAAAATGGGTGCACGAAAAAAAATATCTGCCGACGAAAGAAAAGAAGCTAACAAGACTCTTTACTTTGCGAAGCTTAATAACGTTCCTACTTCTCCACGAAAAATGCGACTTGTAGCTGATATGATTCGCGGTATGGAAGTAAACAAAGCTTTGAGTGTCCTGAAATTCTCTTCAAAAGAAGCTTCAGGAAGATTAGAAAAATTGTTGAAATCGGCAATTGCCAACTGGGAAACTAAAACTCAGGAAAAAGCCGATAATGCCAATTTATATATAAGTGGTATTTCTGTGGATAGCGGAACAATGCTTAAACGCTTGCGTACTGCTCCTCAAGGACGCGGTTACCGTATTCGTAAACGTTCAAACCACGTAACACTATTTGTTGAGTCAAAAAATACTAACGATAATCAAAATTAATTGCTCGATGGGACAAAAAACTAATCCAATAAGTAACCGCTTAGGAATTATCCGAGGCTGGGATTCAAACTGGTATGGTGGAAACAATTATGGTGATACCATTCTTGAGGACAGCAAAATCAGAAAATATCTCCAAGCCCGTCTGGCAAAAGCAAGCGTTTCTCGCATTGTTATCGAACGTACTTTGAAACTCGTTACTATAACAGTTTGTACAGCCCGTCCTGGAATTATTATCGGGAAAGGTGGTCAAGAAGTTGACAAACTGAAGGAAGAATTAAAAAAAATTACGGAAAAGGAAGTTCAGATTAATATTTTTGAAATTAAACGTCCGGAATTAGATGCTGTGATTGTAGCTAATAATATTGCTCGTCAGGTGGAAGGTAAAATTGCTTACCGTCGTGCAACAAAAATGTCCATCGCTTCAACTATGCGTATTGGAGCTGAAGGTATCAAAGTTCAAGTTTCAGGTCGATTAAATGGCGCTGAAATGGCACGTTCAGAAATGTATAAAGAAGGAAGAACACCGTTACATACTTTACGTGCTGACATTGATTATGCACACGCCGAAGCATTGACTAAAGTCGGAATTATCGGCATTAAAGTTTGGATTTGCCGTGGCGAAATTTACGGTAAAAAGGATCTCGCTCCTAACTTTACAGCTACCAAAGAAGCTTCACGTGGCGGTGATCGTTATAACAACGAACGCGGTGATCGTAAAGATCGCAATGACCGTGGCGGTAAAGGTGGTTTCAAAAAAAGAAAAAATTAACTGTTATTAATGAATTTGATTTAAGGAAATTATGTTACAACCTAAAAAAACAAAGTTCAGGAGACAGCAAAAGGGGCGCATGAAAGGAAATGCCCAACGAGGTAATCAGTTATCATTCGGTTCTTTTGGAATTAAATCGCTGGAATCAAAATGGTTAACTGGTCGTCAAATTGAAGCCGCCCGTATCGCTGTAACTCGCTATATGCAACGTCAAGGACAAATCTGGATTCGGATATTTCCCGATAAACCGATTACCAAGAAACCTGCTGAAGTACGTATGGGTAAAGGAAAAGGAGCGCCAGAAGGTTTTGTGGCTCCTGTTACTCCAGGGCGTATGATTATCGAGGTGGAAGGAGTGTCTTTCGAAATAGCTAAAGAAGCCCTGCGCTTAGCTGCTCAAAAATTACCCGTTACGACTAAATTTGTAGTTAGACGAGATTATGATTCAACCTCTGAAAATGCTTAAGGAAAATGAAAACAAGAGAAATTAAAGAGTTAACTGTCAAAGAGATTCATGAACGCATGGAGGCTGAAAAAGAGCACTTGGTTCGTTTGAAATTGAATCATGCCATTTCTCCGCTTGACAATCCATTGCAAATCAAAGAGGTTCGTAGAACCATCGCCCGTTTTGCTACTGAGTTACGTCAGCGTGAAATTAATCAATAAAATTCAGACCCTGATGGAAACAAGAAATTTAAGAAAAGAAAGAACGGGTGTTGTATTTAGCAACAAAATGGATAAAACCATAACTGTTGCTGTAAAATGGAAGGAAAAACACCCAATTTATGGAAAATTCGTTAATAAAACGAAGAAATATCATGCTCATGACGAAAAAAATGAATGCAGCATTGGTGATACCGTGCGCATTATGGAAACCCGCCCATTGAGTAAATTGAAAAGATGGAGATTAGTCGAAATTATTGAGAGAGTTAAGTAATTATGATACAACAAGAATCAAGACTTATAGTAGCGGACAATAGTGGTGCCAAAGAAGCACTTTGTATTCGCGTGTTAGGTGGAACCAGTAAGCGTTATGCTACACTTGGCGATATTATCGTCGTGGCTATTAAAAGCGTTATTCCTTCTGCCGATATTAAGAAAGGTATCGTTTCGAAAGCAGTTGTTGTTCGGACAAAAAAGGAAGTGCGTCGTGCCGACGGTTCTTATATTCGTTTCGACGATAACGCCTGCGTTCTGTTAAATAATACCGGAGAAATACGCGGAAGCCGTATTTTTGGACCAGTAGCCCGTGAATTACGTGCTACCAATATGAAAATCATATCACTTGCACCTGAAGTGCTTTAATCTTCGAAAAACTAAATAGTGATGAGTAAATTACATATCAAAAAAGGAGATACCGTTTACGTAAATGCCGGTGTTGATAAAGGCAAAACCGGTCGCGTGTTGGAAGTTCTTGTGAAAGAACAACGCGCTATTGTAGAAGGTGTAAAATTGGTGTCGAAAAGCGCCAAACCAAGTGCACAAAATCCTCAAGGTGGCATAATTAAGAAAGAAGCTCCTGTTCATATTTCAAATCTTAACCTTATTGAAAATGGTAAACCCGTTCGTGTAGGTCGAAAATTGAATGCTGAAGGAAAATTATTGCGTATTTCTAAAAAATCAGGAGAGGAAATTTAAGAATGAACACAGCAAATATTAAACAAGATTACAGAGAACGCATCGTTCCAATCTTGATGACAGAGTTTGGTTATACTTCGATCATGCAGGTTCCGAAACTTGAAAAAATTGTTCTGAACCAAGGATTGGGAATAGCTGTTGCCGACAAAAAAATTATTGAAGTAGCTATCAATGAAATGACTGCTATTACTGGTCAAAAAGCGGTTGCAACTGTTTCGAAAAAGGATATTTCGAACTTTAAATTGCGCCGGAAAATGCCTATTGGCGTTCGGGTAACCCTTCGCGGAGACCGTATGTATGAATTTCTGGAACGCCTCATAAAAGTTGCTTTACCACGTGTACGCGACTTTAAAGGTATCGATAACAAGTTAGATGGACGTGGTAATTATACACTCGGCATCCAAGAGCAAATTATTTTCCCCGAAATCAATATTGATAATATCAATCGGTTATTAGGCATGAACATTACATTTGTTACTACAGCCCAAACTGACGAGGAAGGTTTTTCTTTGTTAAAAGAATTTGGATTACCATTTAAGAAAAACTAATTCAGAAATAAAAATACAATGGCAAAAGAATCAATGAAAGCCCGTGAGGTGAAGAGAGCCAAAATGGTTGCTAAATACGCCTCGAAACGTGAAAAAATGATTGCTGAAGGTAATTATGATGCTCTTCAGAGTATACCAAAAAACGCATCGCCTGTACGTTTACATAATCGTTGCAAAATTACCGGTCGTCCTAAAGGTTATATGCGTCAATTTGGAATTTCACGTATTCAATTCCGCGAAATGGCATCTAACGGTTTAATTCCCGGAATTAAAAAAGCAAGCTGGTAAATATATCTACCATTTGCTTTTAAATGGTAAATAATCAAATAGTAAATTATTAAATATTGTCCCGTGTAACGGGATCAATTTAAAAACATCAATATGACTGATCCAATTGCAGATTATCTGACGAGGTTGCGAAACGCCATTAAGGCGAATCACCGTGTGGTGGAAATTCCTGCTTCGAATTTAAAAAAGGAAATGACAAGGATTTTGCTCGAAAAGGGCTATATCCTTAACTACAAATTTGTAGATGATGGTCTTCAAGGCACCATAAAAATTGCTTTGAAATACGATCCAGTAAATAAAGTAAATTCAATTAAGAAATTGATTCGAATTTCAAGTCCTGGTTTACGTAAATATGTGGGATACAAAGATATGCCACGAGTATTAAATGGTTTGGGAATTGCCATACTTTCTACTTCCAAAGGTGTTATGACCAACAAAGAAGCTGCTGATTTGATGATTGGTGGTGAAGTAATTTGTTACGTTTATTAAATAAGGAGGAAAGAAAAATGTCAAGAATAGGAAAATTACCCATTACAATTCCAGCTGGAGTAACCGTTACTGTATCTGAAGATACTGTAACTGTAAAAGGACCAAAAGGTACATTAAACCAACAGATTAAACCAAATATTGAAGTTACAATTGATGGTTCAACCCTCGTTGTGTCTCGTCCCGATGATGAAAAGCAAAATCGCGCAATGCATGGTTTATATCGTTCATTGATTCAAAATATGATAACCGGAGTTTCTGAAGGTTATAAAAAAACATTAGAATTAGTTGGAGTAGGATACCGTGTATCTAATCAAGGACAAGTTTTGGAACTTGCCTTGGGCTATACACATAATATCTTTTTAGGTTTGCCCGCTGAGATCAAAGTTGAAACAAAAAGCGAAAGAAATCAAAATCCGGTCATTATTTTGGAAAGTGCCGACAAACAATTGATTGGACAGGTATGTGCCAAGATTCGCTCTTTTCGTAAACCTGAGCCTTACAAAGGTAAAGGTGTTCGATTTGCAGGTGAAGTTGTTCGTCGTAAGGCAGGAAAATCTGCAGGTAAAAAATAATGTACGTAAACTTGTGAAATAATGAAGACAAATTTAAATAGAAGAACAAGAATTAAAGCACATATCCGTCACCGCGTGTCGGGTACTGCTCAAAAACCGCGTTTGACGGTGTTCAGAAGTAATACACAAATTTACGCTCAATTGATTGATGACGTAAACGGGAAAACAATAGCTTCGACCTCTTCGTTGGGAATGAAAGATAAAGTTGCTAAAATTGAACAAGCTGCTAAAGTTGGTGCAATGGTCGCAAAAGTAGCGCAGGAAGCCGGAATCACAGAAGTGGTTTTCGACAGAAACGGATATTTATATCACGGAAGAGTTAAACAATTGGCTGACGCTGCTCGCGAAGCTGGTCTTAAATTTTAATCAAGCATGGCAACAAATATGAATAAAGTAAAATCGACCAACGATTTAGAATTAAAAGACAGATTAGTAGCTGTAAATCGTGTTACGAAAGTTACTAAAGGGGGACGTACCTTTAGTTTCTCTGCTATCGTGGTTGTAGGAAATGAAGATGGTATTGTTGGCTGGGGACTTGGTAAAGCAGGTGAAGTTACCGCTGCTATCGCCAAAGGCACCGAAGCAGCAAAGAAAAACCTGATTAAAGTACCTGTTTTGAATGGTACTATCCCACACGAACAAATTGGTAAATTTGGTGGAGCACAAGTATTTATAAGCCCTGCCTCACATGGTACCGGGGTTAAAGCCGGTGGTGCAATGCGTGCTGTGCTCGAAAGTGTTGGAATAACCGATGTTTTGGCAAAATCAAAAGGCTCTTCTAATCCTCATAATTTAGTTAAAGCAACCATGGAAGCACTGAGTGAATTACGGGATGCCTATATGGTGGCTCAAAATCGCGGAATTTCTCTCGATACAGTGTTTAACGGATAAATTATTCAAAAAAATTATGGCAACAATAAAAAT
Source organism: Bacteroidota bacterium (assembly GCA_021779195.1). GTDB lineage: Bacteria > Bacteroidota > Bacteroidia > Bacteroidales > Paludibacteraceae > Paludibacter. The sequence continues at coordinate 33,305 of JAJYBB010000019.1, read as the reverse complement.
ACAACAGATTCGCAGTAAAATCAGATCGCCGAAAGATCAAAAACAGACTTTAGAAGCGTTAGGATTAAAAAAGATGAATGCCGTAGTTGAACACGAGGCTACTCCACAGATATTAGGAATGGTAGCAAAGGTGAGACACTTGGTAAAAGTGATTAATTAATTATTATTTGACTCTTTAAATAAAAAGATATGAATTTAAGTAATTTAACTCCTGCGACTGGTTCTGTTAAAACTCGCAAAAGAATTGGACGTGGAACAGGTTCCGGATTAGGCGGAACTTCTACAAAAGGACATAAGGGACAGAAATCACGTGCAGGTTATTCCAAAAAGATCGGTTTTGAAGGCGGTCAAATGCCTATTCAACGCCGTTTACCAAAATTTGGATTCAAGAATGTGAATCGTGTTGAATATAAAGCGATCAATTTAGATACATTGGATGCGTTAGCAACAAGTCAAAACCTTACAAAAATCGGTTTGACCGAATTACGTAGTGCCGGTTTTATATCTAAAACCACATTGGTTAAAATTTTGGCGAAAGGTGCCTTGAGCACTAAAATTGATGTTGAAGCCAATGCGTTTTCTAAAGCAGCTGAAGATGCAATTGTTGCTGCCGGTGGAACTGTAGTAAAACTGTAATCGCATGAAAAAACTGATTGAGACCATACAGAATATTTGGAAGATCGAAGATCTCCGCAGTAGATTATTAACAACTATGTTATTAGTATTAATCTACCGTTTCGGTTCATTTATTGTACTACCTGGAATTGACCCTGCCTCTTTGACTCACCTGAAAGCTCAAACAAGCGGTGGTTTGCTGGCTTTGTTGGATATGTTTTCTGGTGGTGCCTTTCATAATGCATCTATATTTGCATTGGGAATTATGCCTTACATTTCAGCTTCCATAGTTATACAGTTGTTAACTATTGCCGTGCCCTATTTCCAAAAAATGCAACGCGAAGGTGAAAGTGGACGTACGAAAATGAATCAATATACGCGTTATCTTACCGTTGGTATCTTGCTGTTGCAAGCTCCTTCGTATTTGATTAACCTGAATGTACAAATGGCTCAAGCCGGTGCATCAATGCCGGGCGGATTTTTATTCTCTCTTTCTTCTACACTGATTCTTACGGGTGGAAGTATGTTTGTAATGTGGCTTGGCGAACGAATTACCGATAAAGGGATTGGAAATGGTATATCATTTATCATCTTAATTGGTATTATTGCTCGTTTCCCTGATGCGATTGTTAAGGAATTTGCTTCGAGATTGACGGATGTCGGTGGTGGTTTAATCATGTTTCTTGGTGAGATTCTTTTCCTATTACTGGTTATCGGGGCTTCTATTATGTTGGTTCAAGGAACTCGCAAAGTTCCGGTACAATATGCTAAACGAATTGTAGGAAATAAGCAATATGGAGGTGTACGTCAGTATATCCCTTTGAAAATTAACGCTGCCGGTGTAATGCCAATCATTTTTGCTCAGGCTATTATGTTCATTCCTATTACTTTGGTGGGTTTTTCAAAATCTGACGCGATGCGTGGATTTGTAGGGGCATTTATGGACAATACCGGTGTTTGGTATAATATTGTTTTCGGCATTTTGATTGTAGTATTTACTTATTTTTATACAGCGATCACGATCAATCCTACTCAAATGGCTGAAGATATGAAACGAAATAATGGTTTTATACCAGGCATTAAACCAGGAAAAAGAACTGCTGAATATCTCGATTTAATTATGTCGCGCATAACCCTTCCAGGGTCTATATTTTTAGCCATTGTGGCAATATTACCTGCTTTTGCTCGTATCATGGGTATTAATCAAGGATTTGCCCAATTTTTTGGAGGTACCTCATTGCTCATTTTAGTGGGTGTAATTTTAGATACTTTACAACAAATTGAAAGTCATTTGTTAATGCGTCATTATGATGGTCTGCTCAAATCAGGTAGAATTAAAGGTCGTACCGGAAGTGTTTCCGCGTATTAAAAATTTTATTAAATGATTTTTTTAAAATCTGACGAAGAGATAGAGTTACTTCGTATCAGTAATCAAATAATTGCTAAGACGTTAGCTGAATTAGCGAAAATTATAGCTCCTGGCATTAGTACGGGTCAACTGAATAAAGTGGCTGATGAATTTATTCGCGATAATGGTGCAATACCTGGTTTCCTCGGATACGGAGGTTTCCCTAAATCAATTTGTACCTCTGTAAACGAACAGGTAGTTCATGGCATTCCTTCTGATACTATTGTTCTTCAGGATGGTGATATAATCTCAGTTGATTGCGGAGCGTATGTGAATGGATTTCATGGTGATTCTGCTTATACCTTTTGTGTTGGCAATGTTAAACCTGAGATTGTTGATTTGCTTCGTACCACGAAGGAATCACTTTACAAAGGTATTGAACAGGCTCAGGAAGGAAAACGAATAGGTGATATTGGTAATGCTATTCAAATGTATTGTGAACAACGGGGTTATTCAGTTGTACGTGAAATGATAGGTCATGGTGTGGGACGTAATTTGCATGAAGATCCCGAAGTTCCTAATTACGGGCGCAAGGGTAACGGAATTATGCTTAAGTCAGGAATGACGATTGCCATTGAACCAATGATTAATTTTGGTACACGTAATTTAGTTTTTGAAAGGGATGGATGGACAACACGCACTTTAGATCGAAAACCATCCGCTCATTTTGAACACTCAGTGGCTATTCGACGAGGAAAAGCCGACATTTTATCGGGTTTTGAATATATTGAACAAGTTTTAGGAAATAAAGCAATCTAATTTTATGGCTAAACAAACGGCAATTGAGCAGGATGGAAAGATAATCGAAGCATTATCAAATGCCATGTTTCGGGTGGAGCTTGAAAACGGACATGTAATCACTGCTCATATTTCAGGGAAGATGCGTATGCACTATATAAAAATTTTACCTGGAGATAAAGTTAAAGTCGAGATGTCTCCTTATGATTTGTCGAAAGGGAGAATTTCTTTTAGATACAAATAATCCTAAAATCGTTTCAAGTTTACTTGAAAAATTCATTTTCGAAATTTAGAAAACAAATTAAATATTTTCAACATGAAAGTAAGAGCATCAGTTAAAAAGCGCAGCGAAGATTGCAAAATTGTTCGCCGAAAAGGTCGCTTATATGTTATCAACAAAAAGAATCCCAAGTTTAAACAGCGTCAAGGGTAATTAATTTATTTTAGAAAAAATAATAGTTTATGGCTATAAGAATTGTAGGAGTAGATTTACCCCAAAATAAGAGAGGGGAAGTTGGATTGACTTATATCTACGGAATAGGTCGCAGTAGTGCAAAAAAGATTTTAGAATCAGCCGATGTTGATATCAACATTAAAGTAAAGGATTGGACTGACGACCAAGCTGCTAAAATCCGTGAAATTATTGGAGCCGGTTTTAAAGTTGAAGGTGATCTTCGCTCTGAAGTGCAACTAAACATTAAGCGATTGATGGATATTGGTTGTTATCGTGGTGTGCGCCATCGTATCGGTTTACCTGTAAGAGGTCAAAGTACGAAAAATAATGCCCGTACACGTAAAGGGAAAAAGAAAACCGTTGCGAACAAGAAAAAAGCAACGAAATAAGATTTAACTTTAGAGAATTTTAGAACAGCTAATTAATTATCAAAATAATATGGCAAAGAAAACAGTAGCAGCCAAGAAAAGAGTTGTTAAAGTCGAAGGAGTTGGGCAATTGCATGTTCACTCGTCGTTCAATAACATCATTGTTTCCTTAACAAATGGCGATGGACAGGTAATTTCATGGTCGTCGGCAGGAAAAATGGGTTTTCGCGGCTCAAAGAAAAATACACCCTATGCTGCACAAATGGCAGCTCAGGATTGCTCCAAAATTGCATTTGACTTAGGTTTGCGTAAAGTGAAAGCTTTCGTAAAGGGTCCTGGAAATGGTCGGGAATCTGCAATACGTACCGTTCATGGTGCCGGAATAGAAGTTACTGAAATTGTTGATGTAACTCCACTTCCTCACAATGGTTGTCGTCCACCAAAACGCAGAAGAGTATAATTTGAAAATTTGAAAATGAATTAGTTTGAAAATTTGAAAATTAAATTAAAAGGCATTATAATCGTTAAAATCGTTTGAATTTGATTGCAGACTCAAAACCTCTCAGCAATCGCGGCTGTAACAAACAAATTAATTGATTCACTGCCAAATCACAAATATAAAATTATTATAAAATGGCAAGATATATTGGACCAAAATCAAAAATAGCCCGTAAATTTGGTGAAGCTATTTTCGGACCGGATAAAGCATTGACAAAGAAGAATTATCCTCCAGGGCAACATGGACAGGGTCGTCGTAAAAAAACTTCGGAATACGGTATTCAGTTACGCGAAAAGCAAAAAGCCAAATACACTTACGGAGTGTTGGAAAAACAATTCCGCAATTTATACGAGAAAGCTCAACGCACCAAGGGTGTTACCGGTGAGGTATTATTACAGTTACTCGAATCCAGATTGGATAATATTGTTTTTCGTCTGGGTTTAGCTCCCACACGTTCAGGTGCGCGTCAGTTAGTAAGTCATAAACACATTACAGTTGACGGTAAGGTGGTAAATATTGCTTCTTATCATGTTCGTCCCAGTCAGGTTGTGGCTGTACGTGAAAAAAATAAATCAATGGAAGTAATAGCAGCTTCATTAAACGGATTTAACCACAGTAAATATCCATGGATAGAATGGAATGCTGCCTCTATGTCGGGTACATATCTTCATATACCAGAACGCGAAGATATTCCTGAAAATATTAAAGAACAATTAATCGTTGAGTTATACTCTAAATAATAAGTGAATCCATGGCTATATTAGCATTTCAAAAACCCGAAAAGGTAATCATGTTGGAAGCAGACGCATTTCAAGGGAAATTTGAATTTCGTCCGTTGGAGCCAGGTTACGGTATTACGATTGGTAATGCTTTGCGCCGCATCCTCTTATCGTCGCTCGAAGGTTTTGCCATTACGGCAATTAAAATCGAAGGTATTGACCATGAGTATTCAACGATTCCAGGGGTGATTGATGATGTTACAAACATCATTCTGAACCTGAAGCAAGTACGTTTCAAACAAATTGTTGAAGATATTGATGCAGAGAAAATTACAATCAATGTTGGTGGTACTACTGTGTTTAAAGCCGGTGATATTGGCAAGTATCTTTCAGGTTTTGAAGTTCTCAATCCAAAATTAGTGATTTGTGAACTCGATCACACGGCAAGTTTTCAAATTGATATTACAATAAACAAAGGACGTGGTTATGTACCTGCCGAAGAATATAAATCGTCGAACAATGAATTGGGACTTATTCCCATCGATGCAATTTTTACACCAATCCGGAACGTAAAATATAGTATTGAGAATTTCCGTGTAGAACAAGTTACCGACTACGAAAAATTAGTATTGGAAATTTCTACCGATGGTTCAATTCATCCTAAAGAAGCGCTGAAAGAAGCTGCTAAAATTTTAATTCATCATTTCATGCTTTTCTCCGACGAAAAAATTTCAGTTGAAGTTGTTGAAGGAGAAGGGACTGATGAGTTTGATGAAGAGATCTTGCACATGCGTCAATTGCTAAAGACAAAATTAACCGATCTTGAACTATCTGTTCGCGCTCTGAATTGCTTAAAGGCTGCTGATGTTGAAACCTTAGGTCAATTAGCCGGTTATCATAAGCACGATTTATTGAAATTCCGTAATTTCGGGAAAAAATCACTTACCGAGTTAGAAGAAAAATTAGAAAGCCTGAATTTGTCGTTCGGCATGGATCTTTCGAAATATAAATTAGATAAAGAGTAAAGAGATGAGACATAATAAAAAATTTAATCACTTAGGTCGTAAAACGGCTCACCGTAAGGCTTTGCTGTCAAATATGGCTTGTTCTCTTATACAACATAAGAGGATTTCCACTACACTGGCTAAAGCCAAAGCACTTCAAGTATATGTAGAACCTATGCTTACTAAAGCAAAAGAAGATACAACCAACTCTCGTAGATTAGTTTTCAGCTCTTTACAAAATAAAGAAGCTGTAACTGAATTGTTTCAAAATATTTCTCAAAAGATCGCTAATCGCCCAGGAGGATATACCCGTATTTTACGTACCGGATTTCGTTTAGGAGATAATGCCGAAATGTGTATTATTGAATTAGTGGACTATAATGAAAATATGTTAAAGGAAAAGGTTGCTAAAAAAGCGGCTCGTACCCGTCGTTCAACAGCCGCTAAGAAACCTACTGCAGAAGTTCCAACTGTTCAAGCATCTGTTGCTTCTCCTGAAGAAACTACTGCCGAGTAATTGTAAATTGCTATAATTTTTATATTTAAAAAGAGGAATAAGCTTAGGTTTATACCTCTTTTTTGTTATTTTTGTGATGAAATTCATCAGTTGATTGATATGAATGATACATGCGTTGGATTTATTTAACACTACATTTTTTTTTGCTTTATATATTGATTTCATCAAAAATTTATCGTAGAGTTGTCCTTTTTTTTGATTAATTTTGTTCAAATTTCTAATGTTTATGGATAGGCTTAAGTTTTTGTACAAATATATCAATCATTTCTTCGCTGCTCGACACACACGGGGGTTTGGTGTTCATTCACCTTTTGTGTATCAGTTTACACAATTTGTAATTTATGAACGATATTATTTTTATACTTTTACGATCATTGAAAAGCTTCGAAGCAAATTATTGTCTGATTCGAGACATATCGAAATTCTGGATTATGGAACAGGGGATGATAAAATTAAAAAACTAAGTGAAATTGTTAAGAGAGAAGTTTCTACACCACGTTGCGGACAATTACTTTTCAGACTGATTCATTATTTTAAGCTTAGAAATATATTGGAACTTGGAACTTCCGTAGGTTTAACAACTGCATATTTAGCAGCATCATCTTCTGAAATCCATTGTGTTAGTTTGGAAGGAAGTCAACAGATTGCTGAAATTGCAAACGAAAATATCGCAGTCGTAGGATTGCAAAATGTTGAAATACAAGTTGGCAATATTGATGAACTTTTACCGCGAGTGATACATCAATTTGATCATCTTGACTTGGTTTTTTTTGATGCAAATCATAAATATGATGCGTTGATTCATTACGTTGATTTATGTTTAGAGAAGATCCAATCTCAAACTGTTTTCGTGGTTCACGACATTCATTGGTCGAATGATATGGAATTAGCTTGGAACAAAATTAAAAATTATCAACAAGTTACTTCTACAATCGATCTGTTTTATATGGGAATTGTTTTTTTTAACCCTTATTTGAACAATAAACATTATAAAATGAGAATTTGACAGGAGTGCTATTTCGGATATTTACATTGGAATCGACAACAAATACCATCGTGGGTTTATCTCAATTTTGAACAATTGAATTAATTTTAAATTGGTATTTAATTTCTTTTTTTTCAAATTAAGGCTTCATTGCTTTTAAATTTTTTTTTTGTAAAAGTCAATTATTCATGAAATTATATACCAAAACCGGAGATAATGGCGAAACAGGTTTGTTTGGAGGAACGCGTGTATTTAAAAACGATATTCGTATTGAAGCCTATGGAACAGTAGATGAATTAAATTCATTTATTGGATTGTTAATTTGTTTTATTCATGACGAAAAAGTTATGATAATTTTACAATCTATTCAAAATCAATTGTTTAATATCGGTGCTTATTTGGCAGCCGATACATCTAAAACAATTGAAATGCAAACTTCACTTCATTTGACACAACCTATTTTTGACCTTGAGCATGAGATCGATTTTTTTCAATCATTCTTGCCTCCATTACAGCATTTTATTTTACCGGGAGGATCGCTTCAAGGGGCTTATTCGCACGTTTGTCGTACTGTAACCCGAAGACTTGAACGAAGATTGTTTGACATGCATGAACATTTCCAGATCGAAAAGGAAGTATTAATTTACATCAATCGATTATCGGATTATTTCTTTGCACTTTCTCGTTATTTGACGATAATGAGTGGTGGAAAAGAATTTTTTTGGGAAAAGTAGTATTAATAATAAAAAATTCCTATTTTTGCACGAAAATAGATAGATTTACAAACCTAACATTACTTAAATTTGAGTTGATTATGTATTGGACATTGGAATTAGCTTCTAAAATTGAAGATGCACCTTGGCCTGCTACCAAAGATGAATTGATAGATTATGCTATTCGTTCAGGAGCTCCATTGGAAGTTATTGAAAATTTACAAGAGATTGAAGATGAGGGAGAAATATACGAAACTATTGAAGATATTTGGCCTGATTATCCTAGTAAAGAAGATTTCTTTTTTAACGAAGAGGAGTATTAGTCTTTTTTGTCTTGAATGACGTCTTTAATATTTTGGTCGTTTTTCGGGATTATATTCAGTTGAATTTGCTGAAAAATGCAGTGGCAAAAACAATTTTTTCTCTAAAATTGAGTTTGAATAAAACGCAATAGAAAGAAGTATGATAAAAATTTCATCATTGAGAAAAATAGCCGGCAATTTACTATGAATAGAATTTTAGTTTTTTTGTGGTTGACATTACTCAACATTGGCTTTGCCTATTCTCAGTTCGATGCACAATTTAGTCAGTATATGTTTCATACTTCGTCCTTTAATCCTGCAGCGGTAGGTGAAGGAGATTTAATTCAAATAACCGGGCAGCACAGATTGCAATGGTTGGGTATGCCGAATGCCGGGCAAACAACGGTCTTTAGTATAAATTCACCCCTTAAAGTGGGTAAATTGAAACAAGGAATCGGTTTAATATTTTTGAATGATAAGGTTGGCCAATTTACTGATCAGGAAGCTCATATTCAATATGCTTATAAAAAGCTTTTGGGTAATGGCGTTTTAAGTATAGGAGCGGATCTTGGCTTTTTAAGTTTAGGATTCAACGGGGGCGATAGTATTCATAAAATACCAATTGGTGATTATTATGATTTTACGACTGATCCTGAAATACCTAAAACCAATGTGGCTGGAATTAGTTTTGATATGAATATTGGTGTTTATTATTCGACAAAGACTTTTTATACCGGTTTGTCTTATAAACATTTGAATAATCCTACTGTTCTATGGGGCGATTTTTCACAGTTTAAACCACGTAGCACATTGTTTTTTACTGGAGGCTATCATATTGCACTTGCTAATCCCAAGTATGAGTTTATTCCAAGCACCTTGATAAAAACAGATTTTGCTTCCTGGCAAATTGATTTAAGTTCTCGGTTGGAATACGATAATCGCTATTGGGGCGGAATCTCATACCGGTATCAAGATGCAATAATTTTTTTAGCAGGAGTTAATATTGCCGGAGGGTTATCTATTGGTTATTCTTTTGATTTGCCTACTTCACAGGTTATATCTGTAAGTTCAGGGTCGCATGAATTTTTAGTAACCTATTGTTTCGAGTATATTTTCGGACAACGGGGGAGCAAGTTTAAAAGTATTCGGATTTTATAATTATATTATTTTGTATTAAACACAACTTTTAATAAAATAGTCATTTTTCCAAAAAAATAATATCATGGGAGTTAAAAATAATTTGACGGTAATACTTCTTGCTACCACATTGTTGGTAGGATGTAATAAGCCCGTAGGTGAATTAGTTGGACTTGGGATGAAAGACTCATTTGTTGAATCTCAGCCTTGGGGTATGGTTTTAATCAAAAGAGGATCTTTTATGATGGGTGCGAATGATCAATCTGCAATTGGCGAAATTAACGATAAACCTGTTAATGTATCGGTTGATGCCTTTTGGATGGATGAAACTGAGATAACAAATGATAAATACAAGCAATTTGTCGTTTGGGTTCGTGATTCAATCGCATTACGTTCGTTGGTTATGGCCGGTAAAGATGAATATCGAATGAAATTTAAAAATCAAACCGACGATGCAAGTCCTGAATTTGCCCGTTTAAATTGGCATATTAAAATACCTTGGGGTTCAAAGGATGAAGAAACCCAATCAATACTTGATTCTCTTTTTTATCAAGATAATAATGCCTTGGGTTTCAAAAAGCAGATTAATCCTGGGAAATTACGTTATAAATATGAATGGATTAATTACGATCAGGCTGCTTTGCCTTCCAATAAATATGATGTAAATACAGGAGCTTATCCGGCAGGTGCTGTTGCTCGGGTTGATACTTCATACGTTCAAAATGGCGTAATTGTAAATAAAACCATAGAAAGAAAATTACGAACTCGCAAAGATTTGATTTCGACACGTATTGTCAATGTTTATCCCGATACAATTATGTGGCTTCGCGATTTTCAATATTCATATAACGACCCTAAAATGCGTATGTATTTTTCGCATCCGGGATTTGCCAATTATCCTGTCGTTGGTGTAACATGGGAACAAGCTCAAGCGTTTTGTCAGTGGAGAACGCAGCTGTATAATAATTCTCATACAGTTGGTGGTCAGGATTATCGCTTGCCAACAGAGGCCGAATGGGAATATGCTGCACGAGGTGGACGAAGGATGGCTCTTTATCCTTGGGGAGGAAATTATGTACGTGATGCCAAAGGTTGTTTTTTGGCAAATTTCAAACCGATGCGGGGAAGTTATACTGAGGATGGAGGAGCTACAACTATGAAAGTTGCTTCTTTCCCTCCAAATGATTTCGGATTGTTTGATATGGCTGGGAATGTGGCTGAATGGACATCGTCTGCATACTATGATTCAAGTAATACTTTAGTTTCGGATATGAATCCTAATTTTCAGTACAATGCAAAAAATAGCGACCCTGATGTATTAAAACGTAAGGTAGTTAAAGGTGGATCATGGAAAGATATTGCATATTACTTACAATGTGGAGTTCGTACCTATGAATATCAATATGAAAGCCGACCTTATATTGGTTTTAGATGTGTTCGTTCGTACAATGGAGAATAATGTAATCATTAAAAACTTTCAGATTTTAACCACATATTTTTTTTATTTATCTTCGTCTTTATTTTAAGGTGAATTGAGAATAAAAAAATGAATAATTTTCAATATGTCGAATAACGAAAAGAAATCATCAATCGAAAGGTGGATTAATTCACCTGCCGGCAAACAACTTTTAGGGGCAGGCTACAGTTTAGGTGCTTCTGTTGTAATCATTGGAGCTATGTTCAAAATTCTTCATTTAGCAGGAGCAGGGACAATGCTTGGTATCGGTATGTCAGTTGAAGCTTTTTTATTTGCATTGGGTGTTTTTGATCAACCTCATCCTGATTATCCATGGGATAAAGTTTATGATTTTGAAAATGGAGGTATGATCTATGGAAATACTTCCGGCAATATCCCTACTCCCGAAGATCGAACTTCTGTTCAAAACACTTTGAATGTACAGGGTAGTAGACAGTCTATTGGATTGAATTATACTCAGTCAATTGACAATAAGGATGTGCAGAATCTTTCGGATGGAATAAAAAATCTATCAGCCACGGCAGAACAATTAGCTGGTTTATCTGAGATTGCAGCTTCAGCTAAGCAGTTTACAAAAAGTTTAGATGATGCAACTAATTTTACAAATCAGTTTTCGAAAAGTCAGGATGTGTTAAATCATTCTACTCAATTGCTCACGGGTTCCTATCAAAGCATATCCGATGGTATGGAAACAGTTGATAAGCATACGAAATCATATGCTGCCAAAGTAGAGGAGATTAATAAAAATCTCTCAGCAATAAATTCACTTTATGAAGTCCATTTAAAAAATATTCAAGCTCAAACTGAAGGATTAAATCAACAAACTGACAAAGTTCGATTGGTTACAAATGTATACGAATCAATAAATATAGATGTTCAAAAAATGAAAGATTCTACTCGAATTGCCGCTGAAGAATCCGAACATGTAAAATCAGAAACCTCAAGGTTGACAAAACAAATTTCTGATTTAAATGATGTTTATGGCAATATGTTGAATTCTTTGAGCTAATTTACATCTAAATTAAAAAGGTAAGTCTGAATGAGTGGAGCAAAAAACTGTCCTGAAACCCCAAGGCAACGGATGATAGGCATGATGTATCTTGTGTTGACAGCAATGTTAGCCCTAAATGTGTCAAGTGATGTGTTGAATGGGTTTGCATTGGTCGACAACAGTCTACACACAACGATTGAATCTGCCGAAACTCGAAATAAAGTTTTATATAGTGATTTTCAAAGTTTGTTTAAGCAAAATCCTACAAAAGTAAAAGAATGGTTAGACAAAGCCAACATAGTGAGAAGAAAGTCAGACTCGTTATATGAATATATACAAAACTTTAAAGTTAAGATTGTAAAATTAGCAGATAAAGATAAAGCGAATGACAGTGCTTATGTGTACCAGATTGTTGCAAAAGATAACTTAGATATTCCAAGTCAATATGGTTTGCTGGATGGTAATGCGAAAATTTTGAAGAAGAAAATTGATAATTATCGTGATTTTCTAGTTTCTTTATCCGCAGGAAATCCTTTGAAACAAAATGTATACAAAGAAGTTTTTGCAACCAATAAAGGAAAAGATGGAAAATCGTGGGAAGATGATACTTTTGAGATGATGCCTGTATCTGCAGTTGTAACCATTTTGACCAAATATCAGAGTGATGTGCGAGCCTCTGAAGCCGAAATTGTTCAGTTTTTAAAGGCACAGACAGATGCTTCGGATTTTAGGGTTAATAAAGTTGAAGCATTGGTTATTCCGGAGTCGAAGTATGTGATTCGTGGAGATCGATATAAAGCCCGTATTGTACTTTCTGCCGTTGACTCTACCCGAACCCCAAAGTATTATGTGAATGGCAGCCAATTGCCTGCTTCTGGAATTTACGAGGTTGGCTGTACGAGTGTCGGAACAAAGACATTTGCAGGGCAAATTTCTCTTCCGGGAAATGATGGCATTATGCGAACTTATCCCTTCAGGGGTGATTATATGGTTGGAGAACCAACGGCAACCTTATCAAACGAGGATTTGAATGTAGTTTATAAAGGGATTGACAACAAATTTAGTGTGTCAGTTCCGGGTGTGGCTGCCGCAAACATTAATATTTCAGTAGATGGAGGCACCTTTGTACGTGTAGAAGCAGGAAGGTACGTTATTCGTCCCACCCGTGATGGTGAAATTCGAATTAATGTGTTTGCTAAAATTGATAATAAAAATTTATCGATGGGTGGCGGGAATTATAGAGTTAAATATCTTCCCGATCCAAAAGCCTTTTTACAACCAAGCGAAGCCGGCTCAAAATCAATTCGTGGTGGTTATATGTCACCCTATCAATTACGTAGTAGCACTTTAATTGCAAGTTATGGTGATGATGAATTGGTGAAAGCTAATTTTAAAGTTGTTTCGTTTACCATGATTGCTAGAGGATTAACACCTCAAACCGTTTCGGGCGCACGTTTAAGCCCTTCTTTTATCGATAAATTGCTCAAAGGCGATATACTCATGATTAATAACATAAAAGCAGTTGGTCCTGATCAACGTATTCGCGATTTAGGCTCAATTAGTATTCAACTTTAAGAAAATCAACGAATTTAAATTCATTTGATATGAAACAATCTTTTTTTCAGGCGTCCAAGTTTGCCATTAATTTTCAAGCTTTCAGTATTTCTATACGTAAAATTATAAATATGAATCAGTATTTTAAACTGTTTGGTTTCTTATCTGTTTTCTTATTTGGAGTTTTTATGGTTTTCCCGACTATTGCACAAGGAAATTCAAAATCTTTTTTTGCACGTAACGGAACTGTTGCTTTACAAACTACTGAGATGAATTCTTTAGCCGATACAATTGCAGTGGTCAATCATAGAGCTGATGATATTGTTTGGTCGAGAATTATTTATAGAATTATCGATTTACGCGACCGTCAAAATTTTCAGTTGTATTTTCCGACTACTCCAAACGAACAATATCGAAGTCTTTTCAGAGTTATTCTAGATGCTGTGGTCGACGGTAAATTAAAGGCGTATGGAAAAATTGAACGTGAAATTGAACCAACTTTTAAAACCAGTTTACCGACTGATAGCCTTAAAAGTATATTTCAGATCATTACAAATGATACAGTAAACCACACAATTACAAAAGACCCATTATTAGTTTCTGATCCGGTAACAAGACGTTTATCCATTAGTAATTTCTTGTATCCTGCTTATGTTAAGGATCAATTTAAATTTCTAATTCAGGAGATTGTATTTTTTGACAAACATACATCTCGTATGTATTCTAAGATTATCGGTATTGCTCCTTTGTACGGACTTACCGAAAGTAACATAAGTTTAGGAGCAAACAATGATCCATGGAATTATTTTCAAAGTTCGGTTTTATGTTGGTTCCTTTTCGATGATTTACGACCCTATCTAGCTAAACAATATGTAATTCCTAACGGAAATGATTCAGAAAGGCTTACTTATGATGAATTTTTTGCACAACATCTTTATTCAACGTATATTTTAGGAGATAGTAATATGAATAATCGAATGATTCTTCAATATTATACTGATCGTAAAGATGTTCAGAAAGAACAAAATAGAATAGAAACCGAACTGTTGAACTTTGAACAGGATTTGTGGGAATATTAAATATAATATGATATTCAAATCTTCAAAAAAAGACGGCTTTCGGTCGTCTTTTTTGCTGTTTTTCAATTGTTTCTAAATTTAACGTATTTTTTTTATCTGAACTTAATCTCAAGTTTGTATAAAGATTTTACGACGGTTGAATTGTTATTTCTTTAATTTTTTAGCTTCAAATGAGTAGATGAAAGATTTCATAAAGCATATTTATCTTGCAGATAATCAGGATATCTCAAAAGCAGGTTTGTACTTCTTATTCGGTCAGCAATCAGATTCATACGACATAATTGAAGTTGTTACGAAGAAGGAATTGATCGATCATTTACTTTTGTTTTCAGATGCATTAGTCGTCTTAGATTATACATTGTTTGATTTTCAAAGTGTTAATGAATTGTTGATTTTAGAGCAACGTTTTCCGACTGTTCGCTGGTTATTGTTTTCGGATGAATTAAGCGATGCATTTCTTCGAGTATTACTCATTAGTTCTCTGTTTTTTAGTGTTTTGTTGAAGGACAATAGTTTTGATGAAATTCAAACAGGAATTAAAGAGATTTTTCGAGGTAATCGATATATTTGTAATCATGTAAGTAATTTATTATTGCGCACTTCCAATTTTTCAGAAACTCATGAACAAAAACAAGTACTTACACAAACTGAGCAAGAAATTTTGAAAGAAATTGCTTTGGGTTTTTCAACAAAAGAAATTGCAAAACGGAGAAATGTTAGTGTTCATACCGTTATGACACATCGAAAGAATATTTTTCGTAAGATAGCGGTAAATAATGCCTATGAGGCGACTAAATATGCCATGAAAGCAGGTTTGATTGATCTGGCTGAATATTATATTTAATTTAAAAGTAACTTTGTTGATTTTTTAAAACAATGAATATTGCAACGTTATTATCTGGAGGAGTTGACAGCTCCGTAGTAGTGCATCTACTCAAAGAAGCAGGTTATACTCCTGATTTGTTTTATATTCAAATTGGGAGGAATGATGATGAGTTATTGCATTGTACATCGGAAGAAGATATTGAAATGGCGACACTCATAGCCCGAAAATATGGATGTAAACTACAAGTTGTTGATTTACATCAAGAATATTGGGATAATGTAGTAGCTTACACCATCGAAAAGGTTAAATTGGGTTTGACGCCTAACCCGGATGTCATGTGCAACAGATTGATAAAATTTGGCGTTTTTGAAGAACGATTTGGGTGTCAATATGATAAAACTGCTACAGGACATTATGCTACAACAGAAGAAAAAAACGGAAAAATCTTTCTTACTACAGCCAACGATCCTGTAAAAGATCAAACCGACTTTCTAGCTCAGATAAATTATCTTCAAATTTCAAAGCTAATGTTCCCAATAGGTCATTTAATGAAAAGCGAAGTACGATCTATTGCTCAACAAGCCGGTTTGCCGAGTGCTAAAAGACAGGACAGTCAAGGTATTTGTTTTCTTGGAAAAGTAAATTATAACGATTTTATACGACGTTATATGGGCGAAAAGGAAGGTCCTATTGTGGAGTTTGAAACGGGAAAGATATTAGGGCAACATAAAGGATATTGGTTTCATACAGTAGGGCAACGTAAAGGTTTAAGATTATCGGGTGGCCCCTGGTATGTGATTAAAAAAGATATTCCCGGAAATATAATTTATGTTTCAAAAGGTTTCGCAGCTGAGGCTCAATTTGGTGTTGAATTTAATTTGCGTGATTTTCATTTTATTACTGAAGATATTTTGCAAGATGCTGATCGTGAAATTGATATTACTTTCAAAATTCGGCACACCCCTGAATTTACTTTCGGGGCAATTAGTAAAATACCTGAAGGGTTTCGTGTGAAATCTGCAAAAAAATTACAAGGAATTGCCCCTGGACAATTTGGTGTGATTTACGATAAACATGCTCATATTTGTATAGGTAGTGCTGAGATTTATTAGTATAAACTTATCAATATTTTAGGAGGGCGAGATATCTTTTCGCTTTTTACCAACACCATCATCCACTACAACTTTCTCTGGAGGTACCAGTAAACAAGCCGGATTTGTCATGATTTTCTCGAGTTGCCGCATTGAGGAGGCATAGTAAAATCCATCACAAATTCGTTCGTCTAATACGAATTTTAGGGACATTGTTTTTTCGTTTTTTGTTATTTCGTCACTGCCTTTCGTGTTTGTCCTTGATTTTCTGCCCATCGCTCCAAACATGCTACATGTACCAAATTCGTAAAGATGATGAAAAATTGATTCTATGCCTATTGATCCGAGATTTGTCATAAACATACTGGCGTGAAATGGACTTGCATCGAATATAAATGCAGGCAATAAACCTATGTTATCCAATCTTTTAGCTATCCAAACTACCAAGCGTAATAATGAATCAGGGAGAACACCAAAAATTTTTGACAGAAAATCAGTTGAATTTTCTTGTCCCATTGGTTGATTTCTTTCGATTTCTAAGTTTATTTTTCGCACAACATCTTCTAGGGTGTCTGTAGGGAGAAAATAAATTTTAATTGTTGTTTCTTCGCCGTTGTCTGATAACGATCGTTTAATTGCTAATGAAAAACTTATATGATCTCTGGCAAAAATTTTATTCCAAACAACAAAACGGTTAATATATGGACGGAGTGAAATGATCCGAACCAGGGATGCAATTACAATGTGCATGATGGACAATCCCTTTATATTATCTCTGTGATCGCGGATGAACACTTCAATTTCATCGATCGGAATTTTAATTTCAAAAAAAACCTCAGAGTCGGTTCGTCGCGTTAAAATAAAAGGAGCTACCGAAAATAAAGGATCAACTTTGCGAATGCGCCAACCGTCAGTTCGGTCGCCAAAGCCTTTTTTATAATAATTAAATTTATCCGTATTGTTCATATCGTTGAAATATAAAAATTGAATTTCAAAGATAAATAAAAATCATTTAAGCTGGGTTTTAAAAATAGTTTTAGGAAGTCGAATTCTATTTAAATATACCTAATGTTTAATAGGATTAGTCATATTGCGTTGATATACAAATAATTGAGTTTCATTCTGTTTGATTTATTAATATAAACTAAAAATTTCAATTAATCGTTTTTTACCTCAAGCTTAAAACGCTGGATTACTCAAAGCTTAAATTTATTTCAATTTTTAAGTTTCCCCTTTAAAATTAATTTTGATATTTTGCTTAGCAAAATGAACATATAACGAGCATAAATTTGGCATCATAATTGTAAATCTTTTTTTGATAATTCGATTAATTAAAAAAGTGAGATAAAATAATATAATTAACGAAATAAATATAATATCAATTGGTTTTTCTCGTTTACTGGTTAGTAAATTAATCTTTTAAAGTTAAATTGTAAATTTCATGACGACTTTATTAAGTCTAATAGTGAATAATTGTTATATTATTATATTTTAATTGAACTTTTTCGCTTAAATATCGTTAATCTATTGTTGTTGTTTTTTTTTCGAGTACTTTTGCTAAATATGAAGAGAACAAATATCTGGATTTTAATAATAATAATGTTGCTTACTTTTGTGGCGTTAATTATCCTTCAAACGCGCTATGTAAGGATCAATGCTGAGATGATTGAAAATCAGTTTAATGATAATGTTCAAAGGAGTTTATACCAGACTGTAAGTTTAGTTGAAGAAAATGAAGCATTGGAATATCTAGGACAAGAACTCGAGGGTGATGATTATAAAGGAAGCGATAATAAGTTGTTAAGTTTAGATTCTCAAAATTTAAAACTGAAAACAAATATCGATAGTATGGCTGAAAATTTGCAGCTTACGCCTGATGAGGTTAATCGTCCGACTATTCGATTATCAACGCGTCACGGGAAGGCAACTATTGAGGAAACCTCGCGGTATTTACAATATAAATTTCAGCAGAATTTTAAACGCTCGAAAACGATTTTAGATCAGGCGGTTTTTAGATGGATGAAAGCGATTGAACAGAAAGATATTAGTGATCGGGTAAATTTTGAAGAGTTAGATGGAATTTTAGAGAAAGTGCTTACAAATAATAGTGTAAATCTCCCTTTTTATTATTCTATAGTTGATAACCAAGGGAAGATAATCTATAAATGTCATAAGGAAATTAAGCATGCAAATTTGAATGGAACAAATAATGTTTATACTCAAAAGCTTTTTCCGTTGGAAGAATCGAATCACGCTGCTTATTTGCAGGTAATTTTTCCTACGAAGCAAAATTATATCTTAAGTTCCATGAATTTGCTTTTACCTTCTGTAGGACTAATTGCCTTGGTATTAGCAGTATTTATTATCGCCATTTTTATAATTTTCAGGCAGAAACAGCTGAATAATATGAAAAATGATTTTGTGAATAATATGACGCATGAATTCAAGACTCCTATTTCAGTTATTTCGTTAGCTTCACAAATGTTGCAGGATAAGGGTGTTCAGAAAACGCCCGATTCACTTCAACATATTTCAAATGTAATTCGTGATGAGACTAAAAGGTTAAGTTATCAGGTCGAAAAAGTTTTACAAATGGCTATCTTTGAAAAGGATAACTCTATCTTGAATTTAAATGAAATGCGCATTAATCCATTGATTTCGGATATCATCGGTAATTTTTCATTAAAAGTAACGAGCAAAGGTGGTAAAATTACTTCGAATTTGAAAGCCACTTATGATACTGCGTTGATTGATGAAGTGCATTTTACAAATGTTATTTTTAATTTAATGGATAATGCACTGAAATATTGTGATAAACCATTGTTACTTACCATTGAAACTTGGAATGAAAAAGATAATTTATTGATAAGTATTGAAGATAATGGCATTGGCATTAATAAAGAAGATTTGAAGCGAATTTTTGAAAAGTTTTATCGTGTTTCTACTGGTAATTTGCATAATGTAAAAGGTTTTGGATTAGGTTTAGCGTATGTTAAAAAAATTATTTCCGAACATAAAGGTATTATTAAAGTGGAAAGCGAAATTAATATAGGAACAAAATTTACAATTAGTATACCAACTCTTAAAAATTAAAAATTATGACAGACGAAAAAGTTAAAATCTTGTTATGCGAAGATGACGAAAATCTTGGCATGCTTCTCAGAGAGTATTTGATTACCAAAGGTTATGATGTAGATTTACAACCTGATGGCGAAGCTGGTTATAAGGCTTTCTCTCGTAATAAATATGAGTTTTGTGTTCTTGATGTCATGATGCCGAAAAAAGACGGTTTCGCCTTGGCTGCTGACATTCGTTCTATGAATCCCGAAGTTCCAATCGTTTTTTTAACTGCAAAATCAATGAAAGAAGATATTTTGCAAGGATTTAAACTGGGGGCTGACGATTACTTATCGAAACCTTTCAGCATGGAAGAATTGTTGTATCGTATCGAATCGATTTTAAGACGAGTTAAAGGTAAACGAGCCAAAGACGTTGTTACATATCAAATTGGTAAATTCCTTTTTGATGCTCAAAAACAGTTATTAGTCTTTGAAGGTGAACCAAAAAAACTTACAACCAAAGAATCGGAATTACTGAATTTACTTGCTGCGAACGCAAACAGTATTTTGGAACGTAATTTTGCTTTGAAAACTATCTGGGTTGACGATAATTATTTTAATGCACGCAGTATGGATGTTTATATCACTAAATTGCGTAAATTATTGAAAGACGATCAAGATGTTGCTATTATCAATATTCATGGTAAAGGTTACAAACTTATTACTCCTCAGATAAAAGAAGATTAATATTTTATGTATTTTTTCAAAAAAGCCACTCCAATCCGGGGTGGTTTTTTGTTGTAATCAACTTAATTTTCTTTCGATTTCTCCCTGACTTAAAATGGTCATTATTGTTTTTCCGTCGGGGGTAAAATGATGGTTTGAACATGCAAACAGCGTGTCAATCAAATTGTTTATTTCTTCTTTCGAAAGACGCTGTCCGGTACGAATTGCCGAAGATTCAGCCAAGGATAGTGCGATTGTTTCATGCAAGGTGTTCGAATACTGATCGGCTGTGTTTTTTGTTTTATCAAGCATGTCGAGCAATAAATCGATTACACTCTTCGTGCCAATAAGTGACGATACGGCAGTGATGTTATATGAGCATTCTTCAATTGCTTCAAAATCGAATCCCAATCGTTTTAAATCAGGAATCATTTGGTTAAATATTAAATTGTTGTCGGGTGTCAATATTAAATTTTCAGGAAATAGAACTTTCTGAGAAATAGCAGGTTGACTTTCAATTTGTTGAATAAACACATCGAATAATATGCGAGTATGAGCACGATGCTGATCAATAATAAGCAAGCCAGACTTAATTCCGGTAAGAATATATTGGTTTTTGAATTGATAATTTTCCACTTGTGAATCAGTGGTTTCTATTCGTATTTGTTCTTCTTCAAAAGAGATTGTACTTGGAATACGAATGTCTGATGGCGGAAACTGATTCAGTTCTTTTTTTTCAAATCCTTGGTATAACTGTTCCCAATCAAGGTTTTGTCGTTTATAGCCGGAAGTTGAGAATGGATTATAATTTGGGTTGTAATTTGTTTGAGGTGGTCGTACAAACTCCGATGATGATGGTGCAATGGGAATGTCAATGGCACCATCCTGGTCGAAATCGATAGATGGAATCACATTGAATTTACCTAAGGATTCTTTAATTGTTGCCGATAGTATGGACCATATAGCTTGTTCGTTTTCAAATTTAATTTCTGTTTTAGTCGGATGAATATTGATGTCGATGGTTTGTGGATCGACTTCAAAATATATAAAGTAGTTTGGATTATCATTGGCTTGAATTAACTGGGTATAAGCCAGCATCACAGATTTATGAAAATAAGGGTGCCGCATGTAACGACTATTTACAAAAAAGTATTGATTTGCCGATTTTTGAGCAAATTCGGGTTTGCCAACATAGCCAAAAATATTTACTAAATTTGTGGTTGTTTGGATGCTTAGTAATTGCTGTTCCCAATGTTTTTTTGTGTTTCTGCCAAAAATATTTTCAATACGAACTTTGTGATTTGAAGGAGGAATATTAAAAACCTCATCATCGCCATCTATATACGAAAAAGCGATGTTGGTATTAACTAATGCAATCCGGTAAAATTCGTTCAACAAATGGTTTTTTTCAACGTTATCGCTTTTCAAAAAGCGGCGGCGGGCAGGAACATTAAAAAAAAGATTTTTGACCTGAATGGAAGTGCCGATGTTACATTGTACGGGTTCTTGTTTGAAAATACGCGTACCGGCAATTTCAATCATAACACCCAATTCATCACCGGAGCGTCGTGTACGCATTTCAACTTGTGCAATTGCGGCAATCGAAGCTAATGCTTCACCCCTGAATCCCATTGTACGAATAGAGAATAGGTCATCTGCACTTTTAATTTTTGAAGTGGCATGTCGTTCAAACGCCATGCGTGCATCCGTTTCACTCATCCCTTTACCATTGTCGACTACTTGAAGGAGTGTTCGTCCTGCATCTTTGATTAAAATCTGGATTTGAGTTGCTTCAGCATCGATAGCATTTTCGACTAATTCTTTTAGAACTGAAGCTGGCCGTTGAATTACTTCGCCTGCGGCAATTTGATTTGCAACAGAATCGGGTAACAAATTAATAATATCAGCCATTCATCAGATTTTTAATTCAATTGATAACTCAAATCGTATGGAACTTATTATTTAGTTAAACTTTCCATCAAATTTTATATAGGAGTCGTTTACAAACTGGCGAATTCGTTGTTCCTCATCGAGTTTACAAATGAGAAGGACATTGTCAGATTCAGCAACGATAAATCCATTAAGCCCTTCAATTACGGCTAATTTACCAGATGGAAGTGCAATAATATTGTGTTCGCTGTCGTAAAATGACGTTTCACATTTTAGCGAAACATTCTCGTTTTCGTCTTTGGGTGACATTTCATAAAGCGATCCCCAAGTGCCTAAGTCTGTCCAGCCAAAGTCTGAGCATAGAACGTAAACATTTTCAGCTTTCTCCATTATGCCGTAGTCAATTGAAATATTGGGGCATGATGGATACATATTGTCTATAAATTCCTGTTCTTTTTCGGTATTAAAAAATGTTTTGCCTGAAACAAATTTGTTCGATACTTCGGGCAATAAATCATTAAAAGCCTTATCTATGGTTTGCAAATTCCACAGGAAAATACCTGAATTCCAGTAAAATTCACCAGTTTCATAAAAAATTTGTGCTAGTTCTGCGTTTGGTTTTTCGGTAAACGTTTTCACCCGTCGCAAACTTGTGTCCCCTTCGTCGATTTGAATATAGCCGTAGCCGGTTTCCGGTCGACTGGGTTTAATGCCTAAGGTTAGTAAATTATCGTTTTTTGAAACAAATTCCAATCCAACTTTTATGGTTTCAATAAAATCGTTTTCTTTCATTATTAAATGATCTGATGGAGCAACGACAATGTTAGCTTCGGTAGTCATTGATTTTATCCGATTTACGGCATAAGCAATGCATGGAGCCGTATTTCGTCGGTGAGGTTCGAGTAGAATTTGATTGGATGTAATTTCGGGTAATTGTTCCAAAATCATATCACGATAAATCATGTTTGATACAATAAGGATATTTTCGGTCGGCATCAGTTTTTTGAATCGGTCGAAGGTCATTTGTAAAAGGGAACGCCCTGTTCCGAAAAAGTCAAGAAATTGTTTAGGACGATTGTTCCGACTGAAAGGCCAAAAACGACTTCCCACACCTCCTGCCATGATGATGCAATAATTATTTTCCATAAGTATAATTGTTTTTTGTTGATCTGTCTGTTTGATTTAAAAACGTACTAAGATACATCGTTTTTTTGAACTTTGCAACAGAAATAATGAATATAATGTGGATTTCAGCTGAAATCTGAATGGAGTTTGATTGTTTGACAATTTGAGCAATACTCGAAAATCAGGTTAAATGTATTTTTCTCAGATGTAAAAAAGATAAAGGAGCATGATTAATAGTTAATTGCTGTATTTATTAATTTCATTCAAATTTTGCTGAACGTTCATTTCGTTGTTCGGATTTGAGTGGATTTGACTTGATTTCTCGATTCCAGATTCTATTGTTAAAAATATCGTAGGCTAAGTAAAGCGATTGGCGAAACGATTCTTCAGATGCTTTGTTTTGTCCTGCAATATCGTAAGCAGTACCATGGTCAGGTGATGTTCGAATAAAAGGAAGCCCTGCAGTGAAATTTACACCCGAATCCATTGAAATCGCCTTAAACGGAATTAATCCCTGATCGTGATACATAGCTAAAACGGCATCGAATTTAGAGAAATTACCTGAACCAAAAAACCCATCGGCAGGGTAGGGTCCTGCGCATATAATTCCTTGAGAATCTGCTTTTTTTATTGCAGGTAAAATAATTCTTGTTTCTTCATCGCCTATCACACCCTCATCTCCAGCATGAGGATTTAATCCCAAAATGGCAATACGTGGTTTTAGAATTGAAAAATCGTTTTTTAAAGATTCGTTTAAAATATTTAATTTTTCGAAGATAAGTTCTTCAGTTAATTTAGATGGAATTTGATTTATAGGAATATGCCCTGTAACAACTGCCACCCGCATGACATCATTAATCAATAGCATTAACGCTTTCGAGCCGTTACCGACTTTTTTTTCAAGATATTCGGTATGTCCTGGAAATGTAAATTCGGAAGATTGTATATTTTTTTTGTTAATTGGAGCTGTTACCAATGCCTGAATTGCACCACTTTTCAAATCATCTGTTGCTCGTTCAAGAGCATCAAATGCTGCTTTACCTGCTTCATCTGTCGAGGTTCCAAGTTCAACTTTCAAATCATCGGATGTACAATTAATGATATTAATCCGCTTGCTATTTGCTTCATCAACTGAATGGATAATGTTTAGATTTATTCCTTGTATATCAAGTGTTTTACGGTGATAGGCAGCAACCTTGGCCGATCCATAAATTATGGGTGTCATAGTTTCTAAAATACGAGGTTCGTTTAATGCTTTCAATATCACCTCGTAACCAATTCCATTGATATCACCGTGAGTTATGCCAATAATAATTTTTTCAGTTTCCATTTTTGTAAATTTTTTCATTAAACAAATTTCTACGATATTATTTAGATCTAAAAAAATCAAATATAGACTTAAATAATTTCAATCTTTCATTTTCTGAAGTTATCGTTTCGATGGGGAAGCCAAAAGCACATATTTTGTACGATCCCGAATAGGCAATTCCCGCACTCAGGTTATTTTCAGCATATCTACATATCGTACTGCCATTCATATCAGCAGGTTCTATTGCATCAGGCGATTCGATAAAATATGATAGTTGATTAGGCTGATCGTAATATCTGAAATCATCTTTCCGAAAAGGTTTAAATGCCGATTGTACTATTTTTACCTTTCCATTTACGCTGGCATTTGATGTCAAAAACTTTAACTTCAACGTATTCTCAATAAATAATTTATCTTTTTTAATTGGATGTTCGGTATCAACCAAATCGGAAGCTAAATGCGATCCGCTAACTAATAAATTACCTCCTTTATTACAAAAGTCGCTAAGAATTTGCTGCAAAGCTAATGGAAAAGTTTTGAATTCTGGTGGTTTTTTCGCATTTCCTATAAATGTTTGTTTTTGTTTACCCAGAATTAAATCTATCGTTTTAAATTGGTTTAAATCAATGTAGTTTTTTAGAACAGCTTCTTCGCTTGACGAAACGAACGAATATCCTGTTGCGCGTAAGGCTTTGCCATGAACGTAAGGATAATCGAAACTATTTCCTGCTACGACAGTGGTTTCAAAATTTCCATGACTTGCACCGAATCCAGGTGCATCATCGCTGATCCAGGGTTTATCTCTTTTAAATTCATATTGTTTACCCACGAAGCTGATATCGCTCAGGTAAGGCACACCGGCATCTTGATCGTTAATGAATCCGGCATAAGTACTATCAATATTAAAGGAATTCGGAGCACTTAACCGAGTAAATCCGTCCACAATAAGGACTTCTCCTTGTTCTCGTGAAGCTCTGCAAACCGATAAAATTTCAGAAGGGAAACTTTCGCCACCTTTATTAACTGCAGTAATTTTATAGCTATAAATTTTATTATTTTGAATTGGCAAAATAATACTATCCGAATTTGTTATTCTTCCGTTATCAAATCCACTGTTGTCAATGCGTGTATAAACTACAAATTGACTTGCATTAGCGGTTGGTTCTAAGCTGTCGGATGTGGCAACCCAATGTAATTCAACTTTGTTTTTATCTACAAAATGAGTGCTGAATTGTTGTACCGGAAGCGGTTCAACAGTATAATTTGTATGATTTACAGACGATAAGTATTTCAGCATTCCTTTGTAAATTGAACGACTTACCGAAAATCGGAATCGTGGGTCGAGTCCATAGCGCATATCTGCAAAATTCTGATGTGAAAGTAGTTCAAGTAACATGGTGGGGACTTCGGGTACACGCGATTCGCTGTATGATTTATTCCAAATGTTGCGACGAGTCCATTTTGACGAATAGAGAGAACGAATGTCGTGTACAATTTGAGTTTGAATAATATCGGTCAAATCGCGCGATGCCATCCGGGAAATTCCATTTTCGAATACGGTTTTTCTATATGAATTTTGAAAAGTATAAATACCTAAAGTTCCAATTATTGAGTCGTTTTCTGTTGTCCCCGCATCGCTATGAAAAGCCAATGCTAAATCGACAGGCACTCCAAGCCCTTGTTGATGAGGTGCTAAAACCGAACCTCCAACAAGATAGTTTACCCAAAATCCGCGAGATTGAAAGTCATCGGTGTAATCATTTTTTCCTTCACTGCGGCTATAAATGCTGTCAGGAATACCAGCCCATTGAAGCCAATAACGCGCTCCTTCGGTATATCGTGGATAAGTACTCACCTCTGGTTCATAGGGGTTTGCAGGTAAAGCTTGTGTTTTGATTTTTGTGGAATCGGAGATTTTTTGATTGAAAGCAGAAGTTTCTTCGTATGGAGAACGGGCAATATTTCCCATGCCTCCGCCAAATTTAACAGCATCGGCTGTAACAATTGTACCGCCCGTTGAGCTCAAATTTGTCAGCATTACTTTTTGGTTTTTATTTTTCCCTTTTTCAAAATAAAATTTTCCCAGATAAAGCCATGTCCCTCCATTCATGGTTTGATTTATTGAAAAATCAGTTTTTCCTCCTTTGTAATAAACGCTGTATTGGGCATCTGTAGAGCTGTTTTCAAGCGTTTTGTAAGAAATATATACACCGTAATATCCGTTTTCAGGTATATTTGGAATCCATTCTGCTCGACTTGTTTCGTTAGGGTCATTAATGGATTCAATTGAACGAAATGTTCCCATTTGAAATGGGTTTTCACCCTGAATATATATCTTTTTTGGGTTTGCGAATCCTTTTTCATCTCCTGATTTCCATTTTTTTCGGTCGTTTTGTTCAAAATAGCGGGAAGCATCTCGTTTATCATTGTCCACAATAATTTCGTTTAACTGTGTATCTCGTTCACGTGGCAGGAATACGTTAGCACCTGCATTTTCAAGCATAGGAACCAGGAAAGGCAATACGTACGACTGTGTATATAAATCTTCCACCGTTTGGAATACTCTTGCCCTCTGCCATTTCCAACTTATTGAATTTTGGTCGAAATACAAACCATGACTTTGCCACAATGCGATGTATTTATGCTGAAGTCCATTCGAAATTTCAAAGGGACGGGACAAATCTGTAATTAGAGGATTAGACGTTTCCGGTATTTTGAATAATCGGGTACTATCGATACCGGTGATTCGGTAAAAATTGGGTATTAAATCTTCAATATATTTACCATCCGTCTGACAATAAAGTTTATAATCTGTAAAATCATGTCCCATTATTTTTCGAATAACATTGTAAATTCGTTTAACATTATCATTTCGAAAAGGTATATATGCCAACCGATCGTTTGCTTTAATGGTAATAGTTTTATTCATTGAATTAATGAACATGTCGGTTGCTGCAATTTTCCCAACCGATGTAAATTGATTTGCAATTGCTGTCAGAGAATCAGAAATTTGACTCAAAGTTTTTTGTTGGGATGCGAATGTTTGTAATACAACAAATGACAAAGATATAATAATCAGTTTTTTATAAAAATTCTGATGCATTTTTCTATTAAATTAAAAGCGTGATAACCTTGTCGTATATATTATAAGTAGCTGGATTTTAAGATAATAATATGAGAAATAATAACCGTCACATATAAAACTACACTTTAAATTTTGTAATGAATCAAAATATTGTGTTCAAGGTTCTGATATTTATTATTTTAGAAAAAGAGAATGATCAATTTTCATGCAAATGATCAATTTCAGATTCTTTGATTTTTTGTTTTTGTTTTTCAATGGTCGATAACATGCCGCAAGCAGCAAAAATATCTTCACCACGCGATCGTCTGACAGTAGCCTGTATTCCATTGTTAGTTAAATAGTCTCTTAAAAAAATCATTTTTTCATGTACGGAGCTTTTCAGATCTACACCCGGTATGGCATGATATCGAATCAAGTTAACACGACAATGAATTCCCCTCAAAAGTTTGACCAATTCCACAGCATGACGCATGGAGTCGTTTAATCCATCAAATACGATATATTCGAACGATACTCGTCGTTGTTTGCTAAAGTCGTATTTTTTAAGTTCTTCTATCACTTTAGTAATTGGGTATGTTTTTTGAATTGGCATTAAACGAAGTCTTTCGTCGGGGAAAGGTGAATGAAGGCTAATGGCTAAATGACATGATGATTTTTCGAGAAATATTTTCATTCCCGGAATTATTCCTATCGACGAAATAGTTATTCTTCTTGGACTCATGGCTAGTCCGTAATCAGATGTTAAAATATCTAATGAACGAAGCATGGCGAGAAGGTTGTCAAAAGGTTCGCCCATACCCATGAAAACGATATTGGTTAACTGTTCCGACTCAGGAACTGAAAGCACTTGATTTAATATTTCGGTTGCTGAAAGCTGTGCGCTAAATCCTTGTTTTCCAGTCATACAAAATGAACAATCCATTTTGCATCCTACTTGTGACGAAACGCATAATGTTCCTCTATCTTCATCTGGAATAAAAACTGTTTCGATAAAATGTCCATCGTCAGTTTTAAATAAGTATTTTTTAGTTCCATCGTTTGACTCGGCAACCTGTATTGGTTTGCTGCAACCAATAGTGTATTTATCATCTAAAAGAGCCCTGTTTTTGATGGATAAGTTACTCATTTGATCAACCTGAGTTGCTCTTTTTTTGTAGATCCATTCGCTGATTTGTTTAGCAGTGAAGGTGGGCATTTGCAATTCTTCGACGATGGATTTCAGTTCATCGAGGGTTTTTCCCAATAATGGTATTTTGGTCATAGTTTAATTTCAATTAGGAATTTTCATTTATTGATATAACAATGTGTTATTGTTTTGTGCAAAGTTACGCAAACTTGCTGAAATAAAATAAAAACGGGATGAACTTCATCATCCCGTTTTTAATGTCATGGCAATTTTTAATTCTTAAAGATCAAAAGAAATTCAGACGATTATCGACAATGTCAGCTTTGTCTTTCATATCCTGAATAATCGTATATGGTAAAGAGTAGTTTGTACGACCATTCAGTTGCATGATTTCGACTTTTTCGTTGAAAGGTTGCGGATTTTCCTTTTTATTAGAAGTGAGTATTATATACACGCCGGCATTCCCTTTTAATGGTTCAGAAACTTTATCAACGGGAATAATTGTCGATTTGCCAATAATATATGGTTCGAAACCTCCAGTGCCAAATTGATATGAATTAAAGCTAATGGCATTCGCAACTTTCACTGAATCATGAATTGAAGCCGCAATACCTTCTAATGACGGCGTCTTCTGTAATTGTGCTGATAGATTCTTAATCATGAAGTCGGCTTTTTTATCACGAATGATTTGCGCTTTAAGTTGATCTTTTACTTTGTTGATTGAACGATAGCCTTTAGGATTAATTTCGGTCGTCATAGCTACCACGAATAAACTGCTGCAATCGAACACTTGCGACACATCGTTTTTGCTGCTTTTAAATGCCCAACGTACAATTTGTCGGGATTGAGGCATATCCATTATTTTTTCGGTAGTTTGTAAAATGTCGTTTGCCTGATGAACCACATAACCTTTTTCTTTGGCTTTCGAATCAAAATTTTTCGCAGTCAAATCAGTAGCGAAATCCTTTGCATCGTTATATATTTTGCTGTAAGTTTTACTGCTTGGAATAACTTTTCGATCCAAAATTGCCAGTTTTACTTTTCGGCGCGGAGGCGTTTTTTCAGTAACCTGCATAATTTGAACTCCTTGGGCGTTTTTAATTGTGAATATTTCGTTAACTGGTTTTGAAAATGCATTGCTTACTATGTCTTTGTCAATGCCGGTCATACCTTCTTGAATCCAACCAATTTCACCTCCATTTGCAGCTGTTTGTTTAACCGCTGAATATTTTTGAGCCAAAGTGGCAAAATCAGCACCTTTTTTAATTGCAGCCACTAAACTATCGGCTTTACCGGCATCTTTTGCTAATAAAAAGATGTGCCGGAGTTTAACCGAGTCTGACTGCAAGATACCCGATTGCATGATACGTGCCATGGTGTAGGTGTCGTTTGCGAAAACAGGCCCGTAAACATCTCCTGTTTTACCTCCAAAAGCAAACGATTTTAAATCTTGAGGAACAGTTTGTTCTGAATAATTTTTTCCATCATACATATCATCCGAATTTGAATTTACTAATCCGGCTACATCGTTGGTAGTCTTAAATTCGCTACTTAGTTTGTTAATCCAAGTTTCAGCTTCTTTGAAATCTTCGGGTGTTGGTTTAATGTTGAAAGCTACGTAATTTAATGCGCAATTGGCATCTTGCTTATATTGTTCTTTTTGCTTGTTGTAAAGGTCTTTTATTTCATCGTCGCTCACTTTAACCACTGAATCGGGCACCATAAAATAGGGTTGCATCACATACGAAACATCGGTGCTATATTTATTAAAATCGAAATCCATTTTAGCGTCCAGCTTATTAGCTGTTACTGCTTTTGAAATCAAAGCATTGTATTTGTCTTGTAAAATGCTGATTTTCACATTACGTTCCCAGAACTTCCAATAAGTTTTTGCTTTATCTAATTGCTGTTTCATGTCTTCGCTTGTGGGCGTTTGATCCAGACTATTGAGGAATTGAATCAACACGGTGCGGCTGAATTGTCCATTTTCGCCTGCGAAAGCTCGCCGTTGTAGAATTAAGGGATGAATGTTGTTCCCAATCAATCGATCTGACAACTCGTCGGGGCTTACAGCAAGTCCTAACTTTTTTGCTTCGGCATTGAGAATTTTTTCATTAATCATGCTTTCCCAAACCGATGCACGGAGTTGTACCATTGTTTCTTCTTTTACTTCTGTAGTTCCAGTTTCAATTTTGTACACTTCTGTCATTTGGTCGATTGCAGCCTGATAATCTTTGATATTGATGTCATCTCCGGCTACTTTCGCCACCACTTCTTTTGATTTATTGAAAAAGGTTTGACCTTCACGTAAAAAGTCGCCAATAATAAAGGATAACAATGCAAGACCTACTATTGTAACCAATAAAACTCCTTTGTTTCTAATTTTCTGTAATGTTGCCATTTTATGAAATAAATAGGTATTTATATAATTTAATTTTCTGTTGGATTTGAGGGCACGAATATACAAAAAAAAACTGTATGCTTTTTCAAATTCTGAAATTTTGTACAATTTTTATCGAAAATGAATTGATTATAGGTACTGAAGTTAAACTCTTGATACGTTCATTGATTGAAAGTTTCGGTTAAGAAATGAGAAATTCAAATATTAATATTCAACTGCAATCTTAACAAGTTCAATTCGGTTATTTGTTACTTTGACACATTTGATGATGAAATTATTGATTCGAATTAATTCATTTAATTTGGGGAAATGTTGATGATGAAATAAAATAAATCCGGCAATTGTTTCATAATCATCTGATTCTGGAATGTTTAATTCGAATTGAACATTTGCACTTTTCACTTCTAAACGTCCAGAAAATAAATATTCATGTTCGCCGGTTTGCTTTGCTATATAATCGCGATTATCGTGTTCATCTTCTATTTCTCCGAAAATTTCTTCCAGGATATCTTCTAAGGTAACTATTCCTGCTGTGCCTCCGAATTCGTCGACCACAACGGCTATGCTTTTATGTTGCTTTAAAAACACCTTCATTAATTTTTGTGCAGCCATATTTTCAGGAACAATAGGAATTTGGTTAATGTGCGATTTCCAGTCGTTTTGATGTTGAAACATTTCGGATGAATGAATGTAACCAATAATATCGTCAATATTTCCTTTGAAAATTAGGATTTTAGAGAACCCCGTTTCAATAAATGTTTGCTTCAACTCCTCAACGCTGCTGTCGTAATTTAATGAAATAATTTCTGTTCGGGGCACAAAGCAATCTCTAAGGCGAACTTTTGAAAAGTCGAGTGCATTTTGAAAAAATTTGACTTCATTTTCCATTTCTTTTTCACTTTCTACATTCTCGAACGTTTCCTGTATTAAATAATTTAAATCTACTCTTGAGAATGCATTTTCTTGATTAGTTTGCGTTATTCGGATGTTGAAAATTCTCAATAACCCGATTGAAAGTATAGTTGCAAAACGCGAAATTGGATACAAAATGATATAAAAAATCAGCAATAACCCTGAAAATAGTTTTAACCACAAAT
This sequence comes from Bacteroidota bacterium, assembly GCA_021779195.1. Lineage (GTDB taxonomy): Bacteria > Bacteroidota > Bacteroidia > Bacteroidales > Paludibacteraceae > Paludibacter. The sequence goes on along the minus strand of JAJYBB010000019.1, from coordinate 1,010 downwards.
TTGGGTTTACCCTGAAAATTGTTTTTGGTAAAAACTCGCTTGTTACTAATACAATTAAAGTGGCAATTATGGTTTGTAATAACGTGATTATAGCCTGATTGTCAATTGATTTTAACAACGGATTCAGAATATTAGCCATTAAAACACCATATATTACTAATGAAATATTGTTGCCGACAAGCATGGTCGAAATATATTGTTGAGGATGTCGATAAAAAATTGATAAAATGGTTGAGGTGAGCGTACGTTGTTTTTTATCCAATTCAAATCGGAGTTTGTTGGATGACACAAATGCAATTTCGAGCCCTGAGAAGAAAGCCGAAAAGACCAACGAGAGAAGAATAAAACTTAAATTATTCAAAATGATGAAAGCGATTTATTGGCAAAGATACGATATTTTACGCTTTTACTATTTTTTCAGTACTAAAATTTATCAAATTAAAATCATAAAATGGCTTTGGCTACTTTATTTCGTCACAACCTGTTTGAAGGCAATGCAATTTTTTTAAAATTAATTTTTAAAGTGTTTATATTAAATACATTGTATGTGTAAAGCTTGAAAATAGGTTGTAAATTGATGTTGAGTTTTTGTAAATTAGAAAAAATGCAGTATCTTTGCAACCGCTTTTGAAAAAAGATCTAGTAGCTCAGCAGGTAGAGCACATCCCTTTTAAGGATGGGGTCCTGGGTTCGAGCCCCAGCTGGATCACTAATTTTTCAATTCGGCGGTTTACAAAGTGAAATGATGATCTAGTAGCTCAGCAGGTAGAGCACATCCCTTTTAAGGATGGGGTCCTGGGTTCGAGCCCCAGCTGGATCACTAAAAAAACCTTTTGCAACTAATTGCAAAAGGTTTTTTTATTTTTTTATTTTTTAAAAAATGTAAGGCTATTTAGGGTCTGCTGAAAAACAGCAAATAGATTGTTAGTCAATATTATATCCTTATTTTTGTGCAACTAACTGCAAGGAAAAATGACATCACCCCGTAAAAAGCGTGCACAAGTGCCGGA
>JAJYBB010000004.1 GCA_021779195.1 Bacteroidota bacterium | reverse complement strand
AGGAATTATAAGCTTTGCTTCTGAATCATTCCGTTTCATGTAGGATACAGCCTCCTGGAATCCGGAGCAACTACTTGTACTGGTATAATCTCCGTAAACAAAAGTAGAAGGATATGGATAATCGATTGTAGACCAATTGCTTATTGTATCAGAAACTGCATCCAACGTATATTGTTTAAAACGAGGAACTACTACATCTTTAAGCTGTAATGTATCCGAAGTTATTGAGTCTCCTGGTGTAACTAAGTGAAAATACAATCCACTGGCAGTCAATACATAATCGTTTGCCTTCCAGTCAGAGTCTTTTGGAAAAGTACTTAAAACACGGATATTATTTCGTTTAATAAAAGCTTTAATGAGCATGCTTTCGTCGTTAAGCAGTTCAGCATAGGTTTTGGTATTGCTGCACGAAGAGAAAAAAAACGAAGTCGAAATTGACAACAGCAAGAAATAAATTAGACGTTTCATTCTGATTTTATATTTTGGTACAAATATCCGATTAAATAACGGGAAATAAAAGTTAAGAATTTCAAATAAAGTTATAAGTTGCTTAGGGTTGAAAAATAATTTCAAAAACAAAGTAAAAACTTTAAAATCAAATATTTAATTTGCCACTTTTATTTTAAAAATCACAGAGGTATAAGGTGGAATTTTATGTTCAAATCCTTTCATTCCGTAGGCCAAATACCAGGGAATAATAAAAGTAGCTTGTTCGCCAGTGCGCATCAGCCCAAGTCCTTCTTCCAAACCTCTGATTTCTTCTTTTTTACCTAAAGCAATAGTTTCAATTTTACTGAAAACAGGTTTACCACTCATAAAATATACCTGATATTCAATTTGAATTTGTTTTTTTGAAAGTAGAGTTGGATTGGTTGTATGTCGTTCAATTTTAAACCAAAATCCTAATTTATTTTTTTTAAATCCAATGGTTTTCGTGTTAACATAGTGTTGAAGCAAACTGTCTTCCCTAAATGAAAGCGTTTTGTTAATCGTCAATAATGATACTGCGGCTGAATCAATTTCAACGCCTTTGTTTGCAGGTAACTGTGGCAGAGGCTTTGAACATGCCACTAGTTGTAAGATTATTAAAAGCAAAAATAGATGAAATGGAATTGATTTTTTCATGCTTGTTTATCGAATATTGGCAATGCTGATAATATCGGAAAAAACTCCAGCTGCCGTAACTCCAGCTCCGGCACCATACCCTTTAATCATCATTGGAAATTCATTATAACGTTCGGTTGTAATTAAAATTATATTATTGCTTCCCTGAAGGTCGTAAAATGGGTGTAAATGATCAATTTCCTTTAAACCGACATTGCAATGACCTTGATCCATGGTTGCTACAAAACGCCATTTTTTCCCTTCGGCAACTAACTTTTGGCGTTTCGATTCAAATTCGGCATCCAACGAACTGATTGTTTTCCAAAATTCATCCATATTTCCTTCGAAATATTTTTCAGGAATAAATAGATTAGTTTCTACATCCGCCTGTTCGATATGATACCCTGCTTCGCGAGCTAATATTACTAATTTGCGGATCACATCTTTCCCACTCAAGTCAATTCGTGGGTCGGGTTCGGAATAACCGGCTTCTTTCGACAAGTAAATGGCTTTGCTTAAAGGAATATCAGCACTAATGGTGTTGAAAATATAATTTAAGGTTCCAGACAAAACTGCTTCCATCTTTTGAATATGATCCCCGCTATTAATCAGATTATTCATTGTGTTGATAATCGGAAGTCCAGCTCCGACATTGGTTTCGAATAAAAATTTAACACCTCGTCGACGCGAAGTTTCTTTCAGGTTTGAATATTTTTGGTAAGCAGAAGAAGCAGCGATTTTGTTTGCAGTAACAACTGAAACGTTATTTTCGAGCAGGGTTTGATACAAGTCAGCAATTTGGGAACTTGCCGTGCAATCGACAAATACTGAATTGAAGATATTCATATTCAATATTTCTTTGCAAATTAAGTCGGGTGATGCCGGAATACCGTTACTTTTGAGTTGTTCGGTAAAATTTTCCAGGTTCAACCCATCGCGCGAAAAAAGCATTTTCTTGCTTGATGCGACTCCTACAACATTCAATTTCAGACCATTTTGTTGCATTAACTTGGCTTGTTGTTTTTTGATTTGGTCAAGTAAACTTCCTCCGACTGTACCTATTCCGGCAACATAAATATTTAGAACCTGATATTCTGAAAGGAAAAATGAATCATGAATTACATTTAATGCTTTTCTGAGTGATTTTCTATCGGTAACGAATGAAATATTTGTTTCGGAAGCACCCTGAGCACAAGCTACCACATTTATTCCGTTTCTGCCCAGCGTTCCGAAAAGTTTTCCTGCAATCCCGGGCGTACGTTTCATGTTATCGCCAACTATAGCTACAGTGGCTAAATCGTCTTCTGAAAAAATATCATTAATTTCGCCTTGAGCAATTTCAGATGCAAATTCCTTACGCAATGCTTCAACAGCCAATGCGCTGTCTGCATTTCGAACACCGATAGAGGTTGTGTTTTCGGAAGATGCCTGTGAAACTAAGAATACACTGATTCCATTTTTTGCTAAAACCCTGAAAATACGATAATTTACACCAATTACACCTACCATTCCAAGTCCTTGAACCGTTATAAGTGATGTGTCATTAATAGACGAAATTCCCTTGATTGCCTTAGCAGGTTCACCCGATTTTTCGCGCGAAATAAAAGTTCCTTCAGCTTCAGGATTGAATGTATTTTTAATGACAACCGGAATATTTTTATGAAATACAGGAAAAATAGTTGGTGGATAGATCACTTTTGCACCGAAATTACAGAGCTCCATGGCTTCAATAAAACTCAGTTTTTCAATAACATAAGCGTTGTTTATAATGCGCGGGTCAGCGGTCATAAATCCATCCACATCTGTCCATATTTCTAGTATGGATGCATGGAGTGCTGCAGCTATAATGGCTGCCGTATAATCAGAACCACCCCGACCTAGATTTGTGATATAATTTGTATTGTGATCTGTTGATATAAATCCACCACAAACGCTGATAGTTGGGAGGGGATTGAATATTTCGCAAATTAAGGCATTCGTTTCCTCGAAGTTTACGATATGTTTTTCAAATTGATTTTCAGTTTTAATAAATTTCTTGGCATCAAAATGAACAGCACCTTCAATTGCATTGGCGACGATTATGGACGAAACGGTTTCGCCATAACTAACAATTGTGTCTACAATTTTTGTCGACATGTCGCGAATTAGAAAAATTCCTTTCAAAATATTCGATAAATCAGAAAAAAGTAATTGAACTGTTTGCAAAACTGCCTCTTTTTTTGAAGAAGAAATAATTTGATCCACCATGTTAATATGCCTGTCAAGCATGGTACGATATTCAGTCAGGTAACTGATATCTCCATCCGAAGCAAGTTTGGCGACTTTGTATAAAAGGTCAGTAATGCCCGATAAAGCTGAAACAACCACGATAACGGATTGCGTTTCCGCCTCCACTATTTTTTTTACACTTTGAATTCCCTGAACGGAACCTACGGATGTTCCTCCGAATTTCAATACTTTCATCGATTTGATTGTTGTTAAATTTGTTGTGTTTCTTTTACCTTGCAAAATTAGCTTTTTTTCGCCAATAAATGGCAGCTTTGTCCAATTCTGTGAGTAACTGTTGCAGCTTTGCGAAATTTCATGTACTTTTGCAACACTTTTTCAAAAAGTGTATTCATCTGTTTTCTGTTTATTAATGTTTGATATAGAGCTTGGTTACAAATGAATTAAGAGCTTTTTGATAATTGAAATTAATATTTAATTTATTGATTTTCAGAAATATATAATGAATGGTCCCGTAGCTCAGCTGGATAGAGCAACGCCCTTCTAAGGCGTGGGTCATGGGTTCGAATCCCGTCGGGATCACAAAAAAAACTCAACAGAAATATCGAATGTCTGTTGGGTTTTTTTATTTTGAAGAGTTAAACTGTTAAACTGTAATATAGTTAAAATAAAAAAACCGACAGCAATTTGTTGTCGGTTTTTTTAGAGCGGAAGCTACGAGATTCGAACTCGTGGAACAGTTTCCCGTTCGTCAGTTTAGCAAACTGGTGGTTTCAGCCACTCACCCAAACTTCCTCACACTTCTGTTTTGCGGGTGCAAATATAGGAAAGAGTTTTGAAATATCAAAATTTAAAATTGAATTAACAGAAAACAGAAGCAGCTTTTGTCGCCTTATTATCTTGATAATCTGCGTTTTAATTTTTTTTGAAAATCATTCTTAATTTTCAAGCTGGAAGATACTGATCGATTATACTGATCAAGAAATTTTAAATGCTAAAAATTTGAAAATTAAGATTATACAATTATTGTCCAAATGGCGTTTGGTTGGTACAAGTTATATTTTCACCCGGTTTTACATGAAAGTACCGACAAAAATATTGATAATACGCATAGCGATGTAGTGTTGTTGAAAGGTCGGATTTTAATCCGCATTCCACTCCACCGTTAATCACATTAACTGTCGCTCCGAATCCAGGAACACGATTTTTCATTAAATCTGTTTCTGTTGGTTTCCACTTGCCGGTCATAATATCGTGGCATGATGGTTTTGGAAACTGAGCAGTCATCCAAAACCATATTGCTGATGCAAAAGATAATACGGGATCTTCGATCAGTCGCTCGGGATGAAGTAGTAGCGTATCTTTATTTCCGTACCAGGCTTCACTGAATTGTCCGTAATTATAATTCCAACTCAATTGTTTTGGTCCCCGACCGTGATAATTGACACCCTCTACCGGTGGATAATTTTTTTTTGCAGTGTCAGCATACAAATTTTTCACAGTATTTTGTTTTTCTTCCAAATAATAAAGACCCCATTTGAAATAGCCTCCGGGGGCATTATCCCAACCGCCACTAGTTTCTTGCGCAATGTTTGCCAAAAATGCAGCCAATTCACGTTTTTGAATTGCTGCACTACCCGAAATAAAAGTTGGAAAATACCTTGCTGCCCGAACAAAATCGTGAAATGAATAAAAATCTGATGAATTTTGGTGAACGAAGCGGTTTTTTTCACCGAAGCGATGTGGGAAAATCTCGTTCCATCTTTTTTGATTCAACCAATGCGTAAGAGCAGTCTTTGACCGTTGAGTGTTCATTTTACATAATGGTTTTATTTCGATGGTATTTTGTCCGTAAATGCCTACTGAAAATATGAGTAAAGCTATTAAAATAAACGATTTATGCATTTGAAAGCTTATTTTTTAAAATCTTTAATTTCAATTGATAATGAAGGATTATTGACCATCCAAGCAGAGAATGCATGCAAATAATTCCAAAAAGATTCAATCAGATTTTCGGGCAAATGAAGTTCAGATAAGGCTTGTTTATAACATGTTAGCCAAACAACTCGCTCTTCGGGTGTAATTTTAAAAGGTGCATGGCGTTTACTCATCATGGGATTTCCCCTGTGTTGGTTGAAATAATCGGGTCCTCCGCAAATTTGAATCATGAAATCGGCTGAATGTTGTTTTGATAAGTTAAATTGTTCATCGTCGATTGCAAATAGATTTTTTATTGCACTTTCGCGGAGCAAATCATAATGTCTACTCACTAATTGACGAATTCCGTATTCACCCAATTGTTTATAAAATTCATGAGTTGGCAGTTGCACAGGTGGACGATCGCCAAAAGCATATTTTTTAATAATAAATTCCATAGTTGGTTTGTTTAGTTAATTAAAATTCAAGTTTCATCAGACAACAGATGGATTGTATAAAAAAATTAGTTATAAAAAAGTCGTTGAGTAGATTCAACGACTTAAAGGGAACTAATGTTCAATCATGATCATTCCTGAAAATTAAATAAAAATCATTTCTCAAATGGATGGAATGTGATAATTCTTCTCAGATAGTCTCTAATCAGGGACTAACCGGCTTGATTCGTGGTTAGAAAACGAATAGTTTTAGGGTCTTTTATAAAACTTAAAATCGAATTTGAGATGCCGGTAGAGTCTAATCCCAACAAGCTGTAAAGTTCTTCTGGTGTACCATGCTCTATAAATTGGTCAGGAATTCCAAGTCGTTTTACTTGAACATGGTAATTATTGTCGGACAGGAATTCAAGCACGGCACTTCCGATCCCACCTTTTATAACTCCATCTTCAATCGTAATGATCTGAATAAATTTTTGGGCAATATCGTGAAGCATTTCTTCATCCAATGGTTTTGCAAATCGCAGGTCGTAATGTGCAATTGAAATATCATATTTATCTTCCAATAGCTGAATAGCTTCCTGAGCAGCATTTGCCATGGTTCCAATGGTCAACACTGCCAGATCTTTTCCTGTTTTCAAACACTCGCCTTTACCAACAGTCTGAAGTTTCATGGGTGTATGCCAATTGGTGGTAAATCCTTTTCCCCGTGGATATCGAATCACAAATGTACCCATATTATTTTGCTGACCGGTGTACATTAAATTCCGTAATTCTGCTTCGTTTCGGGGAGCTGAAATTGTTAAATTTGGAATACAGCGTAAGTAAGCCAAATCGAACAAACCATGATGTGTTGCACCATCGCTACCTACAATGCCGGCTCTATCTAAACATAAAACCATATTGATTTGCTGAATGGCAACATCGTGAATCAGATTATCATAAGCACGTTGCATAAACGAAGAATAAATATTGCAAAAAGGCATTAATCCTTCTTTGGCCAATCCCGCAGAAAAAGTTACAGCGTGACCTTCAGCAATACCTACATCGAAAACCCGTTCGGGAAGTTCTTTTTGCATAATGGTCATTGAACAACCGCTTGGCATTGCAGGGGTAATTGCTACAATTTTCTCGTTTTTACGTGCAAGTTCAAGTAAGGTTTCACCAAAAACTTCCTGAAACAGGGGAGGAGTGATGCCTGATACGGGAGTGATTTTGCGTTCACCAGTTTCAACATCAAATTTTCCCGGTGAATGCCAAATCGTTACCGAATTTTCAGCCGGTTCATACCCTTTCCCTTTTTTTGTAATACAATGCAGTACTTTCGGACCTTTATAGTTTTTTATTTCAGACAATGTTCTCACTAATCCTTCCACATCATGTCCATCTATCGGTCCAAAATATCTGATATTCAATCCTTCGAAGATATTATGTTGTCTTGTCAACGTGGCTTTCAGCGTATTGTTTAAACTTATGATTCTATTTTTCTTCTTTTCATCGATAAGTCCCAATTGCTTGAGTATATTGTATGCTTTAAACCGGGCTTTGTTGTATGCTTTCGAAGTGGTTATATCGACTAAGTATTGTGAAAATCCGCCTTTAATCGGGTCAATTGCCATTTGATTGTCGTTGAGAATAATCAGCAGGTTGTTTTTATTCATTGAAGTATTATTCAATCCTTCGAATGCCAAACCGCCCGTCATGGCTCCATCGCCAATTATCGCCACGACTTGCCGGTCGGATTCATTTTTCAATCGTGAAGCGATTGACATACCCAATGCAGCCGAAATTGAAGTGGAAGCATGTCCAACTCCAAATGCGTCATATTCACTTTCTTTAGGTGAAGGAAAACCACAAATACCTCCCAATTGCCTATTGGTATGGAAAACATCGCGACGTCCGGTCAATATTTTATGTCCATAAGCCTGATGTCCTACATCCCAAACTATTCGGTCGTAGGGAGCGTTAAAAACATAATGTAATGCAACTGTCAGTTCAACAACGCCTAAGCTTGAACCCAAATGACCCGGATTCTTTGAAACCTCATCAATAATGAAATTTCGTAATTCGTTGCAAACTTCTGGTAATTGAATTTTATCGATTGTTTTTAAATCGACGGGAGAATTTATGTGGTTTAAGTATTGGTACGTTCTTTTTTTCATGATAATAACCTGAAACTGTTTGCAAAAATAATACAAATTTGTGGTCATTGCCCATGTTTTAAAGCTAATCTTTGTTCAATTTGTACTAAAGCTATTACAAACATACAATGAAATTGCTAAAATAAATTCAATAGTAGATTAAATTTAACTGAAATATAAATTTTCAAAATTTAATGCGGGTGAATTTCTCTGCCAGCTGATTGTAAATCCGTTACTTTGTCTGTAAATTTTGATTTGTTCAAAATTATTGATATTCAAAATTATATGATTCTATTTTTAATGTAAATAAGGGATTGTCAACATGTTGACAATCCCTTGAAAAATTTGATTATTTAAGTTCGGATTTATTTGGCGTTTTCGGGTCTCAATTGACGGACCACAGCACCTGCTCGCCACATTTCGCTTTCACGGAGTGCTTTGAGTTCGGCATCCAGACCTTGGCGGTAATCTGGCTTTGAATTTGTATCAATCGAACGTTGAGCTTCGTTTCCGCAAGCAACTTCAGCATACAGTTTTTCGAAAACTGGCTTGCTTGCATCATGAAATGGTCCCATCCAATCCAATGCACCCCGTTGGGCTGTGGTAGAACAGTTGGCATACATCCAATCCATGCCGTTTTCAGCAAAAAGAGGCATCAAGGATTGAGTAAGTTCTTCCACGGTTTCGTTAAATGCTTCGGAAGGAGTATGTCCGTTTGCGCGAAGTACTTCATATTGAGCTAATAATAATCCCTGAATAGCACCCATTAAAGTGCCACGTTCACCTGTTAAATCAGAATAGACTTCACGTTTAAATGTTGTTTCAAATAAATAGCCCGAACCTACACCAATACCCAATGCAATGACGCGTTCTTTCGCTTTTCCGGTAGCATCCTGGAAAATTGCATAAGAAGAATTTAATCCGCGACCTTGTAAAAACATACGACGCAATGAAGTTCCAGAGCCTTTAGGTGCAACTAAAATTACATCTACATCTGCAGGAGGTATAATGCCTGTTCGTTCCTTGTAAGTGATGCCAAATCCGTGTGAAAAATACAATGCTTTACCTGCGCTCAGATGTGCTTTGACAGTAGGCCAAACTTCAATTTGAGCAGCATCTGATAATAAATATTGAATGATGGTACCCCGATTGCAAGCTTCTTCAATATCAAAAAGCGTTACACCTGGTATCCAACCATCAGTAATCGCTTTATCCCAGGTTTTTCCACCTTTGCGTTGACCTACAATTACATTAAATCCGTTGTCGCGCAAATTAAGCGATTGTCCAGGTCCCTGAACGCCATAACCGATTACGGCTATCACTTCGTTTTTAAGTACTTCACGTGCTTTTGCTAACGGAAATTCTTCGCGGGTAACAACATTTTCGTCAACCCCGCCAAAATTCATTACTGCCATTTTGATCTTTTGTTTTTTTGCTCTTATATAATTGTAAAACAATGATATAATAGCGGTTTGTAATTAAAATATTATTTAAAATAATTGATTTATTAAGTTTCCGAATAATTTATTTGTGCTCTGCACGACACCGTATTTTCTTTTCTAATTTCAAATTGAAAATCATTTGTAGTGAGTTGCTGCATGTATATTTCAACTTTATCGTCATACATCATTTCGTTCATGAAATTTATTTCAAAACGTTTGAGTTTTTTTAAACGATAGATTTCCAACGAGAAGCAATTGCTAATCCAGTCGATATATCGGATGCTGTTTGCATGTCCATTTATATCGATATCACTGTATTTGATTTTAAAACTGTCTTTCAACACTCCTTCGATGGCATTTATTTTAATGGGTTTTTCAATATTGATCGAATCCCCGTGTGCAAAGTCTTGGATACCTTTTAAAACACTTAAATCTTGTGCTTTACGGGTTTTCATATCAATCATTGCCCACACTGACGACGCTTTACCAATAATTTCATTTCGATCATTGTAAATTCTGAAATGTCGGGTTGTAGTGGCTCTTCCTACATGTTCAATCCATGTTTTCACGTGAATATTTTCGTATTGCAATGGAAATATGTCCATTTCAATTGCCATTCGAAGCAGTACCCAGGCATAATTCATAGAATGAAGCAACCGCATACCAAAACCATTGTCATCGGCATTAAATCCGGCAGTTGTCAGTAAAATATCGGTCAGAGCTGAGAGCCTTACTTTATACTGAAAATCAACTGATTGAGGTTCAATTCGAAAAGTATATGTCCTGCCTTTTTCTAAATTATTTTGAAACTCCAATGTGCTGTCTTTTTCTGTTATGTTGTTTATTTCGGAGTTTATAAAATTCATCTTTCATATTTTTTTATGTCTTCCAGCATGTCACTCAGTCTTTCGACTTTCGACTTTGTAATGGAAACCCTTCCGGAGCGAATAAATTGCAAAACACCTACTGTTTGACTCAATTCATCGAAAAAACGTTGAGTCTCGTCATAATGACCGGCTTTCTGAAATACTACGAAATTTTCGTTCATTTCTAAAATTCGCGTGTTGTGGTCTCGAATCCAACTTTCGATGGAACCCAATGCTAAAAGTTTATCAGTAGCCACTTTATACAATGCAATTTCCTGATAAACCAATTCATCATCGGTATTGTAATAGGCTTTCAAAATGTCGATCCGTTTATCGATTTGTTGCACAACCTTACGAACCGAATTTTCGTCGCTAAACAAAGTTATGGTAAATTTATGAATACCCTCTAATGCAGATTGTGAAACCGAAAGAGTTTCGATATTAAACCCGCGCCGAGTGAAAATAATGGTGATTTGCCCCAGTAAACCTACTGTGTTTTCCGAAAAAACGGTGATAGTATATAATTTCTTTTCCATAATAATTTCTAAATTTTTAATTAATTAATTTCAAATTCAATGAATTGTAAATTAATCAACTATGAATTATGAACTGAATTAATCTCCAAGTAAAATATTGGTAACACATGTTCCGGCAGGAATCATTGGATAAACCATCCCTTTTTTCTCGACATTGACAACCAATAAATAGGGTTTATCATCTTTGAGCATATCTGTAATGGCATCATTCAGCTCTTCCCGTTTTCGGATTTCTGTACCTTCAATCCGATACCCTTTTGCAATGGTAACGAAATCCGGATTTAACATTTCGGTAAACGAATACCTTTCATCGAAAAACATTTCTTGCCATTGACGAACCATACCCAGAAAATGATTATTTAAAATGATCATTTTAATTCCAAGCTGTTCTTGCATGATTGTTCCCAATTCCTGAATTGTCATTTGGAAACCGCCATCACCACTGAATACGCAGACGGTTCGGTCGGGAGCTCCCATTTTAGCGCCAATCGCTGCCGGAAGTCCGAACCCCATTGTTCCTAATCCACCCGAAGTTATTAAACTTCGCGTTTGTGAAAATTTGAAGTAGCGAGCTCCCATCATTTGATTTTGACCAACATCCGTTACACAAATAGCGCTATGATTTGTTGCTTCGGACACTTTATGAATTACTTCGCCCATGGTCAACTCGCCAGATGTAGGAAAAACCTCCCGTAAAATTACTTTTTCGAATTCTTTTTCTTCATATTCATTAAATGAATCTATCCATTCCGAATGTTGAGCCGTATGAATTTTTGCAGTTAATGCAGGCAGTACTTCTTTGGTTGTGCCTAAGATTGGCGCATCTACAGTTACATTTTTGTTGATTTCTGCTGCATCGATATCAATATGAATAATTTTTGCCTGTTTGGCATATGTATTCAAATCTCCGGTAACCCGATCGTCGAAACGCATACCGATTGCAATCAGCACATCACATTCGTTGGTTTTCATATTGGGTGCCACATTTCCGTGCATTCCAAGCATTCCTTTGTTAAGTCTGAAATCAGTTGGCATTGCTGAGGCTCCCAAAAGAGTCCAAGCGGCAGGTATGTCGGCTTTCTCAAGAAATTTTTTCAGTTCAGGTTCTGCATTGCCTAAAACCACGCCTTGCCCAACCAATGCATATGGTTTTTTTGCATTATTGATTAATGAAGCGGCAAGTTCAATCTGTTCAGGTTTCATTTCAGGAACTGGGATATAACTACGTATAAATGTACAAGGTTTATATTCAAAATTGGTTTCCTGTACCTGGGCATTTTTTGCAAAATCGAGTACAACCGGTCCCGGTCGGCCACTTCGGGCAATATAAAAAGCACGTGCCACTGCCCATGCCACATCTTCGGCTCTACGAATCTGATACGACCATTTGGTAACAGGTTGGGTTATTCCCACAACATCGATTTCCTGAAAGGCATCGGTTCCCAATAGGGAGGCAACAACCTGTCCGGTAATTACAACCAACGGAGTACTGTCAAGCATAGCATCGCTGATGCCGGTAATAGCATTGGTAGCTGCTGGACCTGAAGTGACTAAGCAAACTCCGACTTTCCCTGAAACCCGAGCATAACCCTGCGCTGCGTGAACTGCTCCCTGTTCGTGTCGAGTTAGTATGTGATTTAAATGTTTATCATAATCGAATAATGCATCGAAAACGGGCATAATTGCTCCTCCAGGATAGCCGAAAATAGTATCGACACCTTCTTCAACTAAAGAACGCATTAAAATTTCGCCCCCTGATATTTTATTTTTTGTTTCCATATATATATTATTACAAGTCATGAGTTTCAGGTTACCATAGTTGAATTAGTCAAGAAATTCAGGTAAACTCATGAACAGAATTTAAAATTCTAAATAATTATGAAAGATCAATCAATTAACCTTACGGCTCCTTTGTCAGCTGAGCTAACCATTGATGCATAAGCACGTAAAGCTTTTGATACAATTCTATTTCTGTTTTTTGGCATAAAAGCATCTTTACCTTTGGCTATTTCGGCTCCTCTTCGGGCAGATAATTCTTCGTCGCTCAATTTTACGTTGATTGATCGGTTTGGAATATCAATTTCAATGATATCGCCATCCTGAATTAACCCAATGTTACCTCCGGAAGCTGCCTCGGGTGATATGTGTCCGATCGACAACCCTGAAGTCCCTCCTGAAAACCGACCATCTGTAATTAATGCGCAGGCTTTTCCCAAGTGTCGCGATTTAATGTAAGAAGTTGGATAGAGCATTTCCTGCATGCCGGGTCCACCTTTTGGACCTTCATGAGTGATGACAACTACGTCGCCAGCAACCACTTTGCCTCCTAAAATTCCATCACAGGCGCTGTCCTGAGAGTTAAATACTTTTGCTGTTCCGCTAAACTTCCAAATACTTTCATCCACTCCGGCAGTTTTTATAACGCATCCATCCTGTGCAATGTTTCCTTTTAAAATGGCTAATCCGCCATCTTTAGTATAAGCATGTGTTATATCACGGATGCAACCTTTTTCCCTGTCGGTATCAAGTTCTTTATATTGATTAGTTTGTGAGCCCATTACTAAATTAAATTGATATCCTGGAGCACTTTTATATAATTGAACAACTTCGGCAGAAACAGTAGGAAGCATCACGTCATATTTCTGTAATGCTTGTTCCAATGTTAAACCATCGACTCGAAAAACTGATGATTCGAGCAATCCACCCCGATTTAACTCAGCCAAAATGGATAGAATTCCTCCGGCTCTGTTTACATCCTGTATATGAAAATGTGAATTGGGTGCAACTTTACACAAACAAGGAGTTTGAAGTGATAATCGATCCATATCTTCCATGGTAAGTTCAACTTCAGCTTCGTGAGCAATGGCCAAAATATGTAGTACGGTGTTTGTCGATCCTCCCATGGCAATATCTAATTTCATGGCATTGAGGAAAGCATCTCGTGTGGCAATAGAACGAGGTAAAACTGTTTCATCTCCTTCATGGTAATATTTATAAGCATTTTCGACGATCAGTTTTGCGGCATCCATGAAGAGTTTTTCGCGATTGCTGTGGGTAGCCACAATGGTCCCGTTTCCGGGTAATGCCAATCCGATTGCTTCGTTCAAGCAATTCATAGAGTTGGCAGTAAACATGCCTGAGCATGAACCGCAAGTGGGACAAGCCGCATTTTCAATTCGTTGAATTTCATTGTCGGAAATGGCATCATCAGCCGATTGAACCATGGCATCAATTAAATCTAATTGTTTTCCATCTAATTCGCCAGCTTCCATTGGACCTCCAGAAATGAAAACCGTGGGAATATTTAAACGCATTGCTGCCATAAGCATACCAGGGGTGATTTTATCACAGTTGCTGATACAAATAAGAGCATCAGCCTTATGAGCATTAACCATGTATTCCACGCTGTCGGCAATCAAATCGCGTGAAGGAAGGGAGTAAAGCATGCCATCATGTCCCATAGCAATGCCATCGTCTATGGCAATCGTGTCAAATTCAGCAGCAAAACAGCCTAACTTTTCTATTTCAGCTTTCATTTTCTGACCGATTTCGTGTAAATGAACATGTCCGGGAACAAATTGAGTAAATGAATTGGCTATTGCAATCAATGGTTTTCCCATTTGTTCGTTGGTCATTCCATTGGCTTTCCAAAGTGCTCGGGCACCCGCCATCCGACGACCGACTGTACTTGTTTGACTGCGTAATTCGTGTTTCATACTTTTTACCCTTACAGGATTTATAATAGAATAGTTCGTTAATTTTCTAAATTTAAGAATGATATAAGATTTTCAAGTTTGATTATATGATCTTTTGAATAATAATCATTTTTTATTACGAAAAAACCTTTCTCCGGTAAGGTGAGAAAGGTTTTCTATAAAATCATCATACTTTAAAATACTGATGTAACCACCCTCACCTTTGATATTTGACCAAAAGTACCACGACGAGGACGACAAGAGTAAGATGTATGGGTTTGAAATTCATTGTTTATAAATTTGGCTGCAAAGATAAGCGAAAAAAATTAATCAACAAATAGTTTGGAAGAATAAAATGATATTTTTTTTCAAATTGAAAGGAATACGACTGTTTTTATGAAAATAAATCAGATTTTGAAAGCTTTGAGCACCTGTTTAAGGACTTCAATTTGATTTTTAAAATATTTCATTTGGTTTTCAATCCCTTTGTCAGATCAATAGTTGAGTATAAGTTGAATAAGAAATTTATTCAACGCAAAGACTCTAAGAATTAAGCATTATTACTATAATAGTTTCATTTTGATAATGTTATCTTTAAAATTCAAATTGAAAATCAATGATTTAATATTAAGATTAATATGTTGAAAATAAATGCGCTACAAAGTGTAGGTGTAATTTTTATTCTTCTATTTTCATTAAAAGCAAGTATGTGATCACGACCAAAGCCATTATTCCACTCACAATAAAAAGTACTTTCGCTCCCAATTCATACCAAATAACTCCGGCAAGAGAGCTTGCAATCATGGTGCAAATGCTTTGCAGTGCTGAATAGGTGCCAATGGCAGTTGCTGTGTCTTTTCGGTTCGAGATATTACTGATCCAGGCTTTGGAAACTCCTTCCGTGGCTGCTGCATAAATTCCGTAAATAAAAAACAGTATCAGATAAATATAAAAATTTTCATTGATTGAAAACCCGAAATACACAATTGAAAACATGATCAGTCCGAGAATAAACATGCTTTTCATTCCGATTTTATCAGCGATGGTTCCTAATGGATAAGCGAGAAAAGCATAGATTAAGTTGTAAAAAATGTATATTCCAATAACGTGGGTGTCATTTAATCCGGCATCTTTGGCTTTGAGTAGCAAAAATACGTCCGAACTGTTGAATAGGGTAAATATCAATAAACCGATTAATAATTTACGGTAAATAACAGGGCTTTGTTTCCAGTATTTCAGGAATGAAAAGAAATGGATTTTCTCGTTTGATTTTGGTGAGTTGTGTTTTTTTTCTTTTAGGAATAAAGTGGTCAGGATAGCCAAAACTCCTGGAATAAAGGCGAAATAAAAAAGGGCAATGTAATTGCCCGGATGAAAATATAAATAAAGTAAGGCTAAAGCTGGTCCGATTGCAGCGCCAACCGTATCCATTGTCCTATGAAAACCAAAAACAGTTCCTTTGGTTTGGGGAGTTGCTTCGTCGGATAAAATGGCATCTCGGGCTCCAGTTCGAATGCCTTTGGCAAATCGGTCGGTTGTTCGTGAAAAAAATATCCAAACTGGATGTGCAAATATTGCTATCATTGGTTTGGAAACAGCACTTAGGATATAGCCAATTTTCACAAACGGCACACGTTTGCCCGAAGCATCCGATAATTTTCCGAAATAACCTTTGCTCAATCCTGCAGTGGCTTCGGCTAATCCTTCGAGTATGCCGATAACCAAAATCGAGAATCCGATACTTTTTAAATAAATAGGTAGCACAGGATACAACATTTCACTTGCTACATCGGTAAATAAACTTACAATAGACAATATCCAGACTATATGCGAAATTTTGTTAAAATATTTCATCTTGTTGTTTACAATTTCATCCCAGTTAGTTAATAAATAAATACTCCCATTAAATATCTAATGAAACATAGTTTGGGAGAGGAAATTTAGTCTATTTCCAATTGTAGTCCGTTTTTAAGAATATCCAATGCAGGGTTTTGTTGAGCCATTATTTTGTATCGGTCTTCAGGAGAGCTTGCGCGTTGAATTTCATTTTCTTCAGCCAATTTAATATTCATGCTGATTGTTGAATTTTCGAGTTGAGTTTGTATGAAATTTAATATGTCGGGCTGTAGTCGTATTAATTCTTTTTCTTGTAAAATATTACTTACTGTGATTTCAAAAGTTGTATCAGAAATCTGTACCGGATTGGTATTTAACACAAAACTCGACATTCTAATCTGATCAGAAATAGTATTTGCAAAATTCCGCCATGATTGAATTAATTCATCTTCACTAAATTTTTTATTTTTAAATTTAGGAGTTTCTGTTGTAATTTCTCCATAAGTTTCTTTGGGTGAGTCAACAACGTTTGTTCTTGATATCGAAATACTTTCCGGTCGTTTGAACGCAGGACGTTGTGGTGTATCGATTTTTGTGGTCTCGGCACTTTCAGCAGGCTTAAGTGCTGACTTTGAATGTTCCTGATCTGATATCGGTGCATGTTGAACGGCATTAAGAAAGGGTTTGGCTTCAACCATGATCTTTTCGATTGGAATTGGACTTTCATCAAACGTTAAGGCTTTTTTTTTAAGTTCAGTAATTTGACACATTCGAATCAAAGCCAACTCAACCAATAAGCGTTTATTCCTGCTTTGTCGATAATCTAAGTCGCAATCATTTGCTATTTTCAATGCTTGAAAAATAAATTCAGGAGTGCATTGCTGTGCCTGAGTTTTGTAGCGATTACCAATGTCGGCACCAACTTCAAGCAGTTCAATAGTTTGGGGGTCTTTGCTCACCAATACGTCGCGTAGGTGTGAACTAAGTCCGGTAATAAAGTGGTGGGCATCAAATCCTTTGTTGAGTACATCGTTGAATATCAGTAGACATTTGCTTACATCGCCGTTTAAAACAGACTCAACTAATTTAAAATAGTACTCATAATCCAGTACATTCAAATTTTCAATGACACCTTGATAAGTAATATTATTCCCGCAAAAACTGACTAATTGATCGAAAATGGACAAGGCATCACGCATACCTCCATCGCTTTTTTGAGCAATTACATTGAGTCCGTTAATATCGACTGTAATGCCTTCTTTTTGGGCAACCATTTGTAACTGAGTTACAGTGTCGGCAACGGTAATACGGTTGAAGTCATAAATCTGGCAGCGTGATAAAATGGTGGGGATAATCTTGTGTTTTTCGGTAGTTGCCAAAATAAATATTGCATGAGCTGGGGGCTCTTCGAGGGTTTTCAGAAAAGCATTGAATGCTCCTTGGGAAAGCATGTGAACCTCGTCGATAATATAAACGCTATATTTGCCTATTTGTGGTGGGATTCGAACCTGATCCGTAAGTGAACGAATGTCGTCGACACCGTTATTGGAGGCTGCATCCAGTTCGTGAATGTTATAGGAACGCTGTTCTTTGAACGATACACACGATTCACATTGATTACAAGCTTCAAAATCATCAGTTAAATGTTCGCAATTAATAGTCTTTGCAAAAATGCGAGCACAGGTTGTTTTACCTACACCTCGTGGTCCGCAAAACAAATAAGCATGAGCGAGATGATTGCTTTTTATGGCATTTTTTAAGGTTGTTGTCAGTGCGGTTTGTCCAACTACAGAACTAAAAGTTGAGGGACGGTATTTTCGGGCTGAAACGATAAAGTTTTCCATATTTCCAATTTGTATTCCTTTGAAATGCAAATATAGTAAAATTTACGTATTCCTTTTCGAGAAAAAAAAGATTTCTCCAAAAAAAGAAGGTTTAAGATATTTATGTACCTTTGTCCGACGTTTAGCGTTTTGATTTTTCTTTTTTTGAAAACAAAATTATTTATATGTCAGAGCCAAATCATCACAAGTCTGTTTTCAGGAAGCTATTTTTGAATAAGTATGTTGCTGTAATAGTTATATTTACAGTATTTGTTACTTTTTTTGATGAACACAATCTGATTCATCGATGGCAGTCGTATCAACGAATCAGGGAAATGAGGAAAGAAATGCAGTTTTATCAAGATGAAATCAAAACTACCAAACAGAAGAAAATGGAACTTCAATCGAGTGACGAAAACTTGGAGAAATTCGCACGAGAGCATTATTATTTGAAAAAGGATAACGAAGATATTTTTATAATTAAAGAGAATGAAACAGTCAGTAAATAAGATTTTTTATGTAACGGGAGCCTCTTTGGCTTTGATTGGTATTGTAGGTAAACTTTTAGCTTGGTTTTTGGCTCCTTACATTTTCTCAATTGGAGCAGCGTTGTTAATTTATATTCCGTTAAAGCAAGTCATTTCATCTAAAGAGACTGATGTTCGTCAGCGACGTTTGGCTCGTTCGGGCTTATTTGCTGCCCTCCTGCTGGCTTTAGGTGCTTACTTTATGTTCATAAATTCAAATTCATGGGTGGTTGCCGTACTTATTTACTCTCTGTCTACTTTATTTTTATCGTTTAGGGGAGAATAGTTGCAATACATCAATGATTTAGAATTAATTTCGTACTGCAAATTAGAATTAATTCCCTTTTAATGCATTTATTTTAAATTTTAATGACATTTGTCAGTTTGATGCTTTTATGTTTCTGTCATAATCAACTTCATTTTCACCTTATAAAAAAAGGATGTCCGAGCTCGGACATCCTTTTTTTATAAGGTGATGTAAAATGCTATTTTATTTTTGAACCCGCTCGTTAAGCAGTTTTGTTACTTCGGCAGTGATGTCGTAAGCTTTGTCGGCATAAAGTATGTTGTCGTTCGCAGTATTGCTGATAATCATTTGATAATTATGCGTTTTGTTATACTCTTTCAAAAATTTATTAATTGTATCGCGCAGTTGTTCGCTCATTTTTTGTTGAACTTGAACTAACTGCTGGCTCAATTTACCGTCTAATTCCTGCAATGCCTGTTGCTTTTTCTGTAAACGTACTTGTTCTTGTTCAGCACGGTCGCGACTTAAAAATGCATTGTTATCTAATTTTCGTTGAAAATCGGCCATTTCAGCTTGCAACTGCCTTGCTTGTGTGTTAATAGTCAGCCGTGAATCTTCTTGTTTTTTTATAAGTGCTTCGTTTGATTCTTTGGCAAAAGTATAATTTGACAATAAAGAATCAACGTTAATATAAGCAATGGGAAGCTTACCGGTGGTTGCCACATAATTTTTACCTTCAACAACCGTTTGAATATTTTTTTCCGATTTTTTCCCTAAAACTAAAACAAACAGTATAATAACTGCTACCGCCAATAAGGCGTTGATAATGAGTGAAATGTTTTTCATTCGCTTTCTAATTTAATGATTTTCTGTGAAATAGTCGTTTATATCTGGCACCTGAAATTTTCCTTTTTTAATACAGTATTTCTAATGCCATTGGTTTTATAACAAATCAGAATGATTTTTAATCGTTAAATTAATCTTCCTATCCTCTAAATTGAATACAAAGATAATTTTTTTACGACAGATAGTTTTCAGTAATGTCTGTTTTTTAGTAAATTGAATGTTTCGATGGAATTTTTAACTGTGCTTTTTGTCGCAATTGCACTTCTATTAAAAACAGTAAATTGTTTGCGATTGTTTTGAATTTGGTGGAGTACTTTAATAATTGACTTAAAGAATCAAATATATATATTAACAATATTAAACTACTAATATTTAGTAAATTGACTCTGTTTAGAAAATTTCATTTCCAATTTTCAAAGAAGCGGTTTCTGAGCAACAAAGCAGAAAAAAAACCGGAATAAACATATCCGGTTTTTTCCAAATGCATTAAAAGAGTAATTAAAAACGAGCTGAAATTACGTCCCAGTCAATTATATTCCAAAGTGCTGCCACATGGTCGGCTCGGCGATTGCGATAATCAACATAATAAGCGTGTTCCCAAACATCAAATGTTAATATCGGGATTAATCCATGGGTCAATGGATTTCCTGCATTACTTTCTTTAACGATTGATAATTTACTATCGGCATCTTTTACCAACCAAGCCCAACCGGATCCAAAAAGAGAAACAGCTGCTTTGTTGAATTCGTCTTTAAAAGCATCAAGCGAACCCCAACCGGCATTGATCGCTTTGAGTAAGGCTGCTGAAGGTGTACTTCCGTTATTTGGAGTTAACGACAAAAAATAGAAATTATGATTCCATGTTTGAGCAGCATTATTAAAAATAGGTCCATCAGCTTTTTTTACAATCGAATCCAAATCGGCATTTTCAAATTCAGTTCCCTTGATCAGGTTATTCAAGTTTGTTACATACGTTTGATGATGTTTTCCGTAATGAAAGTTCAATGTTTCTTCGCTAATGACAGGTGCCAACGCATTCAATGCATAAGGCAATTCAGGCAATGTAAAGTTCATAATGATAAAATTATTTGTTAATATATAATTATTTTGTTTGTTTTTCTTGATGAATAAACGCCAAATAGTTCCATATTGTTTGATTCGGTACAATTATTTATAAAATTATTTTAGCTGTTTGTTTAATCCGCTATTTATTTGCATCTTTGCAAGATAAAAGAGTGTGAATATTTTTTTTGAAAAAACTAATTTAAATAGGTGAATATGAAAAGAACAGTAAGATTCTTGTTGATTTTTGCTTTGGTGCTTTTAGGCAGTTCAGCTTGCAAAACAAAACAGAAATTGACTGAAATTCAGGGAGCAAATCTTCCCGCAAAAGCTAATACGGTTGTCGCTCAACCGTCAGTTACTTCAAATCCTGTAGCTAACCAGCAAGTTGCTGCCGAACCTGAAGTTACACGAAATGAGAATTTTAGTTTAGCCGAAGGTGAAACTAACACGGATGCGTTGAATTATAAGTATCATGTTGTTGTGGGTAGTTTCAGTAAACAGGCAAATGCCAAAGGTTTACAAAATACTTTAAATGCCGAAGGGAAAAAAGCCGTTGTTGTGGTTAATGAAAAAGGTATGTACAGGGTATTGATCGCATCGTTCAACGACTATGCACAAGCTCATGCATTGATCACTCAAATTGACACTCGTTTCCCTGGTTCATGGGTTTTGGTTCAAAAATAAATTTATTGTTGAATAAAGGTATATTTTAAGAGAAATTCGATTTTCGGCTTTCTCTTTTTTAATGTATCTAAACGGAATAAGTTGAATAATCTAAAAGTTCATTGATATACTTATTCAGTATTTGTTTTTTTGCTACTTTGAATTAGTTGCAAGTTATTGATTCATTTTATTTTAATTATAAAATTGATTTATTTTTAAATTTTATGGCTGATGATAAAAAAGTAATTTTTTCGATGGTGGGTGTTAGTAAAACATTTCTTCCTCAGAAAAAAGTGTTAAACAATATCTATCTTTCGTTTTTTTACGGTGCCAAAATCGGAATTATTGGTTTAAACGGTTCTGGAAAATCAACCTTACTCAAAATAATTGCCGGTGTTGAGAAATCGTTTGATGGTGAGGTTGTTTTTTCTCAGGGATATTCTGTAGGGTATCTTGAACAGGATCCGCAGATAGATCCTTCTAAAACCGTGAAAGAAGTAGTTCAGGAAGGCGTTCAGGAAATTGTGAATATGATTGCTGAATATGATCAAATTAATGAACAATTTGCCAAACCCGATGCTGATTTTGACAAACTCATTGCACGTCAGGCGGAGTTACAGGAATTACTGGATCATGCTGATGCTTGGAACTTAGACAATAAATTAGAACGTGCCATGGATGCGCTGCGGTGTCCTCCTGAAGACTGGAAAATTGAATATCTTTCGGGAGGAGAACGTCGTCGGGTGGCATTATGTCGACTTTTACTCCGAAATCCCGATATCTTACTGCTTGATGAACCGACCAATCATCTTGATGCCGAATCAGTTGAATGGCTCGAGCATCATTTACAACAATATGAAGGTACGGTGATTGCTATCACCCACGACCGATATTTTTTAGATAATGTTTCGGGTTGGATTCTCGAACTCGATCGAGGAGAAGGAATTCCATGGAAAGGGAATTACAGCTCGTGGCTCGAACAAAAAACGGCGCGCATGGCAATGGAAGAAAAAACTGCCAGCAAACGCCGAAAGACCCTAGAACGCGAATTGGATTGGGTACGCATGGCTCCAAAAGCACGTCATGCGAAAGGGAAAGCCCGTTTGGAAGCCTACGACCGCCTGTTGAATGAAGATGAACGACAAAAGGAAGAAAGATTAGAACTTTTTATCCCCAATGGACCGCGATTAGGAAATAAAGTTGTCGAAGCAATGGGTGTTTCCAAAGCTTATGGAGATAAATTGCTTTTCGAAAATCTCAATTTTACGTTACCGCCGAACGGTATTGTCGGTATCATCGGACCTAATGGTGCTGGAAAAACTACGCTTTTCCGCATGATTATGGGCTTGGAAAAAGCTGATAACGGCACGTTTGAAATTGGCGAAACTGTTAAAATTGGTTATGTTGATCAAATTCATGCCGATATCGATCCTAAGAAAACAGTCTATCAGGTTGTTTCAGGTGGAACTGAATTTATCCGTATGGGAGGAAAAGAAGTGAATGCCCGAGCTTATCTTTCTCGATTCAATTTTGCAGGTGGCGACCAGGAAAAACTTTGCGGAATATTATCCGGAGGTGAACGAAATCGCCTGCATTTGGCGCTTACGCTCAAATCGGAAGCAAACGTGTTGCTGCTCGACGAACCGACCAACGATATTGATGTGAATACTTTACGTGCATTGGAAGAAGGACTCGATGATTTTGCCGGTTGTGCTGTCGTCATTTCTCACGACCGATGGTTTCTCGACCGTATTTGTACCCATATTATTGCTTTCGAAAGCAATTCGCAGGTATTCGTTTTTGAAGGTTCATATTCTGAATACGAAGAAAATAAGAAATTGCGTTTGGGTGACGAAGCTCCCAAACGTATCCGGTATAAAAAACTGATGGAATAAATATTTCTGTGACGATTGCTGAGAATATTTTCAAAATCAAATTATTGCTAATACCCTGTCGAATAGAATATTTGACAGGGTATTGTGCATCTGGATGACATGGTATTCAAAATCATTAAATTTTTTATGCATGTCTTCGAAATATGAGTTTTGAAAATAATGCTCCGGACAAGGTATTCAAAAGATTTTAGTTAAATAAATACTTAAATGCAATCGTTTCCATAGATATAATTTGACGTTGATATTTAATTTTATAAAATTAGCGAGTTATTTGATTATTTTTGCCTCGAAAAACAAAAGATGCTTATTACCACATATATATGCCTGTCCAAAAGTTATTTTTTTAAGTTATTTCAAAAGCTGATTACGGTTTGAATTAAAAGCCAAATGTTAATAATTTCTTAGATCCTGACAATTTTTCAATTTTACACACATTCGCCGTTTTTTATGATAAAGTGATACAATTCAGATTCACGTATATAGCCATTTTATTCGCCAAAATGAATTCGGATTATCAACCTTTGGACCTTATTTTAAAGTCTGTTTGATACGCTTATATTTTCGATCATAAGATTTGATTTTAAAAGACAGTCGGTAATCATGAGTATAAATATTTGAGTGGAAAAGTAAATTTTATTCGTTAAATTTTAATTTTTATTGTCGTGAAAAAAAATCTTTTTAATGTATTGATTTTCTTATTATTTAGTAGTTCAATTTTTGCTGTAGGAAAAAATTTGTCTTTAATGATCGGCTCTGGTGTTGCCATTTTTTATCCCGCAAATTTTAAAGCCAAAGCCAATCTTCCTTCTTTTGCATTATTAAAAGAGCCCAAAACGATCGGTAAAATTCCTGATAGTTGGAAAATATTTCCACATTTTTATTCTAAAGATGGAAAATCGATAGCTACTTTCTCCATTCAAAAGGGAACGAGTTTGTATGGTACCGGCGAAATAAAGGGCCCATTATTACGTAATGGAGAGAAAATCACACTTTGGAATACTGATAATTGGAAATATTTGATCGACAACGGGAAACGTTTGTATCAGTCGCATCCATGGATTTTGGGCGTAAATGCAGATGGAAGTTCGTTTGGAATAATTGCCGACAATACCTGGAAGCAACAAATGGAAATGACCGATAGTATTCGCTTTATTTCGTATGGACCAGCATTCAGGCTAATTGTAATTCAACGAAATTCACCTCAAGAAGTGGTTGAAGAGTTGGGAAAATTAGTAGGTACAATGAAAATGCCACCGCTTTGGGCACTTGGTTTTCAGCAAAGCAGGTATTCGTATGTTCCTGATAAAAGGGTGGAAAGTGTTGCTGATACTTTTCGTTTGAAAAAATTGCCTTGTGATGTTTTGTGGATGGATATTGATTATATGGATAATTATAAAATATTCACTTTCGATTCTTTAAAAATACCTCATCCACAAGCAGTTAATAATTATTTACATGCCGCTGGATTTCATTCGGTTTGGATGATTGACCCAGGTGTTAAAATTGAAAATAACTATTTTGTTTACGAGGAAGGTTCAAAAGGGAATCATTGGGTTGAAAAATATGATAGATCGACATTTATTGGGAAAGTATGGCCTGGCAATTGCGTTTTTCCTGATTTTACACGTCCTGCAACGCGACATTGGTGGAGCGGATTGTATATAAAATTTATGGCAACCGGAATTGATGGTGTTTGGAATGATATGAATGAACCTTCTGTTTTTGACGGACCCAATGGTACAATGCCTGAGGACAATTGGCATAGAGGGGGTGGCGGTTTGCCTGCTGATATTCACCGGCGGTATCACAATGTTTACGGTATGCTTATGGTTAAAGCCTCACGCGAAGGAATTTTAAAGGCAAACCCCGACAAACGTCCTTTTATTCTTTCACGGTCGGGCTATCTGGGCAGTGCGCGTTATGCTGCCACCTGGACAGGCGACAACAATGGAAACGAAGATAATATGAAGGTTTCAATACCAATGACTTTAAATATAGGACTTTCCGGTCAGCCTTTTAGCGGACCCGATTTGGGTGGATTTGCCTTGAATACCACAGCCGATTTATTTGGTCAATGGATTTCGATGGGTGTGTTTTTTCCATTCTGCCGTGCTCATGCCAGTAAGGAAACTAATAATAAAGAACCATGGGCATTCGGTTCAAAAATTGAAAATGTGTCGCGAACAGCTTTGAACCGGCGTTACCAACTATTGCCGTATTATTATACTTTGTTTCATGAAGCTGCTCAAAATGGTATGCCAATAATGCGTCCCATTTTTTTTGCCGACCCCAAAGATACTGCTTTGAGAGCAGAAGATCAGGCATTTTTAATCGGAAATGATATAATGATAATTCCTCGTTGGGCAATAAAGCCAAAATTACCCATGGGTATTTGGCGAAATTTATCGTTTGAATCTGACCCTGCAAACGACGATGGTTATCAGGCAACAGTTAAAATTAAAGGAGGCTCCATTATTCCAATGATTAAAACTATTCAAAATACGAATGATTATTCACTTGATTCACTTCGATTAGTCGTATCTCTTGATAAACTCGGGAAAGCAGTTGGAAGTTTGTATGAGGATGCAGGTGATGGTTTTGGGTATCAAAAGGGTGAATATAAAATATATACATTTAGAGCTGAGCAAGAAGGAAGTACAGTTAACATTGAAATTTTACCTGAATCAGGTAAATTGAAATTCAAACGAAGATTATATTTAGTAAAATTGATTACTGATTCCGGCCGGGTTACCACTGGTTGGACTAATAAAAACAGAATTTCTATCAAATTGTAAATTAAAACATCCCATAATAATTACCTATTATGGGATGTTTTATTAACAAAAATAATTTCATTTCATTTTCTGTTTTATTAAATCAGGTATTTCCATCGGGACAGAAGCAACCGACACACCCACGGCTTCAAAAGCTGCAATTTTTTCGGCAGCAGTGCCACTTCCACTCGAAATTATGGCTCCGGCATGTCCCATTCTCTTGCCCGGAGGTGCAGTTTGCCCGGCAATAAAGGCAACTACAGGTTTGGTAATGTGTTCTTTAATATATTGAGCGGCACGTTCTTCAGCATCGCCTCCAATTTCACCAATCAAAACGATAGCCTCTGTTTCAGGATCGTCTTCAAACATTTGCAATAATTCTTGAAAATATAATCCGGCAACAGGATCGCCACCTATACCCACGCAGGTACTTTGCCCAAGTCCGGCATTGGTGAGCAAACTAACCATGAGGTATGTCAACGTTCCACTCCGGCTCATTAGTCCTACATTGCCTTTTTTGAAAATGTCTGCAGGTAAAATGCCGACTAAGGCTTCCCCTGGTGTGATTAATCCGGGACAGTTAGCCCCGATTAATTTAACTCCTTTTTTCTTTAAATAATTGGTAGCTTTTATCATATCAAGAGTCGGAACACCTTCCGAAATGCAAATAACCAATTCTAATCCGGCATTTCCGGCCTCCAATATAGCATCACCCGCTAAAGGTGCCGGTACAAAAATGATCGATGTATTTGCTCCTGTAGCTTTTACGGCATCTTCAACGGTATTGAACACAGGAATGTCGAGTACGGTTTGTCCGCCTTTTCCGGGTGAAACACCTGCAACAATGTTTGTTCCATATTCTTTCATTTTCGCTGTATGAAAACTTCCATCGCGACCTGTTATTCCTTGAACGATTAATTTTGTATTTTTATTTACTAAAATGCTCATTTTGTTTACGTATTATTTTTGATAAATGG
The DNA here is from genome assembly GCA_021779195.1 of Bacteroidota bacterium. Lineage (GTDB taxonomy): Bacteria > Bacteroidota > Bacteroidia > Bacteroidales > Paludibacteraceae > Paludibacter. Next base: position 172,315 of record JAJYBB010000004.1, on the reverse strand, counting down.
ATAAAAGAACGATTAATTTTCACTGCAATTTTCACATAGTTTGATGGCTAACTGGGCTGCATCACTGAGTGAATTTACTGTTGGCAAATTGCGTTCAGCAATGATGCGAAGTCCTTCTTCGGCATTGGTTCCCGAAAGTCGAATGACGATCGGAATATCTACTTTCATTTCATCCAATGCAACTATAAGTCCACGTGCAACATCATCGCAACGAGTAATTCCGCCGAAAATATTAATCATAATCACTTTTACGTTTTTGTCGGCTAAAAGCAAATTCATAGCTTCAATCACTTTTTGAGGGTTTGAACTTCCTCCGATATCTAAAAAATTGGCTGGACTTCCGCCAAAATGTTTGATTACGTCCATTGTAGCCATTGCTAAACCTGCACCGTTTACCATGCAACCAATACTGCCGTCTAAACGGATGTAAGTCAATCCGCTTTCTTTGGCTGAAATTTCTTTCTTTTCATCTTCTGTGGGTTCATTTAATTTTTCAATTGCAGATTGACGATACATTGCATTGTCGTCGAAATTCATTTTCGCGTCCAATGCCAATAACTTACCTTCATCGGTAATTACCAATGGATTAATTTCTACCAATGATGCATCGGTATCCATAAAAATTTGATATAGTTTTTGAAATAAATCGACAGCTTGTTTTACTAACGAAAAGTCGCTGAATAATTTGAAAGCAATTTTTCGTGCTAGGAACGAAGTCATTCCCAAATCCGGATCAATGCTGAATTTATGAATAGCAGCCGGATTTTCTTTGGCAACTTCCTCAATTTCAACTCCACCCTCGGAGCTTGCCATAAATACGACTGTTTTCGAGTTTCGGTCGATTGTTAAACCTACGTAAAATTCAGCATTAAATTTAACCCCTTGAGCGACCAATACTTTTTTGACTGTATAGCCTTTTATGTCCATTCCCAAAATTTTATTGGCGGCTTCGCGTGCCTCTTCAATTGTTTTGGCTAATTTTACTCCACCTGCTTTACCGCGTCCTCCGGCATGTACTTGTGCCTTGATAACAACGGGCATCCCCAGTGATTGGACCGCCGATAATACTTCATCGGTTGTGTAGCAAACTTTTTCGGCAGTTACTGGAATTGAGTAACGTGAAAAAATTTCTTTTGATTGAAATTCGTGAATCTTCATGTAATTTTTTGGTTGCTTTTTTTAATTGTTATTTTTTTTGGTTATATTTGTCGCTTAGAAAACGATTTAGCAAAAGTGAAAATAAAAATCGGAAGAAAAAAATTTTTTTTGTATTATTTATGTAACACTTTCCAATTATAAGATGTTTATTTAGAAATGTAAATTTTTTGCATGAAAATTGAAAATCAATATTTAAATGACATTTGTTTCAAATAGTTTGAATTTAAATTGAATTTGTGCCTGTATCATCTCGGGTTCTCAGTTTTTGTAAATAAATTTTTGTAGAAATGATGAAAATGACCTGCATTTGCAAATCATTATGAAAATTTTATCTTCAAATGTTGTTATGTGTCAGAATAATTGTTTGTTTGTAATTTCCATTTTAATTTCTGCTTATGATACGTGTTCTTTTGTCTACGCGGTTATTTACCGAAGGTTTTGAAAAGTTAAATAATGATTATGAAGTTGTTGCTCCTTCTTCCCCTTTTTTTTCAAAACAGGAAATCCTTGATCTGATAGGTGATTTTGATGCTTTTATACCTACTTTTCAATTTAAAGTGGATAGCGAAATTATTGATGCTGGAATCGGCAGATTAAAGATAATTGCCAACTATGGAGTGGGTTACAATAATATTGATGTGGATTATGCAACTCAAAAAGGGATTGTGGTTACTAATACTCCTGATCCTGTCATTGAATCTACAGCTGAACTTGCTTTTTCGTTGATGTTGACTGTTACCCGTCGGTTGGCTGAGTTTGACAGAAAGTTACGTTTGCCCGATGGCTTGCCTTGGGGTGTTATGGAAAATTTGGGTCATACCCTTTATGGAAAAACTTTAGGCATTATTGGAATGGGTCGCATTGGACAAGCTGTGGCGCGACGAGCGGTGGCTTTTGGTATGCAAATTGTTTACCACAATCGAAATCGACTTCCTTTGGAAATTGAATACTTGTACAATGCCCGATTTTTAAAAAAAAATGAGGTAATGAAAATAAGCGATGTGATATCTATTCACACGCCTTTGCTACCCGAAACGCATCACTTGATAGGTAAAGATGAATTTGAGATGATGAAGCCAACGGCAATTTTAGTAAATACAGCGCGTGGACCTGTTGTTGATGAAGATGTTTTGATTCGAGTTCTGCAATTAAATGAAATTTATGGAGCAGGATTGGATGTGTACGAATTTGAACCACAAATAAATCCTAAACTCTTTTTGCTTGATAATGTGGTGCTTGCTCCACATATTGGTACTGCTACTGTCGAATCTCGACTTCAAATGAATCAGTTTGTTACGCAAAATATTGTAGGATTTTTTGAAGGAAGAATCGATATTACAAGAGTTAATTAATATGTTCCTGCAAATAACCGTTAAACTTTTGCACATTAATAAAGTCAAAAATAATGATGACCCGCTAAAAGTTAAACCCAGAAAAGGTATATGAATCAAAAAGATTTAGATTTGCAAAACCAATTGAGTCAGCCCAAGCTACGCACCTCCGCTTTTACAATTTTGGTGCGTGAGTATCAGGAGCGACTTTATTGGCATATTAGAAAAATGGTTTTAACACATGATGATGCAAACGATGTTCTTCAAAATACTTTTTTGAAAGCATGGAACGGATTAGATGGATTTCGTGGCGAATCTCAGCTTTCTACTTGGTTATATAAAATAGCAACCAACGAAACTTTAACCTTTTTGGCAAATAAAAGGATCCGATCAATTAATTCTATCGATGATTTAGAGGATATTATGCTTCAAAACTTGCAAGCCGATACTTATTTTAATGGCAATGAATTGCAATTAAGACTTCAAAAGGCAATTCTCACTTTGCCTGAGAAACAAAGGTTAGTTTTCAATATGAAATATTTCGATGACTTGACTTATGATCAAATGGAACAAATTCTTGGTACAACTGCAGGGGCATTAAAGGCTTCATATCATCATGCGGTAAAAAAAATCGAACATTTTTTTGAAAATGAAGATAATTGATAAATAGCAGTTAATGAGTAAATTTAAATTGTATATATATTCATATTTTAAAAATTAACAGGTTGGTGATTAAACCAATATTACTAATATTAGTCCATTAATCAGAATAAAATATCTGTATTTACCGATAGAACAATTTTCAAACGAAGATTATAATTAATTATGCCGTATGAAAAATAAAATGAACATATCGCTTGACGAGGTTGGGACTGAACTTCCTTTTAAAGTCCCTGAAAACTATTTTGAACAGTTAGCACTTCAAATCGAAACGCAAATAACACCTCAACATGTTGCTATGACTAAGCTAATGAAGCCTTGGATGTATATGGCTGCTATGTTTGTTGGTGTTCTAATTTTAGCACAGGTTTTTTATACTGTTTATAATAATAATGTAAAAAAATCAGATCGCTATGAATCGTATGTTTTATCTCAGGTTGACGAAAGTTCATTGATGGATTATTATGTGAATGAACCATCAAAATGAGCTTTACTTAGCTTTAAATGAATGTAAATTTAAATTTTTTGAATATGAAAGTATTAAAGAAGAGCATTTTATTGATGTTGATTGCGTTGAGTGCAATGGCAAGTGCTCAGGAAAATTGGAACAATGCGAAAGTGGAAGAAATGCATGAACATAAATGGAAATTTATTGTTGAACAAGCCAACCTTTCACCAAGTGAAGTGCTGCTGGTTAAGCCGATCTTTTTACAATATGAAAAGACAATATGGAGTCAACACCTAAGAAATCGTGAATTTTTTCACTCAGTGATGAAGCTCGATAAAAACAATAAGCCGAATTATGCCGAAATAAACGATCGATATGCTGAAATTGAATATATCCAGGGCTTGAATTTTAGAAATTATCATTTGAAATTACGTAAATTACTAACACCTGAAACGCTTTTTAATTATTATAAAGCCGAACGTGATTTCAAACGAAAATTGTTGCAAAACTTACCCAAGCGACCAGATCATCATCCCGAACCAGATGAATTTCATTAAGCCTTATTCTTAAGGCTTTTTTTTAACTTTGATATTTTTTCTATTATGACATTAAAAATCAGCAAATTGTTTTGTTTTATTCGAACTGGAATTCTATTCATGCTGCAATTTTTATTTCACTCGGGCTCATTAATTTTATTTTTAACTTTGGTAAACGTTGGAATTATACTATCTTTGCACTCCGAAAAACATGGTACTTTGGCCGAGTGGCTAGGCGCCGGTCTGCAAAACCGTTTACGGCGGTTCGAATCCGCCAAGTACCTCCCAACCCTCAAAACTCACAGTAATTTCTATTGTGAGTTTTGTTTTTAAATTGTATTTCAATGAGTTACAAATGTCCAATGATCCAATCATAACAGACCGAAAACAGACCGTTACCCTTATACAACTATAATTCGTCCCGAAAACAGACCGTTATGACTACTATTCATGTATATTTTCGCAAGTATAATCCTCAAGCCGAAAAGGGCTATATATGGATTAAATTTTGTTAGTAGCGAAAAGGTAAATTTCTCTACCAAAATAAAATGTGCTTTATCAGATTGGGATTTAATGAAGTGCAGGGTAAAAGTAGGGGGGATGCTGAGAAAGAGATTTATTTATCACAAAGACCCAATGAAAGGACATTTACTCGAATCGATTCGTTTTGATGCTACACATTTAAGACTTATATTGAAAACCAATGAATTCCTTTTGAATATAACTTTTCAGAGAGGACTCAATATCTGAAATTAGAATAAATTTAATAATTTATTCTATTCGATAAATTTCCCGAATATTCTCCATGATTTTATCAAAATCAATTTTTAAATCGATTAATTTTCCACTTTGAATATCGAAAACCCAACCATGAAGGAATAATGTTTTGGTATTGAATGCTTTTTGTACTTCAGGGGTTTTCATTACATTGATACATTGTTCCTGTACATTGAGTTCCACGAGCCGTTTATACCTTTCTTCTTCATCGGCAATGGAATTTAATTCTGTTTTGTGAATCCTGTATACATCTCGGATATTGCGCAGCCATGGATTTAAAATACCCAAATCAGCCGATTGCATAGCCGATTTCACGCCATTACAGTAATAATGTCCGCATACGATGATATGTTTCACCCGAAGGTGCTCGACGGCAAAATGAATTACCGACATAGAGCTCAGATCAGTATTTGGCACCATGTTGGCTATATTTCGGTGTACAAACACTTCGCCTGGTCGAACACCCATCATTTCTTCTGCACTTACTCTGCTATCAGCACATCCGATGTACAGAATTTCGGGTTGATGCCGGGCAGACAGTTCTTTGAAATAGGCTGGATCAGTATGTACTTTTTCACGAATCCATTGCTGATTGTTTCTGAAAATATTTTGTAAGTCCATGTTAATCAGATTTCTATTACTCGAATCTCTGAAGTTACTTCAATGGCTTTGCGGTACAAGGCTTCTACTCCGCAATAGGTCTCTTCGGACATTTTAACCGCCTTTTGTAATTTTTCAATCGGTAGATCTTTTCCGGTAAATTCATATATCACATGCATTTTTGAGTACTGCTTCGGATGTTCATCTGTAACGTCGCCTATAACTTCGATAGTACATTTTTCAATGGCAACATGCATTTTTTTTAATATTGATACTACATCCATTCCTGTGCAACCACTTAGGGCAACTAATTGAAGCGTTTTTGGACCTGGACCTAAATCATGACCACCGGAAGTTTCAGGAGCATCCATAATTACTTTATGTCCGTTTATATTCGCTACGAAGGTCAAATCGCCCTTCCATTCTGATTTAATTTTAAGTTGGTTCGCCATTTTTATTTTGTTTTTGTTGTTAATAATTATACGTATTTTCCAGTTTTCAGATCATTATTTTGTTTTTGCTGGATTGCAGCAGGTTAATTCATATATAAAACTTTTTTTCAACAAAACACAAAAATCATTACCTTTGTTTGCATTATGATGAATTTTTGTTGTTTATTTGTACATTTGAAATCAAAATACAATTTATATAGAAAATGAAAACAAATCGAAATTTATTATTATCATTATTCCTCATTATGAATATGATGCTGATGGGACAAACCTATCATTTACTAATTGGCACATATACTGATCCAGGAAAAAGCAAAGGAATTTATTCGTATAATATCAATATGAATAGCGGAATTTTTAAGCCAATTCAGGTAGTCAGCGGTATTTCAAATCCAAGTTATATAAATATTGCAGCAGATGGAAAATTTGTATATGCCGTAAGTGAGAGTGAAAAAGGCAGTGAAGCGTGTGCGTTTGCTTTCAATAGGTTGACAGGCAAATTGAAACCATTGAATTGTTCATTGACGCAAAGTGGCGGTCCTTGCTATATTTCTTCGACTAGTAAAAATGTTTTTACGGCCAATTATGGTGGAGGTAGTTTGTCTGTTTTCGGTCGAAAATCTGATGGCTCGCTTACGCCGGTTTTGCAGGTAATTCAGCACGTGGGGAAAAGTATTAACCGTGAACGTCAGAACGAGCCACATGTGCATCAAGTATATCCTACTCCAGATGGCAAATATTTGTTAGCTAATGATTTGGGCACGGATAAAATTTCGATTTATCAATATCATCCCGAATCGAATAAAAATATTTTAACTATTTATGACAGTTTAACCGTTAAGTTAGGAAGTGGTCCGCGTCATGCCACATTTTCAAGTGATGGAAGAAGATTGTATTTGGTACACGAAATTGATGCAACGGTTTCCGTACTAAGTTATCACAACGGTAAATTACGGATTATTCAACAAACAACCGTCGATCGAAATGATGGTAAAATCAACAGGGGAGCAGATGTGCATTTATCGCCGGATGAGAGATTCGCATATATAACCAATCGCGGTACTGCAAATAATATCAGCTGTTTTGCAGTTGGGAAAGATGGTAAACTAACCTTTATCAATCAAGTGCCCACTGAAGGCGACGGACCCCGCAATTTTGCGATTACTCCTGATGGAAAATATATTTTCGTGGGACATCAATTTAGCAATAGTATTGTCATTTTCAAACGAAATGAAAAATCCGGAAAGCTTATCGATACTGGAAAACGTATTGAATTGGGAGCTCCGGTATGCTTGAAATTTTATTAATAGACCTATTGTAAAATGAAGAGATCCGTTTATTTTAAAATTTAAACATTCTACTCAAAACGGAAAGTTTGTTTTGATAATGGTTAAATATGAAATGAATCAATGATTTAGTATAAATGGAACATGTCTTGGTAAACTCTACAACCCGAGGCTGCATTAATAATTTACTTGATTAGTCTGTAATTTTCCGATATTTCTTTTTTCTTAATATTTGGTAAGTAATTCCGAAAATAATGAAAATTACCAATGGAATGGCGGTATTTATAATTTGCCAATTCAGCCGTTGTTCGTTGGTAATTTGTTTATTAAGCAACCGCATTTTCAGAGAGCGGGAGCGAAGCTGCATCCATCCATCTTCATCTGTTAGGTACAATATGGAATTCTCTATAAACTGTTTGTTTCCATATAGTTGTCCTGTGTACCGATCATAACCGAGTGGCAATCTTGTGCTATCGGTTTCGGCAGAGGTAGTGTCGTTGCGAATAACATCTCCATCGGCGACCACAATTTGTCTGGTAATGATACTTTTTGGGATTACAGGCATCGTATTTGTCAATCCTTTGGGAATCATACGGTTTTCAAAATCAGAATCGAAATTTCCTTCCAAAGCAACTGCAACAGGTAAATATCCTGTATTGAAATAAGTTTTGTCAGTCGGTTTGGGATTTACGCTTAAATCAATGGTAGTAGGTGTACCCACCACGTGTGTGTTGTTTGACGTAGCTAACAAAAGAGTTGCCTTTACATCTTGATTGTCGCCCACCAAGTCGATAGCAGAACAATAATCAGCTTTTACTTCTGAAACATTACGTGTAACCGGATTTTCGGGAGAAGTTAAGAGTAAAGGCGAATAATACCAAGGTGTTGGTTCAAATTGTGGTGTTTCGCCGGCAGGTGCAATATTTACAGGAACGGAAGCACACTGAATATCCTGTAATAAAACCGGATTAATACGCACACCATATCTGAAAAGCTGATCGTTTAGATTCACATCCAAGTCTATTGCGGGAGAAATGCCGGCGGTAGAAAAATTTTGTTCCGCTAACCGAACGCCATCAATCAGCCATAAAACCCTACCTCCATGCATAATATATTGGTCGATAATAAATTTATCGGTTTCAGAAAATGGACGTGTGGGCTTTGCTATTATGATGGCTTTATATTCATTTAATATGGCGGCATTAAGTCCTAATTTGCCCCTGTCTATTTGAAAGTAACGACTCAGTGAACGGCTGATATCGTAAGTTTGTGCTTCGCTTAGTTCGCCCTGTCCTTCGATAAATGCAATTTTTCTGATTTTATTGTTCAGCACACGCCGTATACCGTCAGTAATCTGAAATTCAAGATTTTCGATTGAGATATTTAGATTTTCATCTCCCGAATTTCCCATCACATTTTGCAGTAAACTTACTGCTACCGTTTTGTTTTGTTGGTGTATTTCAAGCCAGGGAAAAATGATTTTTTGAATGGATTTTCCTTCATTATCTCTTTCATAAACCGCCGTGGGGGTTAATCCACGAGAAGCAAGAAGGTCATAATTTTTTGTCCGTTGCTCCGAATTGTCAGCTAATGAAGGATTAATATAATGTATAGTGATCGGTTGATTCGAATATACCGACATTTCTTCCAAAAGTTCGGCTGCTGCCCGTTTTAATCTTAAAAAGCCGGGGTTCAGGTCGCCATCCAAATAAAAATCCACTTCTAATGGTTGTTCAATTTTGCGCATCAACTGTTTTGTTTGTTCAGACACACTGAAACGTTTGTCTGAAGTCAAGTCAAGTCGAAAAAACAAATGTTCGGTCAAAAAAATTAAAATTCCTACAACTAAAAGAATAACAAAATACTTTCCTAAACGTTTTTTTTGCATTATCAATATCAGAATAATCCATATGTTTTCATTGTATTCAAATGATATTCAATGTTAACAATAAGAACGGTTCAATAAAAAATTATAGTTAGCTCTTTACAAAATTATTTAGTTCTTGACATTTCCTGTGCGTTTCAATGTTCCCCAGCTTGCAATCTCACCTTTGATGGCACGTACATAGGCTTTCAGCAAAACGTAGAAAAGCAATTGCCGGTATACAAATCGTTGCACAAAAAGCATCATAGCCTTTCGCAGTGTGAATTGCTGATGATCGTAATGATAAGCAATAGACGAAATAATTACATCGATCACATAATATAACAGATACATAAAAGCGTAAATAGGTGCATTGTGGGTAAATAAACCTGCAATAAACAAGACGTCAACAATTGGTGAAAATATTGGAATTATAAAATTGTATACTAATAGATTAGGTAGTAATATCCACCCTAAATTTGGTTCTTTCACACTAAAAAGTAGATCGCGGTGTTTCCAGAAACTTTGCATCATTCCGAAAGACCAACGGAAACGTTGTTTGATAAACATTTTCAAGGTTTCGGGAGCTTCGGTAAATGCCAAGGCTTCATTGCTTGATTTGATAGTAAATCCGGCTCTCAATAACCTCAAGGTTAAATCACAATCTTCAGCTAATGTGTCGGTCGAAAAACCTCCAATTTCGCTCATGGCTTTTTTACGGAATGCCCCAATTGCTCCGGGCACTACGATAATTGAATTCACATAATCATAAGCTCGACGGTCGAAGTTTTGACTTGATGTATACTCTATGGATTGCCAGTTGGTAAGTAAATTCAATGAATTTCCGACGCGCACATTTCCAGCAACTGCAGCCACTTTTTCATCGATAAAAAGTGGAATTAATTTCGAAATGGCATCTGATTTCAACATGGTATCGGCATCAATGCACACCAAAATTTCACCGGTGGCGTTTTGTATTCCGTAATTTAGTGCCGAGGCTTTTCCTCCATTCAGTTTTGAAAATACTTTTACACGGGAATTACCTTTGAATGCATCTTTAACCAAGGTGAAAGTTTGATCTATTGAACCGTCGTCTACAAAAATGACATCAAAATCACCATAATCAGAATCTAATAAGTGGTTAACTGTACGAATTGCATTTACTTCTTCGTTGTAAGCCGGAACAATAATACTTACTTTTGGCTGGAAATCAGTGTTCAGAAGTGGCGCATATTTCTTCTCTTTTCTTCGTTGTAAAATGGCTAATGAAGCCACAAGCAACAATTTGAAAATCATCAATACAATGGCAGTTACGAAAAATCCATGTAAAAAATGTTGCCAGATAAAGGTGATAAAGAAAAATAAATAATCAAGTCGGTCGGAAAATGAGAATTTTGTCTGAACCACCGGCATTACCTGATTTCTGGTTTTACCCATCAAATCCGAGACTGTTACAAACTGATAACCATGTGCTTTGTAGTATTGAATGATTCGAGGAAGTGCCAGAATCGTCTGGTCGCGGTTACCTCCTGCATCGTGCAGCAGAATTACGTTTCCAAGATGCTGCTGTGCAATGGCACGTGAAACAATAGTGTCGGCACATACCCCTATTTCCCAGTCATTGGGGTCAATGAATGAAGTTACACAAATAAATCCTTCGTCATGAGCTATTGCCAACGATTTGATTTGGAATAAATTTTTAGGTTCAGCATCGGTATTGTAGGGTGGTCGGAACAGAAGTGTACTGTGTCCCAAGATTGTTTCCAATAGCAATCGGGTCGACCTGAGTTCTATTTTTTCACGATTGTCGGAGGTGATTTCTAAGTTTGGATGCGTAAAAGTATGATTTCCTATTTCATTTCCTTCATCGTACATACGCTTGATAATCGGGATATTATTTTCAATATTAATCCCTGTAACGAAGAAAGTGCCTGGCACTTTATTTTCTTTTAAAATGTCTAATATTTTCGGTGTATAATCAGGGTTTGGACCATCATCAAAGGTTAGTGCTACTTTTTTGGGGTTCGACATGCCATAACGTTTCAACATATACGAGCTCGGAAGCGACAAATAATCTTCGTTGGTAATTAACTGATCGTTTTTGTCATATTGAAAAATAGTTTTCCCTTCATCAGGTGTATTGATCATCTCTAATATTTCTCCTTTTCCTTCGTAATTGACTGACATAATAGAACTTATATATTCTAATTGTTTCAGGTTAAAGGGGTGTGAATTCAAATTCGCTTTAGATAAATCGCGTGCAAAGAAATCCCAAATGCGTTCGTCTTCCGAACCGAGATACCATAGCGCCACACCGCCTGCCCCGTAATCAACAGCCGTACGCATGGCATTATAGTTACAGGCTGCATCGTTGAAATGAGCCTCATGGTTGATGCCGTTGTCATCGTTATAATAGAGGGTAATATCAGAATTTTCAAAACTAAAACTTACATCCTGACCATATTCTTTGGCTAAAGAAATTAATCCCTGATAAGAAATTTTTGTGCCAAGCGAATCTTGAGGCCAATCAAAACCGTATCCGGCAATGCCTAAAACTATCTTTTGGGAGGGCACATCACGCATTGCCTGATCGAGTGATTTTTCAATAAAAGGAAGCGACGAGATACTGCCCGGTTTGCTGTCTGGATAATGTTCGTTGTATGCCATCAGGAAAATAAGATCGTAATATGGAGCAATATCCTTGTAGGAAACACCTTCTGATTCCGGATCAATATCAATGGTAACCAAATAATCGTTATCGTGCAAAAGTGTGTAAAGTTCCTTTGAAAATTGAACAAAATATGGATGGGCTTTGAGCGGCAAATCTTCAAAATCGACATTAATTCCTTGGAAATCATTAGTATCCAATACTAATTTTATATTTTCAATGAGTTTTTTTCGGGTTACCGGATTTTTTAATTCAAGATAAACGCTATCTCCATTCCAATGATTATTATAGTAATTGCTTAAAAGAGGTAACACCCTGACATCATTTTTTCGAATAAAATCAAGTATGCTGTCTTGTTTTCGTGATTCAATTTTTCCTTTCGAATTGGTTTGAAAAAGCCATTCAGGGATGACGACGTTAAGTTTACTGATATTTTTTTCTAATGAATTCAGTGAATTTTGATCCCAATTTACATAAAATCCTGCCCGAACAGGAAGCATTTTTTTTGTAACTTCAGATACGGGAAGATTATTGAAATAGAAAGAGTTAGGACGTTTTCTGCGTTCGTATTTTACATGTTTTGCAAATGCTGCCAGTTCTGATTTTGATACGTAAGACTTTGAATTATCTTTATTAATGTCGGGGAGTTTCTTTTCGTGAAAAGTAAGCACTTTTAAATCATAATCACGCTTGTTGAAAAGCGATATGGCTACCGAAGAAGCCAAAATGAGCATGAAAACAATAAGTATTCTAAATACCCAGATAAAACTTTTCCAACGGGTAGGGGAGTTGGACTGAAAAATTTGTTTTGCCATAAACCTTTAGATGGTATAATTTAAGATTATGTTAATTTTGATAATCAATCGTTTAAAATAATGTTTAGATTGTCGAAGTATTTATTTTAGGGTGCAAAAATAGTTTATTTTTTAGCTTAATCAAAGTATTGAAGAATTGATTGAAAGATATATTAACTATAACAATCAATGAGTATTAAATGTTTGAGTGTACTACAGCCTTTTTAGAGCATTAATGGTCTGAAATTACTCCGAAATAAGATCGTTTAAAATTTAAACATTTAATTTTTTTGTAGGATTTATAAACGACATCCATTCATTCCCGTTAATATTTTGACGTGAAACGGGTTGTAAGTTAATAAATGGTGCAGGGACACCGATTGAAATTTTTGCTGGCGAAACTTCAACATTGGCTTCGTCCCATAAATCGCTTTCAATAAAACTGTTTAATAATTTTGATCCGCCCTCAACCAAAATTGAATGAATATTACGTTCGTAAATTTTTTGAAGTAGTTTATTCAGATTGATCGTTTCACCATCCATCGAGATATATTCAACATTGGTTTTGTTGTAATTTGTTGATTCTGAAAAAATAATGGTTCGAACGGTGCCATCGAATAAATGGTAATGAGCCGGAATCCGATTTTTTCGGTCGATTGCTAATCGTATTGGATTTTTACCGCCCCAGTTTCGAACGGTTAACGATGGATTGTCTAACAGTACGGTGTTGGTACTTACCAAAATAGATTGATTTTCGGAACGAATTTTATGTGTTAGCAATTTTGTGATTCTATTTGAGATTTGCAGGGGTGGTTCTTCGGGTTTGGAGCGAAGAATATCTAAAAATCCATCGTGCGTTTGTGCCCACTTTAAAAATATATAAGGTCTGTTGCATTGATGAAAAGTAAAAAATCGTTTGTTTAATTCACGACAATGCTCTTCGATAATGCCAACTTCGACTGAAATGCCCGCTTTGCGCAATATTTCGATACCACGTCCGGCAACTTTAGGATTCGGATCAACCGTGCCGACAACTACTTTTGGAATGCCACTGCGAATAATTAAATCGGCACAGGGAGGAGTTTTCCCGTAATGAGAACAGGGTTCGAGGCTTACATAAAGAGTTGATTCCCTGAGTAATTCTGGATTTTCAACTGCATTGATAGCGTTGGGTTCAGCGTGTGCATCGCCATAGTGCTGATGAAAGCCTTCACCGATGATTTGTCCGTTGTGAACCACCAAAGCCCCAACCATTGGATTTGGAGCAACGAAGTTATTGCCATAACCGGCTAATTGTAAACATCGAAACATAAAACGTTCGTTTTCAGATTTTCTTCTGATATTGTCAGTTGTTGTCGAATCCATAAAGGTTGATTATGAATAAATAGAAATTTTTTTTTTATATCTTTGTGTTATGGAAAAAGCCGCTCGTTATATTCAATCAAAACTTCAGGGATTATATCCTGAGACAGAAATTAAAAGTTTCACTTACTTGATATTAGAAAAACTTACCGGTTTTTCGCACACTGAACAAATCATTAACAAAAGTACTATTTTTTCTGATGAAATAAGGCAACAAATTGAAAGTTTTATAATTAAACTGCAAAATTTTGAACCAATTCAATATGTTTTGGGCGAAACTGAATTTTACGGATTGATTTTCAAGGTCAATTCTTCGGTATTGATTCCCCGTCCTGAAACAGAAGAGTTGGTTTGCTGGATTTGCAATGATCATAATTTGAAAAGCAGAATTCAAATATTGGATATCGGTACCGGCAGTGGTTGCATTGCCGTGAGTTTGAAACATTTGTTTTCCCAATCAACTGTTTACGCATTTGATGTTTCAGAATCTGCACTTAAAACTGCTCAAAAAAATGCCGAATTAAACCATGTACCAGTTCAATTTTCAAAGATTGACATTTTAGATGCTCCTTTGTTGAATTCTCGATGGGATATTATCGTGAGTAATCCACCTTATGTACTTGAAAAAGAAAAAAATGAGATGCTAACCAATGTTGTAAAATATGAGCCGTCTCTTGCTCTTTTTGTTCCGGATAACGATCCACTTTTATTCTATCGACATATTGCTGCTTTTGCGCAGGTACATTTGAATTTCGGTGGAGAATTGTATTTCGAAATTAATCGATCAACAGGCAATACTGTAGCTGAAATGTTAATTAGTATGGGATTTCATAAAGTTGAATTACGTCAAGATATTTCAGGGAATGACCGAATGATCAAGTGTTTTGTTTAGTTTGAATATATAATAATTGAAAGTTATTGCATATTATTGAATATATTATTAAAATAATAATTATTTTTGTCGCTGTTTATAATTTGTTATTTGTCTGTTAAGGTATGTAATACTTGCAGTTAATATTTAATCAATTCATAATCCTTTATTTCTGATTACATATGGCATTACAGGAAGAATTTGAGGCACAGGGGAATTTTTTGTTTAAATATCGAAGCAATTTTCCTCTGATTTTTGTGGCAATTGGATTAATTGTTTTCATTTTGCAGAAAACAGACCCTGATTTTAACAATCCTATTTCTTATTCATGGATTGAAGTATTAAGTTTATTCGTTTCATTGTTTGGTCTTTTTATCCGTGTATTTACTGTTGGGTTTACTCCAGCAAACACTTCGGGCAGAAACACCAAGGAGGGCCAGGTAGCTGAAAAGTTAAATACGTCAGGATTTTATTCTTTGGTACGGCATCCTCTTTATCTGGGAAATTTTTTCATGTGGTTGGGTGCAGTTTTACTCACGGTTAATGTATGGTTTATCATTTTGTTTGCATTTGTATATTGGATTTATTATGAGCGAATTATGTTTGCTGAAGAACAATTTTTGCGTCGTAAATTTCGTTCGGTTTACAGTAATTGGGCTTCCCGTACTTCTGCTTTTTTACCTTCATTTCGAAGTTATATAAAACCGACTTATCCATTTAGTTTAAAAAAAGTACTGAAAAAGGAGAAAAATGGATTGGTGGCAATTTTTTTATTGCTCTTTGTGTTTCATAATTTAAGTTATTCTATTGAAAGTAAACAGATTATTATTGATTTTAATTGGATTTTCTGGTTTACAATAATTTTGGCAACTTTATATTTCATTTTGAAAATATTAAAACATAATACCAATTTGTTAAATGAAAAAGGACGATAATTTCTCAGTATTTTTTTTGTAAAGTGCCCGGTTCTGATTTTATTGTACATTATTGTATTTAATAGTTCGTTATAAAATAGTGTTATCTATTGATAATCAAAGAAATAAATTTTAAAAGTTTACTATCAATACAAAATTCAGTTTTCAAAATGAAATTTTTTAACGCAAAGACTCAGCGATTAAATAGCTATCTGATAGATAATCAATAAAAATTTGCTAAAGACGTAAAGAGAATAACTCAAAAGTTTTTCTTAGCGACTGTGGTAACCTTGCGAATTAGCATTTAAAATATGTTATTTTTACAAACCATTGTGTATTGAAAAGGTTGGAAACAGCGTTATGCTCAGAATGTGAAATCTAAACTCACTCTCAAGCCACTTTTCTCAATATTCGGATGGTTTAAATAGTTAAGTCGCCAGACATAATCGATCCGAAGACATTTAAAAATATTTTCAACACCTACCACGGCTTCCATGTAGGGCAACTTTCCCATGGTGTATGATCCTGTAGGGAATCGGTACAAATTCGGGTTAAAGGCAGGGTTATTCTGTTTACTCAAAGAACCATACAAGCCTCTAAACGAAAGAATTTCTCTTAATTTAAGTTTTTTAAGAAATGGAATTCTATTGAGTAGCCATCCATTCATGTTATAATTTGCATCCCACGAGACGTATTGGTCATTTATAAATTCCATGGCATTCATTTGTGAATACGATTCATATTGAATGGTATACGAAAGATTTGCATTTGGGATAATGAGCAAGGGGAATGGAACTTTGTTCCATACTTTTCCAGCTTTGAGAATAATGTTGGCATTTCCGTACGCTGAAAACCAGAACCTTTTTTGAAAACCAAGTTCAGTACGGTTGTAAGTGTACGAAGAATTAAGAATTCCTTTCATGGCAGAGATATGTGATAAGCTAAATACAGGAGCATCGCGGGTAATGTTATGACGTTTGCTGAAGGTTTGGTAAAATTTTTCGCCTGGTGCATATCTCATTTTTAATTCTACTGCACCCAGATTAAAGGCTTCAATCGATTGCCCTGTTGAAACATTAATAAATGGAACATACGTGCTTGCATACTCTGTGCGGTATCGAAAATCAACTCCAAAAGCAAAATGTGTGTAAAATTCATTATTATAACTTAGTTGTACGTTTCTGATATAGTCAATTTTAGTATCGGGTTGTCGCTTTAATGATAGGAATAAATTGTCGGATGTTGAATATAGATACTGCTGTCCTAGCCTGTTTAAATCATAATTGTACGAAAACCGAAGTGAGTGAATGGGGAATTCGTTGGCTTGTTCTTTTTTCTTGTTAAATGAATATTCTAAAACTGCATTGTATTTCAGTCGTTTATCTTTCGTTCCATAAGCCAAATACCCATTTCCAAACCAATGGTCGTTGAGTTTGGCAGTTGTAAATCCACCTACACGAACGCGCAAACCCTCAAAAGAGCTTAAACTTATGGTGCTGTACATTGGTCCCAGAGAGAATAGATTATTTGTCGAACTTGTTGAAATATAACCTGTAACTAAGGCTGAAAACACTTTTTCAGAATAATAAAAAAGCGGGTTTTGTCGAAATTGGGTCAGCATTCGGTCTACCGAATTGGCATCTTTTTGCGCTGAATCCGGACGATTAGTTTTCCAGTACGAATCGGGTTGAGAGCTTGCATTGGTATCTTCCTTTGAAGCTTCAGGCTGTGAAAAGATTTTAGAATCCATTGGGCGTGAGAAAGAATATTGTGAGTACAGATTTGTTCGGCGAGCATAAAAGCCTTTGGCTTTGGTAAAAACTGAAAATTCAACTGCAACCTCATCTTTTTTCAACAAGCGTGTACCATCGGCTGCACGGTCGAAATTTTGTTCGATAAGCATATATTGAATGAAATTGAGGTTGATATCCCGAGGTAAGTTTAACTGAACTTTTTTTACAAAGTTGACAGAGTCGAGGGTGATGTATAAATGCCCCGTGAAGCCCGTCGATTCAGATACAAAAGGAACAAATCCCAAATCGACGCAACGCTGTCCATTAATTTGAAGTGTGTCTAACAAGTAGTATTTATAAAAATCGGGACCTCCGGTTGAAAGAGGGCTTACAAATGTTTTTAGAAATAAATGAATGTCATTGTCGTAAATATCTATATTTTTAAAAACATCATTTAAAAATTGTTCCACACCATCTTCGGAAAGCATTTGGTCAATTCCTGCACTTTTTTTCGCTTCAATAATTGTCTTCACAGATCGGGGTGACTTACGATAATAATACTGTTCGATCAACTCTTTAGTGGAAATCGGAAGCACAGGCTTTCCCGTAATCATTGAATAATCAACATATTGGTTTGAGTTACTGAAACGACCGAACAGCCCTTTTTTCTTTGAAGAATGAAAGTTGTTGAGAGCAATACTTATTTTTTCATAATGCCGGTAATGAAAGTAAGGTTTATTATATGGATTAAATTTGTCTTTCTCGGCAATTACCTTACGAACGAACTCTACCGCAGGGTTTCCTTTCTTTTTGTATTTCTCACGTTTGGGTTTAACAATAAACTCATTTAAAGCTACGGCTGACTGACAAAGCTGAATTTTCAGGTTTATTAATTTTGATAAATTTGAAATATTAATTGTTTTTTTTCGATATCCAACCGATGAAACTTCTAAAATATTTACTTTTAATGGAATGCTTAATAAAAATTTTCCCGAATTATCCGTCATAGCACCGAATGTTGATCCTTTAAAGTAAACTGAAACAAATGGGATGGGCTGTTTGGTAAGTGAATCAGTTACTAATCCGGATATTTTGTTTTGTGCGCTCAGTAAAAGCGGAGTCAAAATTATCAACGAAAGAAAATTTTTTTTACAAAACATACAGTTACGGTTTGGTCGGAGATAAATGATATATTGTATTATGTATGAATAATATAGCATCTAAAATTAATAATCCATTTTGATAAACAATTAAAAAATACGCGTAACTTATTGTTTATTTACGCGTATTTTTCTTTATACAAATGCATGAAATCAGTTATTTAATCTTTTTCAGTATCAATGTTAGCTGCCAAAGCATTGATGAAAACAGTATACAAAGCTTGGTTTTCGGTATTACTTATGTTTATCGAATTGTTTGTAATCGTTGCCGTTGAAAAATCAAGATTTTTTATCCAGGCATTCACATCAAATACAATTGAAAGTGTAGAGGTTGTTCCTGTAGTAATGGTTAATCCAGTGCCTGAAAGCGGAAGCTGAATGGAATTGGTAATGTCGGATGTAATTGTAAATGGAACCAGAATCCCGTTTTTGTTGAAATTTCCGGTTATTACGATCGAATGAGCGTTTGTTTTATTCGAAACAAAACTAAAATTGACTTGTTTGTAATTACCCGGCTGCAAACTTACATTATCAATCAGTGCATTTCCACTCAATACATTGAGCACATAAGGGCCTGCCAATGTAATGTTACCATTATCATTTTCGGCTGTTTTTACACCTTCAGCAGTTCCATCGGGCAAGTTTGAGTCCATATTGTTCTCCATATTCGACTGGGAATTATTTTCGGAATTCTCTTCAATAACCAGATTTTGAATTTGAACAATTGCAGAAGTAAGGGAAACATTTGAAATGGTTGCTACCGGAACAGCTCCAATTTTTAACGAAGCTGCTTTCAGATTCAACGAACCTGGAACTTTACCTGTACTACCTGTACAATTAGTAAATAGAATGGCAATGCCAACGAGCAAAATACTTGTGAATTTCAGTTGAGTTTTCATACTTTCCTTTTTTTAGAGTTTTGATTATTTAATTGTATATACTATTAAAGATTAGCAAGACGAAAAAAGGTTGGGTCGACAGGATAATTTTATGAAAATTAAATAAGCCATCTTTTTATAGTGTTGATAATCAAAATATAATGCTTAAATGTTTTTTTAATAATCAGTTTATCAATTGAGTGAAAAGCGCAATCCGGTACGTATTCCCAAATATAAGGGGTGTGTGTTTATTTCCACACCATTCAGAGGATTGATTTGCCATTTTGCTTCGGGTCCCAATTCTAATTGTATATGTTTATTCAGTTTAAAATCAAATCCTATACCTAAAAGAGTTTTGAATGCATTTTTGTTCAATCCCGCAATTTCAAAATAACTTAAATTTCCGGCATAATCTTCTGCTTTTATTGTTGTTTTGGTCGAAGTGATGCGCGAATAATCTATTCCGGCATCGATATATACATTCTGAAACCAATAATAACGTGCTATAAGCGGTATTTCAAAATAATTGATACTCACATTTGTGTTTATTACTGACAGAATTGGCAATTGATCTATTCCTGTACCATAAATGGGGATTTTACCTGCCGAAGTGAAAAGCATAAGTTCGTTGGAATGAATGACTTCGCGATGTAAAGCATCACTTTGTGTTTGTTGCTGATAATTTGAAAGATGGAATCCCGTAATAAAAGTCCAGTCTTCGTTCGATTTAAAAGCAATGTCGATTCCTGCAGATCCTGAAATGACAGATTTTTCGATATTGTTATAATACTGCACATCGAAGTTTGCATTTCCGATTGCACTGACTGGTGATAAGCTACGTGTAGCCAAGAAAGGGGATGCAGATATTCCGATTTCAATTCGTTTAAAAAATTCTTTAAAGCTAAATTTACCCTGATTTTGGTATGATTCCGAACTTGCAAACGGATTTAATTTACCTTGATTCCAGGTGGAAAAATCAATTTTAGGAAATTCGAGGATAGGCTTTTCGGGTTTTGATACTGATGGTTTGTTTTTTTTGGCGAAATTGCTGATTTTAGATGTGTCTACAGAGGTTGAAAATTCCACCATTGTTTTTGCCATGATTTTTTCAGTTGTCACGCTATCTTTGACTGAAGCGTTTTGCGACGATTGTTCATTTTGCGGGTTTTGTTTGTTTAACTGAATCGATTCAGATGATTCGGATGCTAAAAATTCTTTCGAGGTTTGATCTTCAATTGTTGGAGAAGTTGTTAAAATTTGGTTTTTAGTTGTGGAATGAGGTTTGTTTAAATGGTTGATAAAAGGTTCGGTATGTTTTGCTATTTCTTCTTGATGTGGTTTAATACGTTGTGCTTGATCGTTTTTTAAGGATCGGAATGATTGTTCTACTGGTTTTCTTGCTGATTCAATTGCAAAGTGTTGAGATTTAAAAATATTTGTATTTAACGCAATTAAAAGAAATATTGCACCGACCAATGAGGCTGCTGTTCCAATCAATGCGTTTCGCATTTTGATATATTTTGAATAAGAAACCGATTTAATGGACATTCGCGGAACCAACTCGTTCCATAATCTATCATCAGGAATCAACTTGTGATTTTCGAAAGATGCTTTCAGAAAATTGTCTAATTCGTCGTGTAAATCTTCAATCATATAATTTCCCTCCTTACGTTGCTTAACAGTCCCTTGATTCTTTTGCGTGCATCAAATAAATTTGATTTGGAAGTTCCTACCGAAATATTTAACATACCAGCGATTTTATCGTGAGAGTAACCTTCTATTGCATAAAGATTTATAACTAATCTCATTTTATCGGGTAAAGCTCTTATTGCCTCCAGCACTTCTTCTAATTCCAGATTTTTATAAATGTCATTCTGAAAATCTTCGCACTGCTGAAGCAGTTCATAATTTTCAGTAAATACCAATTTTCGGTTTTTGTTATAAAACTGAATAGCTTCGTTGATTACAATTCGCTTTGTCCACCATTTAATTTTATCAAGATCTTTTAATTGATGTATATTGTTAAAGGTTTTCAGCACGCTTTCCTGAAATATATCTTCGGCATCTTCACGATTTCGGGCATATCGATGACTGACGCTTAACATGTGGGGAGCAAATAACATGTAAAACGCTTTTCGATGCTTGCTGTCGCCTTGAATGCAGCCTGCAACAATTATATCTATTTCTTGTGTATCCAAAGGATTATATATCATTAAAGATAAACTTAGAGTAAAATGGTTGGGTGTAGGTGTGAAAATAATCGTAATTTAACTTTAAGTATATGTTTTCATACTGCGTGAGAAAAAGGCAACCCGCAAAATAAAAAACCGTTTGACAAAGAGTTTACCCTTTATGTCAAACGGTTTTTATAGTCATAATTTTAAAATACTTTGAAGGATAAGCCTTTAGTCCAAAGGTTAATCTTTTACAATTTTCCCATTGGTATCAAAAGCAACTTCCATTTTTTTATTTCCTTTTACAACGGTAATTTCATACACTTTTCCTTTTGGAGTTTCGGAAACATCAGTGCCTTTCATTTTGTAAGCAGCATACTTTTTTTCAAACGATGTCTTCACTGTTGCCGGAATTTCGTTTTCAGGAATAGAATACTCTGTTTCTTTCCAGGTTCCCTGATTATCGAAATTAGCTGAATAGCTTTTGCCACCCAATTTGAATTCGGCTTCCCATTCGGTTTTACCTTCTTTGCCCCATTTTACATCTGTGGCTTTTGAAAATTTTTGCGAAAATGCAGATTTTACCTTAGCTGGTACACCTTTAACGGGTTGAGCTGCAACCGTCAGGCTCAACATTGCCATTGCGGCAATTCCTAAAATTAGTTTTTTCATTTTTGATTATTTTTTAAAATTTGATTCTGCAAAACTAAACGTCAATTCTAAAGGAATTTTGAAGAAAAAAAATCCCGTAAAAATATTTGGCATATATTTTTACGGGATAAATAATAAAAATCAAATTCAATATTTTACCTGGGTCGGTTTCAGTGATTGACTCCAATTTTTTAGGTAGGCAAAAAACGAAGTTGAAGTTGTAAAAGGATGTTGTTCTTCCTTACCAGCAGCGGCAGTAAAATAAAACTGTAATACTTCACCTTTCTTGTATGGCATGAGAATCAGGTTATTTAATCGTTCTGAAACTTGTTTTAAAGCATAGGGTTTCGGAACAAAAACTCCCAATCCACAAGCTTGTTTCTCATATTTAATCGTGTCAGTAACAGGGTAGTCGATTCCCCATGACCCAACCAGATTTTTTCCTTGCTTCATAACAGGTCCTCCGGCGATGGTTTCAACTCCGGTAGCCAATGTATGAATATCTTCGTTGGCACGCACTTCGCATATTGCATCACGATGTCGGGCATATAAAATATAGCGCACATTCAAGTTAATTTTCTTTCCTTCATATTGCCAGTTATCAACCTGGCTTTCGATCACTGTGCGGATCTTCCCGACAGAGATAATTCGTTGGGTACGCTTGTCAAATTTCACAATATCGGTTGCTTTTTTCCCATCCCAACCTTTTACTGTGCCCACGCCTACCGAGTTAAAAACACGTATTACATCATCACCATAACCAGCAGCTGCTTGTTCATCCGTAGGATACCACTCGGTAGTTGCCAGTTCGAGTTGTTGTTTCTTTTTGCCATACACATCAATCGTACTTTTGTTATCAAAATAAATTCTGTATCCAATTAAAGCCGATTCAAATGCTATTCCATGATGGTGTAATTTATTATACATATCATTTTTTGTTGATGATATTTCTTTTATAAAATTGAATTTTCCATCTTTCGATTTTGATATCAAATCAGCATATACTTCGGTTGGGAAGCTGTCTCGTTGAGCAGGCGCAATAGTTTTTAGGGTTACCGGTAAAGTTTGGTTGGCTTTTATGTCGAGCAGAAAAACCAATTCATCTGGCAGTCCATCTCCATTCAAATCATCGAGTTGGCTGCTAATTTGATGTTGATTGAAGAAAACGGCTAAATGAGCCCATTCGGTTGCAGGAATTGACTTCACATTGTTCAGCCTAATCACAACGGGAGCATTTTGCACATCCACCTTGTTGGGATTATGAACATGGAACGTAAATGAACTTGCTGAAATTGCAAAACTGTTGATAAAAAATAACAGTCCGAAAATTAAATGTTTCATGAGAATGAATGTGTTTTTTTAATACAATATTAGTTGAATTGATATTGAAAATTAGAGCAATAGATATATTTTTAAAATGTACAAATAGGGAAATCGGATGAATGAATATTAAATTTACAGTTGTCGTTATTTTCTTAACTTTTTTGGAGAGCCCTGCCAGGAACAACCCAAACAATACAACCAATCAAGGTTGAAATTTTCGAGGGAAAAATCAGGATGAACAGGCACTATTTCATACTTCTCGTTTACTTCAACCAAACAGGTTTCATTGGCTGCATTTTTCACGAAAAAACGAGATATTCCACATTGAGGACATTTTAATCTTCTCATTATCAATTAATAAATTAAATAACTGAAACAGAAGGTACTTCAATGATAGTTTCATTTTCAAAACGGAAAACGCGGCCTGGAAATTTAGATACCCATGCTAAATTATGGGTTGCAATAATAACCGTTGTACCCGATAATCGTATATTGTAAAGTAATTCGACCAATTCGTTCCCGGTTTCGGGATCTAAATTACCGGTAGGTTCATCGGCTAATATCATTTCGGGTGAATTTAGCAAAGCACGGGCAATAACCACCCGTTGTTGTTCGCCTCCCGAAAGTTGATGTGGCATTTTGAACCCAATTGAACTCATTCCAACTTGATCTAATACATTGTTAATCTGCTCGTCAATAGCTGTTTTATCTTTCCATCCGGTAGCTCGAAGAACAAAATCTAAATTATCATATACCGAGCGATCCATCAATAATTGAAAATCTTGAAATACAATGCCGATTTTCCTGCGTAAATATGGAATTTCATCTGGTTTAATCGTACGTAAATCATAATTTAAAACGCCGGCAACGCCATCCAAAATGCGTACATCATGGTATAATGATTTTAAAAGCGAACTTTTACCACTTCCGACTTTTCCCATTAAAAAGATAAATTCACCAGAATGAACTTCCAACTGAACATTCCGTAATACGGTGGATTCTTGTTGGCAAATATCAACATCAACGTATTTTATCAAAAGTTTTTTGTCTAAATTCATATTTTCATCAATAATTCATTATTAATTATTTTGATACATTAGTGTCCACTAAAAAAATTTAATAGTCAGTTGATCTGACGGAAGTTCTTTGACATCATTTCTATTTTTATTAAAAAAGAGCTCACCAATTGGCGATTTGTCGAACAGTGAAATGCCTAATATCTGTAGAACTTCATATGTTGAACGGTTAATCATTAGTTCATTTTCAATGATTGCAACTAAGCAATATGATATTACAGCAGTATATATTTGTATTCTGACAGCATTTTCTGTAGTACCCCAAAAGGACTTAATCTTTAAATGCTGTTTAATCCATTTGAAGAATAGCTCTATTTGCCAACGATTTTTATAAAGCAATGCTATCTGTTCAGAAGGTAGTTCCATGTTATTGGTCAGATAAACAAATGTTCTATTTGTTTCCTTATCATAATAAACTACTTTTCTAATTTCCTCCGGGTAATATTGCGATATATAAAATCCCGTAAGTTTGCCTATTTGATCACTCATGACTCCGTTTTTCTCATTAATCGGTTTTAGTTGAGTGCACTGGAACTGGAGATTCTTTTTGGCTCTAATCACAAAATAAGCTGTATGCTTTGTGATATTATGAAGCCTTTTGAAATCAACATATCCACGATCAAATATATAATATGCATCAGATTCATAAGGAATTACATCCATCGCATTCACATCATTTACTGTTGCGTTTGTAATATGAATGAATGCCGGAATCTGAGTCGTTATATCATAGAGCGTATGAAGTTTAATGCCTGCTTTTGTTTTGCGAAACTTTGCCCACCAAAATACATTCAAACATAAATCAATGGTCGAAGAATCAAAAGCATAAACTTTACCTTCTATTTCAAAATCATCGTTTGAACGCCCCTTACGGGCAATATCAATCAAATAATAAGCATAGTCTTCAAAGATTTTGCTATCACGTTTTTCATTTGCTTTGGAAAGATTACTGCGAGTAACATTCTTCCCAAATCCCAAATGATATTTCTTTTGACTATGCGCGTCTATTGCTAAAATCAAATCCCGAAGGCTATCACGATTTGCAAGTTGACCAAACATCATTACCAGAAGTTGATTCCAACAGGTAAAATGTTTTACATATTTATTGCCTTCATATTTTGCTACAAATCCGTCAAAAACTCGTTGAGGTAAAACCTCAATCATTTGTGCAAAAACGTATTTTCCTGTATTCATTGCCCATTTTTTTACATTTTGGGCAAGATAAAAAATTCAAATCGTCACGCAACTATTTTGCTCGGAAAATAAGAATAGAAAAGGATTTCAAAGAATTGTTAATGACTTTTAGTGGACACTAATGATTTTGATATTCAAATTAATAATGATGTTGTTCGAAATTCTACTTATGTCTTTTTTTCAATTCTTGACCGATATCATCAAGAGAGAAACCTTTCGAAGTAAGCAGTACGATGAGGTGGTAAATTAAGTCCGAAGCTTCGTAAATAAAGCCATCATTAGTTCCGTTAGTAGCTTCAATCACTGTCTCAACTGCTTCTTCACCAACTTTTTGTGCCATGCGGTTTACCCCTTTTTTAAATAATGAAGTGGTGTAGGATCCTTCTGGCATTTCGTCATATCGCAATTTTATAAAATCCTGCAAATATTTCAAAAAGGCAAAATCACCCTGATTACTTTCTGCCCAGCAAGTATCGGTGCCGAGATGGCAAACAGGACCAGCAGGATGAACTTTAATTAACAACGTGTCGTTGTCGCAATCGGGGGTAATTGAAACTAATTTCAAAAAATTTCCGCTCTCTTCACCCTTAGTCCAAAGCCGATTCTTAGACCGACTAAAAAATGTTACTAAACCTGTTTCCTGGGTTTTAATGAATGATTCTTCGTTCATATAACCCAACATCAATACTTTAGACGTTAATTCGTCTTGTATGATAGCAGGTACTAACCCGCCTTGTTTTTGAAAATCTATATTCATTTCAACTCTGATTTGCTTGTGTTTTTAGGTTGCGAAATTACAAAATTTCAATCAATAAGTTGTATGACTCAAAGAAAAGAATTTAAAATATAACCGTTTGTCAAATCGAGATTGGCATGCAATAACTTAAATTCTACGATTAAATCTTGTTTCTTGATCAATACAGATTTTTTAAGTGGCTAAAAATCAATATAATTGTATTGTTCATAATCTGAACATCTACATTTAACATAACGAATCGATAAAAAACTATAATTTCTTGCATAAATAAAATTATTATATCATCTTTGCACTCGAAAATGAAATATAAAAATGAATGTGAAATTGACTTTAAACAAATTTTGGTGGTGGCACTTACGAATATATTTATCGTGAGAGGTAACACCTATGTTTAGTGTCAAAATTATTTAGATATTACAAAAGGCTTGTCGGAACTCACGATAAGCCTTTTTTAATTTAAAAATTAGCCGTTTTAGAGGATGGAAAATTTCCATTGTAAAGATCAATTTATTTAAAATCAAATATATACTAAAATATGAATTATCAAGCTGACGAAAATGGATTATATGGCGAGTTTGGTGGAGCCTATATTCCCGAAATTCTTCATGGAACAGTAGAAGAACTTAAAAATGCATATTTTTCTATCAAGTATGATGCATCTTTTCGGGCGGAATACTACGATTTACTAAAAAATTATGTGGGACGTCCTTCTCCGTTGTATTTTGCAAAACGCCTTTCAGCCAAATACAACGCCAATATTTACTTAAAGCGTGAAGATTTGAACCACACGGGTGCACATAAAATCAATAATGCGTTGGGACAAATTCTTTTGGCAAGACGAATGGGGAAAACCCGTATTATAGCCGAGACCGGTGCAGGTCAACATGGCGTGGCTACTGCTACTGCATGTGCATTGATGGGCTTGGAATGCATAGTTTTTATGGGAAAAACGGATGTAGAACGTCAGTTTCTAAATGTTCAGAAAATGCGTATGCTTGGAGCAACTGTTGAACCGGTTACCAGTGGAAACATGACATTGAAAGATGCCACCAACGAAGCTATTCGGTATTGGTGCTCTAATCCCGATTCATTTTATATTATCGGTTCTACGGTGGGTCCACATCCATATCCCGATATGGTTGGATTTTTTCAATCGGTTATCAGTGAAGAAATTAAAGTTCAATTGCTGGATCAAACCGGACGCGATTACCCCGATTATTTGATGGCTTGTGTAGGTGGCGGTAGTAATGCAATGGGAACTTATTATTATTATTTAGATGATGAGCGGGTGAAGATTATTTCGGCTGAAGCAGGTGGATTAGGTGTAGAAACGGATAAAACGGCAGCAACTATCAGCCGAGGAACGATTGGCATTATTCATGGAGCTAAAACGCTGTTGATGCAGGATGAAGATGGCCAAATTATTGAACCATACTCTATTTCTGCTGGATTAGATTATCCGGGAATCGGTCCGGCACATGCTTTTTTTGCAAAGTTGGGCCGTACTAAAGTGTATCCCATCAACGACGATGAAGCATTAGAAGCTGCTTTCGAACTTACTCGTTTAGAGGGAATTATTCCGGCAATAGAATCTGCTCATGCATTGGCGTTATTAAATAAAGAAAAACACATATTTAAAACCGATGATGTTGTTGTATTAAATGTTTCAGGTCGAGGCGATAAAGATATGGATACCTATATTAAATATTTCAAAACACCTTTTCGTCATGACAACGAAATAGAGTACGTTTAAATTCTTTCAGTTGTACAATTATACTCATTAAAATTCCTCTTTTTGAGGATGAAAGGAAATATATGAAATTAACAGTTAAAACAAAAACTATGCTTGCCGATATGCAAACTCCGGTAAGTATTTATTTGAAAGTGCGCGATTTGTATCCGAATTCGGTGTTGCTTGAAAGCTCGGATTATCATGGGATGGAAAACAGTTTTTCCTATATTGGCTTTAATCCAATTGGTGGAATATCTGTCAATCAATTTGTTATCATGGAAGAATATCCTGATGGTCGACAGATTGAAACTTATGTTACTGATAAAATGACGGTAGCTGATCGATTCGATACATTTTTGAAATCGTTTGAAATTGTTGAAAATGATAACAAGTTCAATATTAACGGTTTGTTTGGATATACTTCCTATGAGGCAGTTCAATATTTTGAAGATGTAAAGCTCACTTCACGCGAAACAATTCCGGGAAGTATGCCTGGCTTGCATTATTTACTTTTTAAATACATTATTGCCATTAATCATTTCAATAATGAATTAACTATAATTGAGAATCTGCTTGATGGAGAATCATCGAATATCGGATCCGTTGAACAAATTTTACAAAACAACAACATTGCCACATACACATTCGAAACAATCGGAGAGGAGTGTAGTGATATTTCGGATGAAGATTTCAAAGCAATGGTTCGCAGAGGTAAAGAAGAATGTCATAAGGGGAATGTTTTCCAAATTGTACTTTCAAGAAGGTTTTATCAACAGTATAAAGGCGATGATTTTATGCTTTACCGAACGTTGCGATCCGTAAATCCTTCTCCTTATTTATTTTATTTCAATTTTGGAAGTTTTCGTATTTTTGGATCTTCACCCGAAGCTCATTTGGTGGTTGATGCTAAAAAACAGAAAGCATATATCAAACCGATTGCCGGTACATTCAGACGAACCGGTGATGATGAAAAGGATTTTCTTTTAGCCGAAAAGCTCCGAAACGATGCCAAAGAAAATGCAGAACACGTCATGTTAGTTGATTTAGCCCGTAACGATTTAAGTAGAAATACCGAAGAAGTTCATTTGGATGTTTTCAGGGAAGTACAGTATTATTCGCACGTGCTTCATTTGGTTTCGAGTGTCAGTGGAAAGTTAAAAAATGACACGAAAATAATTAAACTATTTGCGGATACTTTTCCAGCAGGTACTCTCTCGGGTGCTCCTAAAATTAAAGCTATGCAATTAATTGATGAAATTGAACCACATGATCGTGGACCTTATGGTGGTTGTTTGGGTTACATCGGTTTTGATGGCAGTTTTAATCAAGCCATTACAATTCGATCATTTGTGAGTAAAAATAATACGCTTTATTACCAAGCCGGTGCCGGTGTAGTAGCAAAATCAAATGAAGAAAGTGAATTGCAGGAAGTAAATAATAAACTTGCAGCGTTGAAAAAAGCAATTGAAACAGCTTTCAAAGGTTGATAAATAGATTATTAGCCAATTTCGATATAAATGGTTATATATTTGAAGCGATTGCTAACAAACAATGAGAAGTTAATAACAGAAAGTAAATTTTGTGTAAAGCACAAATATCACGAAGTAAAAAAATACGAAGAATATGAAAATTTTAGTTTTCGATAATTACGACTCTTTTACCTATAACTTAGTCCACGCTGTCAAAAAATTAGGGTACAACGATTTAGAAGTCCATCGAAATGACCAAATCTCGATTGACGATATTGATCGTTTTGATAAAATCATTCTTTCGCCAGGTCCCGGAGTTCCTTCTGAATCTGGTATTTTGTTGGATGTAATCAAAACTTATGCTCCGAGCAAAAGTATTTTAGGCGTTTGTTTAGGTGAACAAGCGATTGCCGAAGCCTTTGGCGGATCATTGATTAATCTTTCGGAAGTGTATCATGGCATAAGTTCTATGATTGATGTTTTAGAAGATGACCTAATATTCAATGGCTTACCCAAACAAATTGAAGTTGGGCGGTATCATTCCTGGGCAGTCGAAAAATCAACTTTACCGGATTGTTTAAAAATTACAGCTGTTGATAAAACAGGAATGATAATGGCTTTAACACATAAAATTTTTGATGTCAAAGGGGTGCAGTTTCATCCGGAATCTGTACTGACTCCATTGGGAGAAAACTTATTAAATAATTGGTTAACTTCTTTTGATGTTCCCAACGTTCGAAAAAAAGAGAAACAGTAATTTTTTTTCAGTGAATCAAACGAATACATAACGAACTAAATTTTTTCTCTTTTGAAGCACTGAAAGCATTATTATTGAGATATTAAAATTCTTTCAATTCGAATGGATTTCATCCAAATAATTTTATTTTTATATAGACTTTTTAGCGGGAAGAAGATAAGATAAGATAATATGAAACAAATATTAAACAGATTATTCGAACATCAATCGCTGACACGTGATGAAGCTGCTGAAGTGATGACCAATATTGCAGCAGGGAAGTATAATGAATCGCAAATTGCAGCCTTTATATCCGTTTATCTGATGCGAAGCATTGAGTTAGAGGAAATCATCGGTTTTAGAGATGCACTGCTCCGTTTGGCAATACCAATGGATTTGTCGGAATTTGAACCTTTAGATATTGTCGGCACGGGTGGCGATGGTAAAAATACGTTCAACATATCAACTTGCAGTTGTTTTACACTTGCCGGTGCCGGATATAAAGTGGCAAAACATGGAAATTATGGTGCAACTTCGGTGAGTGGAGCATCAAATGTATTGGAATATTTCGGAGCTAAATTCACTACCGACATTAATATTATTAAAAGATCTTTAGATCAATCGGGTTTTGCATTTTTACATGCACCGTTTTGTAATCCAGCTATGAAAAATGTGGCACCCGTGCGTAAAAATCTGGGAGTTCGTACATTTTTCAATGTGCTGGGTCCGCTTATTAGTCCTGTAAAACCTAATTATCAATGTCTTGGCGTATATAATTTGAAAATGATGCGGTTATATAATTATATCTATCAAAATTTGGGTGTACAATATAGCATAGTTCATTCGTTGGATGGTTATGATGAAATTTCACTTACGGATATTTGTAAAATTCAGACAAATCAGGGAGAATTTGTGTTCACACCCGAACAATTGGGATTTGCGAAACACCAGCAACATGAACTTTGGGGAGGAAATACTGTTGACGAGGCTGCAAAAATATTTTTGCAAGTACTCGATTACCAAGCCACTGATGCACAACGCGATGCGGTGATTATTAATTCTGCTTTTGCCATCCAAACGCGTTGTCCCGAAAAATCAATTGAACAATGTAAAAATGAAGCAATTGTGTCGCTTGCTGGCGGGAAAGCAAAGGACGCATTTCTGAAATTTATTGAAATATACGGCTAAGCACAAAATTTGATTTTGATACAAATTTATTGAAAATAAAAAGGCGGAAAACATTTTTTAAATCTTGCAGAATCATTGTTTATTTCCTCTATAAATTTTTCAGAGCTAACCCAAATTTTATTGAATTGATAGCGAAATAACTACTTTTTTAGTTCTTCTATATCATTTTTGGAAAAATTATGCCTGATAATATATTAATACATTGATCTCTATATTTTTATAAAATCTTTACCTTTGCAAACTTTAGAATTCAGACCTGCTTTCATTACTTAACCAATTCGTTGATCAGTTGCAAATACGGGATTTTTTCTCACGTTAATTAAGTTGTTTCCTATAAAACAATTTTGCAGAACTTTCATTGAAGTAATCTTGATTTTTATTTGACCCGCTTATAAATCTCAAATTTTTATGTAAGTTTGCAAAACAAGATTATATCAAAAATTTGCGTAATTTTTTTAAGTTTTATGTCTAAAACCAAATCAGTTTACGTTTGCCAAAATTGTGGAGCCGATTCACCTAAATGGATAGGCAAATGTCCATCATGTGGTGAATGGAATAGTTATGTCGAAGAAATTATCAGCAAGGATACGAGTCCTAAAATTTCTATTGGAGGTTTTGAATTAATTAAGCAAAAACCCATTCGGCTTACCGATGTGGAAACCACTGAAGAAATTCGCATCGACACTTCGAACCAAGAGCTAAATCGTGTTTTGGGAGGCGGATTAGTGCCTGGATCGTTGGTACTTATTGGAGGTGAACCCGGTATAGGTAAATCAACATTGGTCTTGCAAGTAGTTCTAAATCTGAAGAGTAAACGTACGCTTTACGTATCGGGCGAAGAAAGTGTGAAACAATTAAAACTGCGTGCTGAACGTTTGAAATTAGAAAATTCCGAATGTTTTATTGTTAGTGAAACATCGCTTGAACAAATTTTTGTACATATTCAAAATGTTCAACCCGATGTGGTTATTGTCGATTCTATTCAAACCATCTCCACCGAATTTATTGAATCTTCACCTGGATCGGTTTCCCAAGTGCGCGAATGTGCCGCACAACTGCTGAAATTTTGTAAAACCACAGCTACACCCGTTTTATTGATCGGTCATATTACGAAAGAAGGTAGCATTGCCGGACCCAAAGTGCTGGAACATATTGTCGACACGGTGTTACAATTCGAGGGTGATCAGCATTATATGTACCGAATTTTACGAAGTATGAAAAATCGATTTGGAAGTACTTCGGAATTGGGTGTTTATGAAATGTTACAAAGCGGGCTTCGCGAAGTTAGTAATCCAT
The DNA here is from genome assembly GCA_021779195.1 of Bacteroidota bacterium. GTDB lineage: Bacteria > Bacteroidota > Bacteroidia > Bacteroidales > Paludibacteraceae > Paludibacter. Next base: position 139,227 of record JAJYBB010000004.1, on the reverse strand, counting down.
CTGAATTGCTGCTTTCCCAACATCACGAAGGATTAAGCGGAGTTGCCATTGCATCGGCAATTGAAGGCGTTCGCCCCTTTCTGATCGAAACACAAGCATTGGTAAGTTCGGCTGCTTATGGCACTCCTCAGCGTTCGAGTACCGGATTCGATTTACGGAGGTTGAATATGCTTTTGGCTGTTCTTGAAAAACGTGTCGGATTTAAAATTGCTCAAAAAGATGTTTTTCTAAATATTGCCGGTGGTATAAAGGTAAACGATCCAGCCATTGACTTAGCCGTAATTTCTGCAATTTTATCTTCAAATGTTGATCTTGCCATAGAAAAACATGTGTGTGTTGCCGGAGAAGTGGGTTTATCCGGCGAAATTCGTCCGATCAATCGAATTGAACAACGCATCTTAGAAGCTGAAAAGCTTGGATTTTCAAAAATGCTAATTCCCGATTTTAATATTAAAGGATTGAATAGCAATAAAATTAATATTGAAATTATAAGGGTAAAGAAAGTGGAAGAAGCTTTCAAAATATTGTTTAAGAAATGAGTAGAATCCTTTTTTTCTATGTAATTATCAATGATATAATGTTAAAATATTATATTTTTATTCCTAACTTTTTCTGACAATTGTTATACCTAAATTAGTGGAAATAGATCCGCACCCTCTAATTGCAATTTTCTTAATTTTAAAACCTAACATTATGCAACCAAAATTTAAAAAAACGTTGATCATCATATTCAGCACCCTGATTATTTTATTTGCAGCATTGGCTATTCTTCCTTTTGCATTTCAAGGGAAAATATCGATTATTGCTAAGTCGCAAATAAACAATTTGTTAAATGCTAAGGTCGATTTCGAGAAGGTTAATGTGAGTTTTATTCGTCGTTTTCCAAACGTTTCGGTGCAGTTGGAAAATTTCCGAATCGTTGGGAAAGGAAAGTTTTCGAAAGACACTTTGTTAATGAGCGAAAATATTGATTTGGTTTTGAATCTGAAAAGTTTATTTTCGAATCAGGGTTACGATATCAAGAAATTACAATTTAATAATTCAAAGGTGCTGGCTCATGTTTTGCCAAATGGAGATGATAATTGGCATATTATGAAAAAGGATACTACACAGCCCGTTGACACTTCAAAGATGAAATTTCATTTGAAGCTCAGCAGCTTTGTAATTAACCATGCCGACATTGTATATTGGGATCAGCAAGGGAACAAAAAAGCGGTACTTCAAAATTTTAACCATCAAACTTCGGGCGATATGACTGCTGACAGTTCAAAATTAGTTACTAAAACTTCGGTTGACAGTATTAGTTTTTGGATGGATAATGTGAAATACCTTTCAAAAGCCAATGCTGAAGTTAAAGCTGACATTAATGCTGATTTGAATCAGTGGAAATTCACGTTTAGTAAAAATGAGTCTCGACTAAATGCCATCCCTTTTTCGTTTGCCGGTTGGTTTCAACTTATCGATCAGGGATATGATATGAATTTAACCCTAAATACCGACAAAGTTGATTTCAAATCCATTCTTTCGTTAATTCCCCCAATTTATTCCAATAAATTTAACGATATTAAGGCGGGTGGAAAAGTTAAAGTCGGAGGTTGGGTAAAAGGAAAAATGATCGGTGATCAATATCCTTCTTTTAATTTTGAGCTTTTGACTGCCGGTGGTTGGTTTCAGTATCCCGGTTTGCCCAAATCTGTTCAAAATATCAATATTGCCGCTCAAATTTCCAATCCCGGAAATATGCTTGACGAAACTATTATTGATGTTTCGCATTTTTCATTTGTGATAGGTGGAAATCCATTCGTGATGCAGTTACATCTTGCTTTTCCCATCTCAGATCCTGAATTCACATTGATGGCAGATGGTAAGATTAATCTTTCGAATATTGGCGAAATATATCCGCTTCAGGCTGATACAAAACTTAATGGTTGGTTGGATTTGCATTTAAATTTGTCTGGACGAATGTCCTATTATGATCAAAATGCCTATAACAAATTTACTTTTGGAGGAAACTTGAATATCAGTAATATGCTGCTTGAAATGAGTTCATTATCTCAGAAAATTCGCATTAAATCGGCGAACTTTAATTTTAACAACCAATATATTAATTTAAATACTTTGCAATTCAGTATTGGACGAAATGACCTGACTGCCAGTGGTAAATTAGAAAACTTCATGGCTTATGTGTTGCATCGTAAAACTCTTTCCGGATCACTTAATATTCACTCCAATTATTTGAATATTAGTGATTTTATGTCTATAGCTAATACCGACAGAATAAATTCTAAAAAAGTAAACTCATCTGAGCCAAGAGATACAGCTAAATTGAAAGTGATTGATATGCCAAAGAATATAAATTTCATTATGCAGGCAAGTTTTGACAGGTTAGTTTATGATCAAATGAATTTTAGTAATGCAAAAGGAGTTCTGACTGTTTCGAATGGAACATTAATATTTCAAAACTTAGGGTTTCAAGCTTTTGGTGGAAATATGATTGTTAACGGAATGTATGATACTTCGGATACACAAAAGCCGGTTGTGAATTTTAATATGTCTATTCAAAATGTTGTATTTACCGAAATAGCCAAACACATAGATACATTTCGAAAATTTGCACCGATTTTTGAAAATGCCACCGGGCAGTTTTCAACTAAATTGTCATTCAATTCATTGCTTAATGACAATATGATGTTAAATCTTTCTTCTGCTTCCGGTAACGGTTCGTTAACCACGCAATCCATTGGTATTGCCAATGTTCCTGTTCTCAATGCATTGGCTTTGAGTTTGAAACGTAATGAAATATCAAATACAACTCTCAAAAATCTCGCACTAATGTTCGAAATAAAAGATGGAAAGGTAAATACCAAACCATTTAATATGAATATTGGAGATATAAAACTCAACCTTGGCGGAAGTACAGGATTGGATCAAACAATAGCCTATTCGGGTGTTGTGCAGTTGCCAGATAAATTTCATTTAGGGCAATTTTCGACCTACAATATTAAAATTGGCGGAACATTTCAGCATCCCAAAATTAAATTAGACCTTGCCGGGACGGTCAACAATTTACTTACTAATTCAAAATCATCAGTGATCAATCAGGTGAATGATGCTAAGACGAAAGCAGTGGATGCTGCCCGAATTCAAAAAGATAATGCTATAAAAGCAGCACAATCTGAAGCAATACAAATACGTTCTGATGCTAAAGCATTGACAGACAAATTAATATTAGATGCCAAAATCAAAGGTGATGATTTAATTTCAAAAGCATCAAATCCGATAACTAAGAAAATTGCGCAGATAGCGGCACAAAAATTGATGGATGAAGCGCAAAAGAAAGCAAATGAAATTAATGCCAAAGCCGAAACGCAAGCTCAACAAGTTATTCAAAAAGCAGCAGGTCAGGTTAATTTTTAATTTGATCATTTTGCAACTTTAAATATTTCGAGCTCTGAATACTAAATTCTGAATTTCTGACTATTTCCGGATTTTTTTCCGGTTCTTTGATTTTAGTATTTAACTCAAAAATCTAAATTCTTAATATTAAACAAAGTCTAATGAAAATTCGAATTTTATTCCTCTTTTTATTTTTTTCAGTACATGGTTTTACTCAGCGTGCATCAGAAGGAGAAGTTTTTTTTAATAATAATCAATTTGCTAAAGCTCGTGAGATTTATGAAATATTGTTAAAACAAAAACCAAACGATGCATTGTATAATTATCGTTTTGCCCGTTGTTGCTATGAATTAAAAGATTACGAAGATGCAATTTCTCATTTTGAGCTTTCGGGGAATAAATTCCCTTTACGTAATCATTATCTTGGCGAATTGTATTTTAATTCCTATAGGTTCGATAAATCGATTACTGCTTATCAAACTTTTATTGCAACACTCAAACCCAATGACCCGAAAATAGCTGAATATCAGAAAAAAATTACACAGGCGGAAATTGCGTCGCGATTGATGAATAAAATTGAGGATGTGGCTGTAGTGGATAGTATTGTTGTTAATAAGTCTGATTTTTTAAGATTTTATAATTACAGTAAGGAGCTTGGCAAATTAAAACAAGAGCGACTTAAATTGAATTCCCGAAAAACTGTAGATAAAATTACATATAGTACTCAACGCAACGATCGCATCATTTTCTCCGATTCTATCCACGGACAAATGGATATTTTCAGTTCATACAAGTTATTTGATGGTTGGTCTGATCCGGTTTCGATTTCGAAAATGATCAATACTCCCGCAAACGAAAATTATCCTTTTTTACTTTTGGATGGAGTTACCCTTTATTTTGCGTCTGATGATGATAATTCAATTGGTGGATACGATTTATTTGTAACGCGTTATAGCCCATCCACCGATACCTATTTAAAACCCGAAAACATAGGTTTTCCGTTCAATTCGCCTTATAACGATTATATGATGGTTGTTGACGATTTGCATAAAATTGGCTGGTTTGCAACCGATCGGTTTCAGCCGGCAGGCAAAGTGGTGATATATAGGTTTGTACCAACTGACATAAAAACATATATCCGTTCAGATGATGACAATCAACTTCGTGCTGCAGCAATGTTTAAAATCCATCGAAAGGCTGTAATTCAAACTACCGATAGTCTGCCGTCTCTGGATGAAAATATCGAGAAAGATGAAACTCGGTGCAATTTTGTTATTAATGATTCCTTAGTTTATACTCATGCCGATGATTTTAAAAGTCCTGAAGCAAAAAAATTGTGGATCGAATTTCGCAAACTTCAAGCTGATTTTAAAACTTTGCAAACTCAATTAATTGATTTGCGTAACAAATATGCTCAATCTACTACTGAAAAGGAGCGTGCAGAATTAAACTCTACTATTTTAGATGCTGAGAATCGCACATTCAATCTCGAAAAGCAAGTCAAAATCAAAACCTTAGATATTCGGAATACTGAAAATAAATTTCTTTTAGGACATAAAACGTTCTAATTTAGGAAGATACAAATATTTATCAAGTGCTTTTGAATTGAGATATCAGCATATTTAATAGAAGATATGAACCTTATTTTTCATTCGTTTGTTTAATATAAAACACAAAATTAAATGAATATGGAAAACAAAAGTCTTGTATCGGTAAATTTCATTAAGGGTGGTCCTTACGTTGTAGATGGCGATTTAAAATTAACATTAGCCTCGGGTGAAGTGAAAGATCTATCTGGTAAAACTTATTTTTGCAGATGTGGACAAAGTAAAAATAAACCTTTTTGCGATGGATCACATAAGCAAAGTGAATTTGACAAGTAATTTACGTTAATTTTTAAAAACATGAAGGCTTTATCTATTTAAAGCCTTTTTTGTTTTTTCCATTAAATTTTATGACTATTTTAAACGCTGATCAGTATAATGTGTTGCAATCTTGCTAATAATTGATTTATAATAGGTTAACGTTATTTCCATTTAATTTTATTCGATATATCAATTTTTACTGTTAAATTTGCAAATTAATTTTTTTAAATGGACAGACTAAGGTTTCAGAGTTTTGGGAGTGGTAGCAGTGGAAATTGTTATTATGTGGGGAATGCGTCATATGGCATGTTGATCGATGCGGGGTTGAGTGTTCGGAGTATTCGAAAGAATTTACGTGAATTGGGTCTTGGATTTGAAAATATTTGGGCTATTTTTGTTACGCATGATCATGCCGACCATATAAAATCTGTGGGCGTTTTGGGTGAAAAATTTCATATCCCTGTTTATACAACGACACTTGCTCACGATGGAATACAAAAGAGCTATTCGGTAACTGAAAAGCTTTACGGTAGCCGAAAGTATATCGAAAAAGGTGAAACCGTTCAAGTTGGGGACTTTAGTATTACAGCTTTCGAAGTATCGCACGATGCTACTGATAATGTTGGCTATACTATTGAATATAAAGAAAAAAGAATTACATTTGCAACTGATTTAGGTTTTGTGGGAAATGAAGCTTATGAACATCTTACTCAAGCTGATTTCATCGTAATTGAAGCTAATTACGATGAAAACATGCTTCTAAATGGTCATTATCCAGAACATCTCAAAAACAGAATTATAAGTTCTACTGGTCATTTGAGTAATCGCCAGTCGGGTCTTTTTTTGTCCGAAGCTTATAACATTAAATGGCAATATATTTTTCTGTGTCATTTAAGCAATGAAAATAATCTACCTGAATTAGCTTTTTCTACTGTTCGACAATACTTAGAGCAACATAATGATATTACGATTGGAAAAGAAATTCAGTTAGTTACCTTAGAACGTACAAATGCGTCAGCATTATATATTTTTTAAATTTCAGACAATAGCTTCAGTTTTCTCAATTAATTAACACCCATAGATTCGTAATAAAATGCCAGCTAATTTAGTCATTATTCCAACTTACAACGAAAATGAAAATATTGAAAATATTATTCGTACTGTCTTTAATCAGCCCTTACCATATCATATTTTAATTATCGATGATAATTCACCGGATGGAACTGCTCAAATTGTGAGATCACTCCAAACTGAATTTGGAAATCAACTATATATGGTAGAACGTCAAGGCAAATTAGGGTTAGGAACTGCTTATATTGCAGGTTTTAAATGGGCATTGGAACACAATTACAATTATATTTTCGAAATGGATGCCGATTTTTCACATAATCCTGCTGATTTGAATAGATTGCATGATGCTTGTGAAAATCAGGGAGCCGATATTGCCATTGGTTCTCGTTATGTTACTGGTGTGAATGTAGTTAACTGGCCTATTAGTCGGGTACTAATGTCCTATTTTGCGTCCAAATATGTACGTTTCGTAACGGGTATGAGTATTGCCGATACTACTGCCGGATTCAAATGTTATCGACGTAATGTATTAGAAACTATTGATTTAGATAAAATTCATTTTAAAGGATATGCCTTTCAAATCGAAATGAAATTCACCGCCTTCAAATGTGGTTTCACTTTGAAAGAAGTACCAATAGTATTTGTGAATAGAGTATTAGGTACTTCAAAAATGAGCGGTGGCATTTTTGGTGAAGCATTTCTGGGCGTTATTCAGCTTAAGATGAATAGTTTGTTTCGTAAATATCCTCAAAAAAAATTGTGATTCAATATTTTTGCCCAATGAAAATACCTCAGCTTATTCGAAATGCCATTATTTTTAACGAAGGACGTAGTTTCAAAGGGTCGGTTCTTATTGAAGATGACAAAATTAAAACAATTTTTGAAACTAATCAACCTTCCAATTTACCTGTATTTTATAATGAAACGGATGCCGAAGGCTTGTGGTTATTGCCAGGAGTGATTGATGATCAGGTTCATTTTCGAGAACCTGGATTAACACACAAGGGAGATATTTACACAGAGAGTCGTGCTGCAGTTGCAGGAGGTATTACATCTTATATGGATATGCCGAATACCTTGCCTCAAGCCACTACACTCGAAGTTTTAGAAGAAAAATATACGTTAGCATCTCAAAAATCATTAGCAAATTATTCGTTTTTGTTAGGTGCCACCAATTATAATATTGATGAATTAAAAAAAGCTGATCCACAACGGATTCCGGCTGTTAAACTGTTTATGGGTTCTTCAACAGGTAATATGCTGGTCGACAATAGTTTATCTTTAGAGCGTATTTTTTCTGAAGCGCCTTTAATGATTGTTACACATTGCGAAGATGAAAAAACAATCCGGGATAATATTCAATATTACACGAATTTAATGGGCGAAGATATCCCAATTCAATATCATCCGCTCATACGGAGTGAAGAAGCTTGTTATAAATCGTCGTCATTAGCAGTTGAGTTGGCAACAAAACATCATTCCCGATTGCATGTTTTCCATTTATCTACAGCAAAAGAAATGTCTCTCTTTCGTTCAGATCTTTCTCTTTCTGAAAAGCGAATTACCGCAGAAGTTTGTGTTCATCATTTGTGGTTTTCAGAAGCTGATTATGCTCGTTATGGAAATCGGATCAAATGGAATCCGGCGATTAAAAAAGAATCTGATCGTTTAGCTTTAATCGATGCCGTAAATTCAAATAAAATTGATGTTGTTGCCACAGATCATGCTCCACATTTGCTTTCCGAAAAAGAAGGTTCATGCTTGAGAGCAGCTTCCGGAGGTCCTTTAGTTCAACATGCGCTTCCAGCCATGCTCCAGATGGCAAAAGGTGGTCATTTTACTGTGGAAAAGGTGGTCGAAAAAATGTGTCATGCGCCTGCTGAATTGTTTCACATCGACAAACGTGGGTTTATTCGAAATGGATTTTATGCGGATTTAGTGTTGGTTGATCCCCATAAAAAGTTTTGTGTTTCCTCTGAAAATATTTTATATAAATGCGCTTGGTCTCCTTTCGAAGGAATTTCATTTGACCATTCTGTCGTAAAAACTTGGGTAAATGGACATAAAGTATTCGATAATGGAAATTTTGATGAAACCATACCTGGACAAAGATTATTATTTAGTTATTAACCAACTTTATACTAATGAAAATAAATGGATTGATCATTTCCATCATCGGATTATTTTTTCTTTGCATATCACTAGTTCTACATTTTTTTTCAAACCCGAAGATTGACTATATTCGCAATGAGGGAAAAACGCAGTGGACTTTTATTCTATCATCTACTTGCAGTCTCAGGGAATTGATTTACATTTCAAAATTGATAAATTGTTAAACGATTTCTACTTTTCATTATCAACTTACAATCCAAATTCTATTATTTCTAAAATTAATCAAAATGTTGATTCAGTTTATACCGATGACTATTTTGAAGAAATGTTTAGGATGGCTCGAGAAGTTTCAGAAAAAACACATGCAGCTTTTGACATTACAGTTGCACCATTGGTAAATGCTTGGGGTTTTGGACTTGGAAATCACGATCACAGCAAAACACCCGATGTATCTAAAATTTTACCATTTGTAGGATACAAAAAGGTTAAATTGGAAAATCATCGAATCAGTAAAGATAATTTACATATTATGTTAGATGCCAATGCAATAGCTCAGGGTTTGTCCTGTGATATTATTGCCCGTCTACTCGAAAAAAATGGATGTAAACAATATATGGTCGAAATTGGTGGCGAAGTAATGTGTAAAGGGCATAATCCTGAAGGAAAAAATGGAAGATCGGAATCGATAAACCCATTGATGATCCGACCGATGATGATGAATTGCAAGTTGTAACCCATATAAGCAATGGAGCTATTAATACATCCGGAAATGATCATCAGTTTTATTATGAAAACGGTAAAAAATATGGACACGAAATTGATCCACGTTCCGGATATCCAGTGATGAATAATTTGTTAAGTGCAACGGTAATTGCTCCAACTTGCATGAAAGCAGATGCTTACGCTACTGCATTTATGGTACTTGGCGTTGATAGCAGTCTTCAAATATGTAAAACTATTCTCAATTTGGAATGTTACTTGATTTATGTCGACAAATATGGACAAAATCAGGTTGTTTATACCAAAGGATTTAAGAAATATCTCTCGGAATAACAATTTTCTAAAATGCGAATTCAATAACTGTTAATTATTAGATTCAGTATCAAAATTATACGAAATAATTAAGGGGTATTTTTTATTCCTGATTAAAATAACTATCTTTGCAGTTCAATTTATTTTATGAAAAAGGTTTCTTTTTTTCTAATCATTTCGGTTGTGTTTTTTGTGTCATGCGGTGATTATCAGAAGTTATTGAAATCAGATGATGCAGAGTTAAAGTACAACAAAGCTGTAGAATATTTCGATAAAGGTGATTTTGTTCGCGCCTCCACACTTTTTGATGCAGTAGCCACGTACTACAAGGGTACCGATCGCTCTGAAAGCGTGTTGAATTATTTAGCAAAATCGTACATGGGTCAGAAAGATTATTTTTCGGCCAGCGAGTATTATAAAACATATGTAAAAACTTATCCAAAAGGTAAATATGTAGTTGATGCAAAATATATGATCGGCTATTGTTATTATCTTGATTCACCTGATCCACGATTAGATCAAACTGCTACCCACGATGCTATAAATGCATTGAACGAATTTGTTGAAGTTTATCCTGAAAGCGATAAAGTTCCAGAAGCCAATAAGTTGTTGGACGAATTAAATGATAAATTAGCTTATAAAGCTTACTTGAATGCTCAATTGTATTTCAACCTTGGTAATTATTTGGGAAACAATTATTTGTCTGCGGTAATAACTGCTCAAAATGCCTTGAAGAAATATCCATCCACTAAATATCGTGAAGATTTATCCTTTTTAATTTTAAATGCAAAATATCAGCAAGCTGTGCAAAGTGTGGATGAACTGAAAATGGATCGTTACCGTGCAACAATTGATGAATATTATAATTACATTAACGAATTTCCAACAGGGAAATACCGCAAACAAGCGGATAAGATATTCAATGAATCAAAAAAAATCGTTAAAGAATAAACAATAAAAACTATGGACTTTAAAAAAGTTAATGCACCTACGAACACTATTTCGCGGAATATGAATTCAATGAGTGCAAAAGTTGGGAATATTTACGAAACTGTTGTGATCATTTCCAAGCGTTCAAATCAGATTAGCGTCGAAATTAAAGCTGAACTTGATAAAAAGCTGCAGGAATTTACTTCTTTAAATGAAAACATCGAAGAAGTTTTTGAAAATCGCGAACAAATTGAAATTTCGCGATATTACGAAAAATTATCCAAACCGGTATTGATTGCTACACAAGAGTTTATTGAAGACAAGGTTTATTACCGAAATCCTTTTAAAGAAAAACTGAAATAAGTTTATCTTTCTGCGTACTATTAAAGATAAAAGAATATTCACTCGTCGAAGCTGAATAATCTTTTATCTTTTTTTGTTGGTGTTTGGTTCAATTGAATTTTGTATTTTTGCAAATCATAATGACAGTTTGCTGCTTTAAAATACCTGTCATAACTTTATTTCAATATTTCTTATAATTCAATCGCAGAGTCAGCAAATTTAAGGTGCTATCGATATAACAATAAAAATTTAAATCGAAATCAAAATGACTTTACAGGGGAAAAAAATAATTTTAGGTGTTACTGGAAGTATAGCTGCTTATAAATCAGCTCAGCTGATACGATTGCTAAAAAAAGAGGGTGCTGAAGTTAAAGTAATTATGACTGATCTTGCTAAAGAGTTCATCTCACCTTTAACGTTAGCCACACTTTCAAAAAATCCGATTTTGGTTGATTTTTTTGATCCTACAAACGGAAACTGGAACAGTCACGTTGATTTAGGTCTTTGGGCTGATGCTTTTATCGTTGCACCTGCTACGGCAAATACCATTTCAAAAATGGCAAATGGTATTGCTGATAATTTACTGCTAACTACATATTTATCAGCTAAATGTCCAGTGTTTATTGCTCCAGCCATGGATTTAGATATGTTTGTACACCCGTCAACACAGCGAAATTTAGAATTTTTGCACGCTGCAGGAAATACGATCATTGAACCTGCAAGCGGTGAATTAGCCAGCGGACTTGATGGAAAGGGACGAATGGAAGAACCCGAGAAAATCGTTCGATTGATAACTGATTATTTCATGCCAAAACCATTGTTAGGTAAAAATATCCTGATCACCGCCGGTCCTACATACGAAAAGATTGATCCCGTACGTTTTATAAGTAATTATTCGAGCGGGAAAATGGGATTTGCATTAGCAGAAGTGTGTGCCGGAATGGGAGCTGCAGTTTGTCTTATTGCCGGACCCGTGAAAATTGAAACTCATCATCCTAATATAGAACGCGTGAACGTGGAATCGGCTGACGAAATGTACAATGAGACTTTGAATCGGTTTTATCCTATGGATGGTGCTATTTTGTGTGCTGCAGTTGCTGATTTTAAACTTCAAACAGTTTCAGACAATAAAGTGAAGCGTGGAGAAAATAGATTGACATTGGATTTGGTTCCTACTCGAGATATTGCTGCAGCTTTAGGTGAGCAGAAAATGGAAAGTCAGTTTTTGGTTGGGTTTGCACTCGAAACAAACGACGAAGAAACGAATGCGATCATGAAAATGAATCGAAAGAATTTAAACTTTATCGTGTTAAATTCATTACAAGACGACCATGCAGGATTTGAATTCGATACCAATAAAATTACCATTTTGTTTAGTTCCGGCGAGAAAAAAGTTTTTCCTCTCAAATCTAAAATTGAAGTGGCTAATGATATATTAATGGAAGTTGTTGAACTAATAAATAAATAATAATCAGTAGAATATGAAAAAACTGATTTTTTTCTTTTCTCTAATTTGTTGGATTGGAATGGCTAATGCTCAAGAATTAAATTGTACTATTAATATTAATTCTGACCAAATTCAAGGTTCTAATAAACAAGTATACAACACATTGAAAAAGTCTCTAACCGATTTCGTGAATAATAGAAAGTGGACTGATTTGACTTATGCTAGTTCTGAACGCATTGAGTGTTCGATGACTATTATCATAAAAAAAGTTGAATCTGATACTTATACCGCCGAAATTCAAGTTCAATCACGACGACCAGTTTTCAATACAAATTATAATACGACTCTTTTTAACTTTAAAGACAATAGTTTTACTTTCGATTATAAAGAATTTGATCAATTAGAATTCAATGAAAACACAATTACATCTAATCTGACGGCTGTCATTGCGTATTATGCTTATATAATTATCGGCTATGATATGGATTCATTTTCGCGATTGGGTGGAACTTCCGCTTTTCAATCGGCTGAAAATATTGTGAATGCAGCACAGGGGGCTAACTTAGATGGGTGGAAAGCATTCGAGAGTACTCACAATCGTTATGCATTGATTAGTAATATATTAGATGAATCATTTAAAAAATTTAGAAACTTTTTCTATGATTATCACCGATTAGGATTAGATGAGATGAGTGAAAATGCATCGAACGGACGGGCTCGGATTGCTGAAGGCTTGCCTGTGTTGCGTGAATTGAACCGTGACACCCCTTCATCAATGGTGATTTCTACATTTTTAGATGCAAAAAATGACGAATTAATCAACATTTTTTCAAAAGGAACAACCAAAGAGAAAAGCGATGCTGTGGAAATACTTTCAGATGTAAATCCTACAATGTCAGCTCGTTATGAACAGATTCTGAAATAAATTTCATCAATCAAAATATCAATCAAAAATTTTAGTCTCTTAATTTTGCATTATGCTTAAATCGTTACATATTTCAAACTATGCTTTAATTTCGGTGTTAGATATTGATTTTGAACCTGGTTTAACCGTAATTACCGGTGAAACCGGAGCAGGCAAATCAATTATTTTAGGAGCATTGTCATTAATTTTAGGTCAACGTGCCGATTCAAAATTTCTACAAATTAATACCGAAAAATGTGTGATTGAAGCCACATTTGATATTTCAAAATATAAACATTTATCAATTTTTTTTACTCAAAACGATATAGATCAGGATGGTAACCTTTGTTTAATTCGTCGCGAAATAACGACTTCGGGTAAATCGCGTTCATTTATTAACGACACACCTGTAAGTTTAAATTTGATTCGTGATTTAAGTTTCCGGCTGATTGACATTCATTCGCAACATGAAAATCTTTTGTTATCCACCCAGAATTTCCAACTTAAGGTAGTCGATATTGTGGCTCAGAACAACGGGTTGTTACAGGATTATCAAGCTTCATACAGACAATGGCGAACCCTTCAAAGTGAGTTGGAGAAGGTACAGCATCGTGCTGATAAACAACGTGCAGATGCTGATTATATTCATTTTCAATTCAATCAATTGAATGATGCCCGGCTCGTGAACAACGAATTGGAAGAATTGGAAACAGAGCAGGAAGCATTGAGCCATGTGGAAGAAATTAAAACCGAATTATTTAAATGCAGTTCACTTCTCGATAACGAACAAATGATACTTCCACTTCTCAAAGAATGCATAGGTTCGATACAAAAAGTGAAAGTTTATTTATCTTCACATAATCAATGGGTTGATAGATTGGAATCAGCATTTGTTGAATTGAAAGATATTTCAGGTGAAATCACTTCTTTTGACGAACGGTTAGAATTTGATCCGACCCGATTGGAGAACATTGAAACCCGATTGAGTGAAATTTATAATTTGCTAAAAAAATACAAAGTAAAACGCGTTTCGGAACTGATTGAATTGCGCGAATCCTATGCACAACAATTGCAACAGCTTGATTCTTTCGATGAAGAGATTGTTGCGTTAACCAAATCAATTGAATTGCATTTCAATGAGTTAAGAAATATTTCGGATGCGCTTTCATTGAGTAGAATGAATGTGGCTAAACCGATTGAAAATTTTTTAGTTCAACAACTTTCTCAATTAGGAATGCCGTATATTCAATTTGAAGTTTCATTTGGGGTTTTGAAAGATTTTACCGAAGAAGGTCAAGACGAAGTTCAGTTTTTATTTTCAGCAAATAAAAACCGTCAAGTACAACCGGTTAGTGAAATTGCTTCAGGAGGTGAGGTTTCACGATTAATGTTGACTATTAAATCGTTATTGGCACATCAATCTGACTTACCAACCATTATTTTTGATGAAATTGATACCGGTGTATCAGGTGAAATTGCTCATCGAATGGGCGAAATTATGAAGGATATGAGTTCTGATATGCAGGTGATTGTAATCACACATTTACCTCAAATTGCAGCCCGTGGAAACCAACATTTCCGAGTATTTAAAGATGAAAGCGGCAGGCAGACTGAAACACAAATTAAACGATTGAATAAAGATGAACGTGTGGCTGAAATTGCTCAAATGCTTAGTGGAAAAGTTGTTAGCGATGCTGCTTTGAAAAATGCCGATGAATTGTTGCAAAATTGAGATGAAGCAGATTTTCTTAATTAGAAATATTCTCTGCATTTTTTTCAAAATAAATAGTTTGCGTGGGAAAAGCAAATTGAAGTCCTGATTCATTGAATGATTGCAAAATTTCAAGATTTACAGCCGAAATTGTAGATGCAATATCAGCTTCCTTTTGAATAAAATATATAAAGGAAATACCCAATGAAAAATCGCCAAAATCGGAGAAATAAACATTCACTTCGGTGGGAGCAATGCCATGTATTTTTGAAGGCATATTTTTCAAAAGTGCCATGGCAGCAGTCATTTGTTTTGAAGTGGTATCATAAGTCAATCCGATTTTCAACAATACGCGCCGCATAGGTTCAGCCGAAACGTTTTCGACAAACGCATCAACAATTTTATAATTCGGAATAGTTACTAATTTTCGCTCCAGTGTACGAATCCGTGTGCTTCTAATGCCGATATCTTCAACAAATCCATCATAACCGTTTACAATAATACGATCGCCAATTCGAAATGGATGATCGGAAAAAATGGTAATTCCACCAAAAATGTTTTTCAGTGTATCTTGTGCAGCCAGTGCAAAAGCCAATCCTCCAATACCCAAACTGGCAAGCAGTGTTCCCACATTGACTCCCACATTATTCAATGCCATGACGAACCCCAGAATCCATATAAAGCCCAATAATGTTCGACGAATTATGGGAAGAAAATTACTGTCAATCTTTTTATTATCAGGGTCATTAGCCATTGGTTGAACATACTCTTCTATAAGTGCATTCACGAATCGGACAACAAACCAGGTGATATTTATAACAATAAGGAATCGATAAGATTTTCGAACAAAATTTTCTATACCGGAATTTAAATTCAATCGTTCAGCTGCAAACCAGATCGCAGCCAAGGCAATCCCGAGTAAAACTGGAGATTCGAGCATTTTGAACAGAATATCGTCTAACCTGTTTTTTGTTTTTGAAGTGATTTTGTGAATTAAATTTTTGTTTACCCAAACAAAAATGCGATTTAGTAAAAAAGCACTCAAAATTATCGCAATCGATATAAGCCAGCTGCGAAATGAATTACCATAAATCATTTGTTCGAACATAAATTAGATTTTATTTAAATTCTTTATCCGCCTTAGGTAAGTTATAAAAAGATACTGCATCGCTTGGCATTCGCCAGTCACCGCGAGGTGATAAATTTATAGATCCCACTTTCGGACCGTCGGGCATACAAGAACGCTTAAATTGTTGTGAAAAAAAACGCTTCAAGAAAATATCTAACCATTTTTCAATGCTTTTTTCGTCGTAATAACCTTGAAAAGCCTGTTTGGCTAAAAACAAAATTTTAGCTTTACTAAAACCGAAACGCACGAAATAATACAAAAAGAAATCATGTAGTTCGTAGGGTCCAATTACATCTTCTGTTTTTTGAGCGATGTTACCATATTCATCGGCAGGTAATAATTCAGGACTAACAGGTGTGTTAATAATATCACGAAGAAAGGCTGTTGAATTATTATCTACTTGATTCGCAGACCAATCTACCAGCCAACGTACCAATGTTTTAGGTATACCACTGTTCACTCCGTACATTGACATTTGATCGCCATTGTAAGTAGCCCAACCCAACGCTAATTCCGACAAATCGCCTGTTCCAACCACTAAACCGTTGTGCTGATTGGCCATATCCATTAAAATTTGTGTTCGTTCACGAGCTTGCGTGTTTTCAAAAGTTATGTCGTGTTTTTCAGGATCGTGATTTATATCTTTAAAATGTTGAATGCATGCATGTTTAATAGATATTTCTTTCAGAGTAATACCCAATGATTTCATTAAATTCAATGCATTTTGATATGTTCTGTCGGTAGTTCCAAAACCAGGCATAGTTATACCGATTATTCGTTTGCGATCAAAGCCCAATTTATCGGCTGCTTTTACACATACCATTAACGCTAACGTAGAATCTAATCCGCCTGAAATTCCAAGTACAATGGTTTCTGCAGCGGTATGTTTCCAGCGTTTGGCCAAACCTCCTACCTGAATGGAAAAAATTTCAAAACAACTTTCATCGCGGTTTGAAACAGGTGGAACAAAAGGATGGCGGTCGATGATACGTTTCAGTTCAAAATGTCTGTAATGCGCTTGTTCCAACGAAACAATACGATATACACGTTCAGAACAATCGCGATGGAAATTATTATTCCGAATTCGTTCTGAAACTAAGCGTTCGACATCGACATCACTTATAATTAATTGAGATTCAAAACTAAAACGTTCTGAAGTTGCAATTATTTTACCATTCTCAGCGATTAATCCATCGCCGGAAAAAACCATATCGGTGGTCGATTCTCCTGATCCTGCAGAAGCATATACATAAGCGGCGTTGCATCGGGCTGACTGCTGTTCAACGAGTTGACATCTGTAATTGTTTTTGCCAATTAATTCGTTACTTGCTGAAAGGTTAAAAACGATTTCAGCGCCATGTAAACAATGTTGCGTACTGGGAGGAATGGGCACCCATAAATCTTCACAAATTTCTATTCCAAATGAAAATTTACCGTCTGAAAAGATCAGATTTGTTCCAAATGGTACTAATTCTTTGTTGATTTCAATTTCCGACACATCTGTATCATTAGCCGATGCAAACCAACGTTTTTCGTAATATTCATTTTGATTGGGGAGATGTGTTTTTGGAACAACACCAAGCACATGACCTCCTTGTAGTACTACTGCCACGTTGAATAATTGATGTTTAATTCGTAAAGGCAATCCAACTACAATTGCCACTGGCACAGTAAATGAAAGCATTTGTAAGTCGGAGAGACCCAGAAGGGCATCATTCAGTAATTGCTGTTGCAGAAACAAGTCTGCACAGGTGTATGCCGTTATACTTAATTCAGGGAAACAAACCACCTGCACTTTTTCAGAATCAGCTTGATGAACTAAATTACTTATACAGGAAACATTATATCGGCAATCAGCTACCCGAAGGTCAGGGATTGCGGCTGCAACACGTACAAATCCGTTATTCATAATTGTTATTTTTTTTTACCAGCCGTATTTAATTTTTAGATAAATATTTCTTCCTGGTTCCAACTTTACGACTCCTCTTGTCGACGAAAGATGATCAAAATAAGCTGTATTTAGTATGTTTTCCACTCCGGCAAATAACTTTAACTTACTTTTATTCAGATAAATGTCAGCACTATGAGCATCAATATTGAAAATTAAATGACCAGCGGTTGATGTTTCTCCGGTAGCGATTTCATTTTGAGTGGCAGCCCATAAGGTTGAAAATGAACCACCAACTTGCTTGTTGTCATAATTGATACATGCAAACCCGTGTAACGGTGGAATCTGAGGCAAGGGCATATTGGCTACAATGTCGCGTGTATGCGTGTATGATGCGTTTGCAAGCAACATAAAATGATTGTTTATCCACCATTTCCCCTCAATTTCGGCACCGACAAATAATGCTTTACTAATATTTTGATTAACAAAAGTGTTTGGAATTGTTGTATTTTGAACTTCCTGAATCAAATTTGTCAGATAATTGAAAAATACATCTGTTTTCAAATTGAAATTTGATTCCACAAAAGTATGATTCAAATTTGTGAATATTCCCTGTTCTGGTTTTAAATCAGGATTTCCAAGATGAATACTTGCACCCAGATTTATATTTTTAAAAAGTTCTTCGATGGAAGGTGAGCGGTACGAATTTGAAACTGAAAATGCTAAAGATTGTGATTCACTAATATTATAAGCCAAATCCACGTGAGCTGAATAATTCAAATTTTCATGAACGGAAGCAATGTACATCGGTGTACTGACCAAATTTTTCAAATAAGTTATAACAGAACCTTTTTGTGTATATTTAAAAAGTGGAAACCATGCTGTATCATTTGCAATTTGAATATAATCAAGACGTAAACCAGCATTTAAAGTTAGTTTTTGAGGAATAATTTTGTATGAATAAAGCCCAAAAATACCTGCATCATACATTTTTGCATTCGGGGTAGGTAAATCACCGGTAACAGTAAGTAATGTATCTGCACTATTTTTTTCTGTTAATCGAATCGTTTGTGCATCCCGTAACCAACCTTCAGCTCCTAAAATTAGGTGTTGTTTGTTCTCAAAATTCCAGTCAGTTGTTATTTTTGTACCGGAAGTTTTATTTAAACTTTTTGGTAACAACGTTAATGAGGGATCAATTAAATGAGTTATTGGATTAGCTAAATGAGTTAACTCCACATCACGACTGATATTTTGAGTATATGCTTTAATATTGATTTGGTTTAAAATTTCGCTGATATTTGAAATAATATATTCACCATCTAACTGATTTCGGGCAATGCCTGTATAACGCACGAAAGCACTTGCCGGAAAAGTACGTCCACCGGGAATTCCGATATCCCAACCTTCGAAATGCTGATAATTGGCTATAAATTCGTGATTGGGTGAATACATGATCCCTGCTTTCACACCCCAAGATGCATCGTGAAACTGACTATTTGGCAAAATTCCACCGGGAGTCATTGTATTCTGTGCAGTTCGGAAACTTCCATTTAAACCGATATACCACTGATTGGTTGTAAATTGAACATTGGCGAAATTAGCCCACAAATTATTTACGGTATTAAATTCAGTACCAACAATTCCTTTCGTTTGAAAAAATTCACTGTACGACGGAGTTTTAGTTACAAAATTCACAACCCCTCCCATGGCTCCGGTTCCATACAAAACCGACCCCGCACCTTTAATCACTTCAATTTTATCAATAGTATTCATATCTATTGTCGACATTGGTCCGGAATGTTCGGTCGCAGTCTGAATCCGGTCGCCATCCACCATTTCCAAAATGCGTTGCTCTGAAAATCCTCTCACGTTAATAGAAGTTGACCATATTCCATCCCGCGAAAGTGAAATTCCAGGTTCGCGCTGTAAAGCATCCGAAGGTGTGAAGAAAGAAGATGCTTGCAATTGTTTTGAATTGACCACAACCAATGGAAATGACAAATTTTTGACCATATCGCCCACCACGGTTATTTCTTTAATCTCTTTCGTTGTAATCGAATCGTGCTGTAAATTACGAGTAAATGTGTTGTTGCATAGTACTGAACCTACCAGTAAAGGAAATAATATGGAACCCATAAGTATTATGATTGAAATGAATGACAAAGTTAAGCATTTATTTTTCGTTTGCAATCTTTCAATATCTTCTTTCTTTTGTATGGCTTTGAATGAAGATAAACGGAAGAATGATTAATTTTCAACATATATCAATAATTTTTAATATGAACTTGTTTTTCAAAAAGATATAGAAAAAACGTCGGTTTTGTTAAATGAATTTTTTAATTCAAACGAAAATTGTATTTTTGAAGCGAAATTATAGCAGTTTGAATATTTTCTTGGTTTATCGTAATTGATCAAATAGTATAAATGAAGGTTTATTCATCAAATAATTCACCAAAATCAAATCTTTAGCTACATGGGAAATATACAAGAATTATTCTTGAATACGATTGGTATTTTTAATGAAAGTTTTCCACCAATAATGGATGGTGTTGCTCTGACTACGCAGAATTATGCTTATTGGCTGCACAAAAAAAATATACCAGTATGTGTGGTTACACCGAAAGCACCAAACTATTCTGAAAACGAACCATTTCCTGTATACCGTTATACTTCGTTGCCACTCTTAGGGAGGAAGCCTTATAGATTAGGATTACCCGATATTGATTTAGCTTTAAAAACAGAACTGAATCAAACTCCGTTTGGTTTGGTGCATGCGCATTCTCCCTTCAGTTCTGGTCGGTTGGCATTGCAAATTGCCAAAAAAAGGAAAATTCCATTGGTAGCTACTTTTCACTCTAAATATCGAGATGATTTTCAACGTGCTGTTCAAAATAAGTTGATTGCCAAACAAATGCTAAAGCAAATTATGCCGTTTTTTGATAAAGCGGATGAAGTTTGGATTCCGCAGGCCTCAGTCGAAGAAACTATTCGGGAATATGGCTATAAAGGGAAATTAATAGTCGTAGATAATGGAAATGATTTTTCGACAGATGAACCGATTGAGCCTATGCAAAGAACTGCACGCGAAAAGTTTAACGTTGCTGATCATGAAATGTTTTTACTTTTTGTTGGGCAACATATTTGGGAGAAAAATACGCGTCTGATTGTTGAATCGCTCGCAATGATTCGCGATTTGCCATTCAAAATGTTTTTCGTAGGAATCGGTTATGCACAAAGTGATTTAATGCAATTAGTCGATAAATTAGATTTGAATGAAAAAGTCAGATTCGATGGACTGATTACCGACCGAAACGAATTAAAACAGTATTTTGCCGCTGCCGATTTATTCCTTTTCCCATCAATTTATGACAATGCTCCTTTGGTTGTTCGTGAAGCAGGAGCTTTGTATACCCCATCGGTTTTGGTTCGAGGATCATCAGCTGCTGATATTGTTACGGATAATTTCAACGGTTTTCTTACCGAAAATTCAGTCGATTCGTTTGCCACAAAATTAAGAGAATTGATGTCTCAACCGGAAATCGTTAAAAATGCTGGTGTGCAAGCATCAAAAACGATAGCGCGTTCGTGGGAAAATGTTACCGAAGAAGTGCTTGATAGATATAAAAACTTAATCCAACGAAAATGGCACAAATAAATAATGAATTAATAAACACTCAGAAACCCTACAAAACGTATCAGGTTTTGATTCCTGTTTTACTTGGATTAGTTGTAATCGGCTGGTTATTTCTTGATGAGTTTGACCCTGCTGTTTTTCTTTCATTTCATTTCACTATTTACAGTGCATTGTTTATTGTGCTTGCATTTTTGTTGATGTTTACTCGTGATTTAGGGATGATGTGGCGTTTCAGGTATTTGACCGATAAAGATCTTTCGTGGCGCCAAGCCTTTCATATTAATGTGTTGAGTGAGTTTACATCGGCAGTAACGCCTACTGTCGTTGGTGGTTCGAGTTTAGTGGTAATTTTTTTAATTAAGGAAGGAATTAATGCTGGCAGAAGCACAACCATTATGTTCGTAAACTTATTTTTAGATGAGCTTTTCTTTTTAGTAGTTTGTCCCTTAGTTTTTTTATTTATCCCGCTGTCCGAACTTTTTAATTCTTCTTCTGTAATTGTTTCTACTTTTGCTGTGGTTTTCACTACTATTTATATTACCCGTTTAGTTTGGACGACAATCATGTATATTGCTATTTTTAGACGTCCCAACTGGATTCGACATATTTTATTGACCCTTTTCAAAGTGCCATTATTGAGGCGCTGGAAACCAAAAGTAGAATTATTGACTTTCAATTTGGTACAAACATCAAATGATATTGGGAATCGACCATTTTATTTTTGGTTTAAAGCTTTTGGTATGACTTTAATAACTTGGGCTGCTCGGTTTTTAGTTGTAAATGCGGTCTTTATGGCTTTTAATCCTACTCACATCGACCATTTGGTTGTATTTGCCCGTCAGTTAATTCTCTGGGTTTTCATGGTTGTAAGTCCAACTCCAGGCGGAAGCGGTGTTGCTGAATATGCTTTTAAAGAATATTATAACGATATTTTTTCTTCAAATAGTATTATCTTGTTGGTAACGTTGGTTTGGAGGGTCATAAGTTATTATATGTATTTGTTAATTGGTTTGCTTGTTATCCCGCGCTGGATTACCAAATCTTTTTCGCGAACCAAAAGAAATTCTACCGACGATCTAATAATTGAAAATGAAGATATCTAATTATTAATCAGAGGATTTAAAAAATAATTTTTTAATTTATCAAAAATGATAAAAAAGTCAATTTTCATATTCGCATTCATCCTTTCAATTCAGAATAGCTATTCTTGTACCAATTTTTTAGTTGGAAAAAATGCTACACTCGATGGATCGACTCTTATTTCGTATAATGCCGATTCATATTTTTTATTTGGGGCTTTATGTCATTATCCAGCAGCCACTTATCCATCTGATGCTATGCTTGATATCCATGATTGGGATACTGGCAAATATCTGGGAAAAATAAAACAGGCAGATAAAACGTATTCAGTTATCGGTAACATGAATGAACATCAAGTCAGCATTGGCGAAACTACTTTTGGAGGACGTCCCGAACTAGTTGATACCACCGGTATTTTAGATTATGGAAGTCTAATTTACATTGCTTTGCAGCGTTCTCGCAATGCAAGGGAAGCTATAAAGGTGATGACTGATTTAGTAGCTCAATATGGCTATTGCAGTGAAGGCGAATCATTCTCTATAGCTGACCCAAACGAAGTATGGATTATGGAAATGGTTGGTAAGGGACCGAATAATAAGGGTGCAGTCTGGGTAGCACAACGTATTCCGGATGACTGTGTTTCAGCTCATGCTAACCAGGCAAGGATAACAACTTTTCCTTTCGATGACAAAAATAACTGCCTTTATGCAGAAGATGTCGTGGCATTTGCCCGCGAAAAAGGTTACTTTAAAGGTAAAAATAAAGATTTTAGTTTTTCCGATACTTATGCACCGCTCGATTATATTGCTCTTCGTGCTTGTGAAGCACGGGTTTGGGCTTTCTTCAGAAAATTAGACCCTTCAATGGATAAATATATTTCATACGTCAAAGGCGAAACGCTTGAACGTATGCCTCTCTGGATTAAACCCGTCGTAAAATTGTCGGTGCAAGATTTGAAAAACGATATGCGCGATCATTTTGAAGGAACTGAATTCGATTTGACAAAGGGAGTTGCTGCCGATCCGTTCGGTAGTCCATTACGTTGTAGTCCATTGACATTTAAGGTTGATACGGTTGAATATATGCACGAACGACCCACAGCTACACAGCAAACCGGTTTTACCTTCGTTGCTCAAATGCGAAGCTGGTTGCCTGATTACATTGGTGGAATCCTTTGGTTTGGTGTCGACGATGCTGCCACTTCGCTTTATGTGCCGATGTATTGTGGTATTAATTCCATTCCTAATTGTTTCGATCCAAATAATGGCAGTTTACTTGAATATTCTTCAACATCAGCATTTTGGATTTATAATTGGGTGGCTAATTATGCTTATAGCAAGTATTCTTACATGTATCCGGACATAAAAAAAGTACAGGAAAAATGGGAAAACGAATTTAATATTTTAGTGCCTGCAATGGACAAAGTTGCAGTAGGAATGAATGAAGCCGATGCCCGATTATTCTTGACAAATTTCAGTTGTACACAAGCCGAAAATTCAACTGCTGCTTGGAAAAAATTAGGTCAATACCTGCTTGTGAAATATATGGACGGCAATATTAAAGCGGAGAAAGATGGAAAATTTTTACAAAACGACCATAAAATTCCACTCAATTTAATTCGTGCTGGCTATCCGGATGCTTTTTTGCGTAAAATTGTCATTGAAAATCCTGGTTTACGCGTTAAAACACAACAAGAACTGAATAATCGAAAATGAATAGTTCCTGCTATTTATCCGTTTCATTAAAATTAGAGAATGAATTAGATTCTCTTTTTTGTTTTTATCAAACTTTTAATCCTTTAAAACGTTTATTAGGAAACTTGAGATTTACATAAAAATAGAATCAAAATTTAATATCATGAAAATTATTGTAATTGGCGCAAATGGAAAAACAGGTTCACTTGTTGTACAACAAGCTTTAGATAAAGGTTTTAGAGTAACAGCCTATATTCGCCGTCCTGGAACACTTGCTATTGATCATCAAAATTTAAAAATCGTTGTTGGCGAATTGAACGAAATTTTCAAATTAAAAAATGCGCTTGAAGGCGCCGATGCTTGTATTTCAACATTGGGAGGAACTTCGCTCAAAGAACATAGTACTGAAATTATCGAAGGTATTGATAATATTGTAATGTTGATGGAAGAACTTAATATTCCACGTTTTATTTATTTATCAAGTATTGGAGTGGGCGAAAGTCGAAAAATGATGCCCTTCCTGATTCGGTTTTTTATTACAAAGTTATTATTTCAAATTCCCTTTGCTGATCATCTTGAGAATGAACAACGAATTATGAATAGCAATATAGAATGGACAATTGTACGTCCCGGTAGCTTGACAGAAGGCAATTTGACAAAAAAATTCAGGATAGGAAGTGATTTAATTAGATTAAAAGGAAACCTAAGTATCTCAAGAGCGAATGTGGCTTGGTTTATTGTCAATGAATTGATTGTAAAAAACTATACCCATACTGCAGTTTGGTTAACTGACTGATATGTAAAGTAATGAAATAATTATGGTGTAGGATCTGTATGATCTTAGTAAAAAACATTCATTCATTCATTGGTGAGTAAGAAAATAGAATATGTATAAATTAATAAAGCAATTTTGCTTCATTAAATTTATAATTATAGATTTGTATTAGTTTATTTCTTCATAATCAACATATTCACCTTCTGTTTGCTCAAATATTTTTGAACGGAACGATGATGTGTTTTCCGATTCATTGTTGCCATTTGAATTATTTGACCGGCGTTTTCCAAACCCGAAAATGGAACGGATTAATCCCCAAAGCGTGGATAATATGATTAATGCAACAACAAGAACAAACACCAAAATAAAGAACAAAAAACTTAGCATAATAAAAAACGAATTAAAATACAGCTTTGGCAACCTTTTTAACACTTTGAGTTGCCATCATGCTGTAAAAATGAATACTGTGCACGCCATGTTGTATCAAATCCCGTGCCTGTTTAGTGCACCATTCTACCCCAACTTCTGCTGCCTCTTCATCGTTTCGGCATTTACGCAATTCTCCTGCAAATTCTTCGGGTATTTCAGTCCGAAAAATTTTCGGTAGAACGGTTAATTGATTTGCCAACGTAATAGGTTTAATTCCCGGAATAATAGGAACATTAATTCCGATCAATTTGCATTTTTCCACAAAGTCGTAATATTTCTGATTGTCAAAAAACATTTGTGTAACCAAATAATCTGCACCATTGTCGACTTTCATTTTGGCATAAAATATATCGGCATCTAAATTGGGAGCTTCATCATGTTTTTCAGGATAGCATGCCATTCCATACGAAAATGGGGTGATGTGCGATTTCATTTTAGTTCCATCCAAAAACAGTTCCTGATTGAAATTGTTCACCTGGTCTTGTAAATCGGTAGCATTTTTATGACCCGTCGGGATAAATTCACGTTCATGTTTTGCTTTATCGCCTCGCAACAAAAGTAAGTCGGTAATGCCTAAAAACTGGAGGTCAATCAGCGCATATTCTGTTTCTTCAGGAGTAAAACCACTACAGATAATATGTGGAACAACACTGATTTTATATTTATTTTGAATAGCAGCAGCTATTGCAACCGTTCCGGGCCGATGTCGTTCCGAAACCTGTTCAAAAAGTCCCTTAGCATTTTCTTTAAAAACCATTTCGCTTCGGTGAGTGGTGATATTAATATATTTGGGGTCAAATTCGAGCAAGGTGTCGATAGTCTTGTAAACTGATTCGATACCATTTCCTTTTAAAGGAGGTAGAAGTTCGAACGAAAATGCAGTCGAGGAAGTGTTATTAATTTTATCTACTACACTCATATTTTTTATAGAATGAAATGAAATTATTGTCGGCTCTTGAATTTCAACTGCAAAAATACAATTTTTCCACCGAAATTCGAAGTGTTTTCTTAAGGTAATTGAACATCCCTATAAATCAAATCAATTCTTTTGTGATTTTAGTTTCAATATTTCAGGATGTTCGGACATATAATTACTTGTTGCATTATAACCTGATTGGTAAATAGATTGAAAAGCATCAAAATTAAATTCGTGAAAATTATCAATGGCATCCGGTTCAATTATATATTGGCATAAATCGCGTCCATTTTTTGAATTTTGATGCTGTACGGCGCGAACAGAATATATAAGTGTATCAATGGGTTTTTTTAATTTTGGAGGAGTTCTTTGCGGGATCACATCTACTCCAATAATTGTTTTACATTCAGTGGCAATACCTTGTGCCGGCAAATTGTTGAGCAATCCGCCATCTATAAAAAATTGTCCGTTAACTTTAATGGTTTCAAAAACTCCAGGAATACTTGACGAAGCAGCCAGCCATAAATCCAATAAATTGCCCGTTGATTTTATTTCCCATTCAGCATTACTTAGATTGACCACGCAAACAGCCATTTTTTTATTTAATCCTTCAAAACTGTTGTGTGGAATTAACTCTTGTATCAGCGATCGTAACATTTTGTGTGACGAAAGTCCTGAAGTGGGAAAAGAAGGTCGAAAAGTCATTAACTTGGTGATTTTGTATAGTTTGTCTTCTCGAATCATTTGCAACATTTGAGCCGGCGTGAATCCTGCGGCATATAAAGTACCAATAATTGCCCCCATACTCGATCCTGCAATGTGTGTAGGAAAAATGCCGTGATCCTCGAGTGATTGAATTACCCCGATATGTGCAAAACCTAATGCTCCACCACCACTCAAACATAATCCAAGATTTTCGGGTTTCGATGAAATTTTAAATAAATCTTTAATCATTTTAGTATATAAATAGTCGAAAATCAATAAAGTGTAACTTATTCAAGCGAAAGTTTCAATAAATAGAATTTTATTCCAAACTCTAATGTGTTTTGTTAATGGAATGAAAACTTTTCAAACAGAATGCATTTACAGCGCAAAATAGATTATTTTTGTCAATCAGAAGATATTTAACGACAAATTTTTTATTAAAAATCACCGATTGTTTAATTTTCAAATATAGTAAATATTTTTCAACTAAAAATCAATTCTTTATATAAATATGAAACGAATTATTTTATTATTTGTTCTGATAATTTCCGTTTATTACAGTCATGCTCAATTGCTTTATGACATTATCGATGGAAAATTCAGAGTTCCATCTTATGAAACGCCCCGTTCGATGTTGGATGGCATTTATTACACAAAACTGTTCAATAATAAGGCAATAGTTAAATATAATTATAAAACCGGTGGCGTTGTCGATACAATTTTCAGTCTGAATAGTTTGAAAAATGCTCCTTTGAAAAGTATTTCCGGTTATGAATTTAGTCCGAATGAATCAAAATTATTGATTTACACCAATGTTAAAATGCGCTATCGTCGAACTTTTACAGCCGATTATTTTGTTTACGATTTGAAAACTAAAGATTTGTCGACGTTGTCAGACAATGGACCTCAAGAAGTGCCACTTTTTTCACCAGATAGCCGATATATTGCATTTGCCCGTGATAATAATCTTTTTATTAAGAAATTGGATTTTAATACCGAAATTCCAATAACCAAAGATGGCGTTGCCGAAAAAATAATTAATGGGACACCGGATTGGGTTTACGAAGAGGAATTTACCGCTATGCGCTATTTTGTGTGGAGTCCCGATAGTAAATTATTGGCTTTCGTTAAATTCAATGAAACCAATGTGCCTCAGTTTTCGTTCCAACTTTATACCAAACAAGATAAAACTGATAAAGATCTGATGCTTTATCCTCAATTAATAAAGTATAAATATCCCAAAGCCGGTCAAAATAATTCACAGGTTAGTGTTTGTGTTTATGATGAATTTTATAAATCAATTAAGACTATTCCGCTTTCAGATGGTGACAAAAATTATTATATCCCAAGAATAAATTTTACACGTTCGGCTGATCAATTGGCTATTTTTAAACTGAATCGAGATCAAAATCAATTGGATATGATTTTTGCTAATCCAAAATCAACAGTTTCAAAGTTGATTTTACGTGAAACTGATCCGCGTTATGTTGATTACGAAAACATCGACTATACTTATTTTACGGCTGATAATCTGTATTTTGTGAACGTAAATGAAAATGATGGTTTTCGGCATGCTTATCTTTATCGGATGAATGGAACATTGTATAAGCAATTGACCAAGGGAAATTGGGATATCACCAATGTATATGGTTTTGACGAAAAGAAACAAATACTTTATTTTCAGTCTGCTGAACTTTCACCAATGCAACGAGACGTGTATGCGATCGATTTAAAAGGAAGAAAAACCCGTTTGACTGATGGACGAGGAACTCACAATGCGAATTTTAATTCCACATTCAGTTATTTTGTCGACAATGCTTCAAGTGCCGAAGATCCAAATGTACTCACCTTGCGTAATTCAACAGGTTCAATTGTGCGGGTTATTGAAAACAATGCTTCCTTGGCACAAAAATTTAAATCGTTGAATTTACCACACAAAGAATTTTTCAATTTCACTACTTCCGAAAATATAAAATTAAATGGTTGGATGCTGAAACCTTTGAATTTCAATTCCAACAGAAAGTACCCTGTGTTGTTGGATCAATATGGAGGTCCCGATTCGCAGGAGGTTTTAGATCGATGGCAGGTTGATTGGGAATATTACCTGGCTTCTCAAGGCTATGTAGTTGTTTGTGTAGATGGGCGTGGTACAGGTGCCAGAGGCTCGGAATTCCGCAAATGTACCTATGAAAAATTGGGATTACTAGAGACAAAAGATCAGGTAGAAACGGCTAAATATATGGCTGGTCAATCGTTTATCGACCCTGCGAGGATTGGTATTTGGGGCTGGAGTTATGGCGGATTTATGACTTTAATGGCAATGAGTACAGGTGAAAAAGTATTTAAAGCAGGAATTGCTGTTGCACCTGTTGTTGATTGGAGACTTTACGATTCGGCATACACCGAAAGGTATATGCGTACGCCTCAAGAAAATTTCAGCGGATATGACGAATGTTCCGCTTTAAATCGAGCCGATAAATTGGAAGGACGTTTGCTGATAATTCATGGAACCGCTGATGATAATGTGCACACTCAAAATACGATGTTGTATATTGACAGGTTAGTGGCAGCAGATAAACAATTCGAAATGCAACTATACACCGATAAAAATCATAGTATTTTGGGAAAACAAACCCGCCATCATTTGTACACCCGAATGAGCGAGTTTCTGTTTAGAAATTTATAAATATGCTGCAAAACATATTTTTAATAAGTTCTTTGGACGCATTTTTAAAATTCACATCTGATAAATCGTAAAAAAAAATTGCTACCTTTGGCACGAAAAAAACAAACACTTTTATAAACTTAATATCTAAAAAAATGAGTAACTCAAAATCTGAAGAAAATTACTTAGGACCATTTCTTACACTGGTTTTTTTATTCTTTATAGTTGGTTTTTTAACCACTGCCAACGGTCAATTTCAAGGACCGTTGAAGGCTGCATTTCTTAGCGGTGCCGGCGATTTGAAAAACACTTTTGCAACGCTTATTTCATTTTCATGGTTTTTAGCTTATCCATTAACCGGCGGTATCGGTTCGGCCTGGGTAACTAAATTCGGTTACAAAGGCACATTGATTCGTGCATTACTTGTCATGATAGTGGGTTTAGGAGTATTTTTCATGTCTTCATGGTATTACGAACAATTTCCGGGTTCTAACGTGCAAATTGCTTCTGCAACTATTCCGGTTGGATATTTTATTTTCTTATTGGGTTCATTTGTGGTGGGTTCTGCTGCAACCATTATGCAAGTAGTTTTAAATCCATATTTAACAGCCTGTAATGTTAAAGGTACTCAACCGGTTCAACGGTTGAACATTGGTGGATCTTCAAACTCGATTGGGACAACTGTTGCTCCGTTTTTTGTAACGGGAATTGTTTTTGGCGGTTTAGCCATGGAAAAAGTTGAAGTAAAACAATTAATGATCCCTTTTATCGGATTAATGGTTGTCATTGCAGTGATCACTTTCATACTATCAAAATTGTCATTGCCCGATATTAAAGGAACCAAAACCGAAAAAGGAGAAAAACTCGAAAAAAGTGTTTGGTCATTCAGCCATCTTACGTTGGGTGTAATCGCCATTTTCTTTTATGTTGGAGTTGAAGTAGCTATCGGAGCTAATATCAATCTTTTTGCCATTAGTTTAGGCGGTTCATTTGCATCGCAAGCGGCTATAATGGCTACTTTATATTGGGGTGGTATGTTGGTTGGGCGACTTATTTCCAGCTCAATAAGTAAAATTTCTCCACAAGTGCAGTTAGCATTTACAAGTATCCTGGCAGCCATTTTCACCATAGCTGCTATCGCGTTGAATAATCCCTGGTTATTAGTTGTTGTTGGTCTTTTTCACTCAGTTATGTGGGGTGCCATTTTCACATTATCGGTTAATAAACTTGGAAAATATACATCCGTTGCTTCAGGTGTTTTCATGATTGGCGTATTGGGTGGAGCTGTTATTCCTCTTTTGCAAGGCGGATTGGCTGATGCTTTTGGATGGCGCTGGACATGGTTTCTGGTTATTGCCGGTGAATTATTCATTTTATACTATGCCTTATTGGGTTCAAAAGTAAAACAATCGGCTGAATAAAATTTCATTTAAAAAACAACTCTAATAATGGATAAACCATATGTAATTGGAATGGATATGGGTGGAACAAATACCGTTTTCGGTATTGTTGATGCCCGTGGAACTGTAATATCAAAAAGTGCCATTAAAACTGCCACGCATAACGACGTAAACTTGTATATAAATGACATTTATGTAGAATTATCGAAATTGATTGAAGCTGCTGGTGGAATTGACAAAATTAAAGGGATTGGTGTAGGTGCGCCAAACGGAAATTATTATACCGGAAACATTGAGTTTGCTCCAAATTTACCCTGGAAAGGAGTGATTCCTTTTGCAAAATTAATGGCCGATAAATTTGGAATTCCGGCTGCATTGACAAACGATGCTAATGCGGCAGCTGTTGGCGAAATGACTTATGGAGCTGCACACGGAATGAAAAACTTTATCATGATTACACTTGGGACCGGTGTAGGCAGCGGCATCATTATCGATGGTAAAGTGGTATATGGTCATGATGGATTTGCAGGTGAACTTGGACACGTGAATGTAATGCGGAATAATGGTCGGCTCTGTGGTTGTGGAAAATCGGGTTGTTTAGAAACCTATGCATCGGCTACCGGTGTTGCCCGTTCCGCCCGTGAGATTTTGGAAACCAGTACAAAATCAAGTCTTTTACGCAATATCCCCAGCGAGGACATTACATCGAAAGATGTGTTTGATGCTGCCATGGAAGGCGATGAAGTAGCCAAAGACATCTTCACTTTTACTGGAAAAATTCTGGGCGAAGCATTTGCCGATTTCGTTGCATTCAGTGCACCCGAAGCCATTATTCTTTTTGGAGGATTGTCCAAAGCAGGTGATTTAATTTTAAATCCGATAAAAGAGAATATGGAAAAGAATCTGCTTCCTATCTGGAAAGAAAAAGTGAAAGTTTTATTTTCCGATTTAAAAGAAGCTGATGCTGCCGTACTGGGAGCCAGTGCTTTAGCCTGGGAAATCTAAATTTTATTTGTCTAAAATTTTCAAAAAAACGTCGAAACTTGATTTCGACGTTTTTTGTTTGTTGAAAAATATTCATACCTTTGTTTCTAATCGGCAAAAATAATTTTTTAAAGAAGCCTTATTTCATGTTTATTAAATCAAATATACTCATTAAAAATAAAAGAGCAACCTTCGATTATGAAATTGAAGATCGTTTTTTGGCTGGAATTCAGCTTTTTGGCACCGAAATTAAATCTATCCGGGACGGTAAAGCCGGATTATCCGATACGTATTGTACGTTTATAAACAATGAATTATGGGTTAGAAATATGCATATTGCTACGTATTTTTTTGGTACTTATAATAACCATGATGTGCGGCGCGATCGAAAATTATTACTTACTAAAAAAGAGCTCCGTAAATTGACAAGAGCAACAAAAGAAACAGGTTTAACAATTATACCAACTAAACTTTTTATAAACGATAAAGGATTGGCTAAACTCGAAATTGGTATTGCACATGGTAAAAAGAATTATGACAAGCGACAGACTCTCAAGGAAAAAGAAGACAAACGCAGTATCGATAGAGCAATGAAAAGATAAGTATTTGTGTTGAATTCAATATCATAAACTGTATCAATAATTAAGAAAATTCGTATACACGTTGAGCAATGATATTTGAAATAATGAAAAACTTTAATTTTAAATTATTTATACCAATGAATTCTCATTTGCTTTCTTTTTTGAATTTGGTTTTCGTGGGATTTATCGCATTATTCCCGGTTGTTAATCCAATAGGATCAGCTTTCATTTTAAATCCATATTTTTCTGATTTAACGCAAAAAGAGCGTCGTAAAGCTGTGAAAAGAATCGTGTTATATGCTTTTATTCTTTGTGTTGCAACGTTAATTGCCGGTCATTGGATTTTGGAACTTTTTGGAATAAGTTTACCTGTTATTCAACTTGCCGGAGGCATTATGATTTGCAAGATTGGCTGGGAATTTCTTTCGCAAGATAAAACTCAGGCACAAACATCAACAGATTCAACCCTTGCTGATCAGTCAAATTTAGTGTCGATTATGGATAAATTGTTTTATCCCATTACTTTTCCAATGACCACCGGTGCCGGAACTCTTGCCGTATTGTTTACCTTGAGTGCCAACAGTGTCGACACATCATTGCCTATTTATTTAGTTAATACGGGAGCGCTGATTATCGCTATTATAGGAATTTGTGTGCTCATTTACGTTTTTTTCGCTAATGCCAACAGATTGATTAATTATATGGGCTCGCACAGTGAAATAATTGTAAATCGTCTTTCTGCTTTCCTAATATTTTGCGTTGGATTACAAATTGCAGTTTCAGGCATTGTGCATTTGATTAAAGGATTGTAAATCAAAAAAATAACTTTTATTTTAATTTCTTTAACATATCAGTCTATTTCAACGTTTTTCAATATTTCGTTATCATAGTTAAATCCTTAAAACTAAAATTTGATCTTTAGATTGTCTTTAGAATTTATGTCTAATTTTGCCCAATGAGAATTTTAATTGTTGAAGACGAGAAAGAATTACTGATCGGGATTAGTAATTTTCTGACAAAAGAAAATTATATTTGCGAACTGGCTGATAATTTTCGGAAGGCGGAGGATAAACTATCGATTTATGAGTACGATGTTATCCTCTTGGATATTTCATTGCCCGATGGTAATGGGTTGGAATTACTCAAGATAATTCAAAAATTTAATTTTAAAGCGGGAATAATTATTATTTCAGCAAAGGATTCAATCGATGATAAGATAAATGGACTTGATCGGGGAGCTGATGATTATATGACCAAACCTTTTCAATTGTCTGAGTTAAATTCTAGAATACGTGCAGTCATTCGTCGTCGTCAATTTAATGGAGATAATACACTTGTATACAATGAAATATCAATTAATACAGATGCAAAATCTGTAATTGTAAATGAAAATAAAATTACGCTTACTAAAAAGGAATATGATTTGTTGCTTTATTTTATTGTCAACAAAGATAGAGTTCTAACAAAAGAAGCTTTGGCTGAACATTTGTGGGAAGATAATGTTGAGCTTGCTGATAACTATGATTTTATCTATACGCATTTGAACAATATCCGTAAAAAGATTAAACTGGCTGGTGGAACCGACTATGTTAAAACTATCTATGGCATGGGATATAAACTAACCGATCAATGAAATTTCTGACTAAAATAAATCGAAATTATGCCTTGTTACTGACATTTACTTTGTTTGTAGCTACTGTTTCGATGTATTTTATCGTGCAGACAATATTACTCAATGACAGTAAGGAAAAAATGATTCAAAAAGCAGGGCTGATTCGCCATCAAATTCAAAATACCGGTGAAATACCCAATATTTATCCTATCGTAGAAGTAACCAAACAATCACAATTCAAAATTCATTCGGTAAAATTTAATCAAATCTCACTTAATAACAAATCTGAAAACGAAAATGAAATTTATCTTGAGTTTGCTGAGCAGGTAAAAATTGGCAATGGTTATTATACGATCAAACTTCGTCAACGAACTTTTGAAAGCGAAGATTTGCAATTACTGCTCACCATCTTTTTTGGTTTTGTGTTAATTTCAGTGTTTGGTATTCAATTTTTAATCTCTAAAAATTGGACGAAAACGCTTTGGACTGATTTTGAGAAAAACTTAATTGCCATTGAAAAATTTAGTTTTAATAATCATAAGCAGTTAATTTTATGCGAGACTGATATTGAAGAGTTTGATCGACTAAATTCGATTATTGAACAGATGACACTTAAACTCCAAACAGATTACGAGTCATTAAAAGAATTTGCCGAAAATGCATCGCACGAGATACAAACCCCGCTTTCAATCGCTTTGCTCAATTTAGAAGAGCTGCTGCAAATGGAATTGTCGAAGGACATGTTTCGAAAAGTTATCACATCTATAAATGCATTGAAACGCCTTTCTTCACTCAATCAAAGTCTGATTTTACTTACAAAAATTGAGAACCGTCAGTTTTTAGCTGATACGGTGATTTCATTTAATGAGTTAGTTACCCTCAAAGCCAAAGAATTCGAATCATTATTTGAAACCAAAAAAATTTCGGTAAGCTATGAATTTTCTGGTGTTTTTTCTGCAAAAATTAACGCACAATTGGCTGATATTCTGATGAATAATTTATTGTCAAATGCTTTGCGACACAACGAAATTAAGGGATTTATTCATATCTCGATCTCAACCAATGAATTTAAGATTTGTAACAGTGGAGCCTCAAACGGCTTAAATAATGACAATATTTTTTCCCGTTTTACAAAAATGAACTCAGAAACTTTTGGTTTAGGATTAGCAATTGTTAAGAATATTTGCAGTACCAATAAGCTTGAAATTCAATATCTTTATGACAATATTCACTGTTTCAGTATTCGACATGCTCCGTAAATTGTTCGAATAATTGGTGATTAATCATTTGATTTCATTTTCAGGCGTTTTCTTGCTTAAATGTTTCATGTGCTCATGTATATTTTCAACATTTTTCACACCATATTCATATGCGTCAATTAATTTTTATTTTTTTCTTAAATATTGGGATCGTTGGGTTTGCACAAAAAAGCGATTTGAAATTTTTTATTGAACAAGCTACCATTCATAGCCCTCTTATTCAACAGAATAAGGCTGCAAATGCTTTGCTCGATTTAAACCAGCAACAAATTAAACGAATTCTAACATCACCCGAAATCAATCTCGAATCAAATATTTTATTTGCACCTATTGTTTCGCATGACAACGGTAAAAATCAGTTTCAGTTTGTGTCTCCGGCTGCATCAAATTATTTAGGTTTTGATCAGGCAAATACTGACGGTGGTCAATATCAGGCATATTTATCAATTAAACAACCTGTTTTTAATAACCGTAGCTTAAAAGCGTATGGTCATAAAAACGATATTTTGCACCAACTAAATCAGAATAAGATAACATTGACAATTCATGAAATAGAGCAATTGATAGGATATCAGTATATATTATGTATGAAATCGAAAGTTCTAATTGTTAATTCCGATTCAGTGTTAAATCAATTGGACGATCAAATTAACATAATGAAAAAGCTGGTTCAACACGGCATATATAAACAGACTGACCTGATGTTGTTGAAAATTGAATACCAGAATCGTGAGCTCGAAAATAAAACCTTTCGCGACGAATTTCATACCAATTTGTACGATTTGAAACTTTTGAGTGGTGTCAATGATCCTGCTATTTCGGATATCAAATTGATTGATATTCAGCAGAAAAATATTTTTTTTGAAAACTCTGCTTTTCTCACTTCGTTTCGATTGGATAGTTTAAATATCTTAGCCGACCGTTCTTTAACGGAGTTGAAATATAAACCACAACTAAATCTTTTTGCCAATGCAGGCATGAATGCTATTTATCTGCCTTCGGTTAATCGCTTGGGATTTAGTTTGGGACTAAATTTTGCATGGAATATTTACGATGGAGGACAACGAAAATTGGAAACTGAAAAATCAAAGATCAATTTACGTACTTCACAGTTCGAAAAGGATTACTTTTTGAAGCAAAAAGACCTTAACTTACAAAAAATCCAACATCAATTAGTCAATTTAATGGAGCGAATGAACGATACAGAAAGTCAATTAAATCAGTATAATACAATTTTAGGCGCATATAAAAACGAATTGTTGCAAGGGCAGATTTCGATCATGGATTTTAAAAATTTATTGAAAGACATAACATCCAAAAAACAAGAGAAAATTTTGCTTCAAATGGAAAAGCAGGTGTTGGTCAATGCGTACAATTATTGGGATTATTAGTATTTATATTGTTAAGGATTAAAGAATTAAAAATTTTGATATGCGAAAACTTATTTTTTATGGCTTTTTTATTTCCCTCGGATTGATTTCGTGTGGGACAAAGCAAGACAATTCAGCCGATCAAACTCCCGTTGTTACAGTTAAAACAAAGGCAGTTCATTTGGGTGATATATCTGATTACCTTCAACTTAATGGTAAAACTGTATATTTAAAGAAAAATGCTGTTCTTTCACCTTTATCGGGATATGTGTTGAAGGTTTATGTAAAATTTGGAGATAGAGTTAAGAAAAATCAACTTTTATACGAGATTCAAACCAAAGAAAATCAAGCATTATCAAGTTTACAAGGTGTTAATGCCGGAGTTGTTAAGGTTATGTCACCATCTGGAGGGGTGGTTAACGAAACGACGGTGAACGAAGCGGGTGGTTATGTTGCCGAAGGCACTCCACTTTGTAATATTGCTGAAAATTCGCAGGTTGTAATTCAAGTGAATGTGCCTTTTGAATATAGCAGTTTTTTAAGAATAAATATGCATTGCAAAATTTTATTATCTGATAATACGACCTTTGATGGCGTTGTTTTTCAGCAGCTTCCAATAGTTGATCAAGTAAATCAAACCCAACAAATTTTGATAAGACCGTTGGGAACCCGTTCATTGCCCGAAAATTTAAACCTGACTGTTCAAGCCGTCAAAACCAAGCATATCCACTCGAAATTAGTACCGAAATCGGCTGTAATGACAGATGAAACACAAACGGTATATTGGGTGATGAAAGTTGAAAACAACAGATTAGCTGTTAAAATTCCTGTGGATAAAGGAATTGAAAACAATGAACAAGTTGAAATTCATTCTCCCTTATTGGAATCGGGTAATTTAGTGATTACGGAAGGTGCTTATGGCATGAATGACAGTACGGTAGTGAAAATACAAAATTAATATGGAAAAGATTTTTGTTCGATTTAAAAGTCCAATTTCAGTTATATTATTGTTGATATTAATTGGTGGTGTGTTTTCGTACAAAAATATGAAAACCTCTTTGTTCCCGAATATCACTTTCCCGAAAATAAAAATAATAGCCGAAAATGGTGAACAACCAGTTGATAAAATGATGGTTACTGTTACCAAACCACTTGAAAATGCTATTAAACGGGTAGAAAACCTACAGCTGATTCGTAGTACTACCAGTATGGGAAGTTGCGAGATTTCGGCGTTTATGGATTGGGGTTCGAATATAGATTTAGATAAACAGCAGGTGGAATCACAGATATCACAAATCAAAAACAGTTTGCCACCCGATGTGAAAATCACTGTTGAGAAAATGAATCCATCCATTTTACCAATTATGGGCTATTCATTACAATCGGCTACAAAAAGTCAGGTAGAACTTAAGATGATTGCGCAGTATACCATTAAGCCTTATATTTCGAGGGTTGCAGGTGTGGCATCGGTCGACGTGATCGGTGGAAAAGAAAAAGAATACCGCATTGTGCTCGATCAGCAAAAATTAGCACAACTTAACCTGAGTCCTCAGAATATTTTCAATGCATTGCAACAAACTGATTTTATTAAATCAAATGGATATACGGTTGATTTCAATAGATTATATTTAACTGTTACTGATGCAACAATCAAAAATATAAACCAGCTCCGGCAAGTTGTTCTTTCTGACAATGGCATTCGAACCATACGAATATCGGACGTAGCAAATGTAAAAATTGCTGAACGTACCGAGTACGTGAAAATTAAAGCCGACGGCAAAGATGTTCCTTTAATTGCTGTGGTGAAACAACCAAACAGCAATTTAATTGATGTGTCGACACAGGTTTCAGAAAAAGTGAATGAGTTAAATAAAATTTTACCTAAAGGAGTAGTTTTAAAACCGTATTATAATCAGGCTGAATTTGTTAACGAAAGTGTCAGGAGTATTATCGATGTACTTTGGATTGGTTTAGCATTAGCCATTTTAATGGTTTTACTTTTTTTACGATCATATAAAGCTGGCTCGGTTTTATTAGTTACCATCCCGCTTACATTGTCGTTAACGTTTATTGTTTTGAGCTTAATAGGGTTCGATTTCAACATAATGACAATCGGAGCGATCGCAGCTGCTATCGGTCTGATCATTGACGATGCTATTATCGTGGTTGAGCAAATACACCGCACCCATGAAGAATTTCCCGATCGAATTCCAAAAGATTTAGTAGGTAAAGCCATTCATTTTTTGTTTCCATCAATGGTTAGTTCATCGTTAAGCACCATCGTTATTCTTGTCCCATTTATTTTAATGTCGGGAGTGGCAGGAGCCTATTTTAAAGTGTTGACTGAGACGATGATTATAACACTTCTTTGTTCATTTCTAATTACCTGGCTGGGATTGCCGGTTGTGTATCTGCTCTTTTCTAAGGACAAAGGATTGCATAAAGCCGAAAAAGTCCATAAAGTACATCAACAGCAATGGATTCGTTTTTTTATCGAAAAACCCTATATAAGCCTGATTTTTGCAGCCATTCTGATTGTTGGCATTATTTTTATTATGCCTCGACTTAAAACCGGTTTTTTACCTGATATGGATGAAGGATCTATTGTACTTGATTATAACTCACCTTCAGGTACTTCACTCGAAGAAACGAACCGTATGTTGAACGAAGTGGATAAAATTTTAGAGAAAATTCCCGAAGTAAAAGCTTATTCACGACGAACAGGAACTCAGATGGGATTTTTTATCACCGAACCGAATCGCGGAGATTATTTGATTGAGTTGAAAAAAAATCGAAATAAAACTACCAATGAAGTTTCAGATGAAATTCGTAAGAAAATTGAGCATACACTGCCTGCATTGACCGTCGATTTCGGTCAGGTAATTACTGATATGTTGGGCGACTTAATGAGTAGTGTACAACCCATTGAAATTAAGATATTCGGAGATAATCACGATAAACTGCAAACTTTATCAAAGCAAGTAGCCGATAGTTTATCTTCTGTTCAGGGAACAGCCGATGTTTTTGATGGTATCGTGGTAGCAGGGCCGATGTTGAAAATTGAACCAAAAGAGGATCAACTTAAACAATTCGGTTTGACTTCAGCTGACCTTCAATCTCAGATGGAAACACATACCTCAGGATTGGTTGTTGGAACCATACCTGAAAAGGAGCAATTGACTGATGTCCGCATGATTTTTCCAATGAATAATCATACATCCGTTGATTCAATGAAGTTGGTAAAAATTTGTACGGCATCGGGTATGTATTTTCCTGTCAGCCAATTTGCCAATTTTAATATTCAAAGTGGTGTGTCGGAAATTCAACGTGAAAATCTGCAAACCATGGGTGTAGTTACTGCTCGACTAAATAATCGGGATTTGGGAAGTGTAATGAAAGATATTCAGCATAAATTGAAGCAGGTAAACCTTCCCCCGGCCTATCAAATTGTGTATGGAGGTTCGTATGCGGAGCAACAACAATCCTTTGCCGAGTTGTTGAAAATTTTATTACTCGGAAGTTTATTGGTGTTTACCGTTGTTTTATTTATGTTTAGAAACTTAAAGATTTCATTTGCAGTGCTTTTTATCAGTATGTTAGGTATTTCAGGAAGTTTGCTGGCATTATTTATAACCAACACGCCATTAAATGTCGGAAGTTATACGGGTTTGATCATGATTGTCGGGATTATCGGTGAAAATTCTATTTTCACGATTCAGCAGTTTTTTGCTGCATTGAAAAATACGGATGTGAACGATGCATTGGTATATGCAATTTCAACACGCTTGCGACCTAAATTAATGACTGCATCGAGCGCGGTTGTTGCACTTATTCCTTTAGCATTGGGTATTGGAACCGGTGCACAGATGCATCAACCATTAGCGATTGCTGTTATTGGCGGATTGGCTATTGCGTTACCGTTGTTACTTATCGTATTGCCAAGTTTATTAACGCTTCTTATTAAAGACTCTTCTGAAAATTTGGAAGAAGACTGAAAAACTTTATCTTTTTTTGAGGAATATAATCTGAATTCATTTCGGGTTGATTGAAATCTAATCTGTTTTAATCAACCCGAAGCCTTTTTAAATGTCAGACCATTAAATACTTACTTTTAAGATTTAATCTTT
Source organism: Bacteroidota bacterium (assembly GCA_021779195.1). GTDB lineage: Bacteria > Bacteroidota > Bacteroidia > Bacteroidales > Paludibacteraceae > Paludibacter. Next base: position 98,166 of record JAJYBB010000004.1, on the reverse strand, counting down.
CATGATAAGCTGAACTTTAGGTTTAGAAAATTATTGTATCTTTGATGCTTAAAACATTATTACGGGAAAATGAAAATTTTAGTTACCGGATATTCCGGATTCATTGGAAGTTATTTGATTCCACGTTTAAAATCAGTCGATCATGAGCTGGTTTTATTGGATATGAAAACAGGAGTTGATATTTGTGACTGGGAACAAGTGAAACATTTTAGTGATATTGATATTATAGTTCATTTGGCCAATTTATCATTTATTCCTGCATCCTACGAAAATCCTAAACGATTTTATGAAACTAACTATTTGAGTACCTTAAATATGTTAGAACTTTGCCGATTGAACAATGCAAAACTGATTTTTTTTAGCTCATACGTTTACGGAAAGCCCGAATATCAGCCAATTGATGAATATCATCCAGTGCAAGCCTTTAATCCTTACGCACAAACCAAAGTAATTAGCGAAAGTCTTTGTGAAGGATATTATCGGGATTTTAAGGTGCCGATCACCATTTTTCGGCCATTCAACATTTACGGGAAAGGTCAAAATCCTGATTTTTTGATTCCAACAATTATTCGACAGGCTAAAGCCGGTAAAATCGAGATAATGGACGATCGTCCCAAACGTGATTATATTCATGTAGAAGATGCGGTAGAAGCTTTAATCAAGGCGATCGAAATAAAAAACGAATCGTCTTCACTTCAAATTTTTAATCTTGGAAGTGGTATTAGTTATTCTGTCAAGGAAGTTGTGGAAATGGTGCAGAAATTATTCGACATGAAAATTGACTATCTTTGCACGCACAAAATCCGTTTAAACGAGGTGCTCGATACAGTGGCTGATATTTCGAAAATTAAAAAAGAATTACATTGGCAGCCTAAAATATTATTTCAAGATGGATTGAAAAGTATGATTTAGGTTTGGTGTTTGATTGGATTGATGTTTCATTTTCAAATTGACTCATTATTAGATTTATGAATAAAATATTAATTACCGGAGCCGGCGGTTTTATTGGATCACATTTGACTGAATTATTGGTCGAAAAAGGGTTTGAAGTCAGGGCATTTGTTCATTATAATTCATGGAATAAATGGGGTTGGTTAGATACAAGCGAAGTTAAGCACAAAACGGAGATCGTTACAGGCGATATTCGCGATTACGACTCGGTTTTTGCTGCCATGCAAGGCTGCGATACGGTTTTTCATTTGGCAGCTTTGATAGGTATTCCTTACTCTTATGTTTCACCACAGGCTTATATTAAAACCAATATTGAAGGAACTTATAATGTATTGCAGGCTGCTCGCCAATTAGATGTTGAAAAAATTATGGTAACTTCAACAAGCGAAACTTATGGGACTGCTCAATATGTACCTATTGATGAAAATCATCCAATGGTTGGACAATCGCCCTATTCCGCAACCAAGATTTCAGCAGATCAATTAAGTATAAGTTATTATAAATCTTTTGATTTGCCGGTAAAAATTGTTCGTCCGTTTAATACTTATGGACCTCGTCAATCGGCACGTGCAATTATTCCTACAGTGATTTCGCAAATTTTGAACGGTCAAAAGATATTGAAATTAGGCAATTTATCACCTACCCGTGATTTGACTTTTGTAAAAGATACTGCCAATGGCTTTTACCAAATAGCTACCGCTCAAGGACTTTTTGGCGAAATTACCAATATCGGCATGCATGATGAAATTACGATTGGTGATCTGGTGCATAAAATTGCAAAACTTATCGGAACAGATATTGAAATATTGTCGGACGAACAAAGAATTCGTCCCGATAAAAGTGAAGTTGAACGCCTTTTTTGTGATAATACGAAAATTAAAATGCATACTGATTGGCATCCCGAATTTAATCTTGATCGGGGCTTAAAAGAAACCATTGATTGGATTTCTGTAAATTTGAACTATTTTAAATCTGATATTTACAATGTTTAAACGTGCAGTGATTTTAGCCGGAGGTAAAGGTACTCGATTGAAACCTTATACCATAAGTTTACCAAAACCCTTGGTACCAATAGGTGAAATGCCTATCATCGAGATGATTATAAGGCAATTAGTTCAAAATGGATTTGATCATATAACCATAACGGTGAATCATATGGCTGAAATAATTCGTGCCTATTGCGGTGATGGTAGTAAATGGGGCGTTAAAATTGATTATTCGCTCGAAGATAAGCCTTTAAGCACAATGGGACCATTGAAACTTATACCAGATTTGCCCGAAAACTTTTTAGTTATGAATGGAGATGTTTTGACAGATTTGGATCTTGGACGTTTTTATGACTCTCACGTTCAAAATAAAAGTATTTTTACTGTTTCGTCGTACAAGCGTGAGCAAAAAGTCGATTATGGAGTACTTAAGGTCGATGCTAACGGAATGTTGACGAATTTTATCGAAAAACCGACTCAACATTATCAGGTTAGCATGGGCGTTTATATGGCAAACCGAAAAATTTTGGATTATATTCCAGAAAATCAATCTTATGGATTTGATCATTTGATGCTCGATTTAATAAAATTCAATCATCCCGCCTCAGTAAAACTTCATTCGGGTTATTGGTTGGATATTGGTCGACCCGACGATTATGAAAGAGCATGCAATGATTACGAGTTGAATAAAATTGAGATTTAAATCTTTCGAAATACGCAAAAAGTTAATAATCAATTATGTCGGGATTCACAGCTCTCATCAGCAAAACTGATTCTTTACCGCAGGATAGTACTTTCAGACCCAAAAATTTGTTTGGGCACGAATCTGATTTTATTTATCGCAACCTTCAATCACCAAAAATTAAAATTGAACAATTTACAAATCAGAAGTTCTTAAATGATAAAGTATTAGAAGAGGACGAATCTTTTATGATCGGGTTGGATGGAGTGATTCTGAATTTACCTCAATTGATGAATTTGACCTCAAAACATACTGTATTCGAGGTAATTAAACAGTTATACTTATCATATGCCGATGATTTTATATTAAAACTCCGTGGTGATTTTTCAGGATTTGTATATTCCAAACAAACTGAGAAATGGCTTGTTTTTACAAATCCTACCGGATCAAAACGCCTTTTTTATTTTGAAAATCAGCAATTTTTTATTTTCGCTTCTGATCTCAAAGATATTAGTTATCTGTTGACGCAAATGTCAATTCCTTTTCAACTTGATATGAACGCAGTCTATTCACTGTTAACGTATGGTTTTATGTTACAGGATTTGACGTTACTATCCGAAGTTCATCGGCTTTCACCAGGTTCAAAAATTAATGTTGATAATTATAAATTGACTATTAATGAATACTTTAATTTAAAAAATATTCAAGAAACCACTGATGAGAAATCCAAAATTATTGAAAATATGGATATTCTTTTCAGGAATGCGGTTAGGTTGGAATTTGAAAAAGATAAAGCTTATAATTATAAGCATGTGGCAACATTGAGTGGTGGGCTCGATTCTCGAATGACTGTTTTAGTGGCTGATAAACTGGGATATAAAGAACAACTTAATTTCAATTTCTCTGAATCAAATTATTTGGATGAATTAATCTCAAAAGAAATTGCTTCTGATTTTCGGCATCAATTTTTGTTTCAGTCGCTCGATAATGGAAATTTTTTAAAAGAGCTTGACAAAACGGTTTATTACAATGATGGATTGATTTTGTATTCAGGTTCTTGTCATCTATTAAGTGCACTCGAAAATATTAATTTCGAACCATACGGCTTGATTCATACCGGTTTGGTAGGTGATGCTGTTTTAGGTTCATTTCTGTCACAACCCTATCCTGTGAAGCCTACTGCATCTCAGGGTGCTTATTCCACTAAACTAATGTCGCGCATTCATTCGTTTGCCGAAACTATTGTAGCTCAATATGAAACTGAAGAACTTTATAAATTTTATAGTCGTGCGTTTCTAGGAGCCATGAACGGAAATAATTATATGGATATTTTTTCGCAAACGGTTTCCCCATTTTTAGATCTCGATTTTTTAAGTTATTGTTACTCAATACCATACAAATATAAATACAAATCGGGTATTTATATTGAATGGATTACCTCTATGTATCCCGAAGTGAATCAGTATAGATGGGAGAAGACTGGCGTTACTCCTTCAAAATCAATGAATTATTTAAAATACTTTGATTTAAATTTTTATAAACGGATGCAATTAAAGTGGTTGGATCGCCATAACAAAAAAATGAGTACAGGTATGAATCCATTTGATAAATGGTACGATAAAAATTCTGAATTAAAAAAATTTGTAACTGATTATTTTGATAAAAATATCGAATTACTTTATGCATTTCCAGCTTTGCAAACCGACTGTAAATGGTTATTTGAGGAAGGATCTTTGAATGAAAAATTGCAAGTATTAACGTTGTTGTCGGCATATCGACTTCATTTTCAACCAATAAATTGATCATATAAACATGGGCGATGAATTAAAAAATAAAATGGTGAAAGCCCTTACGTGGACATCGATTGATCGATTTGGACAGCAACTCGCCCAATTGATTATTGGAATAGTGCTTGCCCGACTATTAACTCCAAATGATTATGGCTTGATTGGTGTGCTTATGATTTTTATTTCTTTATCTACGGTTTTAATTGATGGAGGTTTTGGTCAGGCATTAATTAGGAAACAAGATGCAAACGCTACAGATTACAGCACAATTTTTTATTTAAATCTACTAATTTCTGTTTTGTTATATCTAATTTTATTCTTTGCAGCTCCATTCATTGCTAAATTTTTTAAACACCCTGAATTGGTTCTGATTTCTCGCGTGCTCTTTCTAACCATTATTTTTTATGCTATTTATTTTATTCAATATGTTGTATTAAACAAAAATCTGAATTTCAAAGTTTTAGCACTAATAAATATTATCAGCGTTAGTATCAGTGGCTTTTTGGGAATTATTCTTGCATTTTTGGGTTACGGAGTATGGGCGTTGGTTTGGCAGCAAATTTCAAGTCAATTCATACGTGCCCTGTTATATCCGTTTTTGGTTCATTGGAAACCGATTCGGAATTTTTCAAATCAGGTTATTAAGGATTTTTGGAGTTTTTCGATCCACATGTTAGGAACTTCTTCTTTAAATGTGATTTTCAATAATCTGTATACCATTTTATTGGGTCGTTTTTATCCTTTTCGTGAAGTAGGATTTTATACGCAGGCAAACAAATTAAGTGATACGGTGGATGCTGCAACACAACAAATTTTAATGAAAGGAACTTATCCGTTATTAGTTCAGATTCAACATGACACAGAAAGACTGATTCGGGTTTATAGGCGTTTGACGCAATCAATTTCATTACTTATCTTTCCATTAATCGCTGTATTAATTGCAATTGCAAAACCTTTTATTCTTGTTTTGATTACCGATAAATGGCTTTCGTCGGTTAGTTTATTTCAATTGTTGTTATTGGCTAATTTTTTTGGACCACTTTACGTGCTGAATGTTAGCGTATTAAATGCAAGAGGTGAGTCGAAGTTAACTTTTAGAATGGAGCTTATTAAGAAATCATTGATTCTCATTTCGGTAGTTCTATGTTTTCAGTTTGGCATTAAAATTATGCTGGCTGGATATGTTCTTGCTTCGTTTGCAGCTTATTCGCTTTCGATGATTTATATCAAGAGTAAAATTAATCATTATCTTAAACACCAAATTGTAGACATTTTACCTCAATTTTTTATGGGTTTTATTTTGGGGGTAATGGCTTATTTTATCGGCTTTTTACCATTGAGTAATATTTCAATGGTGGTCATTCAGGTTATTGAAACGTTGATTATTTATATTGTATTGGTTCGGTTTTTCTTTGCAGAAAGTTTCTTTCAGGCAAAGAATTTTATTTTACAAATGGTTTCACCTCTATTGAAATTCAAACGAAATTAATGTTTTTATTTCTCATTTGAAATGAAAATTGATAAAATAATGCATCTTAAAATTCCAAATATAGCCCTTAGTTTCCAGGTTGGTTTTATGAATCCATATTTTAATAAAGACTGATTAAAGTCACTTCTGGCACCTTTTATATCTTTTCGATTTAACTTGAAATTAGCTGAATGACAATAGTTCACAATTAATCTTCCCTTAAAATGACGATGAATTTTGTCAGTTGAAATTTTTGTTTCTTTAAAAAATGATTTATTGCTTTCGTAACATGCTAAAGCTAAGCTGTATACACCTTCTATCATTCGAATGGTGTGGGTTTTTGTAACTTGATTTGTAGTTACCCGCCATGTACCGAGGGGTTTATCTATATAACTAAATTTACCTAAAAGTGAAAGAGTTTGCCAGGTTGGCAAATCAACCAGTGGAAGTCCGAATCCTTGTTGAAATCCTCCAATTTTTTCCAGCGCATTTTTTCTGATTAGCACGGTAAGTGCCGGTATAAAATTTGAAAACAAAAGCAATTGCAGAGCGGATTTTACTGGTGAATTGTTGAAAATTTTTGCATTGAATTTCAAGTGGGGAGAAAGTCCGTAATCTTGGGTTAAATCCATCGACGATCGATATGCTTTTCCCCAGGAAAGTACTGTATCTGAATTATTTTCAAGAGCTTGCACTTGCCACTCTAATTTTTCAGGTTCCCACACATCATCTCCTTCTAATATTCCGATATACTCCCCTTTTGAAATCTTCAATGCTGCATTATAGTTTTCAGCTAACCTAAAAATGCCGATATTTTGTTTTGAGATGATTTGAATACGATTGTCTTTTTCGGCAAATGTTTGACTTACGGACAAGGTTTCATCTGTACTTCCATCGTTAACGATAATCATTTCCCAGTTTGTATAGGTCTGATTTAGAACTGAATTAATACAATCACTGATATATTTTTCGTGGTTATATGTGGGCGTTATTATTGAAACTAAAGGTGAAGTTCTCATATCACAGCATCTTAAGTTTTCGTTTAATCGTGTCATTGCCTGAATAAAACCAGTTGATCATATCTGTTTTTAGCATATCTGTTTTTGACATTTTAAGATCTTTTGATGCTACGGGTAATTTACAAAGCCATTTTTTCCATATTTTTTTATTGGCTTGCGTATATTCTTTGTTGTAATTTCCTTTTGAATAATGAATTAATTCGATTTTTCTGTCGACAATTACTTTGTAATTTTGGAAAAATACTTGCAAAGAGAAATCAGTGTCATAGCCGTGAAAATAATTTAATATTTTATCGTCAAACTTGCAATGATTTAAAACTTCATTTTTCGTGAACAAAAAAATGCCATCCAAACAAACTACTTCTTCAACTTCTTTCTTTTCAGACGAGAGATCGAAATCTTCATATAATTCATTATTATCGTAATAATGAGTGATTTGACCTCTTTTAAATTTATTTAAACTGGGTCCTTGTCCCCAACCTGATAATGGATAACTTGATTTAAATTTTGATCCGGCTACCCCGATTAAACCAATATTCTGATCATTTTCCATGAGGGAAATCATTCTTTTACCCCAATTTGGAGTTTTGAAAATGATATCTTCATGAACAAAACATAAAAATGGATATTTTGCTTGTTTGATACCTAAATTATAGGCTTCGCAAATCGAGTATAGGGCATAATTTTCAATGCCGATTAGTTCATATTCGATACCAATCGTTTTTTTCAGATTTTCTGAAAAGTTTTGATAAATATCTGGTTTGTGCGTTGATACAATGATAGATATCATAAAAATTTCACTTTTTAAGTTTTACAACATTTGCATATTGTTTATAGCGCATGTCGGAAAAACGACCGAATGACAGAAAAATCAGTAACTTTTCTTTCCAACTTTGGCAAGGACGTATTCCTTCTTGTTCGATTAAAATGTAACCACATTCGTCAAAAAAACGTTTTATACTTTTCGCTGTAAAAAATCTTAAATGAGTTTTATCTAAAATACCTCCTTCTTCTTTGTATTTAAAATCGGCAGAAGTAATTATTTCAGTTAAATTACCTATGTACCTGAAATTTGGAATTGACGATACAATTACACCATTTTTAGATAAAATTTCTTTTGTATTCGTCATTGCCAACCAAGGATCTGAGAAATGTTCAATTACATCGTTAAATATCACACAATCGAAATAATTTTTTGGAAGTGATTTATATACTTCATTGAAATCCCCAGTTAGCACTTTAAATGCTACTTTGGATGCTTCAATAGCTGCATTTTCAAATAATTCTATTCCCCATGTTTCGCATTCCCTACTTTTATTTAAGTAATTTAAAAATAATCCTTCGCTACAACCAACTTCTAAAATTGTTTTTGCATCTGCTGGAATGTATTTCAACATTTCTTCACGGAATGATCGATTGTAATAGTTTGTGTTAAACATTTTAATGTAGTATTTGAATGAAAAATTTATGGGTTTAAACATTTTTTTTTGCGACAGTAGCAAATTGTTTAAAACGTGCGTCATTTAATAATCCAAAACTTAAGGCGATGAACAGTTTTTCTTTCCAACTTTTACAGGGATGTATACCTTCGTGAACCAGTACTTCGTAACCTTGGTCTTGAAACATGCGTAAAATGCTTTTAGAAGTAAAAAATCGAATGTGCGTATCATCTAAAATACCACCATTTGGTTTATATCTGAATTCTTTTTCAAAAAGAATCTCTGTGATTAAGTTGCTGATATATCTGAAATTAGGAATTGATGACACGATGATTCCATTTTTTTTAAGTAAACCATTTACCATTTTAACTACTTCCCATGGTGTATACATATGTTCAAGTACATCATTGAAAATCACACAATCAAAATAGTTTTGTGGCAGTTGACTGTAATTTGAATCAAAATCACCTTCAATAGTATGATTGAAAACTTCTTTTGCTTTTAAAATGGCATCATGATCTATTTCAATTCCCCATAGATCACGGTCGGAACGCATTAATCCACGACTGAATGCTCCTTCTCCACAACCGACTTCTAAAATATGCGTAGCTTTATTGGGAATATATTTCAACATTTCGGGTCGTACATTTTGGAAATATCCTACTTCAGATTTAATTTCGTGTGATGATTGCATGTCTTAATTTATTTAAAATTTCAATATTTCATTTGCCGCATTTTCAGCAGCTAATCCTTTGCCGTACAAATTAATACTAAAATCTGATTTCTTTGTTTTGAAAAATTCAAAAGCAGCATTTAATTTTTCAGGATTGCTTCCGGTCAGCATGTTAAATCCATTTTTTACTAATTCCACCCATTCAGTTTGTTCGCGTAACGTGATACAATATTTTTCAAAGAAAAAGGCTTCTTTTTGAACGCCACCACTATCTGTTATTACCAATTCACACTTTTTCAATAACATAATCATGTCGAAATATCCAACAGGATCAATTAAATTGAACTCAGGCTGAATATTTTGAAGCGACAGAATATTTCGTGTACGCGGATGAATGGGAACAATTACTGGAATTTGGAGATTGATTTCATTTAATCCTTTAATGATATTTCTCAGATTTTCTGGTGAATCGGTGTTTTCCTGTCGATGAATTGTTGCTAAAATAAATGTTGGTAAATTGAGTTTTGACAAAATATTTGATTTTTTTTCAGCTTTCTCAGCATAATAAATGGCTGCATCCTGCATTACATCACCATTTTTTAAAATTTTTGTCTGAAAATTTTTAAAACCCTCTCTTTCAAGATTTTGAATAGCTGTATCAGTTGGACAAAATAAGTAATCAGAAATTCGGTCGGTCAAAATCCGGTTTATTTCCTCCGGCATTGCCATGTTAAAAGATCGCAAACCCGCTTCGATGTGTATCACCGGAATATGCAATTTTGCTGCTGCCAAAGCACCTGCGAGCGTCGAGTTAGTGTCGCCGTAAACCAATACACCATCTGGTTTTTCGTTTATCAAAATATTTTCAATTCCTTCCAACATTCTGCCTGTCATTGCGCCATGTGTTAATCCATGAATTTCAAGTTGATATGTCGGTTTTGGAATTTCCATTTCCTGAAAAAACACTTCGGACATGTTGGCATCAAAATGTTGTCCGGTGTGTACAATCAGTTCTTCGATTCCCAATTTTTGAAATTGGCGACTTAACGTAGCTGCTTTTATAAATTGCGGACGTGCACCGACAATGGTTATGATTTTTTGCATAAAGTGTCTAAAAGTTTTGATAGTTCGCCAGTTAAATATTTTCGTGAAAATCGTTCAAATGATTCTGATTGTATTGTTAATGTGTTGTTTTTAAAGGAATTATAATAATTTAAAATTTCATTTTTTGTTCTTTCCTCATTGAAGAAATCAACCATTTTACCCGCACCGGTTTCAGCTAGAATGGCTGCTACATCTCCATCGGTAGGACCAATTGCCAGAATAGGCCTTTTGGCTGCAAGATATTCGTAAAATTTTCCAGTTAGTATGCCTTTTGCATTAGCAGACTGATTGATGAGTAAAAGCAGTATCTGCGATGTTTGTTGTTTTGTAACTGCCTCATTATGCGATAAATAATCAATCTTCAATAAATTGTTAATTAGATTCAAATTTTTTATTTCTTCAATTACTGAATAATCTGTTTTGCCAATCAATTGAATTATTAAATCTGATTTAAATTCGGGATTTTCATTACAAATTTCACTCAATACTTTCCATAAAGTTTTGGGATTTCTGGCGGCATTTAAAGTTCCAATATGTGAAATACTAAATTTTTTATCCAATTTTAAGGGACGCAATAAAACATCAGATGTATCATAACCGTTTGAAATCACCTGAATTTTTTTTGGTTTCGAAAGCTCATACTCCTCTTTCATTCCTTTAGAAACTACCACAACGCAATCGGTATTTCGAATGATTTTATTTTCCATTATGTGGTGAATCTTATCCGAAATATAACTCAAATTCAAATTTTTATAAAAATCGATATTGGTCCATGGATCTCGAAAATCAGCTATCCATATTAATTCTGGAAATTTCTTCTTCAAACCGTAACCGATACAATGCATGGAATGAGGAGGTCCCGTTGTAATAACGGCATCTACCGGATTTTTAATCAAATAATTTATCAGAAATTTTACTGAAGGCTTAATCCAGAACCGTCTCGGATCGGGAATCAGAAAATTTCCCCGTATCCAAATCGATAGTTTATCTTTCCAGTTTTGCTTTTGATTTTCAGAAATAAATCCGGCATTGATCGATTGATTTTTTTTGCCTGTAAGTTTTCGATAGAAATTGTATGGTTCCCAAATTGTTGATTTAATAACTTGAATATCAGATGGTATATCTTTCTCAAAACTGTGATCAATCGAAGGATATTCTGGATTTTCTGGAGTGTAAATAATTGGTTCGTACCCAAAATCACCCAGGTATTTTGTGAATTTCACCCAACGTTGGACACCGGCACCTCCGCTTGGTATCCAATAATATGTGATAATAAGTACTTTTTTCATGAACCCTTTATTTTACAAAAGAGAGTGTTATAATTCGATCGGTTTTATATTTTCGATTGCTTTTTTCAATCGTGAAATAGTTTCGTCCTTTCCGATAAGAGCCACAATATCAAACATGTGTGGACCTTTGGCTTCACCTACAATTGAGATTCTGAAAGCATTCATTACATTTCCGATGTGATAATTGTTGATTGATATCCAATCTAATACTTTTTTTTCGGTGTTTTCGGGTGTAAAGTCATCAATGGTATGAAGTACATCAATCAATTCTTTAAGTTGAGTAGGAGTTTCTGGTTTCCAGCGTTTTTGCACTGCTTTTGTTTCATATTGTGTAGGTGACTCAAAAAAGAAGGCAGATTGATCCCATATTTCTTTAACAAAATTGACCCGCTCTTTGACTAATGAAACCACCATTTTAACTTTTTCAACATCGACATCAATATTTTTTTCTTTCAAATTCTGTTGAAATATCGCAGCAATTTCATCATTGTTTTTAATTTGCAAATATTTGTGATTGAACCATTTACCTTTCTCGTAATCGAATTTTGCTCCACTTTTACTTACACGTTCCAACGAAAATTGTTCAATTAAATCTTCCATTGAAAATATTTCCTGATCCGTTCCGGGATTCCATCCTAATAATGCTAAAAAATTAACAACTGCTTCAGGAAAATAACCCGCTTCCCGATAACCTGAAGATGTTTCTCCGGTTTTCGGATCTTTCCAGTTGAGAGGAAAAACTGGGAATCCGAGCCGGTCTCCATCGCGTTTGCTAAGTTTACCATTTCCATCGGGTTTCAATAATAGTGGTAGGTGTGCAAACTGTGGCATGACATCAGTCCAGCCTAAATATTGATACAACAACACGTGGAGTGGGGCAGAGGGCAACCATTCTTCGCCACGAATGACATGCGAAATTTCCATAAGATAATCGTCGACCACATTCGCCAAATGATATGTTGGCAGGTTATCTGACGATTTAAATAATACTTTATCATCAATTACTGAAGAATTTACAATGACTTCTCCACGAATCAAATCTTGTACTTTTATTTCCAGGTTTGGTTCAATTTTTATACGAACTACATATTGCTGATCACTTTCAATTCGCTTTTTAACTTCGTCAACAGGTAAGGTCAGTGAATTGGTCATCCGCCCTCGTGTTTTAGCATCATACTGAAAATTAGCTATTTCAGTACGTTTGGCTTCTAACTCGGCAGGGGTATCAAATGCAATATATGCCAACCCTGCTTCAAGTAATTGATCAACATATTTACGATAAATGAATTTTCGCTCGCTTTGGCGGTATGGTGCATGAGCACCTTCGGTTTTAGCGCCTACTCCTTCATCAATATCAATACCGAGCCAATTCAGCGATTCAACAATATATTCTTCGGCTCTGGGCACAAATCGCGCTGAATCAGTATCTTCAATGCGGAGTAGCATCTCGCCTCCATGTTTTTTTGCAAAAAGGTAATTATATAAGGCAGTCCGAACGCCACCGATATGCAGCGGTCCGGTTGGGCTGGGTGCAAAACGCACTCTGACTTTGGAATTCATTGAAATTTGATTTTAATTATTCTGGCTGCAAATTTACGTAAAAAAACCGGTTTTAATTCATGAATCTTGTTGTGCCTGTTCGAAAAAGCCGTATTTACCTTTCAATTATGATATGTTAAATCATTTCGCAAGATGAAAGATATATCCTTGTAATTGAACTATCGAACGAATATCTTGAATTATGGGGGAAGCTGATTTTATTGTACTTAAAGGAACCGGAAGTAATAGTAATGGTTCAGGTAAGGAATTAATTTCCCAAATTTCAACTTTGGCAATTCCTTTTCTAATTATGTCTAATTGTTTTGCTGCAGCCCATGATAAATCAATCAATCGGTTTCGTCTATGAGGACCGCGGTCAGTAACTTTTACAATTACTTCTTTAGAATTTTCGGGATTTCGTACACGTAAAAGCGTTCCGAAAGGATAAGTTTTGTGAGCGCAAGTCAAACTATCCCTATGATAACGGCTGCCATCGGAGGTTCGATGTCCATGAATGTGTCGGCTGTAAAACGATGCTATGCCGATTTGTTGAGCCCAAAGCGGATTCAAGATAATCATGAAAAGAAATAAATTAAATAGAAGTGTTTTTTTCATTTACAGATGTTATTGTGCTCAAAGTTAAACAAATATTCTCATACGACAGCTTGCGTTTAAATGATTTAAGAAAATAATGCGAAAATTTGGAGCTTGAGAATGTAGTTGTTTTCTGATAGATTTTAGATTTTAATAATTGTTCAAGTCAACAAAATATCGTAACTTTGCAACTTCAACAAGCTATTTATCAATAACACCGGATTCATTTTTCAAAATAATAAATATGTATCAAACTGAAGAACAATTTGACCAGATAAGCGCAATATGTCGTGATATTTATGTTAAAAAGATGAAGGATTATGGTGCTTCATGGCGCATTCTTCGTTCACAATCAGTAACTGATCAGATTTTTATCAAAGCAAATCGAATCCGAACTATTGAAATCAAAGGAATTTCGAAAGTTGACGAAGATATTCGTTCAGAGCTAATCGGAATTGTTAATTATGGAATTATCGGACTCATTCAACTTGAACTCGGATTTTCGGAGTCAGCAGATTTAAGTTTTGATAAATCGTTAGAACTTTATAATAATTACCTGCAACAAGCCAAAGATCTTATGATGGCTAAAAATCATGATTATGACGAAGCTTGGCGAATGATGCGCACACAATCCTATACCGATTTGATTTTGATGAAAATTATCAGAACCAAACAAATTGAAAATAATAAAGGCGAAACCCTGATTTCAGAAGGAGTAGCTGCTAATTATTTTGATATGATAAATTATGCAGTTTTCGGATTAATAAAAGCTGAAGAGAAATGCTGATGGTTTTAAAGTTGCAAGTTGCTGATCATTAATTATTAATCACACAAAATTTTTTGCCGTGAGTTTTATTTTATATAAATCTAATTCGAACCATAAAGGATCTGAAAGCCGTTATCTATCGGTTTTATTAGTTGTTGCACGTGTTTTGCTCGGAATCGTTTTTGTGTTTTCTGGTTTTGTGAAATCCATTGATCCGCTAGGTTCTACTTATAAATTTGAAGATTATTTTCACGCTTTTGGTGGAATTTTTAATGCGTTGGATTGGCTAGCTTTTCCTGCCGCCATTGCACTTTCTACTTTCGAGCTGATGCTTGGACTGAATCTGATTTTTAAAATCAATTTAAAGCTCACCTCAATTTTTGTTTTTGTCTTCATGTTGGTCATGACACCGTTAACTTTGTTCATTGCATTAAAAAATCCGGTTAGCGATTGTGGCTGTTTTGGAGATGCACTGGTGCTGAGTAATTGGGCGACATTTTATAAAAATGTTATATTCTTATCATTATCAATTTTTTTATTGATATTTAAAAATAAAATTAGACCATTTTTAATGCCTTATGCTGAATGGATTGCTATTATTGTGTTTGTTTTTGTCGGACTGGGATTATCGGGCTATTGTTACCGACATTTGCCGCTTATCGATTTTCGTCCGTACAAAGTTGGAACAAATATTTTGAAAGCTATGCAAATCCCTGCCAATGCACCTGTCGACAAGTACCAAACTACTTTTATATACCAAAAAAATGGTGTTCAAAAGGAATTTAATCTCGAAAATTATCCTAAAAATGATTCGACCTGGAAGTTTGTCGACCAAAAAAGTGTACTTATTTCACAAGGATTTCGACCGGCAATTCATGATTTCTCGATTATTGATACTCAGTATAACGACATTACCAATCAAATAATTTCAAATAAAGGATCGACTTATTTGTTACTAATGTATGATGTTTCAAAAGCTTCTGAAAAAGGAGCTGAGAAAGCAGAAGCCATTTATCAAAAAACGTTACGTAATGGATCGAAATTTTATGCTATTACTGCTTCAACAGATGCTGATATTCAGCAATTTGTTTTAAAAACTAAAATAACTTATCCGTTTTGTAAAGCCGATCCTATCACTCTCAAAACAATTATAAGAGCAAATCCGGGTTTAGTACTGATAAAGAATGGAACGATTCAAGGAAAATGGAATTGGCGTGATTTTTAAGTATGTTATATCGCTATTTGTTCTTCGAATAATGAATTCAGATACTTTAATCTAATCTATTTTTAAGAATTTAATATTTTCAAACCAAATTAATTTATAAAAAAGATGAGAAAAAACATTGTTGCAGGAAACTGGAAAATGAACAAAACCCTACAGGAAGGGTTAACATTGGCTATTGAATTAAATGATGCATTAGCCACTGAAAAACTGAATTGTAAAGTTGTAATTGGTACTCCGTTTATTCATTTGGCAAGTGTGACAAAAGCCATCGACACAAAAAAAATTGCTGTTTCGGCTCAAAATTGTTCAGATAAGGAATCGGGTGCTTTTACCGGCGAGATAAGCGCCGCTATGGTTAAATCAACTGGAGCTGAATATGTTATTTTGGGTCATTCCGAACGTCGCGAATATTATGGCGAAACTTCTGAAGTATTGAACCGTAAAGTAGCATTGGCACTTGCTAATGGATTGACACCAATTTATTGCTGCGGTGAAGCTTTAGAAGTGAGAAATTCAAATGGACAAAATGATTTTGTTAAAAATCAATTAGATGAAACTATTTTCAATTTATCAGTTGACGATTTCAAAAAACTGGTAATTGCTTATGAACCGATTTGGGCAATTGGAACTGGTGTAACAGCTTCCACTGAGCAAGCTCAGGAAATGTTGTCATTTATTCGCAGTATAATTGCCAATAAATTTGGAAATGATGTGGCTGAAAATACTTCGATTCTATACGGAGGTAGTTGCAATGCAAAAAATGCTTCCGAATTATTTGCTCAACCTGATATAGATGGAGGTTTAATAGGGGGTGCTTCTTTAAAAGTTGCTGATTTTAAGGCTATAATTGATGCATTTTGATCAATATATGGCTCTTTAATTTTAAGTTCTCCAAAAATTTTATTTTTTTGTCGATTGATAAATGTCAAAATAGATTTATTTTTTTGGAGAGTTATACAGATTGATTCCACAAAAAAGCTCAAAGCTGCATAGCACGTTTTGAGTTTTTTTGTACTTTTGCCGTTCAATTTTTTATCAACTGTTCGTTAAAAAAATATATGCTTCTCAAACTTTACGAAACTAATCCTAATCCTACCCAAATCAGGCATATAGCTGAAGTTTTGCGTCATGGTGGAATCATTATTTTTCCAACGGACACTGTTTATGCTTTTGGTTGTAATATTTTTAATGCGGCTGGAGTAGCGTTCATTGCCAAATTAAAAAATCACGATTTAAAACGTTCCAATTTATCGTTTATTTGTAAGGATTTAAGTGAAGTAAGCGAATATGCCAAAATGGACGATAACGCTTTCCGGTTGATGAAAAATAATTTACCGGGACCATTTACTTTTATTTTAAACGGAAGTAGCAGCCTGCCGAAATTATTTAAAAATAAAAAAACAGTCGGAATTCGAATGCCCAATAATCAGATTGTACTCGATATTGTGCGTGAATTGGGAAATCCAATTATGACCAGCTCTATTTTTACGAATGAAAATACGATGGAATATTATACTGATCCGGAACTGATCGAAGAAAAATATGGTCATCAGGTCGATTTGGTGATCGATGGAGGCATTGGAGGTTGGCAGCATTCTACGATTATCGATTGCATGAGTGATGAACCGGAGATTGTACGTGAAGGTGCAGGAGATCTTATCTATTAATTCCTAAAATAACTGATTGCAAGTTGTACGTCTTCCTTATTCAAAATAAATTTAAATTGTTGTGATTCAGTGCTTTTAATGTATTATTCCTATAATTGTATTCAACGCTTACCAGTCTATTCCTGATAATCCATTTTCAAGTAAATACTTATTGGCAGTAGAAAAATGATTATTTCCTATGAAGCCCCGATAAGCAGACAAAGGGGATGGATGCGCCGACTTAAGTACCAAATGCCGTTTAGGATCAACGAATTCGCCTTTTCGTTGCGCATACGAACCCCACAGCATAAAAACCAAATGCTCTTTTTTAGAAGCTAATGTATGAATTACGGTATCTGTAAAACTTTCCCACCCGTGGTTTTGGTGCGAACCGGCTATATGAGCCTGAACAGTTAATGTAGCATTAAGCAACAATACGCCTTGTTGTGCCCAACGGGTTAAGTTTCCGCTTTTAGGTATTGGAATCCCTAAATCGCGTTCAATTTCTTTGAAAATATTGATTAGGGAAGGCGGAAATTCAATACCATTATTTACCGAAAAACATAAACCATGTGCCTGACCAACTCCATGATAAGGATCTTGTCCGATGATAACCACTTTTACTTGATCGAACGGGCATTGATCGAAAGCGTTGAAAATAAGTGAAGCCGGAGGGAAAATTTGTTTCGTTTTGTATTCCTGTTTTACAAATTCAGTTAATTGTTTGAAATAAGGCTTGTCAAATTCATGTTGCAAAACCGTTTTCCACGAAGGTTCAATTTTTACTTCCATTGTGTGTTTTGTTGATTATTTTTGGTTGAAATTATAATCCGAACGAAAATCATTTCGAAGAAGCTGTTTGTTTTTTATATACAGCATCATTTAATTGATTCATAGCCTGTTCTAATATTTTTCGAGGACAAGCCACATTCATGCGAAGATGATTTTCGCCCCCAGGTCCAAACACGCTTCCTTTGTTCAATCCCAACCCTGCTTCATGCACAAAAAAATTATGTAAATCTTCAGTATTCATGCCGAATTCTTTACCGTCAAGCCAAATTAAAAAGGAAGCTTCGGGAATCATTGGGTTGATTTGAGGCAGGTTATTCTTCAGAAAATTAACCACGTATTCAACATTTCCCTGCACGTAATTCAACATTTGGGTGATCCAGTCTTCTCCTTTTTCATAGCAAGCAAGGGTGGCAATATACGAAAACAGATTGCCGTTATTCATTTCAGAAGCTTCTAAAAAATTTACGAATTTATGCCGTAAGCCAGCATTAGCAATGATGTATGAGGAACTAATTAATCCTGGTATGTTAAATACTTTACTTGGAGCCATAAAAGTAACCGTGTGCTCTTTTGCCCAATCTGAAATGGACGCAAATGGAGTGTGTTTAGTGTTTCCGGGCAATACCATGTCAGCATGAATTTCATCGGAAACAACTATTATATCATGCTTTTCGCAAATCTCCGCTATTCGAAGTAATTCTTCGCGTTTCCACACACGTCCACCCGGATTATGTGGATTGCATAAAATAAACATGGTAGTTTCGGGAGTAATTTTTTGTTCAAAATCGTCAAAATTAATTATAAATTTACCATTTTCTTCTTTTAATTCATTGTAATTCAATACGCGATGATTACGTTCGGTTACATGAAAAAAAGGAAAATAAACGGGAGGTTGTACCAGAATATGATCATTTGTTTTTGTCAAACTTTGAACGGCAAATGAAAGACCAGGAACAATTCCCGGAACGAATCCCACCCATTCGGGTTGTAATTGCCAATTGTGTCTTTTTTTAATCCAATTAATTAATGCACTATTAAAATTATGTGGAAGAACGGTATAGCCGAGAATCGGGTGTTCAAGACGTTTACGAATGGCATCTAATACAAAATCGGGTGTCCGAAAATCCATATCGGCAACCCAAAGCGGAATCACATCATCAGTACCGAAAAGTGCTTTACACCGATCTGTTTTTACGGCATCAGTGTGATGACGATCGATAATTTCATCAAAATTGTAGGTCATTAATTTTTAGTTTATTGTATAATTAATCTAAAATTACTTTACTATTTCTTCAATTGGTTTACCGGTTGCTGCATTGGGCATGGGAATATTTAAAAGTCTTGAAAGGGTTGGAGCAATGTCAGTTGTTTGGTAAGCGGCATCCACTTTTCGTGGTTTGATGTGCCAACCAAAAAAATAAAGCGGTGTGTATGAAACTATTGCATTCGATTCGCCTACGGGTTTATTTTTATCATCTACTTCAATCCACCCAGGTAGAAGTGTAAAAATTACATCTCCGACTGTGTTTTTATGCATTGAATTACGAATTCGAAACATTTCAGATCCAGTGTTGCCGCTCATTCCTACAATTTGGGAGGAAGTGAATGCAGATTGAATGCCTTCAAATTCTAACATGAAATCAGCTACGGTTTGTTGCATTTGTTTGAAGTTGATTTTCTTTTCTTCAATTTTTGATTTATTTAAGAAAATATTTTTTCCATAATAACCATCAATCCAGCGCTCTTCTCCGTAAATTGCTATTAAATAAGAGCTTAGTAATGCCATGGACCGACGGGCATTGAAATATCCGGCAGGAATTTTATTCATTCCCAATTCTGCTGGAGAATGGGTACCAGTTTGGTTGGCAAACATATAAACGAGTGTTTTGTCTAAACCTATTTTTACATCAATTTTTTGAAGCAGGGTCTCAATATCTTTATCTAATCGTAAATACATATCTTCTTTTTCAGCTGATTGTAGCGCAAAGGTGTTTTCGTTTGGCGGTCGAACTGTAAATTGAAGCAATAACATGTCGGGGTAAGCATCGTTTCCTAAATTTTCACCTTCAATAATTTTTTGTGCTAAAGCTGCAACCAACGTATTGGCTGCAGGAGTATTTTTCAAAATTGTAGTTGGAGAATATTGCGAAACACGGGAGGTAGGATCATAATAAAATCCCCATTTTTTATCTTCTTTGTTTGGTTTAGAGAGATATGTATTTATATTATAAAGTGGCTCCCATTTCTGTGCGACAATGTTATTGAAAGTACCGTCAGTATTCATTTTATCAGCCCATTGCGATAAACCTTCGGAATAGTAAGTTGTAGTAACCCATTTCAAAGAAACATTATCAATCCATGCCACGCTTTTGGCCGTGTGACCACCTAACATGATAGCATCTTCGGGGCGAATTGCAATGGCATAAGTTTTTGATTTTTCAGGGAATGCCAGATATAATTCGTCAGAAATGGTGCTTGCCAGCAAATTGTGAGCCGATACGTTCATTGTAGTGCCAATTCCACTTTGATTTTCATCTTCAATAATAGAATGAATGGTACGGTCGGATCTTTTGAAATAAGCATTTCCGGTAATTCCATGATAATAAGGTATCGAACCGGTCATAACGGTGGCTATATCTGCCGCATCTCCTGAAGAAACAATATTGTATGAAACGTTACGACAAGAAGTTCCTTGTTCGATAAGGCGTTTAAATCCTCCCGGTTCCAAGTAATTCCATAAATAATCGATGTGTTTTTGTTGTAATCCATCTACTATAATACCAATAATCAAACGAGGGCGTTCGTAGCTTGGAGTTTGTGAATAAATTGGATTTGAGATAATTAATAAGCTGATAATGAATAATATATTTCGAAATGAAGTCATAATTTCGTTATTGAAAATGAAAATAATTATTAAATTATTCCTTTAGTGCTTGGAAGCTCATACTGATAAATATCGCGTTTCACAGCCATTTTAATTGATTTTGCCAATGCTTTGAATATTCCTTCGAGCTTATGATGTTCATTTTTACCTTCAGCTTTAATATTCAAATTCATTTTTGCGGCGTCACTCAACGATTTAAAGAAGTGATATATCATTTCTGTAGGTAAATCGCCGAGATATTCTCGATTAAATTCGGCTTCAAAAACCAACCAAGCCCGTCCTCCGAAATCCAATGCTACAGAACAAAGACAGTCGTCCATGGGTAAGCAGAATCCATATCGTTCGATGCCACGTTTATTGCCTAAGGCGCGATATATTGCTTCACCTAAAGCTATTGCCGTATCTTCAATGGTATGATGTTCATCAACTTGTAAATCTCCATTCACATTAATGGTCAGATCGCATCCAGCATGTTTGCCGATCTGTTCAAGCATGTGATCGAAAAAGTTCAAGCCGGTATGAATATCCGTTTTTCCTATTCCGTCTAAATTCAAGCTGATGAAAATATCGGTTTCTTTGGTTTTTCGTTGAATAATGGCGGTGCGCTCTCCGGCAAATAAAAACTCAGAAATTCGATTCCAATCAGCGGTTTGCAATGCACAATATTCAGTTAATCCATATTGAATCAATAAATTTGTATCATGATTAAGAAAAATGGCTTTACAACCTAAATTTTTTGCCAACATTACATCCGTTATCCTATCGCCGATCACATAAGAAGCTGCTAAATCATAATCTGGGTTGAAATATTCTGATAATAAGGCTGTTCCTGGTTTACGGGTGGGTTTTTTGTCATCGGGGAATGAAGTATCGATAAAAACTTTATCGAATTGAATATCTTCATTATTTAGTATTTGCATGAATTTTGATTGAACTTTATCGAAATTTTCTTGGGGATACACAGTTGTCCCTAATCCATCCTGATTGGTAACCAAAGCCCATTCAAAATCCAATTTCTTTCGTAGAAAATAAAGATTTCGAAGCACAGTGGGCAAAAAAACCATTTCCTCTAAACTATCAACCTGAAAGGTAACAGGAGGTTCTTCGATGATGGTTCCATCACGATCGATAAAAAGCACCTTTTTTTTTGGTGCGACTTGAACTTGATTTTCAGTCATACATGAGTTTCTTTGTTTCTGAACTACAAAAATACGCTATTTCTTTCGGAACATAAAATTTTTAAAGCGTAGGTTTTTTTTTATTGATATTCAATACAAAAATTTGGCTTGTGGGAGATAGTCTCAATCCTTTTAATAATAAAAGTGTGAATCTAAATCCACACTTTTATTTTATGCTGTTGTTATTCAGAATGATGTGTAAAAATTAAAATATTACCATTACAATCGTTAAAATATTAGTTTGTAAATTTAAAACAGTTGAATCAATCATTTAGAATCAATACAGTCCGTCAAAAAATAGGCAGAAAATTACTTATTTGTTATCGAAATTTTGTCTTAATATTTCTCATTTAAATCGTTCCGTAACTAAATTTTATATTTTAGAATCAACAGAATTCCCATTTAAAATATAGTGTTAATAATTTGTTTCATGATTTTAAACCTCTTGATTTTTGGCTTTTCGTGTTTTTAGCTTTTTTAATTCAGTTTCTAATTTTTCAATTGTAATTTCCTGATTTAGAATTGTTTTTAATAATTCATTCAGTTCTTCATTTTCAATATTGCTCGGATATTGCGCTGCTACGCGTTCCAAAAAATCGGCTAAAACGTTCATATAATTCATAAAAGCTTCGTAAGCAGTATCGTAATGAGATCCAAAAGCATCTTTATGATTCATGTATCTGAAATGATCGGTAGCTTGAAGCATTAACCAATCATGTTGCAACGGTTTGTCGTTGCATAATCTAACGCGCTCACTCACTGCATAAAGTTTATTCAGAGCTTCCTGTTGCAAGTCGTTTCCGTTCCAAGAACTGATATCTTTTCCGGTTCCGGACCAACTGATGGGATATGAAACATTAATCGGGCCGGCACTTTCTAATTTTTTAGCAGCTTCGGAAGGTAATATAAAATTGATTTGATTTTCCATGGCATGATAAGGCAGTGCTTTGATAAAATCAAAAATTCCGGTTTCCCGACGTTGAAAAACACCCAGCGCTTCGTAGCCCATCCAGAGATTAATAAGATTATCCTCAGCGGGCAGCGAGGTTATCCATGAAATAAATTTTTCGGACGTAAGCGGATATTCGTGCCATGAATTATTTGAAAAATGAAAAGCAATATCATCACTAAGCTTGAAATTTCTAATCAATAATTTAAGCTTTGATTGTGTGGGGTGTGAATAGATGTAATTAGTACTTTTCCAACCCATTACTTGTTTAGCTTCCTCTATCAAAATGGCTTTATAGCCTAGTTTTGAGATAATTTCTCCAATTTTATCCGAATAAATTAATTCCGAATTCCGAAAAACCGTTGGACGTTTCCCAAACAATGACTCAATCTTATCAGCATGCATTTTTACCTGTTTCTCAAATTCGTTCATATCATACAGAGATGCCAATGAATGTGGATAAGTTTCGGCCAAAAATTCGACACTACCTGTTTTTGCCAACTCTTTAAAGCTATCGATCACTTCGGGTGCATATTGCTCCAACTGTTCCAACGCTACCCCCGAAATTGAGAATGCACATCGAAATTTTCCATTCGTATTGCGAATCATTTCAGCAAGTATTTGATTAGCTGGCAAATATGAATTATCAGTCAGATATCGGATGGTATCTTCTGTTTGAAAATCATCATAATAATAATGATCCTGACCAATATCAAAAAAACGATATCTTTTCAACCGCACGGGTTGATGTATTTCAAAGTAAAAGCAAATGTTTCGCATAAAGCCTTAGTTTATATCTTTAAAATTGGTAATTTTGTACATCAAAAAAATTTTCAAAGTGATATCAGCAATAAGCTTAAACTGATTTCAGAAATGGGTTTATTATTTTATTAAACTGTCATAAATTGAACGAACTTTTAGTCCTGCATCTTCCCAACGAATGTTGTTTACCTCTTCTAATCCTAATTCACTGAGGCTTTTGTGCATTGCAGGGTATTCAACAATAGAAAAAATAGCATCAGCCATGGAATCAATGTCCCAATAATCTGTTTTAATGGCATGGTTCAGAATTTCGGCGCAACCCGATTGTTTAGAGATAATGGTTGGCGTACCGATTTGCATGGCTTCTAAAGGAGAAATGCCAAATGGCTCTGAGACAGAAGGCATGATATACACATCGCTTTCGGCAAGCATTTCGTGCACTTGTCGCCCTTTTAGAAATCCGGTAAAATGAAAACGGTCAGCAATTTTTCGTTTAGCTACTAAATCAATCATAGCTTGCATCATATCGCCACTACCAGCCATTACAAAACGAACATTCTTGGTTTTTTGTAATACGCGGGATGCCGCTTCGACAAAGTATTCAGGCCCTTTTTGCATGGTGATTCGTCCAAGAAAAGTTACAATTTTTTCCTTTCGAGCAGTTTTTTTAAATGTATCAACGTGTGAAAGCGGTTCAACTGCATTGTGCACAGTCGTAACTTTTTTTGGATTTTGAAAATATTTTTCAATTACGATTTTACGTGTTAAATTGCTTACGGTTATAATGTGATCGGCTGCATCCAAACCACGTTTTTCAATTCCATAAACTGTTGGATTGACTTGTCCACGACTTCGGTCGAAATCAGTAGCATGTACGTGAACCACAAGCGGTTTTCCTGAAATTTGTTTTGCGAAAACTCCAGCCGGATAGGTTAACCAGTCATGTGAATGAATGATATCAAAATCAGGCTGATGCGCCAAAACACTTGCCACCGCTTCGTAATTCGATATTTCTTCGATTAAATTATCCGGATAACGACCAGAAAAATCGACACAACCCAAATCATTGGTATAGATTCGTGTAAAATCATATTTAATTCCATTGCGCAGTCTGAAATATTCATCCGGGTTCATTTGAAAGCCAATCCGCTGATTTATATAATCCCAATTATTTTCTTTCCAGACAATTGGAACATTGCATGCCCCGATAATTTTTAAAAAGCTCTGATCCTCATCGCCATGTGGTTTGGGAATTACAAATGTGATATGCATATCGGGTTGAAGCGACATTCCGCGTGTTAATCCATAACTTGCCGTTCCTAATCCACCTAAAATATGAGGCGGAAATTCCCAACCAAACATTAATGCCTTCATATATTACTGATTATCAAAATTTTTTAAAACTTCTAAAACTGATAATACCTGAGCTACACTCATGGCAAAACTCATACCTCCATGTCCTTTAAATGGAGGATTGCCATCAAATAATTCGGGTAAAGTGCCGACGCACAACTCGGTCATTTCTGCTTCAAATCCAATCAACATTCGTTCCAAAAATGATTTTCCACTTTGTTTGTACACGCGTAAGTAAGCCATGGCAAATCCTCCAAAAGTGAATGGCCATACAGGTCCGTTATGATAATTTCGATCCCTTTCTAATTGACCACCAACGTAATTGGGACGATAGAATCCACTTTTTGGACTAAGTGTTCGTAACCCTTTAGGGGTTAACAATTCTTTTGTTGTAATATCCAAAATTGATTTTTGCTGTTGCTTGTCTAAAGGAGAATAAGGTAATGAAACTGATAGAATCATATTAGGGCGAACTTCCAAATCATTGTAATTTCCATCAACATAATCATATAAGTAAGTGCCGTTCCAAAATGTTTTTATAAATGATTCACGGGCAATTTCGGCTTGATAATCGAGTAAATTGGATACGTGTTCATTCCCTTTTTCCCGTGATAAGTCAGCTGTAAATTTCAATGCGTTGTACCACAATGCATTGATTTCGACAACATACCCTGTTCGAGGTGTAATTGGGATGCCATTTTCAATTGAATTCATCCAGGTTGCCGGTTTTTCTTTCCCGTTTACATAAAGCAATCCGTTGTTGTGTAAAAACACTTTTGGATGATTTTGTTTTCGAATGAAAGTAATAATATTGGTTGCCAGCGCTTCATATTGTTCAGCAGCTTCGTGAATTGAGGTAGCTTTTGCAAAGCGCTGAATGGTCCATAAAAACCATAACAGTACATCCGGTTCGTCTATTCCTTGCAATTGAATCCCGTTAGTTGAATTGTTCAAAAAAAGATTGATTTCTTCGACTGCTGTTTTCATAATCAGATCGAAATAATCTCGACGACCAATAGTCAACGTGCAACCCGGAAGAGAAACAAATTCATCACGCGCCCGTGCTTTAAACCATGGGTAACCTGCAAGTAAGTAGGTTTTGTCAGCTTCACGCTTATAGAATTGTTGAGCAGCATTTTTAAGACATTCGAACATGTCGGTACGCGGATTTCGACGGGTTAGTTCTACTTCCCAAAGTGATTTTAGTTTTCGAGGCGAAACTTCAGAGATGCCTGCCGAAAAAATAATTGTTTCTCCTTTTCGAATGGGTATCTCGAAATATCCTGGCACCAATAAGTCTTCTTTAAATTCATAACCACGTTCTTGTTCTTTGAAGTATTCGATATTTTTATACCAATCGGGTTGATGGATGTAAGTAGGTTTTTTTGAAAATTGCATGCAAAGTCGCGGATAATTTTCGTATAAACTCATGCAAATTCCGTTTTCTATTTCACAAAATGAAGAGTCAGCTTTGTCATTTTGGTGGGTCAACTCGTTCACGTTTCGAAATGCTAAAAAGGGCTTAAATCGAAGTATGGTCGGGGAATGTGATTCAATTAACGTGTATTTAATAATTACGCGCGGTTCAAAGGAAACCAACATTCGTTCTTTCGATAAAACGACACCCCCAACTCTGTAAATGGTACGCGATACTAATTCGCAATCAAATTGACGAATGTATTTATGACCATTCGGGCTATAATTGTTATCTTTGAATTTATGTATGCCTAAATTGAATTCTGCACCATGTTGGATTACTGATTCGTCTAATGAAGATAAGAGAACATGATTGGAATCATCGATTGCCGGAACCGGAACGACCAATTGTCCATGATATTTTCGGGTGTTGCAGTCAATTAAAGTGGTACTGTTATACGATCCAGCACGATTGGTTCTGATTAGCTCTTTGGTAAGCGACTTTTCTAAATTTACCAGTACCGATTTATCGAAATTGAGATAACTCATAGTATTTTTTTGTAAAGGATAATTTTAAATGTGTTGAGTCTATAATAAAATGTTTTTTAGAAATATAAACTTGTATATCTGAATAACTTATTATTTGAAGACAAATTCAACTTAAACGATCGCAATTTATTAAAAAACTAACAAATCTCCAATACCAGGCATGGTTTTTTTGAAAATTATTTTTGAAACTGATCATATTCTCCTCAATTTAAATAATAAAGTGCTATCAATTACCAATTTTATATACATCGAATATATGTATTAAATCAGCAGAAAAGTAGATTCATTTTATTTATTTTTGATAGACAAATACTTTTCACAAAGATTTGACGTTTAGTTTAAGAACTTATATTAATTTTGCGTTTCAAATCAAATTCCAAATGCATTTTAATACTCGGCGTACTTCTTTTCAAAAACAATTTTATCGGGCTATCTTTATTCCTGCATTAATCGGGATTTTTATGATTATCAGCCTTGTTTTTGAAAGAGGTATGGGGTTAGATTTTTATGCTGGCGGTATTTATCCGCGACGACCTGAGCATTTGTGGGGTATTTTTACGATCATTTTTATCCATTCGGGTTGGTCGCATTTAATTAATAACCTGATTTCGTTTGAAATATTGTCGGGTTTTTTATTCTTTTTTTATCGTGAAATTGCAATTAAAGTATTTATTATATCATATATTGTCAGCGGTTTATTGCTTTGGATGATAGGTCGTGATGCTTGGCATGTGGGTGCTAGCGGATTAATTTATGCCTTGGCATTTTTCGTTTTTTTCAGCGGGTTTATTCGAGAATATGTGCCGTTGATAGCTGTTTCATTAATTGTTGCATTTGTTTATGGGAGCATGGTATGGCACGTTTTTCCATGGCAGGCAAACGATCCAATTTCGTGGGAAGGTCATTTGTCAGGAGCTTTCATTGGATTAACTCTAGCAATTTGGTATCGTCATTCACCTCCACAACGCCCGGTTGATTTATGGGATGATGAGTCAAACGATGACGAATCTTCAATGGATGAGTTTTCCTCAGAAATAATTAATGAAAATGAAATTGATTCAGAATAAGTTATTGTTATTAATTTATAAATAGAATTTTAAAATATGGAAAAAAATGACTTAAAAGAAAGTAACACAAGAGAAATCAACCTATTAGAGCTTATTTCTCGTTTTTTTGATTGGATTAAAAATTTGGGGAAAGCTGTTTTAAATCTTCTTGGTTATTTTTTTAGACTTAGTTACCGGCACAAATTATTGTTTGCTGTAAGCATTTTGTTATGCGTTGGCGTTAGTCAGTATCTTTCACGACCTTCTGCACGTATATATAAAGCCGGTGCTATTGCTATTCTTAATGGGTGTGAAGTTCAAACAGCAAAAGAAGTTTCACGTCAACTTGAGAACTCTTTTCAATCAGATGAGCTAACTTCTTTATCAACAAAATTATCATTACCCGATAGTGTTGCGAAAAGTATTGTCGGTGTTCAGTCATTTTATGTGATTGATTATTTGAAGGATAATGATCCTGATATGGTGGATTTCAAAAACAATCATTCATTAACCGATACATTGAATGTGCGAATGAAAGATCGATTTTATTTGCAATTCATGACTACTAATATAAATCAGGTGCCCCAGGTTCAGAAAGCGATTTTGAATTTTTTTAATAGCAATCCTGAAATGCGAACTGAGTTTAATGTTGTTAAATCTGGTTTGGCAGATCGAATTGCCCTTTGTGATTCAGAAAGTAAACGTATAGATAGTTTGGCTAAAGTTTCCTATTTTAAGGAAAACAACAAGCAATTGCAACTTGCAGATAACAATTTGATAATTGGCGAACAGAAAAAGCAACTGTTTTATGGAGATTTAATTCATTTACAGGATGTTAAGAACTACGCATTAAAACAATTTAATGATTTTGTTCAACCAATGTTTCTCCCTTCAGATTTTGTGATTTCTCCATCGCCAATAAATGGACCTATAAAATACGGTTTTTTTGGATTCGTTTTTGGGGTAATCTTAGCTATTGTTATTGCTGAATTTATCGAAAAGCGCAAAATTATTCTTAATTATTTAAAAAAATAATCATAAAAAATTGAATTGATTAATTAGAATTTATAGACAAATGAGAAAAAGTTTAATTATAATTTTAACTTTATTCGTCGTTTATGGGCAAAGTTTTGCTCAAATCAGACCGAATGAAAAATTAGTTTATGCCGCATCATACAATATGAGTGGTTTAATGACCCAATTGGCGCAGGTTTCAATGGAAACATCCATACTGAGAACAACCAAAAAATCGTATTTGCATTTAAGCTTGTCTGCAGAAACGTTTAGTAAATGGGATTCGTTTTTTAAAATCCGCGATTTATACGAGTCATATGTTAATCCGGTTACTTTAAAGCCCAGTTTGTACAACCGAAGCATTTATGAAGGAGGTTATTATAAAACAGAAAAATATATTTTTAATTTGGATGGAAAATCAATCAATAGCACTGCTCAGGTAAAAAGATTTCCTATTTCAAAACAAGTTGTAAGAATTGGGGCAAATTCGGTAGATGCAGTTACGTTAATTTATAAGTTAAGAACGGTGAATTTCAATGCGTTGAGAGTTGGACAGGTTTTGCCTATGATCATGATTTTTGATGACAAGGAATTCAAGGTTTATATCAAATATTTGGGTGTTCAAACCATTTCAACTTCTGTTTTTGGGAGGAAAACATGTTTTAAACTTTCTATTTCAGCTAATTCTAATAAATTGAAGGGACGGGATAGAAATCTTATATGGATGACCGATGATGCACGAAAGGTTCCGGTGCTTATCCAGTTCAGTATTCCTGTCGGTACGGGAGAACTTAAATTGGTGAGTGAAAGATAAATTTTGAATTGACTGTTTTGAAATCACCGATTGAAATCAACAGTTTTTCAACAGATCTATTTTTTTAATTATTGTTTTGTAGAATTATATTTTTATTTGTAATGAGAAAAGTTCTTTTAATTTTAGCTGTCATTTTTGCCGTAATTGGCATCCTTTTCACTGTTTTACCAATGGGCACTATTGCGTTTTTACCGCTGGGTGTTGCCGTAATTTTATCAGTTATAGCTATCATAAAGTCTGTTGATAAACAGAAAAATTTTCCGAAATGGGTGTTGATTGTCTCTATTGTGGCAGTTTTGGTTGTTGCCGGAAAACAACTTTTTATCAAAGATAAAGTTGCTGTTGATCAACAGTTTAAAAAAGAAAAAATTGAAAAACAACAGGAGGCAAAAAAAGATTTGGAAGGTCTAGAGTAATTCAATTTAATTCGTTGATTATCTGTATAATTTCTTGACGAATTGAACTTAAGTTTTTAAAATCAACCGTTGGTTTACGTGTTTTGTTTTGAAACCGTAAACGGGCGATTGATTTTTTTGTTGTATTGAACCATAATTCAGCCATTTTTCCAAAAGGATATTGTAGAAAGAAAAAAAGAATGGTAATTCCAATTGATGGATCGAAAATTGTATCAAAAAGTAGTGCTTGTATTACATAAAAAATCGGAAAAGTGAGAATTCCCAAACCGAAATGCAGAGAGCTAAAAAAACCTTCAAACTTTGGTTTGAATACGTACTTTCTAATCATTACTGGAGAAAAAAACGGTAAAGTATTTACGAAAAATCCAACTATAAAAATTGGAAAAGTAAATAAAAGTGTTAATAGCTGAACTACTTGTTTGAACGGATAAATGGGTTCGGAATTTAACTGCCATTCGGTGATTTTTTCAGATTTCTTAAGTTGAGTATATTTCTCACATTTTATTTTCAACTTTTCAGTTAATTCGTAATTGGATTTTTCTAAAGAAATCAATTGTTTTGCGATTGTTTGTCGGGCATAAAAGCGATGAAGGGTGTCATTGGGTAATTGCATTTTTTTTGCTGCATTTTTTTCTGCAATTTCTGTAATGGTTTCAAAACAATTATAATTTTCATCTGTTGCAATGTCAATTGTTAAATCACTTAATGCATTACGCAGGCGATTACGAATAGCATTAGTAGTATACACTTGATTTTCAGCATAATCTTTCATATATTCAGCTACTTCAATAGGTTTTCCAATCTGAATAATGATATGTCCTCCATAATTTTTAAAATCGGTGTAATCTAAACCAATTGGAACTATTTTTATTGCAGAACTTGATCCATGTTTATGTTGCGCAGCAAAAGCTATACGAAAAATTCCTTTAACAATTGGTCGCAATTTGCGTTGATCGCCCTGGTTTCCTTCTGGCATAATACAAAACGCACTTCCATTGTCAAGTACTTCAACGCTTTTATCAAAGGTTTCGTTGTTTTTACTTAAATTTTCCATGCCATCACGCATTCTAAAAGCAGGCATAATTTTGAAAAAAGTTAATAATTTCGCAATCGATTTATTGTTGAAAATATCAGCTCGAGCCAGATAAACTACTGCTAATGAATTAGGAGCGGCTGAAGATACTGCCAGCGCATCCATAAGGGCATTCAAATGATTTGGCGCAAAAATTATCGAACCTTGAGAAGGTATGTTTTCTTGACCAACAATAATGTAATCAGGATAGAATTGTTTAAAACAAAACAGGACATAATTCTTGACGAGCCGGTAAGCTGGCGTTATATTATAAATCTTCGACATGCAAATAATCTGAATTTGAAACTATTTTTTGCTGATTTTTGGTTCGTGGTTTGACCAATATATTGAAAGAAAGAGACCGGAGATAATGTGCCATATTCCCCACCAGGCTGTGATGAAAAGCATTCCTCCCAAAGCCATATCATGTGGAAAAATTTTGGGATTGAAAAGTAATACCAATCCTAAACCTGAATTCTGTATGCCTGTTTCGATGGTTATGGTTCTTCGATCAATATCCGGAACTTTAAAGGTTGTTCCCATTAAATATCCGGTTAGAAATGCTAAGAAGTTATGAATAAATACGAGAATAAAAATATAATAGATGTATTTCAAAAATAACTGAAGATTATTTGTAAAAGCAATAACTACCATACCTACGAAAAATATAATAGATAAATACTGAATTGGTTTCTTAAGCTTTTCAGTAATTTTCGGAAAATATTTTGCAAATAAAATGCCCAAAATCAACGGAATACCCAGAAGGATAAATACCGTTTGAAACATTTGGAGATTATCAATCTGAAGCGGTTGTAATAATCCGTTTACGGTGTGACTGCTAATATATTTCATATACAATCCTCCCCATAAGGCAAAATTAAAAGGAGTTGAAAGCGTAGCCATCAATGTTGTAGAAGCCGTTAAACTTATGGATAATTCGGTATTGGCTTTCGAATAAGATGACATGAAGTTGGATATGTTGCCTCCGGGACAAGCTGCAACTAAAATCATTCCCATTGCTACCGTAGGAGTGATGTAATGATTAAGTGCTATTACCAATAAAAAAGTCATAAACGGAAGTGCAATTACTTGAGATGTCAATCCCACGATGGCTGATTTAGGCGCTTTAAGTAATGCTTTGAATTCTTTAGGTTTGATTCCCAATGCTACTCCAAACATCACAAAGCTTAAAATAATATTAATAATATGCATTCCAGCTCCAGAAAAATTGATACGGATTGGATCTAATTGCAATAATGATTCGTACATTCGTTTGTTTTTTAGTTATATTCGACTTTTGATTTCAAGTTTTACATGATCGTAATAAAGTGTCAACTTATTTATTTTCAATACTATATTTACTATTGATTATTTAATAGTCATACAAAAATATGAAAAAAATTTATCTTTTGACTTGCTTTTCAAATATTCCTTTAAAATTTTTGAGGAAAAAAATTATTCAGTACTTTTGTTTCATCCGATAAATATGCAATAATTTAATATTTTAATTATATTTACTATGTTTAAAAATCACCCTAAAGGACTTCTTGCTGCCTCATTAGCTAATATGGGCGAACGATTTGGTTTTTATACGATGATGGCTATTCTTTCACTGTTTTTAATGTCGAAATTTGGACTCGATGAGACAAAAGCTGGAATTATTTATTCCATTTTTTATTTTTCAATTTATATTTTAGCTTTTTTTGGTGGTATAATAGCAGACCGAACTCGCAATTACAAACGCATTATTATGATTGGACTGATTCTGATGTCGGTTGGGTATTTGTTGATTGCAATTCCTACACCAACTCCGGTGCCTGACGGAGCTTTTGGTCTCTATATAGGAATTACTTGTTTTGGGCTGTTAGTTATCGCGATGGGTAACGGATTGTTCAAAGGAAATTTGCAGGCTTTGGTGGGTCAAATGTATGATAATCCTGAATACTCAAAACAACGCGATTCAGGTTTTTCTTTATTTTATATGTTTATTAACGTCGGAGCTATTTTTGCACCTTTTGCAGCTGTTGGAATGAGAAACTGGTGGGTCAGCTCGCATGGATTTGCATATAATGCTGATTTACCTGCTCTTTGCCACGAACAATTGAATGGCAGCATTTCGTTAGATGCAGCCCGTCGATTTCATGATCTTTCGCAACAGGTTGGTTATAATGGCCTTGATATGAATGGTTTTGCAAAGGAATACCTGAATTTATTTGTCGTCGGATTTCATTACGCATTTGGGGTTGCGATTGTGGCAATGTTGATCTCGTTGGTTATCTATCTTTCTAATAAAAAAAAGTTTCCTGATCCAACATCACAGCCTGATCATCTTCATGGTTCAATTGTTGACCTCGATGTAAATGAAACAAAACAGCGTTTATATGCTTTGTTTGCTGTTTTTGCAGTGGTAATTTTTTTCTGGTTCTCGTTTCATCAAAATGGATTGACACTTACCTTTTTTGCAAAAGATTATACCAATTTAAGTCAAATTAAAATCAATCTTGGATTTACAACTTTGCAGGGAGCTGAAATATTTCAGTCAATTAACCCGTTTTTTGTCGTTTTTCTAACACCCATTGTTATGGGAATTTTTGGGTTTTTACGAGCACGGGGAAAAGAACCTTCCACACCACGTAAAATTGGTATCGGAATGGGAATTGCTGCTTTAGCTTATGTTCTTATGTTTGTGAGTTCCATAGGCTTACCTTCAAAGTCGACTATAATTGAAATGGGTGGTTTGCCTGATGTCCAAAGGGTTACTCCTCTAATTTTAATAGGTACTTATCTTATTCTCACCGTTGCTGAGCTTTTTATCAGTCCTTTGGGTATTTCGTTTGTTTCAAAAGTGGCTCCTCCAAAATATCAGGGAATCATGCAAGGCGCCTGGCTTGGAGCTACTGCAGTGGGAAATCAATTGTTGTTCATCGGTGCCATTTTTTATAAAAGCATTCCAATTTCGTATACGTGGTTAGTTTTTGTAGGTGCATGTCTGATTTCAATGTTTACAATGCTTGCCATGCTTAAGTGGCTTGAACGCATTACAAAATAATATTTTAATTTTTATGGTTTGAGATTGTACGGATAATTTGTTTTTCTTCATTTATTGAACAGATTCTGCTAATTTTATTCAATTTTAATTAAATATCCACGCAATTTAAAAGATAAAATTTTACGAATAATTAATAATTCGTAAAATGAATCTATTAATTTTCAATGTTTAGAAAAATAATTAGATATTTGTCTAATAATATAAATATACAATCGCCAAATCAATAAAATATGAATGAAGTATTTAAAGCTTTAAATGATCCGGCACGCAGGGAAATTTTGAAAATGCTTCAGAAACAGGATATGACCGCTGGAGAAATAGCTGCAAAATTCGAAATGACACCACCCAGTATTTCGCATCATCTCGACAAACTAAAACGGGCTGGATTGGTTACAACCGTGAAACAAGGGCAGTTTGTACACTACTCAATAAATACAACCATCATCGATGATTTGTTAAAATATATTTTAACTCTAAAAAAATAGATTTATGAACAAGTTTTTTAAAGAACTGATTTTGTGGATTATGATATTAATTCCTATGGCATATTTAGTGTTTATTTGGGATAAACTTCCGATTAGAGTTCCTACTCATTTTGATTTTGGCGGAAATCCGAATGGCTGGACTGACAAAGAAGGTTTTCCTTTTCTGATCGGGATACTGGGAGTAGGTACTTATTTTTTAATGTTGTTAATTCCAATTTTTGATCCGAAAAAGAAAATTGAACAAATGGGCGATAAGTATTATTCGTTGAGGTTATTGATGACAGTTTTTATGTCGGTACTATCTTTTTATCTGCTTTATGTTGGTGAAAAAGGTAATGTCAATACAAATCTGTTAATTGCTTTGATTGGTGCTTTTTATGTAGTGATCGGCAATTATCTCCAAGCAGTGAAACCCAATTATTTTATTGGAATTCGTACTCCATGGACTTTAGAAAACGAGGAAACTTGGAGAAAAACACACCGATTGGGTGGAAAAGTATGGTTATCTGGTGGTTTGTTGACCATGATAGTTGCTTTTAGTGTAAAAAATAATTCTTTACTCGCCGTTTCATTTGGGGTAATTACCGCAATTGAAGTATTGATACCGGTTATATTTTCATATACAGAATTTAAAAAGATCCACAAAAATGAAAACTAAAATTTTAATTATCAGCGTTTTTATGATTATGATAAATTTTGTCTCAGGTCAAAATATTGTCGGAAATTGGAATGGTGTACTCAAAGTACAAGGTGTGCAATTACACATTGTATTTCATGTCAGTAAGTCTGATGGGGGCTTTTCTGCAACTATGGATAGCCCTGATCAGGGAGCAAATGGCATTCCGATGACGAAAGTTACGTTTGAAAATTCAATTCTTAATATTGAAATGACTTCGGCTAACATTGAATATGTAGGAACGGTAAAAAATGACACGGTATTTGGAACATTTAAACAATCCGGACTGTCAATTCCATTAAACTTGTCGAAAAATGAAACGATGAAAGAAACAGTAAAAGAAGCATTTAATCGCCCACAGAATCCTATAAAGCCTTATCCTTACTATTCCGAAGATATTACTTTTGAAAATAAAAATGCAAATATTTTACTTGCAGGCACGCTCACTTTACCTAAAAAAGAAGGAAAATTTCCGGCTGTGATTTTAATAACGGGAAGTGGACCTCAAAATCGCGATGAAGAATTGATGGGACATAAACCCTTTTTAGTTTTATCGGATTATTTAACCCGACACGGTATTGCAGTTCTTCGTTACGACGACCGCGGCACTTTTGCATCGAAAGGCAATTTTGCAAAATCCACTACGTTCGATTTTGCCACTGATGTAGAGTCTGCGCTAACCTATTTGAAAACAAGAGATGAAATTGATCCAAAGCATATCGGATTAATCGGTCACAGCGAAGGTGGAATCATAGCACCCATTGTGGCTGTAAATGATCGAACCGTAAGTTTTATCGTGCTAATGGCAGGCACTGGTATTTCGGGTGCCGAATTATTAATATTGCAACAGGAAGCAATAGGCAAAGCAATGGGAGTTTCAGAAGAAAAACTGAACGAAACGGTAGATATTAATCGAAATCTATTTAAAATTGTGGAACAAAATAACGATTCGGCCACAATTGCCGAAAAATTGAAAGCGTTTCTGAATTCGAAATTGAAAGAAAATCCAACCCTTGACATGTCAAAAGTTTCGAACCCAGAGACAATTATTCAACATCAAATTGCAGTGATTACTTCCCCTTGGATGATCAATTTTATTAAGTATAATCCTGAATCCATGTTAGAAAAGGTTCAATGTCCGGTGTTGGCAATTAATGGGGATAAAGATTTGCAGGTTCCTTCAAAAGTAAATCTTCCAGCCATAGAAAATGCCTTAAAAAAAGGTGGAAACAAATATTTCACGATTAAAGAATTACCAGGGTTGAACCATTTGTTTCAGGAATGTAAAACCGGATTGCCGAAAGAATACAGTGAAATAGAGCAAACCATTTCACCCTTGGCCTTGGAAACCATTACAAATTGGATTATTACCGTCATTCATCGACGATAATAAAGTTTTTGAAAGGGTGGAAGTGTGATTTAAAGTCATTTTACTCTTTTTTTTTGTGACAAAATTTCCTGAAAATTGATTATCTTTGCACTCCGAAAAAGTAAAAAGTAAATTGATAAATATTAAATAAATAGATGGCAAAAGAACTGACTTCACGAAGCGAAAACTATTCACAGTGGTATAACGATTTAGTAATTAAAGCCGATCTTGCTGAAAATTCGGCTGTTCGAGGTTGCATGGTCATTAAACCTTATGGTTATGCAATCTGGGAGAAAATTCAGGCTGAACTTGACCGTATGTTTAAAGAAACGGGACATGAGAATGCTTATTTTCCACTCTTTATACCCAAGTCATTTCTGAGCAAAGAAGCCGAGCACGTTGAAGGTTTTGCAAAGGAATGCGCCGTGGTAACACACCATCGCCTAAAAAAAGACCCGGATGGAAGCGGGTTGGTTGTCGATCCGGAAGCCAAGCTCGAAGAAGAATTAATTGTAAGACCTACGTCTGAAACCATTATCTGGAGTACGTATAAAAATTGGATTCAATCTTATCGTGATTTGCCTCTTTTGATCAATCAGTGGGCCAACGTGGTTCGCTGGGAAATGCGTACACGCTTATTCCTTCGGACAACTGAATTTTTATGGCAGGAAGGACACACAGCACACGCCACTGAAGACGAAGCCATGACCGAAGCACTTAAAATATTAGATATTTACGCCGATTTTGCCGAACGATTTATGGCAGTTCCGGTTCTTAAAGGTGTGAAATCTCCCAACGAACGATTTGCCGGTGCTTTAGAAACTTTTTGCATTGAAGCATTGATGCAGGATGGAAAGGCTTTACAAGCTGGTACTTCACATTTTTTAGGGCAAAATTTTGCCAAAGCTTTTGATGTTACATTTGTGGATAAAACCAACAAATTGGATTACGTGTGGGCTACTTCCTGGGGCGTTTCCACCCGACTGATGGGCGCATTAATCATGACCCATTCTGATGATAATGGGTTGGTACTTCCTCCAAATTTAGCTCCTTTTCAAGTAGTTATTGTGCCAATTTATAAAAATGAAGAACAATTGACTGCGATTTCTGAAAAAGTAGTTGAAATTTCTAAAAAATTGAAGGTGTTGGGTATTACAGTAAAATTTGACAATAACGATAATAAAAAACCAGGGTGGAAATTTGCCGAATACGAATTAAAAGGTGTCCCTGTACGTTTAGCCATCGGTGCCCGCGATCTTGAAAATAACACCGTTGAAGTGGCACGACGCGATGATTTGACTAAAGAAACGGTATCAATGGATGGAATAGAAAATTATATCGACACATTACTCAAAGATATTCAGCATAATATGTTTAAGAAAGCCTATGATTTTAGGGAATCAACCACCCGCGAAGTAAATTCTTATGATGAATTTAAAGTTGAGATCGAAAAAGGCGGTTTCCTTATGTGTCATTGGGATGGAACCCCCGAGACCGAAGAGAAAATCAAAGAAGATACAAAAGCCACTATCCGTTGTATACCATTAAAAGGTGACATCACTCCAGGTTTTTGTATGGTAACAGGCAAACCATCGCTTCGAAGGGTAGCTTTTGCTAGAGCCTATTAAATTTGGAATAATCATTTTAACTAAGCTTCTCAATTCAAATGTGAAGCTTTTTTTTGTTTCCAATTTTAATATTTCATTGATTGTATTTTGCAATATGCCATTTCTTCTTCCCTCGTTTTTCAAACTTTTTATTACCTTTGTGTCCTTCAAAATTGAGGTTGAACAGGTGCTAATTCTATTTTTATTGTTTTGAAATTCAAATCACTCAATAATTTTTTGATGTATTTTTTGATTTTGAACCTATTCAAATCGTTGTAAGTTTAAACTATTAAAAAACAATCTATTATGGCTATTATTAAACCTTTCAGAGGGATACGCCCGCCAAAAGAAATAGTCGAAAAAGTGGCTTCACGACCTTACGATGTGTTAAGTTCGGCAGAAGCACGAGCCGAGGCTACCGGTAATCCCATGTCATTGTACCACATTATCAAACCCGAAATTGATTTTGAACCCGGTACCGATGAGCACGATGAAAAAGTGTACGCCCAAGCTGCCGAAAATTTTGCTGATTTTCGCAGTAAAGGTTGGTTAGTGCAGGATGAAGAGGAAAAGTATTATGTTTATGCACAAACTATGAACGGCAAAACCCAGTATGGATTGGTAGTTTGTGCCAATGTAGATGATTATGTGAACGAGAACATTAAAAAACACGAGCTTACCCGTCGCGATAAAGAAGAAGACCGAATGAAACATGTGCGTGTAAACAATGCAAATATCGAGCCTGTATTTTTTGCTTATCCGCATCGCGATGATTTAGATATAATTGTGAGTCAAGTGATTAAGAATAATCCTGAATATGATTTCGTGGCTCAAGGAGATGGTTTTGGACATAAATTTTGGGTAATTGATGATGTTAATACCATTAAACAAATTACTCTTATCTTTTCAGAAATTCCTTCACTCTATATTGCCGATGGGCATCATCGTAGTGCTGCGGCTGCATTGGTTGGGCTTGAAAAGCGAAAAGCCAATCCGAATCATACCGGCAACGAAGAATATAATTATTTTATGGCTGTGTGTTTCCCTGATAATCAGTTGAATATAATTGATTATAATCGTGTGGTTAAAGACCTTAATCATCTTACTGATGAAGAATTCTTAACAAGATTGAACGAGAACTTCAAAGTGGAAAAAAAAGGTGTTGCGATTTATAAACCCAATAAATTGCATAATTTTGCGTTGTATTTGTCGGGTAATTGGTTTTCGCTGACTGCTAAATCAAAAACCTATAACGATAACGACCCGATTGGCGTGTTAGATGTTACTATTTCGTCGAATTTAATTTTGGATGAAATTTTGGGAATTAAAGATTTAAGATCGGACAACCGTATTGATTTCGTAGGGGGTATCCGCGGAATCAGTGAGTTGCAAAAACGGGTGGACAGCGGTGAAATGCGTATGGCATTGGCATTGTATCCAGTTTCCATGAAACAATTGATTAATATCGCCGATTCGGGAAATATTATGCCTCCCAAAACTACCTGGTTTGAGCCTAAATTACGCTCGGGGCTGGTAATTCATGCGCTTGAATAATAGTATGACAAAGGTTTAGAATTCAAGCAAATACAAATATTATTTGCTTGTCTTTGAAAATTGTAAATTATGCGATGTAACTGTTCCACTTTTATTTTTATAATTTTTACAGCACTTGTTTTTCAAGGTTGTAGTTTGAATGCACGCATCAAAAAGGCAGATAAACGTTATGAAACTGGCGAATATTTTGAAGCAGGAGAGCTTTATCATCGTTTGTACGGTAGTGTGCCTTATAAAGATAAATTATTGCGATCAGAAATTGCATTTAAGCAGGGAGAGTGTTTCCGGCTAATTAATAATTATCGTGCTGAAATGGCTTACCAAAACGCCATTCGTTATAAATATCCCGATAGTTTAGTGTACCTTCGTTATGCCGAAGTGTTACAGCGAAATGGAAATTATGCCGAAGCGATTCGAAATTTCAAAATCTTTCTCAAACATGACAGCACGAATCTAGTAGCCAAAAATGGAATTGCAGCTTCAGAAATGATCATTGATCAGAAAATGAAACCGGCTTCTTATAAAGTAAGTCGAGCCGATTTTCTGAATGCCCGTATGACTGATAATTTCAGCCCTGCTTTTCCAAATTCTGATGCCGATGTGCTTGTTTTCACTTCATCCCGTTCCTACAACAAGAAAGTAGTGATGAAAAATAATACAATCACCGGTTTGCCAAATAACAATTTATATACGACACGGAAGAATGCTGCCGGAAAATGGGAAAAGCCCACATTATTGAGTGAAGAATTAAACCCAAATCATGAAGATATGGGTGTTTGTTCATTTAGTCCCGATGGTAAAATTATGTATTTTACCTTGGCTCACCAGGCACTTGATCGGGCTGTAGGAACGGAAATTTTTTACACGAACAGGGCTGGTGGATCTTGGAGTACACCTCAGAAAATTAAGATCTTCGCCGATAGTACTATTTCTGTTGCCCATCCGGCTATTGCTCCCGATGGCGAAACAATGTATTTTGTGTCCGATTCAAAAGAAGGCTTTGGTGGTAAAGACATTTGGAAAGGAAAACTTGAAAAAGGTGAATTGAAATATGTTGAAAACCTTGGGAGCAAGGTAAATACGTCAGGTGATGAAATGTTTCCGACCGTTAGGGCTGATGGAACTCTTTATTTCTCGTCGAACGGATTGCCTGGATATGGTGGCTTGGATATTTTTAAAGTTACATTTAAAAATGATAGTGTCTCGACTGTTCAAAATGTGGGAGCACCGGTAAATTCTTCAGCCGATGATTTTGGGATAATTTTTGCCGGAAAATCTGAAAATGGATTTTTTTCATCGAATCGAAATGATCGAAAAGGTTATGATGCCATTTATAGTTTTGGAGTACCAGATATTGCTTACTTAGTTGAAGGTAAGGTTGTTGATGAAAAAGGAAACGCAATTTCTGATGCTTTGATACGCCTGATTTCGAACACGGGATTTAACGCCCGAATACAAACGAAAAAAGATGGAACCTATCGCATTAAATTGGATAAAGATATGGACTGTGTGATGATGGCTTCTGCCCGAGGCTATTTAAATCAGGAAAATAAATTATCCACACGTGGATTGACCGAAAGTCAAACTTTTACTACTGATTTTCAACTATCTTCTATCTCCAGACCAATTCAAATTGAAAACATCTTTTATGAATTTGGAAAATGGGACCTTACTCCTGCTTCTGAAGCCGGCTTACAGGTTCTGGTTAAATTATTAAACGACAATCCCAATATTACCATCGAAATCAGTGCCAATACAGACATGATTGGTAATAATGCATCGAATAAAATTCTTTCTGAAAAAAGAGCCAAATCGGTTGTGGATTATTTGATTGCACACGGAATAGCTTCCGACAGGTTAACTTCGGTTGGCAACGGCGAAGAAAAACCAGTAGTGGTAGATGCTGCTTTGGCAGCCAAATACCCATTTATGAAAGTGAATGATGTGTTGGATGAGAATTTTGTGTCAAAACTCACTCCCGATCAACAGGATATTGCCAATCAAATCAATCGTCGTACGGAGTTTAGGGTAGTGAAAATGACCTATAAACTTTATTAACGGTGATGCGATTTGTCCTATTAATCAGATTATTAAGAATTGATAACTTCTCGCTTGATCCAAAAAAAATTGTATAAAATGAAACAATATTTAGACTTATTGAATCTTGTAATGTCAGAAGGTGTTCACAAAGAAGACCGTACTGGAACAGGCACTATTAGTGTTTTTGGTCATCAAATGCGATTTAATCTTCAGGATGGATTTCCTTGTTTAACCACTAAACAATTGCATCTGAAATCCATCATTCACGAATTACTTTGGTTCTTGAATGGAGATACAAATATTAAATATCTGCAAGATAACGGAGTAAGAATTTGGAACGAATGGGCTGATAAGCAAGGAAATTTGGGACATATTTATGGCTATCAATGGCGATCGTGGCCCGATTATAGCGGTGGGCACATTGATCAGATAACACAGGCAGTGCAAACAATTAAGAATAATCCTGATTCACGCCGCATCATAGTTAGTGCATGGAATGTGGCCGACTTACCCAATATGAATTTGCCCCCTTGTCATACTTTTTTTCAGTTTTACGTTGCCAATGGACGATTGAGTCTGCAATTATATCAGCGGAGTGCTGATATTTTTATTGGAGTTCCATTCAATATTGCTTCATATGCGCTTTTATTACAAATGATGGCTCAAGTTACAGGTTTAGAGGCTGGTGATTTTGTTCATACTTTAGGCGATGCTCATATTTATAGTAATCATATAGAACAGGTTAAACTTCAATTATCCCGTGAACCGCGTCAATTGCCAACCATGTACATTAATCCTGAAGTGAAAGATATTTTTTCATTCAAATTTTCAGATTTTGAACTGATGGGCTACAATCCACATCCACATATAAAAGGTGTTGTGGCAGTTTAAATTAAAACAATTATTATACAAATGTAATAGCGTTACGAATTTTTGTTTATAATTTTGTTTGTTTATCGCTGTGAATTCCGATAATGTGTTAAAATAATTAATTCATTTTATATGTCAAAAATTTCGATTATTGCAGCTGTATCCGACAATTATGCCATCGGAAAATCTAACAATTTACCTTGGCACTTACCTGCAGATTTAAAGCATTTCAAAAATCTTACGACAGGACACGCAGTTGTTATGGGAAAACGTACGTTCGAAAGTTTACCTAACGGTCCACTGCCAAATCGCAAAAACATAGTATTGACATCGGTAATGTCTGAAGGAGTAAATACTGGTTATTTTGAGGCAGATTCTTTCGAAGATGCGACCGAGTTATGCGAACACGAACAAGAAGTTTTTGTAATAGGTGGAGCAACTGTCTATCGCCAATGCATCGACAAAGTCGATTCTTTGTATATAACTTGGGTTCATCATGAATTTCATGCTGATACATATTTTCCTGAAATTAATTTTAAAAAATGGGAAGAAGTAAGTCGTGAGGATTTTGAACCAGATGCCCAAAATCCATTTTCGTATTCATTCGTTGTATATAAGCGAATAAAGAACAACTAATCGTTTTCATTGAAATTTTAAACGCCTTTCTTATCAAAAGAAAGGCGTTTTTTGCAATCATAAATTTATTAAATATGCCAAAATAATTAATTTTATGATCTTAATTCAGGCTAATTTTTCGCAATTTGTTTATCTTTGTTTTTCATTTTTAATCACTTAAAATTAATTCTATAAATATCATGAGCTATTTAATTAAACCGGCAAACTATAAGCCGATTCTCAATTTACAACAAACCGAATTAGGAATAACCAAAATCAAAGATTTTTTTCAAGCCAATCTTTCTTCTGAATTACGGTTGAGAAGGGTTACAGCACCACTTTTTGTACTTCAAGGTACAGGTATAAATGATGATTTGAATGGGGTTGAACGCCCTGTTAAATTTGCAATCAAAGATTTGGGTGATGTGCAAGCCGAAGTTGTACATTCTCTCGCTAAATGGAAACGTCTCACTTTAGCTGAATT
The DNA here is from genome assembly GCA_021779195.1 of Bacteroidota bacterium. Lineage (GTDB taxonomy): Bacteria > Bacteroidota > Bacteroidia > Bacteroidales > Paludibacteraceae > Paludibacter. Next base: position 54,004 of record JAJYBB010000004.1, on the reverse strand, counting down.
TAATATTGAAAATGGGTATGGAATTTATACCGATATGAATGCCATTCGTGCTGACGAAGAATTGGGAAATTTACATTCGCTTTATGTGGATCAGTGGGATTGGGAGTTGGTTATGACTAATGAAGAAAGAAATACGGCATTTTTGAAAGCTATTGTACGTAAGATTTATGCTTCATTTTTGAGAACCGAATATTTGGTTTCCGAAAATTTTCCGGCTATCCAACCTGTTCTTCCTGCTGAAATTCAGTTTATTCATGCAGAAGAATTACGTCAGATGTATCCCAATTTGACTCCTAAAGAAAGAGAAAATGAATTCGCCCGCAAATATAAAGCAATTTTTGTCATTGGTATTGGCGGTAAATTAGGCGATGGACAAATGCATGATGGACGTGCCCCTGATTATGACGACTGGTCGACTATTGCCGAGAATGGACTTCCCGGATTAAATGGAGATATTATTTTGTGGAATCCAGTATTGGAAATGGCTTTCGAAGTTTCCTCGATGGGAATCAGAGTTGATAAAATGGCTTTATTTCATCAATTAGAGCTTGCTGGTAAAATGGAACGTATCAATTTATATTTTCATAAACGACTAATAGAAGGTACATTACCTCTTTCGATAGGTGGTGGAATCGGTCAATCGCGTTTATGCATGTTTTTCTTACGCAAAGCGCATATCGGCGAGATTCAAGCCAGTATCTGGCCTGAAAAAATGATCAATGAAAGCCGAGCTTCCAATATTCCCATAATTTAAAAAATGATTCTTGAAATTAGAAGCTTAACTTGTAAAAATCAATCCATAAATGAAAAAAAAAGTAATTTTTGGAATTTTTTTTTTTCATTTAAATTAGTAGTAGATTATTCGTTTTGGTGATTAAATACTCTTTTTATCTTTCTATCTGTAATTATGTAATATATTTACTTTAATTCTCCATCATTATTCAAATGACCATTTTCGTTATCCAGTTTTTTTTCCGAAATTTGCAGGCTTAAAAGTGCGAATTTTAAACAGTAATTTTTAAGATCAAAATCAAAGTGAAAGATACTAAGTACATTTTTGTTACCGGAGGAGTTACTTCTTCATTAGGAAAAGGAATTATTGCGGCTTCGCTCGGTAAGTTACTGCAAGCACGGGGATTCAAAGTGACTAACCAAAAATTAGATCCCTATATCAACGTCGATCCAGGGACGCTTAATCCCTACGAACATGGCGAGTGTTATGTTACAGTAGATGGACATGAAGCAGACTTGGACTTAGGCCATTATGAGCGATTTTTGGGTGTCGAAACGCATAAAGCCAATAATGTTACAACCGGACGTATTTATCAAAATGTTATTAATAAAGAACGCAGGGGCGATTATTTGGGTAAAACGGTTCAAATTATCCCTCATATTACTGACGAAATTAAACGCAATATTAAATCACTTGGCAGCAAAGGTGAATTCGACTTTGTGATTACTGAAATTGGAGGAACTGTCGGTGATATTGAATCGTTACCTTACATTGAAAGTGTGCGTCAGTTGCGCTGGGAAATGGGGAAAAACTGTTTGATCATTCATTTAACTTACGTACCTTATTTGGCTGCAGCTAAAGAATTGAAAACCAAGCCAACACAACATTCTGTGAAAGCTCTTCAAGAACAAGGAGTGCAGGCAGATATTCTTGTTTTACGCACTGAGCATAATATTTCGTCCGAAATGCGAAAAAAAGTTGCACTGTTTTGTAATGTGGATGCAAGCGCTGTTTTGCAATCAATTGATGTCCCTACCATTTATCGCGTACCGTTGAATATGCAGGATGAAAAATTAGATGAAGTTGTGCTGACGAAAATGGGATTTGATCTTTCCAAGACGCCGAAAGCTGATATGACTAAGTGGACAGAATTTGTTGAAAAATTAGAGAATGCCCGCGAAGAAGTTCATATTGGCTTGGTTGGTAAATATGTTCAGCTGCCCGATGCCTATAAATCAATTATAGAATCGTTGAACCATGCCAGCGCATACAATAATAGAAAATTGATTTTAGATCTTATCCTTTCAGATAAGTTGAGTGAGGAAAACGTAGAGAAAAAGTTAGGGAAATTAGATGGAGTAGTTGTGGCTCCAGGTTTTGGACAAAGAGGTATTGATGGAAAGTTTGTTGCATTGAAATATACACGAGAGCATAATATCCCAAGTTTAGGAATTTGTATGGGTATGCAAACTATGACCATTGAGTTTGCAAGAAATGTGTTAGGTTATGCTGATGCCAACAGCACCGAAATCGATCCAAATACAACTCATAATGTGGTAGATATAATGGAAGAGCAAAAGAATATCCTTGACCTTGGAGGCAGTATGCGCTTAGGTGCATATAAATGTAAATTAAAAAAAGGAACAAAAGTATTCGAAATTTACAAAAAGGAAAATATCAGTGAAAGACATCGTCATCGATATGAGTTTAATAATGCCTTTAAATCAGATTTTGAAAAGGCAGGAATGGTTTTCAGCGGAATGAACGAAGAATCAAATTTGGTTGAAATTATGGAACTTAAATCACATAAATGGTACATTGGAGTTCAATTTCATCCCGAATATAGTAGCACCGTTTCAAATCCTCACCCATTATTTGTGAATTTTATTAAAGCTGCCATCTTAAAATAAATGCTACTCGAATGAGTAAACTGGATAAGTAAATTTTAATTTCGAAATTTGGAAAAATATTAGTTATGGATAAAAATACCATTTTGGGATTTGTGTTGATTGTTTTAATTTTAATTGGGTTCTCAGTTTTAAATAAACCAAGTGAAGCTGAACTTGCTCGTCAAAAAAGAATAAACGATTCAATTGCTTTGGTTGAACAAACTAAAAGCAAATCAGCTCAAACACTTGTTAAACCAAGCGATAGTACTTTTGTGCAAGTTGCCGATACAGCAAATGCTGTCGATTCTTTGGGTGAATTCAGTGTATCAGGTCGTGGTGAAGAAAAGTTTTATGTACTTGAAAATAAGCTCGTTAAATTGGTTATTAGCAATAAGGGCAGCGAAATTTATTCTGCTCAGTTAAATAAATATACTACCTACGATTCGCTGCCACTTACGCTATTGAATAAACATGAAAGTTCTATGAGCTTCACCTTGGTAACCAATAATAATAGGGTGGTGAATACTTCAGATTTGTATTTCCAACCAGTTTCAGGAATTCAAAAAGATAAATTTGGCAATCAAACATTGATCCTTCGCCTTAAGACTACAGGAACAGGTTATATTGATTTTGCATATACCCTTCCACCCGATAATTACATGTTGAGTTTTGGCATTAAATCCACCAATATGAATACCGTTATGCCTATCGGAATTAATTCCTTGGATATGCAATGGAATGCCAGCATTAAACAACAGGAAAAAGGTCGTAAGTTTGAAGAAAAATATTCGTCAATACAATATCGATTTGTTTCTGGCGATATGGAAAAACTTAGTGAAGTTAAAAATGATGAAAAGAAAACGGACAATAAGGTGAAGTGGATCGCTTTTAAAGATCAGTTTTTCAGCAGTATTCTTATTTCAAATAGCGGTTTTATCTCGGCTGACCTTAAAAGCACTGTCGAAAGCGATTCATCTAAATATTTGAAAACATACGCTGCCAGCATGAGTGTTCCATTCGATCCTACCGGTAAAGTTCCTACAACGTTTAGTTTTTATTTCGGACCAAATCAATACAAAATTTTGTCAGCTTATGATAAAGGTGTGCCATCGGATAATAAACTTAGACTTAATAAAATTATTCCTTTAGGTTGGGGTATTTTTGGTTTGGTAAACGAATGGGCTATTATCCCCATGTTTAACTTGTTTAGCCGTTTTATTTCCAGTTTCGGTATTATAATTTTACTTATGACATTGGTTATCAAATTGGTGTTATTCCCGCTCACATATAAATCATATATGTCAAGTGCGAAAATGAGGGTGCTTAAACCTGAAATTGATGAAATAAATGCCCGTATTCCAGCAGATAAAGCTGCTGAAAGACAAAAAGCGACAATGGATTTGTACAACAAAGTAGGAGTGAGCCCGATGAGTGGGTGTCTTCCGACTTTACTTCAGTTGCCGATTCTATTTGCCATGTTTAGTTTTTTTCCATCTGCAATTGAGTTACGCCAGCAAAGTTTCTTGTGGGCAACCGATTTGTCCGCTTATGACTCTATTTTAAGTTGGAATACTTATATCCCATTTATTACCAATTATTTTGGTAATCATATAAGTCTATTTTGTTTATTAATGACTGCAGCAAGTATTATTTCAACAAAGTTAAACATGGCCACAACCCCTACAAACGATCAAATGGGTGGTGGATTAATGAAATGGATGATGTATTTGATGCCTGTCATGTTTATGTTTATTTTTAATAATTATGCTTCGGGATTGAGTTATTATTATTTCGTTTCAACTTTGATTACTATTATTCAAACATATGCCATTCGTGCCACTGTCGACGAAAAGAAATTGTTAGCTGAACTTCATGCAAAACGGAATTCAAAAAAACCAGCCAAAAAAAGCGGTTTTATGGATCGTCTTGAAAAAATGCAGCAAGAGCAACAAAAAGCAATGAAAAATAGAAAGTAACCAAATTAAAAGAAATTAAGCGTAAACTGCAAATGTCTGATTTGTACTTTACGCTTTTTTCTTTTTGTATATCTTTTGATTTTTTTATTGTTTTTAGCATATTTGATTTTAAAATTGTTAGTTTTATTAATCAATATCATTATATTTATAGTGTTGATTTTCAAAAATTTAAGAACATGAAAGTATTTCGTTTTATATTTTTGTTGATAATTTTACCTGTTGCATTTGGTTCTTGTAATAAAAGAAATAGATTTGCGATCGACACTCAAAAAGATAGGGTGGTAGTGAAAATCCATAGATTTGACAGGGCTCAAATTAATTTAGACACGCTGCATTTAAATGCTTCTATGAAAAGTCTTTATAAAAATTTTCCTGAATTTATTCCTCAGTTTTGCACCGATATACTCGATACCAATTACGCTGATACAACTGTTGTAAGTAATTTAATGCTCAAATTTTTAAGAGATACTACTTTTTCAAAAGTCAATAGGAAGGAGATGTCAGTTTTTAATGATATCTCAGGTATCGAAAGCCGGGTTTCTGATGCATTTACCTATATTCATCATTATTTTCCAACCGTACATTTACCTGAAGTTTATTTCTATGTCTCGGGTTTTAATCGACAGGTTATATTGAATGACAAATTTATAGGTTTGGGAACTGATCTTTATCTCGGGAATGATTATTCATTGTACCAAAGTTTTACTTATCAGTATCTTCAATACAACATGCGTCCCGAAAGCGTTCCTGTAGATTTGGTTTCGGCAACACTTTTCAGGATGTTCGTAATGAATAGTTCGCAGGATCGTTTACTTGATAATATGATATTTCGTGGCAAAATAATGTACTTACTTTCGGTTTTCATGCCCGATGAGAAGCCTGAAAATATAATGGGTTATACACCAAAACAGTGGAAATGGTGCGAAAAATATGAACGACAAATTTGGGGTTCAATTATCGACCAGAAATATCTATTTTCTACAGATGTATTACTAATCCGAAAATTTATGAATGAAGCACCCTTTACAGCACCTGTATCGCAGGACTCACCTGGACGGTTAGGAACCTGGGTTGGTTGGCAAATTGTGAAAAATTATATGAATAATAACTCGAAGCAAACAATTCAGAATTTAATGAATCAAAATGATGCGCAAAAGATTTTGGAAGATTCTGGATATCGTCCTTAGAACTGATTCATAATTGGAAATAAATAAAAAAGACTTAACCAATTTAATGATTAAGTCTTTTTTATAAATAAATTCAAGGCAAATTATGCCGGATGGATAGCTTCTGAAGGACAAACATCAGCACAAGTGCCGCAGTCTGTGCATACATCTGCATCAATAACATAGATATCACCTTCTGAAATTGCGTCTACAGGACATTCGCTAATACAAGATCCGCATGCAATACAATCTTCTGAAATTACGTAAGCCATTTTTTTAATCTTTATTTGTTAATACTAATTGTTTCGGTTTTACCATGCAAAAATAAAACATTTCTTGTTTACTTGAAAACTTTTGGACTTATTTTTAATACTTTTATTTTTAAACAGGATGTATTCTTAATGAAAGTATTATAAAATTTATTGATAAACAATATATTAATCGATTTGTTCAAATTTTGTTCTGTTCTTTCTTTCTTTAATATATCCCCAAGAAAAAATTTGATAAAAAATGAATTAACATATGTTACATTTGTATGAAGATTGCATGAAAATATGAAGACTTCAAATTCTTTTTGTAACTTTGCATATAAATTATTGTGTCAATTTCTGCAGAAGTTTTAAAATTGATATATTTTAAATTGGATAATAATCATCTAATAATTATAAAAATATGAACAATTCGTTTCTTAATAATTTTACACCTAAGGAGCCAAAATTCTTTCCTTTGTTGAAAGGAATGGCTGAAGTTATTTCTGTTGCAGCTGATTTAATGGCTGAATGTGTTAAAAATAATGACCATGAATCGGCCATTGAATTTTACAAGAAAATTAAAGAACAGGAAAAGAAAGGAGACGCAATATCTGATCAAATATTTGACAATTTGAATTCTACGTTCATTACTCCTTTTGATCGAGAAGATATTCATCATTTAGCCAGTATGTTGGATGACGTTACAGATTATCTAAATAGTTGTGCGAAGCGTATTGTATTGTACAATCCAAAAGAATTGCCAATTGAAGCCTTGGAAATGGCTAATTTAATAAAAGAAGGTGCTGTATATATTCAAAGGGCTGTTGATGAGCTCGATGTATTAAAGAAGAGTTCGAAAAAAATGAAGGAATATTGCAAGGAACTTCATGTAATTGAAAATAAAGCGGATGATGTTTATGAACATTTTATTATTCAATTATTTGAAAAAGAAAAGGATGGAATTGAAATTATAAAATTAAAAGAAATTATGAGTGAGCTTGAAAGAGCTACCGATGCGGCTGATTATGTCGGCAAAATTATAAAAACTATTATTGTTAAATACGCTTAATTTATCGAATAAAACTTATGACATTATTATTAGTCATTATTGCTTTGGCGCTTTTTTTCGATTATACAAACGGATTTCATGATGCTGCCAATTCTATTGCAACGATTGTTTCAACGAAGGTGCTTACTCCTTTTCAAGCTGTATTGTGGGCAGCATTTTTTAATTTCTTTGCTTTTTTTGTTGCTAAATATATCATTGGTGAGTTTGGAATTGCAAATACAGTTTCTAAAACAGTGTATGAGCAGTATATTACTTTGCCAGTGATTTTTTCGGGTATAGTTGCCGCTATTATTTGGAATTTAGCTACTTGGTGGCTCGGAATTCCGTCTTCTTCTTCACACACTTTAATAGGTAGTTTTGCCGGGGCAGCCATTATGCATGGTGGCTTTAAAGCAGTTCAAAACAGTGTGATCATCAAAATTTCAGCGTTCATTGTTTTAGCTCCTTTAATCGGTATGATTATAGCTATATTTTTATCAATACTCTTATTGAATTTATCTAAAAAATCTAATCCTCATCACGCCAACAGAATTTTTAAACATTTACAATTGGTTTCCTCAGGGTTAATGAGTATTGGTCATGGATTGAACGATTCTCAAAAGGTAATGGGTATCATAGCTGCAGCTTTAATATCTGCTCATCAATTGGGATTAAGCATCGGTATCGAATCGATTTCTAAACTTCCGGAATGGGTGCCATTTGCTTGTTTTACTGTTATATCACTGGGAACCATGTCCGGAGGTTGGCGTATTGTTAAAACAATGGGGACAAGAATTACAAAAGTTACTCCTTTTGAAGGAGTTGCCGCTGAAACTGCAGGTGCAATTACTTTATTTATCACTGAATTCCTGAAAATTCCAGTAAGTACCACGCATACCATTGCAGGGTCTATTATTGGCGTGGGCGCCGTAAAAAGATTGACTGCTGTGCGTTGGGGAATTACCGGAAAATTATTGTTAGCCTGGATAATTACAATTCCGGCAAGCGGATTAATTGCAGCAATTATTTTTAAATTGGTTGGTAGTTTGTTGTAATTTGGATTTTACTTGTTTTTTAAATCAAGGCGGATGAAAATTCATTCGCCTTTTTTTTGTTTCTTAATATTTATTTGTTGTATGCTGTTATTATTGAGTTATCGCCGATCTTATTTGTTCATTCAGATTTTTTTTTGATAGAAAAATGTACAATTTCATTGGTTATTGTTCATTTTTCATGGTTTGCTTTATCGATGGTTTTTTCTTTTCTTTACTTTGATTAAGTTTGTATTTCATTTGCTGTGTTTCATTTTTTTTGACTATACAGATTTAATTAATTTTGAATTTTACAGATTTGTTATATTTTTCAACCTATTGATATTCAACTAATATGAATCGAATTAAAGCTGCTATTTTAAGAAATAGTTTTATTATTATTTTTATTTTGCTTTTCAGCAGTCTGACCCTTGGATTTTCGCAATCTACGTCTTGGCCTCAGGTAAACACCGAAATGTTACCCGGAACACGTTGGTGGTGGTTAGGAAGTGCAGTCGATAAAACGAATTTAACGTATAATTTAGAGCAATATGGTCATGCTGGTATTGGAACTGTAGAAATTACGCCCATTTATGGCGTTCAGAATAATGAGGCAAACGATATTCAGTTTCTTTCGCCTCGCTGGATGCAAATGTTGCAATTTACAATGGATGAAACCAAGCGATTGGGTATGCAAACTGATATGAATACAGGCACTGGTTGGCCTTTTGGTGGACCTGAAGTTACATTGGATGATGCTGCCTCGCGACTTCTAATTAAAAAAATTCATTTAAAAGGAAATGAATTTTTTTGTTCGAAGATTTTGCCTGAAGAAAAGAATCAACAGGGAAAAGCTAAGTTGAGCAGATTGGTGGCGTTTAATTCCAACAATCAACACATCGATTTGTCGTCTAAAGTTGATGCTGCTGATAGTATAAGCTGGAGAGTTCCTCATGGTGATTGGACTTTAATTGCTGCTTTTTGCGGAAAAACATTTCAGAAAGTTAAGCGTGCTGCACCTGGAGGCGAGGGATATGTGATGGATCATTTTTCAAAAACAGCAGTTCATCACTATCTGAATCGTTTCGACAGGGCTTTTGAACAGTCGCATACTACTTTTCCGCATAATTTTTTTAATGATTCTTACGAAGTTTATGAAGCAGATTGGACATCTGATTTTTTTGATCAATTTTATCAACGGCGAGGATACAAACTTGAATATCATTTGCCGGCATTTTTATCTTCGGTACGTTCAGATGAAACTGCCCGGTTGGTTTCTGATTATCGCCAAACTATATCAGATCTGTTGCTTGAAAATTTCACCCAACAATGGACAAATTGGGCACATGGTCATGGTAGTAAAACCCGAAATCAGGCACACGGATCGCCTGGGAATTTGATTGATTTGTATGCAACTGTAGATGTGCCTGAATGTGAGGGATATGGATTGTCAGATTTTCATATAAACGGTTTGCGTAAAGATTCGTTGGTTCGTAAAAATGATTCGGAGATTTCAATGATGAAATATGCTTCATCTGCAGCTCACATTTCCGGCAAAACGTATACTTCTTCCGAAACATTTACTTGGTTAACAGAACATTTCAGAACTTCGCTTTCGCAATGTAAACCTGATCTGGACTTACTCTTTTCAGCTGGAGTAAATCACTGTTATTTTCAGGGAACTCCTTATTCTCCTAAAGATGCAGCCTGGCCAGGTTGGCAATTTTATGCATCTGTTAATATCTCGCCAACGAATACACTTTGGCATGATGCCCCGGCCATGTTTTCTTATATTACTCGCTGTCAGTCCTTTTTGCAAATGGGTAAGCCAGATAATGATTTTTTGGTATATTTACCCATTTGGGATGTTTGGCATGATCAACCAGGACGTCTCTTACAAATGGACATTCATCAAATGAGTAAACGTATGCCTCATTTTATAAGTGTCATTCAATCAATTTATCAAAGCGGATTTGATGTTGATTATATTTCTGATAAATTTATTCTTTCGACTATTTTTAAAAATGGTTTTTTAGTAACATCGGGCGGAACGCCTTATAAAGCCTTAGTTCTTCCTGCTGTACACAAAATTCCGGTTGAAGTGCTTAAACATATTTCGACACTTATTGAACAAGGTGCAAAGGTCGTTTTTATTGATAATTTTCCGGATGATGTACCCGGATTTCGTGAATTGACGAAACGTAGGAGTGACTTACATGCTTCACTTAAATATCTGAATAAGAAAGTTAACTTTGGAACAACTACAGTTAAATCTTTTGGAAAAGGAGAAGTTATAACAGGTTCTGATTTTGTCAATACTTTAAAAGCTGTCGGTTATGAACCAGAAGATATGAAATTAAAATTGGGATTACATATTTTGCGCAGATCAAATACCGATGGTTATCATTACTTTATCAGCAATCTCCAACATCCAGATGTAAATGCTTGGGCAAATTTAGCAGTTCCAGCCCGTTCAGCTTTATTTTTTGATCCCTTGAATGGTAAAATGGGAAAAGCAAAATTGAAAATAGTAAATGGTAAAACTCAAGTTTATTTACAATTAAAGTCAGGTGTTTCTCTTATATTAAAAACATTCACCAATAAAAATGTTGAAGCCCCCAACTGGGAGTATTTATCTGCACCACAGCGAGTAATTAATTTAAATTCAAACTGGAAACTCCATTTTAAGGAGAGCATTCCACAAATTGATAGTATTTTTTCGTTAAAATCGTTGGGTACATGGACTGATTTAAATTTACCGTCCTTAAAAATTAATAGAGGTACCGGTATTTACGAAACGACGTTTAATATTGATAAACTTGATTCAGATGCATGGATTCTCCACTTGGGAGATGTACGGGAAAGTGCACGTGTAATTGTGAATAATCAACCTGTAAATATTTTATGGTCAGTACCGTTTGAATGCAATATCCGTAACTTTTTGCATGTGGGCAATAATTCTTTAAGGATAGAAGTTACTAATTTACCTGCCAATGCCATTGCTGATTTGGATAGGAAGCACGTGAAATGGAGAATTTTCAAAGAAATCAATTTTGTTGACTTAAATTACAAGACAACTAATTATGGTTCATGGCAAGTAATGCCAAGCGGATTGCTTGGACCAGTAGAAATATTTATTCAACCTACATTTTAATAACAATATTTTTCTTTTTTGCCATTAGAAGGTATTTCATATATCAATGGAAAATCTATGATTAACTGGAAGTGGAATTCCTAAATTTAAAAGTTATAATGCTGTTTTGTTGAGTTATTTTGTACTTAGATCTATTATTTTGTACTTTTATCTATTTTGAATTCTGATACAATACCGTTATTTTGCATTGAAAATTTTATAAATATAAAGTTTTGAATATTAGTTTATAGATAAGGTATTTTATTATTTATGTATTAAAGTTGTTGTAATGAAAATTAAACATTCCCTTTTAATGGTATCAGGTCTTATTCCTGTTTTATCTTTTTCACAAATTAACCCTTCAGTTGAAGCAATTTCTCGAAGAATTGCGGATAGAATTCTTCATTCAACTACTTATATGTTTGAAAATAAGAAAACTGGTGAAACTTATACAACTGTTAAAGATTTGCCTTTGTCTTATGATATTCAGGTTCAATCAAAGTATAACCAATGGCATTATACTAACGGGGTAACGAATTTGGCAATGTTGGAGCTTGCCGATAAACTTAAAGATAAAAAATATGAGGATTTTGTACTTAAAAATATGAATTTTGTGTTTGATAAAGTCAATTATGATTATTTTAAAACTTTGTATAAGAAGGCTTTATCTGAAGGTGGTTGGAATATGGTTCGTAATGTTAATTGGCATATGTTGTATCGAGGCAAACGGCTTGATGACAATGGTCCAATGGGAGCTTCTTTGATTGAACTGCAACAACGACATCCCAATCCGTCTTTTTTAAGTTATATCAACGAAACAGCTAATCATATTTCAAAATCAGAACCACGACTTGCTGATGGTACAATTGCAAGAATTTGGCCTCACAAAAGTACGATCTGGGCTGATGATTCTTTTATGGCAATTTCATTTTTAAGTAGAATGGGGAAATTTACAGGAGATCAAAAATATTTCACTGATGCAGCTACTCAAGTGTTGAGTTTTAATAAATATTTATGGAATCCGCAGAAACAAATTTATTACCATTGTTATCATACTGATACCAAACAACATGGTGTGGCTTACTGGAGTCGTGCAAACGGTTGGTTTTTTATGGCACAAGCTGATTTATTAAAAAATATGCCGTTAAATCATCCTCTTCGAAATGCCGTATTGCATAATTTTCAGCAGCAGGCTGAAGGTTTGGCTCGTTATCAAGGGAAAAATGGACTTTGGCATCAATTGTTAGATAAAGTCGATTCATATGATGAAATTACCGGTACTGCCATGTTTGTGTTTGGAATTGCTCGTGGAGTAAAGGAAGGTTGGTTGCACCCTGATTATATTTATGTGGCTGAACGTGGTTTAAAAGGAATGATGACAAAAATCTCGGCGCAGGGCGATGTGTCAGCTATTTGTGTAGGAACGGGCATTATGCCATCGTTAGAATATTATTATAATCGTCCAACTATTGAAAATGACCCCATGGGCGAAGGTCCGGTACTGAGAGCATTGGTCGAAATGCTTGATGCTCCTAAATATACTGAAACGAGAGCTGAATCCTTGTATGATGAAATTGGCGAAGTAAAATAGTTGATTTTCAACCAGATTTTAATAAATATCTCATTTGTTTTATTGTTAAAATACAAAAGAGTTGCTTAGAATTTCTAAGCAACTCTTTTTGATGCTTGCAATTGAATTACATTGTAAACATGTCCAGTTTTGATTATAACGCAAATTCAATTTTTGGAAAAGCGACTGCTTTGATTTGTAATAATTATCTTTTCCGGAAAGTTAATTTACTAATTCTTTGCTGCTTCTAAACCAAAGGTAAATCCATTTTTGACTCTCTCAATGAGCTCTGGAACAATGTCTTGATATTCACCAACAATACCAAAATCGGCAAAATGGAAAATGGATGCCTTCGGGTTATGATCAATAGCAATTATTTTTTCAGATTCTTTCATACCTGCAATATGTTGAATTGCTCCTGAAATACCTACCGCAATATAAAGTTTAGGACGAACAGTTTTACCTGTTTGCCCAACCTGGTGAGCATATTCAGCAAAGCCCTCATCAACGACAACACGGCTGGATGCCCATTCAGCTTTTAATCCCTTTTCTTTTAACGCTTCTGTCAATTTTTTGATAAGCTGAAGTCCATCCCCTGTGGTGCCTCTACCACCCGAAACGATAATGTCGGCATCAAAAAGGTTAACTAAACCACTTTCACCACGTACTGTCTGTAAAATTTCAACCCTGAATTCCGAATCAGTCAATTTCGGTTTAAATGTTGATAGGATGCCAATTTTACCTTCTATTTTGGCAGGAACTTCAAATGTTCCAGGCCGTGCAGTGGAAATTTGAGGATACACAAATCCTAAAATTGTAGCTAATTTGCTTTCACCATAAGTGGGTCGACGTGAATGTAGAATAGGTTTGTTTATCACTTTCTCTTTTCTGTTGATGTATTCGCCTATTTCAAGTCCTGTACAATCTGCAGTTACACCACTGCCGGTTCTCATTCCGATACGTGGAGCTAACTCACGTCCCGAAGTTGTAGCTGCAAATAGAGCAATTTCAGGGTTTCTTTGTTTAATAACTTGTTCAAAAATTGACGAGAAAGGTAATACCAAGTATTCTTCCAACCGATCGTCTTCAACTAAAATCACTTCATCAGTACCATGTTCAAATAAAACTTGAGCCTGATCTTTAATGTTTTTACCAATTAAAAGCGTCATGATTTTAGTGTCATTACCTAATTCATTGGCTAATTTACGGGCTGGAGTTAATAACTCGATAGAGGGACGGGTAATTTTACCGTTTGCGATTTCAGCCCATGTAATGATTCCTTTTGCTCCATTTCTGTTATCGTAATATGGAAAATCGGGTAATTCAGCGGTTTTTTTCTCTTCAGCTTGTTTTTTTTCTAATACGTTACCACCCTTTTTCATATTCTCCAGCAAGCTGTCAACTAATGCCGATTCATTGTGTCCCTGACAAAGAATTACAGGAGGTCTTTCGCTGACAATATTGACCACATTTGCAACAATTGTTGGTGAACCTGAAAGTCCAATTTTTTCGGTGCTTAAATTAATATCATCTACACCAAAAATTTTAATTTGTGCATTCCGTGCTTTAATTGCGCCGGCAAGTGTGGGTTTTCGAGGCGGGATTCCGGTTGGAGTCAATGAAATGGCGCATGGCATGGGTAATTTCATCATTTGATATCCGCCTTCAATAATTCGTTTGGCAATAACATTACCTTCACCATCAGATTTAACGCTTTCAACAAAAGTTGCCTGTGGAATGCCGAGACTTTCAGCGACTTGCGATGGAACGTGTGCCGTATCACCATCGCTAGTTTGTCGACCGGCTAAAACTATAAAAGGTTCTTTAGATTCTTTTGTAAACCCTAAATGCTTGAGCATAGTCGAAATTGCCAATCCTGTAGCATAAGTATCACTTCCACCTAATTTTCTGTCGGACAGTAAGTAAGCTTCATCGTAACCCATTGATATGGCTGTTCGGAGTGACGGATCAAATGACTGAGGTCCCATTGAACAGACGATTAGCCGCGCATCCGGATGTTGTTTTTTGAGTTGTAATCCCGCTTCCAGACCAAACTGACAATCAATATTTATAATCGATTTTGCTTTAGTTCTGTCCATTAAGCCATCATCTCCCATTCGCATTTCAGTTGGAAGGGGTACTTGTTTTATTAAACTAATTATTGTTAATGCCATTTTTTCTTTTAATGAGTTGTTAGTGAATTACATATTTTGAAAATCGGGACCGTTTCCTCCGTTCGGAACAGACCATGTAATGCCATCGGCTGGAGATTTTATGTCGCAGGTTTTACAATGCATACAGTTTTCGGCATGAATGCGTAATTCCTGATGTCCGTTTTTGTCGGTGTGAAGTTCGTAAACTTCAGAAGAACAGAAGAACTGACAGGGAGCTCCATATTGTTGGATGTTAATCTTTTGAAACGAATCCGGATTGTTTATTTTGACATGTGGTACTTGTTGTTCATCATGATTTACTCCCGAAAAATATACATCAGTAACTTTATCAAAAGTAAGTACTTTGTCAAAATCAAGTTTCTTTTCAAATCTTTCTTTGAAAGTTTTACCTTTAAATTCTTTTAGAGTTTTGGTGGTGTCTTTGTCAGGTTTTGATTTCAAACGTCCAAAAAAACCGGCACCACTGGTAATTAACAATGTGCCAAAATTGATTCCTCCTACTAACAGTCCTTTTGAAAATCCTTGTCTGACATTCCGAACTGGATATAACTCTTTGTAAATTAAGCTGTTATTTATTAGTTTGTCATATTCGGAAAGTGTGTTTGCAGAAAAGTCATTCTTTTTCAATGCTTTTGCAACGGTTTGAGCAGCCAGCATTCCGGAAGTGATGGCTAAGTGAATTCCTTTTAAAGCCGGCATTGCAACAAATCCAGCACTATCGCCTACGATAAGGGCATTATCAACAAAAAGTTTTGGAATAGAATAAAAACCACCTTCTGGTAATGTTTTTGCGCCGTATTCTACTAATTTGCCTCCCTTCAAGAATTTAGAAACATAAGAATTTGTTTTCCAAATTTGGAATGCATCATGAACATCAAAAGTTGGATCTTCATAATCGAGTCCAACCACTAAACCAACGGCCACCTTATTGTCTTTCAGTCCATAAATAAAACCACCACCAAATTCTTTCATATTTAATGGATAGCCCATGGTGTGATATACTTCACCTGGTTTAATATTTCCTTCGGGAACACTCCAAAGTTCTTTCACTCCAAGCGAATATATTTGTGGGTTTTTATCTTTATCTAGCTGATACTTTTCGATCAATTTTTTTGCTAAGCTTCCGCGAGTTCCTTCGGCAAATATAGTTAATTTAGCTTCAATTTTGCTCCCAGCTTGAAAGTTATCCATTTGATTACCATGGTGATCAACACCTGTATCGATTGTTTTTGCACCTATTACTTTTGCATTTTGATAAAGAATTTCATCAACTGCAAATCCACTATAAATTTCAACCCCTTTTTCTTCGGCTTTTTTTGCCAAATATTTGCATATCTGACTTAACGAAGCAACATAATTACCTTTATTACTCATGTAGGGAATATGAAATGGTAATTCTAATGATCCATTTTTATTCAGTAATACGGTTTTGTCGCGGGTGACTTTCGTGTTAAATGGAATCTCTTCTAATTCAACATCCGGTAATAATTTCTTGAAAACGTCTGTTTTAATAACAGCTCCCGACATAATGTGACTCCCAATTGAATTTCCTTTCTCAACGAGTAAAATTCTTTTGGATAACCCATTTTGTTTCAATATGTCGGCTAAATGTATGGCTGTGGCTAAACCCGAAGGACCACCACCAATAATTAAAACATCCGTCGAAACGGTTTCTGCATTGCTCATTATTATTTTTATTTAAAGTTACTAATTATCAAAAATATAGGAGAAAATACTCCTTTTTCAACGCAAAATTTTAAAGTTGCTGAGCTATATGTAATTTTTTTATTTTAAAAAGTACCAACCTCACTGTCATGAAAAAGGATCGCAATGGTCAGCAGCATTTTTTATAAACAGCAAAAAATACTGCTAAATTAGTTTTAGGGTGCAAAATTAGTCAATTTAATTGGCTGACCAACCCTGTGAGTAATAATTACTTATTTAAAAAATCATAAAATTATTCGATCTGTATGTTGAATCTGTTCGTTGAATAGATATATTTCATTGTCATTCTGTATTTTTATTTTAAACCAAACATAAAAGTTGGTTTAATTGTTATACTAATAATTGATCTGAAATTTTTAAGAAATTATTAACCGTTAAATTTCAAACATAATGAAAAATGTCAGTTCTATTTCTATGTTGTTTTTTGTCATCCTTGTAATACTCGGTTTTTTTGTGGCTTATTTGATGAACGGAGAATTGTCATCATCCTCAAGTGTAACCGTAATAATTATTTTTGCTTTTGCGGGAGTTTTTGTTGCCTGGTCTACAAAAGTGGCGACACAATGGAGTAGGGCTGTAGTGCTTCGCTTGGGAAAGTTTCAATCCTTAAAAGGTCCTGGAATATTTTTCATCATCCCGATCATCGATTTTATTCCTTATTGGATTGATGTCCGTGTGATTAGCACATCTTTTAAAGCAGAAAAAACGCTTACAAAAGATACGGTTCCGGTTGATGTTGATGCGGTTTTGTTTTGGAAGGTTATTGATCCGAAAAAAGCATCAATGGATGTAGCTGATTATTTTAGTGCTATCAGTTGGGCTTCGCAAACAGCACTTCGTGATGTGATCGGGAAAACGCTGCTGGCTGATATGTTGGAAGGGAGAGATAAGATAAGTGCTATGTTGCAGGATATAATCGACGAAAGAACGGAACCTTGGGGGATAAATGTAATTTCGGTGGAAGTTAAAGATGTTCTCATTCCACAAGGATTAGAAGCTGCGATGTCAATGCAAGCTCAAGCTGAGCGTGAACGTCAGGCAAGGGTTATCTTGGGTGATTCTGAACGGCAAATTGCTGAAATGTTTAATGATGCGTCTAAAAGTTATGCAGATAACCCGACTGCTTTTCATTTGCGTGCAATGAACATGCTTTACGAAGGGTTAAAATCAAATTCAACGATCGTAATTGTTCCAAGTACTGCCGTTGAATCAATGGGTTTGGGTGGTATAAATGGAACCGTAGCATTAACCAATGCAATTCAAAATAAGAAGTAACGTATTTTTTCAAAATTACACTTATAAAAAACCCGATGTACAATTTGTTCATCGGGTTTTATAAAATATGTTACAAGATTACTCCGAAACAACTTCGAAAGAAAACTCTACGTTAACTTCTTTGTGCAATTTCAAAGTAGCTTTGAAAGTTCCAATTTCTTTAACCGGTTCTTTCAGTACGATTACTTTTCTATCAATTGTGATCCCTGCTTTTTCAAATGCATCGGCAATTTGAATAGGTCCAACTGCACCAAAAATTTTGCCGGTAGTGCTTGTTTTGGCACCAACTGTTAAACTAATTTCTTTAACTTTATCAGCTAAAGCAATTGCTTCATTTTTTAGACGTTCTAATTTATGAGCACGTTGTTTCAGGTCTTCAGCCAACATTTTTTTTGCTGATTCAGTAGCTAATACGGCTTTTTTTGTAGGTATCAGGAAGTTGCGTCCATAACCATCTTTCACTTTAACGATATCGCCTTTGTAACCTAAATTGATTACATCTTCTTTCAATATAATTTCCATATTGTTTTTTCCTCCTTCTATTTTTATTTCATCATATCAGTTACATAAGGAAGCAACGCGATATGGCGTGCCCGTTTCACAGCTTGAGCAACCTTGCGTTGATATTTCAACGAGGTGCCTGTAAGGCGACGAGGAAGAATTTTTCCTTGTTCGTTTAAAAACTTTTTCAAAAATTCGGGGTCTTTGTAATCAATGTATTTGATACCGCTTTTTTTGAACCGACAATATTTTTTCTTTTTTACATCAACTGATGGTGGAGTTAAATATCTGATATCTCCGTTGTTTGCTGCCATGTTTTTAATTCTCCTTTACTTCTTTAGATTTAACACTTTTTCTTTTTTCAGCGTATTCAAACGCGTATTTGTCCAAACGGAAAGTTAAGAAACGTAACACGCGTTCATCGCGACGGTATTGAGTTTCTAATGTTGCAATAACCGTTGGCTCTGCATCAAATTGAAGCAACGAATAAAAACCGGTTGATTTCTTTTGGATTGGATACGCCAATTTGCGTAATCCCCAATTTTCCTCATTGGTAATTGTTGCGCCATTCTCGGTCAGAATGGACTTAAATTTTTCTACCGCTTCCTTCATCTGTACATCAGACAAAACGGGAGTTAAAATGAAAACGGTTTCATAATGGTTTAACATACTGTTTATTAGCTTTTTAATGATTGATAATTTGTTTTTATAAAGCGGGGCAAAGATACAAATAATTTTTTGATTTTCAAAGTTCTTTTTATTAGGTTTTCATTTTTAGTTCGCTCTTCATTATTTCCTTAGTAAAATATTTACCTTCATTTAAAAATAATTTGACTATTGATTCAAAAAGCACGAATTTTGTAAGATGAAAAGGAAATATCTTCTTCCACTTTGTTCAAAGCTCTGACACCTATTTGGTATACAGGATAAGTGGCGGTAGTTGTAAATCTATTTTTACCAACGAAGAAACCTAAAATATCGTACTGAAATAATGGATTCATTAGATGTTGGAAGAATTAAAAATAACAATCAAATCTCTTGAAATCAAAATGTTGAAATCCGAATTTCATTTAAAATAAAAGGATAAGATTTCAGTTTCATTTTTGAGAACACATATTATTTGGCGAATTTCTTTATTTTTTTATGTTAATACCAATTTTATATAACTTAAAGTAAAGAATATCAGCACATTAATTTGCTGTCAAATTTGAATCGGGTAAATCAAAAAAAATAGATAAATATTTTTTAAAATCGATAGTTTGGCATGATTCATGTTTAATATTGTAAGGGCAAAAAAAGAAATCTGCGAGTAAATTTTAATTAATTATTGAAAACATTTTCACTCTATTTTTGTTTACAATATATAGTATATGAGTAATTTATTTTTAAAATTTTACGGCAATGACACGGGGAAAGGACTTGAAGATTTTCAAGAAGAAGAGTATTGAATATCTAAAAAAATTTTATTTTAAAGGTGTGAATTATGGGAGTGAATTAAAAATTTTTAAATCACCTTCAATTGTAGGTTTAAAATTAATTTATCATCGTAGTGTTTCTTATCTGTTTGATAATTATAATCTTAATTCAAAATTAGCTCCAGCTGCTGAAGATAATTTTCTTTTGAGAGATTTAACAAATTCGAAAGTCCAAACCGAAGAAAATGAAGATGATTTGAAAATATTTCATTTTCCCGGGATTGATTATTTAAAATCGTTGTATTTTAAAAAGGATAAATAAAGATTGTGTTTAAGGTTTACTGTCGATGTTATTTCATCGAATTTAATTTTTTTAGATTTTGATTTGATTTTTGAAAAAGTAGAAAATAGGCTGTTCTAATTCATTGAGCAGCCTATTTTACTTGTGTTTCGATTGTGTTTATTTGCTTTCAATCAGTTCATTCCTATGTTTACGGTACTCAATAATTGGCTTATCTCCCATTATCAGTCGTTCATCCATTTTTAATGTTGATTTTTTTGGTAATTGTTTGATAACTATCTTTTTGTCTTGGCGTAAAATGATTATATTAGAAATTTTTAGAAAATAATTAGTTATATCTCTGATTACTGGAATGGTGATAAACTTTTGATAATTTCGAAGATAAATTATTGTATTTTCTTCGTCAACTGGCACAAAGGCGGCAAAAATCCGTATTTTATCCGAAATAATATTTTGCCAAATATTTGGAAAATGAAACTGAAGATGAAATAGTTTTTCAAAATCTGGAATTTCATCCGTTTTAAGGGGAATCGTATTACCATCGTCTAAAATATTGTTTACATAAAAGGTCATGAGGTCTTTATTCCAAACTACCACAGGACCATTGACCAATGTTTTATTTCCAGCTCCAATGGTTGTTCGATGCACGAAAGGTAAATGAACCACATCCAATTGATTTTCAATACTACGTGAGTAATGACAATTCCAATGATCGACAAAAGTGCTATACGTCATTTCAGCTAATTCTTTAAAAAAAAAGGGCTCACTTATTTTTTTATTCTCATCTCCCCACCAGATCCAGATAAACCCATAATTTTCATAAGTGTAATATGCTTTAACGTGTTGTGATTCAGGAATCGGTGTATTTTTTCCATTTGCAGGTATTATTTTAACTTTACCATCGCCTCCAAATTGAAATCCGTGAAAAGGACATTCAATGTTGTTGTCAACAATTTTACCATCTGCTAAGGATGCTCCGCGATGGCAGCAGCGGTCTGTAATACAATTTACTTTTCCGGTTTTGTCTCTCCAAAGCGTTAAGTTTTCATTTAAGCGTTTAAACTTTATCAGTTTATTTTGTCCGATTTCTTTCGATTCTAAAATAATATACCATTGATTGTAAATCATATTTTTTTGAATATTAAGTTATTATTGAAGATGTTTTAAAAGAAAAGTTGAATTTGTATTAAAGAAATATTGACCATGATTCTATGCACGATATTCACTCATCAAAATAAGCTGAATTTTGTTGTTTGCTGAGTTGTTGATTCGTGAAGAGCATTCTTGAATTCGTTTGCGAAACTTCCAGCAGGTCATTTGGTTAAGTCCTAATTGTTCTGAAAAATTATAGGATGAAAATTCTTTTCCAAGTACGCAAACGTGGTATGCAATATAAAATGCTTTGTTAGCCGGAAATTTTATATTGTGAAAAATTGTATGTGCCGATGCAGATTCTTCCGCTTTACAACGGGTACATCGGCGTGAAAAAGGAGTCTTGCCTTCACAATAGTTGGTATTTCCGCATTTGCGGCATTTAAAACCATCTGTCCACTTTATTCCGGCAATAAATTCTAAAACTTTTTCGCTGCTTTCAAAAAATTCTTGTGCTTTCTGTGGCGTAATTTCTTCATTAAATAGCATGATAGTCAGTATAATATAATTTATTGAAATGTATTGTTCGACAAAGATAATAAAATTTTTTAGTGATTCCAAAATAATTTAATGGTGATACTATTGTAATATAAACAAAATGTATTATCTTTGCGGTCAAATTAGAGTCATTAAAGAAAAATTTCATTATAATTATGGTTATAGATGCTATAAATGAGCGGTATACGAGTTTAAGTGATACAAATTGTTGTTTATCGTGCGGTGGGGCTATTAATCATGCCAAGGCACAACATGGTGAAATATGTGTTGATTTGGGAAGCGGCCGCGGGAATGATGTAATACGTTTAGCCGAAGAAGTTGGTGAAAAGGGTTATGTTTACGGCATAGATATTTCGGAAGGTATGATTGCAAAAGCAATTGGCAATTTAAATAAGTTTGAAGTAAAGAATGCAGAAATTCTGAAAGCAGAGCTCGAAAGTTTGCCAATAAAAGATAACTTGGTAGATTTGATTATTTCAAACTGTACAATAAATCACGCTTCCAATAAACCTGCCGTATGGAGAGAAGTATTCCGGATTCTGAAATCGGGAGGCCGATTTGTGGTGAGTGATATTTACGCCACTTCACCTATTGCAGAAGAATACCGAAATGATCCTGTTGCCGTTGCAGAATGTTGGGCGGGTTCAGTTACACGCGCCGAATATCTGACAATGCTTGAAGAAGCCGGTTTTAGAGAAATCAAGATTTTTGAAGAATCGAAACCTTACGCCAAAGGGAAGGCTGAAGTAGCAAGTTTTACCATATCAGGAACAAAATAATTCAGTCTGAATCAGAGGTGATTCTTTATGAATGAAACTAAACATAAAGATGTTATAATTTGTTTTAAATGAAAGATAAACGGTTTGTTTTTAAATTAAATTTTCACAATTAAAATTGAACATAAATGAAAAGTGTAGTAAAAAAGAGCTGTGGATGCAACAGCAATTCTGAAGCAAAAGTTGCACAATGTTGTGCTAAAGTTTCTATCATCGTTGCTGGTTGTCATGACTAAACTTTGAGAAAACTATTGTCAACGGAAATTCCGCTGACAATAGTTTATTTATTTTAAATTTTTTCATTTTTTCAAATTGAATAAAATGTCAATTTCCAATCACAATATTATCACTCCCATTGCTGACTCTGAAGATTTTTTCATTGTCAATCCGTTGAGTAAATCGGCAGATATTATTTCAGCAAACGAAGTAAAAATGCTGAAGAATAAACTCGATCCAACGGGCGAATTTTCGCAAAAAGGGTATCTGGTTGACGAAGCCAAAGAAAAGCGGGCTTTTAAACTTGCCTACTTAGACTTTACCGAAAAACGGGAAGATGATGAAACCCAGTTATTTTTTGTTCCTAATTATTCCTGCAACTTTGCCTGTTCCTATTGTTATCAGGAAGGCTATAATCCGGTTCAAAAAGTGGTAAGTATTGAGGTAATTGATGCATTTTTCAATTATATAAAAACCGAATTTGCAGGTAAACGTAAATATGTTACTGTTTTTGGAGGTGAACCTTTGTTGCCGGGTGATAATCAACGCAAGATGATTTCTCATTTTCTAAACAAAGCCAATGAAGCTAAATTAGATGTTGCTTTTGTTACAAATGGCTATACTTTAGCATCTTATGTAGATCTATTACAAACTGCCAGCATTCGTGAAATACAGGTTACACTCGATGGAACGGAAGAAATTCATGACGCTCGACGTTACATGAAAGGCAAACAGCCTACATTCAGTAAAATTGTGGAGGGGATAGATGCTTGTTTGGCAGCTGGAATCAACATTAACCTGCGCATGGTCATCGACAAAGAGAATATTGAAAATCTGGCTGATCTTTCACGCTTCGCCATTGATCGTGGCTGGACTTCGTCTCCATTGTTTAAGACCCAAATCGGGCGAAACTACGAGTTGCATTTCTGCA
This sequence comes from Bacteroidota bacterium, assembly GCA_021779195.1. Lineage (GTDB taxonomy): Bacteria > Bacteroidota > Bacteroidia > Bacteroidales > Paludibacteraceae > Paludibacter. The sequence continues at coordinate 30,243 of JAJYBB010000004.1, read as the reverse complement.
ACAGCACACCTGAAAAACTTTTTGACCGTGCTACGCTGTATCAACATTTATATGACTTGTTGAAAGTGCATCCTTATATTGCTGAGTTCTACAAACCGGCTTTCTCCATTGCCAAATATATTTCGGAACACGAAGAATTGCCTATGGCACTTTTCGATTCTTGTCCAGCTTGTAAAACAGAATGGGCTTTTGACTTTACAGGTACTATTTATTCGTGCACTGCCACTGTTGGAAATAAAGGCGATGAGCTTGGAACCTTTTATCCGACTGTAAGCAAAAATGAATCTGCCATCGAAAGTTGGCAGAACCGCGATATTACAACCATTGAAGAATGTAAAACCTGCTCTGTATCTTTGGCTTGTGGTGGTGGTTGTGCCTCGGTGGCTAAAAACAAGAACGGTCATCCAAATACACCTGACTGTCGCCCTGTGAAAGAATTATTGTCGCTGGGAGCGGCATATTACTTAAAAGATTAAAAACTTTATAGAGCAATCAATATTTTGCCCTTTAAATATAAAGAACATATGAACAAATGAACATATATAATGTTGTATTTAAAAAAACAAATAAACTATCAATCGTAGAATTATGAAAGAGATTAATGCAGTAGATTTTGAAAAAGAAGTTTTAGATGGAGGAAAAGTGGTGTTGGATTTTTATTCAACCGAATGTCCGCCTTGTGAAGCATTGGCTCCAAAGTTTGAGGCTATGGCTGAATTGTACGGAGAAAAAATTAAGTTTTTAAAAGTATTTCGTCAGGGAAACCGCGAATTAGCAACCGAATTGGGCGTCAGTTCATCGCCGACTTTATTATTTTTCGAAAACGGAAAGCAAATCATTGATTCAATTAGTGGTGGTATCAAAAAATCTGAAATTATTGAGCGATTGAATTCAATGTTGACACCCGAAGAAGTTATAGCCATTAAAGCCAACCAAAAACCGATCGTTTCGGAATACGATGTAGCCATTCTTGGTGGAGGTCCTGCCGGATTAACCGCAGGAATTTATCTTGGACAAGCTAAAATTAAAACGGTGTTGATTGATCCTGCACTTCCAGGCGGATACATGGGCATCACCCATCAGGTTTCAAATTATCCTGGATTTGAACAGCCTCAACCTGGTTTTATGTTGGCACATTACATGAGTGAACAAGCTCGTGCAACTGGAATTGATTATAAAGTGGCAGTGGATATTACGTCTGTAGATTTAGTGAAAAAAGAAATCGTAATTGATGAATTGGAAACTATAAAAGCGAAAAAAATTATTGTTGCAACCGGAACAACTCCTAACACGATGAATGCACCGGGTGAAAGTGATTTCAAAGGAAAGGGAATTTCGTATTGTGCCACTTGCGACGCTAAATACTTTGTAGACAAAGAAGTTACTGTTATTGGCGGTGGAAATTCGGCGGTAGAAGAGGCCTTGTTTATCACTAAATTTGCCAGCAAAATTACGATGATTCATCAGTTCGACAAACTGACTGCCAACCAAACAGCCATTGAACAATTACAGGCAAACGATAAAATAAACGTGATGTACGAACACGAACCACGTAAATTCGAAAAACGGGATGGAAAAATGATCACATTTGTTGAAGACCTGAAAACCAAAGAATTAAAAGAGCTGGAATCGGATGGCGTTTTTGTATTTATCGGTTTCAAATCCAATATAAACGTTTTGGGTGAAATTCTGCCCGAATTGGATCAATGGGGATATATTAAAACTGACGAAGACCGTAAAACGAATTTACCTGATGTATTCGCAGTAGGCGATATAATTAGTAAAAAATACCGCCAAATTACAACCTCGGTAGCTGATGGTACCATTGCTGCGATAACGATTTCTAAAGAATTATAAGTTTTCAAAATGAATTTTTTTAATGTTTGAAAAATTGAAAAAGTTCTTATCAAGTTTGCTATTTAAAAATGGAAGATCAAAAAAAGTTGTATAATTCGAGCGATTTAGAGTTGATGCGTGCTGCCGAAAATTCTCTCATCATGGGAAGTAATAGGGTTGAAGAACTTAAAAAATATGCGAAACTAACAGGAGTTCGTCGAATTGGAATTGCTCATTGTATTGGGATGACGCGCGAGGCGAATGAATTGAAAAACAGGCTTTCAGATCAGTTTGAAGTGATTTCTGTAGATTGTAAATACAAACGCGTCAAAGCCGCCGATTTGTTGAATGACGATACAATTTCAGGTACATCGTGCAATCCTGCGGGGCAAGCTGATTTCCTTGCACAAAACGATACTGATTTGAACATTTCTTTCGGTCTTTGCGTTGGACATGATATTGTTTTCAATATGAAGTCGAAAGCACCTACTACAACATTGGTTGTAAAAGACAGAGAACATAAAAACAACCCGTATCTTGAATTTGTCAAATAATTAATAATTTAATTTTTAATAGAATGAATACAGCTCTTATAATCATTGCCATTGTGTTAGCATTCATAGTATCAGTTAATATCATTGCACGTGCCAGAATGAAAAAAGCACCTAAAGTGGCCGATAGTGATAAAATACTGACTTTGACTGATAAAAATTTCAATCAGCAGACCAAAGGAAAAATTGTGTTGGTTGATTTTTGGGCTGAATGGTGTGCTCCATGTCGTATGATGGCTCCAATTTTGAATGAAATTGCAGAAGAAATTCCAGATGGTTTTAAGGTTGGCAAATTAAATATTGAAACATATAAAGCTATGACCCAACGTTTTAGTGTTCGAAATATCCCTACACTGATTTTATTTAAAGATGGCAAAGAAATTAATAGATTTGTAGGAGTCAAAACCAAAGAGTATTTGCTTAAACAATTGAAAATAAAATAATTAAAATATATTTTGTAAAATGATCGACAAACCACACTGGTACGATGGTCTTATTTATGATAAAATCATTGCACCGAATCAAGAAAGATTATTCCTTCAAATTGAAAGTCTTCTTGAGCATCATGCAAATGTTATAGATGTGGGTTGTGGTACCGGTTTTTTTAGTTTTTTAGCTGCAGATTCTTGTCAAACAATACTCGGTATTGATCTTTCTTCAAAGAATATCAGACAGGCAAGCTATAATTTGTCTATATCTGAAAATAAGAACTTGAGCTTCAGACATGCTTCTATCCGGGATTTAATTCAAGAAAAGAATCTTCATTTTGATTTTGCAGTATTGACTTTTGTTATACATGAAGTGAATGAAAATGAAAGGATTGGACTTTTAAATGATATTTTTGAATTAACCGATAAATTGATTATTGCTGATTATTTGATTCCTCAACGAACTGATTTCTGGAAAAACTCAACGAACTTTGTAGAGTTTGTTGCTGGACGTGAGCATTTTCGAAATTTTAAATCTTTTGAGTCATTGGGTGGCCTTCATTATTTGGTACGACAAACCGGTTTAACTATCGAATATGAAATTATAAATAGATATAATCAAATTATGATTTTAACAAAAAAATAAATTGGAATATTGATGAAAAAAGTATCCCGTTTTTTGATTTCCAAACGAATTTTTATCCTTTTTCTGATCGGGTTAGGCATTTATTTATTGATACATTTTTATGATGTTTCACTTTGGTATATTTTGATATTTGGGGTTTTAACCGGTGTAATTTTCGGAAAAGTTTTTTGTCGCTGGATGTGTCCTGTCGGCTTTATGATGGAATTGATGATGGGAGGAAACAAACAATTTGCAGCCATGTATCAATATCATAAATTGGGCTGCCCTATTGCATGGATTTCAGGTTGGCTAAATAAATGGTCGCTTTTTAAAATCAAAATTGATAAAGACACCTGTATAAAATGTGGCAAATGCGACAAAGCCTGTTATATTTCATCTCTTGAACCAAAAAAATACAGTCTTTATCGGGGAGATAATGCAACTTCATCAGGAATTAGTTATTCATGTTCAAAGTGCTTAAAGTGTGTGGCTGCTTGTCCAAATGGTAGCTTGAAGTATAAAATTTAACGATTATATAAAAAAAATAGCCGGATAAACGGTTTTAAAATAGCTTTCAACTGCTTATCCGGTTTTTGGTATTTAATGCTGCTTATCCAAGTAGTTTCTCATATTCTTCAACGCTGGCTCCAGCGAGACAAGCTTCTATAATTTTTTGTCCTGTTTCTGAAAGTTCGGGACATAAAAATTTTGATAATTCTTTTTTGAAGAAATCATATAACAGATCTGCTCCTAGGTCATATCCTTCAAATCCAACTTCTGGTTGTTTATGAACCTGAAGAAATCGGGAGGGGATTTTTGCACCTTCAATGGTCAAATAATTCAATTCATAGCCTAATAATGGACAACGAGCTGGTCGGTATTGGTCGGAGCGAAGTTTGGCATTTCCGCGTCTGGTCATGTATTCACGCATCATCAATTGAGGCTTAAAACCTACTTTCCATACACCGATATATTGGTTTGGAACTAAAGTATAACGTGTTTCGGGGGTTTGAATTATTTGATCAAGCAATAAATTTGCGTGAGTAACCATTTTTCCGGTTGCGAAAGGCCAATACGAGCCAACTCCTTCCGATTCCATTCCTTCACCACCAACAATACTTGGATTAGCATGACCCCGAGGAGCAACTAATCGCCAAAGCCATGCCAAAGCGGGCGGTAGCAAATGAAACATGCCAACAATGCCATAGTTAGGATTTTCGAAAGAAGAGGGCGGAGTACGAACTCCAAAACTTCGGATATCTACTGATACTGAATGTCCAATCACATTTGGAACAATTTCACGAGGCAGAACAACCCTTGGATTGGGACAACGTTTTCCAGGTGAATCTTCAATGTGTTCCCAAATCAGAGCAGTACTATCCGGAACGGTTTGAATATTTAAAAAAAGTAAGGGCTTAGGCGGATTAATTGTTATTTTCTCAAGAAACGGATCGTCACCGTATTCATTTACGCTATCAACACGAATAAACCACGAATTTTCGGCATCGAGCACCGAAAGTTTTCCGTTATTTTTTTGGATGGATGGATGACAAAGTGCCATATCGTCGGTAACCGGATTAAAGGATGAGAACAAGGGTAGATTAATAAGTCGACGTTCTCCAGTAAGGGTGTTTTCTCCAATTAGAACTTGTCCATTTGGTTCGCGTACAATATGTTGCAACATTTCACTTTTTCCACCTCCACTGGCTCCTTCGTGCATAAAAGTAGTAATATTATCGTAAGGGCTTACGGCTTGAACTGTTGAGCAATGGGTGGTTACCCAACCTTCACGTTCGCCTTTTGTTAATAATACACCGTAAAGTCCTTTTTTTGCGCTGGGACCGGGATATAAATTGTAAGAGTAAATTTCATGCAATTTTTCAGTTCGATTGTGAACAACGATTTGTTTTCCATTGAAATGTGTATGTCGGAAAGTAGGAGCCACATAAATAACCGACTCAATCTCAAAACCATCATACAAATCATCGACAGCAACCATTTGTTGAAGCATGGCTAATCCCATGGCAAAAAAACCAGCATTAGCAGGTACAACTGCAATCCCGCCCACACCAATTTTTTCGCGACCAGCGAAATATAAAAATACTGATAATTCCTGATTTTCAAGCCAATCAAAAGTCTCGGTTTTTAAAGAATCGAATTCATAACCGAATTTATCTTTAAACCGAACTTTATCGGTAGGCAAATTATCTGAAATTGCCATCGTGTCCGGGTCGCGTCGACGCATGTATGGATCTGTATAATTAGCAGATATACCATTATTTACTCGGTGAACAATCGCTTCAGTGTAAAGTCCTTTTCCGGGAATTTCATAATTAACATCAAATGTTTTCTGTCCTTCACCGCCAACTGATGCCAACGCAAGCTCTTCTACAGTATTGAAAATAGTGAATTTTGGACATTTTTCAAGCAGAATTTTTACGTTTTCAGGTAAGGAAACTTGCTTTTGTTCTAATGTTTTAAAAAATGTTGTCATTATAGTTCGCTTTTAAATTTGTTGTTAATTTTGAAAATATTCAGGGTTAAACCAAAAATATTTTTAAGTATGTAGTATGAAATAAAACAATTTATCCCATAATTGTCGAAACCCAAAGTATTTCAGCATTTTGTCCTGAAATATTTGTTATCTTGTAATTTTGTTTGGCATTGAAATATAAGCTGCATCCTGGTTGTAAGTTATAAATTTCATTATCTAAAAGAAATTGTAGTTCGCCTGAAAGAACAAATCCGAATATTTGTCCGAAATGGTGATTGAATCGCTCGTCGATATTCGAATTAAGATTGAATCGCAGCAAATAGGTGTCCATTTGCTTATTCAAATCGTGTTGTGAAAGAATATAAATTTCTGTACCACTTTGATTTGTCTCAATAAATTTTCGTTCATTTTGTCGAATGACCGGATTATTGCTGAGCGATTCGTTTTCACCAATCAATTCTCCTACGGTACTATGTAAATTTTCAGCAATGGCTTTGAGTGTGAAAATAGTTGGAAAAGATTTTGAATTTTCAATCTGTGAAAGCCCACTTGCACTTATTCCAACTTTTTTTGCTAAATCTCCCAGAGGCATTGATTGAGCTTCACGTTTACGTTTAATACGTTCTCCTATTTTTTTCATATTAAATATTCTTGCTTTATTTATAAGTGTCATTTAATTTATGAAGTAACACTTCATAAATAATTTTGTTCGTTAAATTAATATTTTATTTTTCTAAATTAATTTTCACATACACTTTGTCCGTGGATGTAATAATAGAGACATTGAATGAATTTGCTAAACAGTAGAGTTAGAATTTACCTTTCAAAGACACTATAATACCGATATTCAGCGATATAGAATTTTATATCTACGTGTTAATCTAATTAAAAGCAATATTGATTGATTTTTAATTTTATATGGGTTAATCGAGATTTTAAAATATGGTTAAATTGATAATCAATTTACCTGCTCTATAAATTGAAGACAATAAAATAAGGTAAGATTTAGATTTTTATGAGATTTGTAGTAAATTTGCACCCCAAAAGAGAAGCAAGGTGGTAATACAGTCGAAATCTGAATTAATTTTAAGGAATCGTTTGGATGCTAAATTTAAAAAAGCAGTTAGACAATATGGTTTGATTCAGGTGAATGATCGTATTTTGATAGGTTTATCAGGGGGCAAAGATTCATTGGTATTATTGGAATTATTTGTCCGATTGAGAAAAACCTGGGGCGTGAAATTTGATTTAGTGGCAGTGCACATCAATATTGTAAATATTCTTTACCAGGCGGATGTGGGTTATTTGAAATCCTTTTGTGAATCGTTCGATATTCCTTTTTTTTATCGGGAATCTAGCTTTTCGAGTGATGAAATTGAACATAAATCAATTTGTTTTTCATGTTCCAGACATCGTCGAAAAGAGCTTTTTAAATTATCTAAAGAATTGAACTGCAATAAAATAGCTTTAGGTCATCATATGGATGATATTACTCAAACATTGTTGATGAACCTGTTTTTTCAAGGCTCCTTTACAACGATGCCACCTTTATTTAGCCCGATAAAGGTAGATATAACTTTCATTCGACCGTTGGCATTGATCAGGGAATATGAGATTGAAAAGCTTTCAAAGCTAAATCAATATCAATTAATTACTTCAGTTTGCCCTTTTGAAAATGAAACTTCACGTTATACTGTTAAAAAAATATTGTCTGAATTAGAAATCAATCATCCCGATGTGTATCAAAATATTTTTAACGCAATGGAGAATATTGATCCGCTATATTTGCCGACAAAATTTCAACAGGATATTTAAAAAAAAATTGATTTCATGAAAATATTTCTGACAATTATTTTATTGGTGATTTCCAATGTATTTATGACGCTTGCCTGGTACGGACATTTAAAATTACGTGAATTTAAATGGTTTGGGACATTGCCGTTGGTGGTGGTTATTCTGTTCAGCTGGGGAATAGCTTTATTCGAATATTTTTTTCAAGTCCCTGCTAATCGAATTGGTTTTCGAGAAAACGGAGGTCCTTTTAGTTTATTACAACTTAAAGTGATACAAGAAATTATAACGCTAGTTGTTTTCACTGTTTTTTCTTTAATCGCGTTTAAAGAGGAAACCTTTCGATGGAATCAATTTATTGGTTTCATTTTTTTGGTGATTGCCGTGTATTTTATTTTCAAAAAATAAAAGTTTTAATTTAGCGTTTTTTATTTATCGGTTAAAATTTTCACAAATAAAAAAACTATTTTCAAATTATTCGTTCTGCGTAATTATTTTTGTTAAAACCTTTATTTGACTTATTTTACGTTGGCAGAATTATTTATCTTTGTGAAATATTTAATTTTTTATCTTGTTTGATAGCAAACATTCAGTATGAAAATTTGTTTCATAAGGCAGTATAAATTGGCTTTTCTATAAAATTATTGTATGAAAATCAGCATTTCAGGAATTATAATTCTTTTCGTGAGTTTGCTTCCCACCATTTGGATATCAGCTGTTCCAGCTTTTCCATATCCCATTAAAATATTACAGCCTGATAATACCGAAATATCATATTATTTGAAAGGGGATGAATATTTTCATTATAAAACGAGTTTGGATGGTTATTTGTTAATGCGAGATAAACAAGGTATTTTAACTTATGCTAAACCGGATTCATTGGGAAATATTACTTCTTTAAATGTGAAAGCCAATGATATTAACAAACGTACCGCTTTGGAAAAACGCTTATTGCGGAAATTGATTCCCAATATTAATCTATTAAAAGTTGTTTTGCAGCATAGAGCACTCAGAGCACCAGGAACTTTACAGAAATCCAATATTCAACATGTTTATCCATTAAATGGAACGCCAAAATCGCTGGTAATTTTAGTTAATTTTTCGGATGTCAAATTTGTAACACCACTGCCTCAAACGGCTTTTACAAATTTATTGAATCAAAAAGGATATAGTTCAAATGGAGGAACCGGTTCAGCGAAAGATTATTTCCGGGATAATTCGATGGGAGTATTTAATCCGCAATTTGATGTGGTTGGACCGTACAATTTGCCTCAAAACATGGCGTATTATGGTGCAAATAACTCTTCTGGTCAGGATTCAAATCCTCAGCAAATGGTGATTGATGCTTGTACGTTAGCTCATAATGCAGGTGTTAATTTTTCGCAATACGATACTGATAAAAATGGGTTGGTCGATAATGTATTTATATATTATGCCGGATATAATGAAGCGGAAGGTGGTCCGGCCAACAGCATTTGGCCTCATCGATGGACTTTGGCAAATTACAATACGGTTTTCGATGGAGTTTCAGTTTTTGATTACGCTTGTACGTCTGAATTAAGAGGGAGTTCAGGCTCAAATATGTGCGGAGTAGGTACTTTTTGTCATGAATTTGGACATGTGTTGGGTTTAGTCGATTATTATGCAACTGATAATTCCACCCATCAAACGCTATCATACTGGAATATTATGGATTCGGGTCCGTATTTAAATTTGGGACGAACTCCGCCTGCATATTCAGCTTTTGATCGATTTTATTTAGGTTGGCTCAAACCTACTGAACTCTTAAATGGAGGTGATTTTATGCTTGATACACTGACTACCAGTAATAAAGCATTGATTGTTACTCAAAATGGAAATAGCAATTTAGATGGATCAAATCCAACTCCGCCTGAATTTTTCACTTTGGAGAATAGACAAAATACTGGATGGGATAGTTATTTGCCAGGTCACGGTATGTTGGTTTCTCACATTTATTATAACGCCTCTACTTGGGCAAGCAACACGGTGAATAATGATCCCAATGCAATGGGTTATTCAATTGTGGAAGCTGATGGAATTGCTAATAATAGTACCTTATCGGGTGACCCTTTTCCGGGGACTTCAAATGTAAAACAATGCAACTTGATACTAAGAAATGGTACAGATATTAAAAAACCATTGAAGAATATTGCGGAAGTATTAGGGAAAATATATTTTCATTTTGCTTCTAATATTACTTGTGTTGGTACTTTTTCTCCTTTCTCTACGGTACAGGGAACGCCAAGTACAGTTCAATCAATTATTGTCAGTGGGACGAAACTTTCTGCTCCGATTGTATTCAACTTCAGTGTTGGTTTGCATTTTGAAATTAAAAGACAGACCGATCCTGAATCATCCTGGGCTAAATCCCTTACATTGACACCTTCTGCCGATTCAACGGTTCTTGCAACGGTTCTTCAAATTCGATATAATCCTACTGTTCCATCCTATGCAGAGCCCCATTATGATGTGTTGACATTAACTTCGGCAACCGATATAGTGAATTTATCATTGACGGGTACATCTACACGTCCTGTTTATGTAGTACCTCCTATCGCCACTAATCCATCGAGTGAAACCTTCAGCAGTTTTATCGCAAATTGGGATTCAGTTTTCGATGCAACAGGATACTATTTAACTGTTTATAGTATTGAATCGGGTGAATCATCTTTGACACAAGGCTTTGATAATGGACTTGCAGTATATCCCGATTGGACCATTACGGCTTCCGGAATTTCAAATTCCAGTCTTTACAGTGGGAAAGCTGTTCCTTCCATTCAGTTTTCAACTACAGGTGAATCTGTGATTTCAGAAAAATATATGTTACCTGTTTCAAAATTATCCTTTTATTTGCGCCCTTTGGGTGAAAATAGTGGTGGATTTTTGGTACAGGGTCAAACAACTACTGGGAGCTGGGAAAAAATAGATAGTATATTGGTTATAGCTGAACCACAAGGATATGATACATCGCTGCGTATTAAAACTTATACATTCAGTACGCCTAAATACTGGCGATTCCGTTTCACTTTTTATCGTGGAGTAGGTGCTGTTACATTTGATGATGTTACAGCTACATTCGCGAATAAACTTAATTATGTTTTAAAAGATCAGTGGGAAACGACCAATTCGGTGTATGTCTCGAATTTAAGCCCGTTAACAGAATATATTTATAAAGTCAGAGCCAGTGATAAAAATACGGTTCATAATTACGAAAATATTACTGATTTTTCAAACGAAATCCAAACAAAAACATTGACTTATCCACTGGCTAAAGCGTTGTTGGTTACTGTGGATCAAAATAAAATTATTACGGTTTATTTGCCCGATTTAATTGCCCCGATTCAAGTATACAATTTATTAGGACAATTGATAAAGACCATTTCTCCGCAAGATAATATGGTTCAAATAAATGACTTGGCAAAAAATCAACTGTATATTATAAAGGCCGGAAATCGAATTGCAAAAGTAGTGATTTGATACGTTTAACTTATTTAAAATATTATGTAAATAATATATTATCAGGATTTTATAAACGTTTATGGATATCAGGTAAAAAGTTTTTATGCTGGATTTAATTGCTGAAAAATAAGTTTCATTTTTTCTAATAGTGGTCGATCATCGTCAGTATGGATTACAAAATTAGCCCGTTTAATTTTCACTTCTTCCGGTAATTGGTTCGCTATGCGTGCAAGAACTTGTTCAGGAGAAACCTTATCGCGTTTTACGACCCGTAAAATGCGAGTTTCTTCTTTTGCAGTGATAACAATCACTTTGTCAACTAATTGATTAAATCCATTTTCAAATAAAATTGCAGATTCAAGAAATAAGATTTTATTATTGTCATGATTTTTTACCCAACGGTTAAAATCAGCTCGAACCTCGGGATGAATAATGGCATTAAGTTGTGCAAGCATCTGTTTATCGTTAAAAACGATTTTGGCAACTTCCTTTCTGTTTAAGCCGTCTGAATTATAGATATCATTTCCAAATAATTTTTGAATTTTTTGTCGAATATCTTGATTTTCATTTTGCAAATTTCGGGCTTCTTTATCGCTGTCATACACTAAGTAACCTTCTTTTCGAAGTAAATCCGACAGGGTAGATTTTCCACTTCCAATACCTCCGGTTATACCAACTAAAAAAGGATGCTGCATAATGTGGGAATTTAAAGATAAGAATGAAGAACTAAGTTATTAAAAAAAACTTTCAGAAGTTCAATTATTGAAATTTTTACAGATGAATTATTATTAAAATCCAAAACTAAAACCTACCATTATCGTTGTGTTCTTACCTTGTAGATAAGGCGGTGTAAATAAATCTAAATAACCTTGAGCTGTTTTACGAATTTCGCCAACAATAGGGGTTGACGTTAAATTATATCCCTTGATATCGCTATAGGCGATATTAATAATCGCATAAGCGTTATTAATTATTTCGTATTGAGCATTAAATGCCAAGGTATTATTGCTCCACGTAATATTACCCAGCGATGGTTGGCTGATAATATTATCAATAGCAGCCCGATCGTACATATATTCATTTCCATGCTTTGCATTCAGATAAGAGAGGTCTAAATTTAATCCACGAATGGGTTTATATCGCATGGCGAGATAAATTTCAGCAGAATTATCGCCCAAATAACTACCGAGATTATAGCCATTAGATGCCCATGTAAGCACTGGTACAGAGTGTTTGTAATTGATAATGTTGGTGTTCGTATATTCTGCATCAATCGATAAATTTTCAATTGGAAAATTACTCAAATTTGCTCCTATCTTGTACGAAATAGGGTTGCGTTCCTTGCTATTTGGCAAAAAACGACTCCAGCTTATTTCGTCGGCATAAATGGAAGTATACAAGTGCAAATGTCGAAGGTTTCGTGAACTAATGTTCATAAAAACCTGAGAATTCTGATTTTCAATACCTAATCCCTTCGTCAGGGTATGATCTTCTGATTTATAAAAGGCAATTGGAATAAAATATGCTGGTTGAATATTTTCTTCGGCATAAATTATAGAATTTCCGATTGACAAATTCAGATTCCGTATTGGGATGAATGTGAATAAGTTGGCTGCAATAAATTTATTAGCCATCCGATACTCTTTTCTGCCTGTATTATCAACGTAATATCGTGTAGAATCCAGTACATTAGAAACCAACCAGCCATGAAAATACTGCATTTCAAACCATTTTGCAGGATTCAAATGGAAGGTGAGCATTGGAAACGAAGGCGTACGACCCGACAGAATATTGGAGCCGTGATAATTATCACCCCAAATCACATTGTCTTTTACAAGACCAACTGAACCCCAGTTCCAGGCATATTTAATTCCTCCGCGTGAATCGCTAAAATCGCCACCAAGTGCAGATTCTTTGTATTCGTAACCTGGATAATCGTTCAAAAAAGCGGGACGAGCCAGCAGTCCAGCTGAAACCGGAAGATTTTTCAAATGGGTGGCATCCACCGAAATGTCGCGTAAACTGCCGTAAACACTCAAATTTTTATTAATCATCAATTGCAATTCGACACCAAACCAGCGTTTAATGATTGTTCCGTGCTGATTGGATGTGATATCCATCCCCAAAATTGGAGTTATTCGTGCCCGTAAAGTGGAGTCGCAATAATGAAATGCCGGCTGAATGGCAGCCAATGAGAATTTGTCAGTTCGTGCCAATGTGAGTTTTGTATCAGGCAATTTATTGATTTCCAATGAATAATCGTTTAAAAAAAATATTAAATCAGCTTGTTGGCGTGTGTTTAATGCTGGATTGTTGCGTGCTTCACGTAATTTTTGTGCGATGTATAATCGGGAGTAGGGTTTAACCGTAGAATTTAAACTGATATACCCATCTGTTGCCAATTCGTCCAAAAAATCATAAATTCTTGTGTATGAAATATGTTCAGGTATGTCTTGAGCTTGAGCTGTTAAATTTAAAGCCACTACAAGCATGAAAAGAAACCCTTTTTTCAGCAAAAAATAAATTTCATTGTTCGAGTATGAAACAGTGGCAGCAATCCGTTCGATTAAGGTAGAATCAAAGTCTTTAAAATTTTTCCGAAAGAAAGATAGTTCCATTGAGATAGATTTTTTGAAATAAATAATTGATTTATAGACTAATTGAAAATAGGTAAACTTGAAAATTCTTTTGAATAACGTAAATTTTGATCCACATAATCTTCGTTATACGAAATAGTAACATTGCTAATTTCACCTTTTTGATTTTTCACTAAGCTATATACAGGATTGACGAAGCCTTTGTATGGTGCAAGGCCAAGTTTGTGAAATCGAGTCAGGACTTCATTGTGTAAAGATTGATTCACTTTTACGCCATAAGTTTCGACCAATTTTTGGGCAGCTTTTACATCTCCGGTCGATTTAATTCGTTGAATTTCGGCAAGTAATTGGCCGAATAGAGAACGAAGTGTGGAATAATTATTTATGACAACGAATGTTTTCCCATCGCATTTGCACATATCGACGACCTGATCGGATTTGCCTTTCTCGTAAACCCAACTGGCGATTAATTGTCGGTTTCGCATGTGAGCTTCTTCGATATTTTTCCCTGGTTGAATGCGGGTTAGCTGGGTCATTAGTCCGTTCATCATAAAGGTGTAATATTCAGCTTTGAATGCTTCAGCATTAGGTAAAAGTTTTAATTCCAATATTTTCGGATCGGACATAAAATACAAACCAAAAAGATCGGCGCGGGCTTCTTCTATGGTCGATCCATAAGCTTTTAGTGCATCCGAATCAACGCCCTGCAAAAGTTTCCCGGATCCGTGCCCAAGACATTCATGCAAATCGGTATGAAGATTGTTGGTGAGCGAACCATATTTTTTAGCTAATTCGCGTTCAGTTTCGCACCACATAAATTCTTCGTTGAACCCATTTCCAAGGGATGCCTGATCGTAAGCATCGGTAATATTTTCGATGGTAACAGACTTTGAGCCATATTCATGACGAATCCAATTTGAATTTGGAAGATTAATGCCAATGGGTGTTGCAGGGTAACAATCACCTCCAAGCATGGCAACCGTTATCACTTTTGCTGAAACTCCTTTCACTTTTTCTTTTTTAAATCGGGTATCGACAGGCGAATGATCTTCGAACCATTGCGCATTCGTGCTAATTATTTCAGTGCGTTTGGTAGCTTCTTTGTTTTTGAAATTGACAATCGATTCCCAGCTGCCTTTCATCCCCAAAGGATCGGCATAAGTTTCGGTAAATCCGTTAATAAAATCGACATTTGAGTCTAAATCTTCTACCCATTTAATGGAATAATCATCATATGTTCTCAGATTTCCGGTTTTGTAAAAATTTATAAGCGTGTTGATTACATCTTTTTGTTTCTCGTTTTCGGCAACCTTTTCAGCTTTTTCGAGCCAACCAACAATACACGAAATAGCAGGACCATATAAACCTCCTATTTTATAAATTTTTTCGACAATTTTTCCGTTTTCCTTTACCAATTTACTGTTCAAACCATACGAAATAGGAGTTCGATCAGCAGTTTTTTTCATTTTTACGTAAAAAGATTCAACTTCTTCTTGTGTTACGCTTTTGTCATAATAATTATTTGCCGAAGTTTGAATTAAGTCAACGCCTTCAGCCTGATTTGTGCGTTTTGGAAATATTGTAGGATCGAAAATAATCGGTTCGAGCAGGGCAATCAGTTCATCTACAGATTGTCCATTCGATAATGGTAGTTTAGAGGGGTCAATATTATAAACGGCTTCTCGGAAAAATTTTTCTGAAAATTCGGGTATAAATTTATCTTCGGAATAATGATGATGTATGCCATTTCCCATCCAAACACGTTTCAGGTATTTCGTCATTCGTTTGAAATTATCAGAAGTACGGTCATCGGTATAATTCACATAAATAGCTTCGAGGGTTCGTCGGATACACAAATTAAATTTGTTGTTCTGGTCATACAATATATCACGTCCTTCTAACGCTGCCTGATTGAGATAGTATATCAATTCTTTTTGTTTAAGGCAAAGATTATCAAAATCTGGAACATGGTAACGTAATATTTCGATATCTGCAAAACGATCTACTGAATAGTTAAAGTTTTTGGAAATAGCTTTTTTACTGGTTCCAGAAGCAGTGAGTAATGTTATCATACCAAGAAGAATTAGTTATTTTGATTGATAAATATAATTTGAAGTCAATGACCAATTTTATATTCACAAGCTGCAAAATTAGAAATTCTTTTCTATTTTGATTGAATATAAACAGAAAGAATGTTGATTTGAATTACTTTTGTGAAAAGTTATATTGAAAGAAGTAAATAAAATGCAGAAATTTCAATGTGTGAAAATGAAAATAAACAGAATGGTTTTATTTGGAGCGAATGCATTATAAATAAATGAAATACAAAATTAAGACATGATTAAACCTAAATGAGAAATGGAGTGAAAGTCGCCATATCTAATTTAATTTTTATATAAACCGTTGAATACTATGTTACAAAACTTTATTGCATCGCGTATTGAAGAACATTTAGGGCTTGAACCAACTAATGAACAACATGTCTTAATTGAAATGTTGGGTGGGTTTTTAAATTCAACTGAGCGAGAAAAGTGTTTTTTGTTAAAAGGATATGCTGGAACCGGAAAAACCTCAGTGATTAGTGCATTGGTTCGTGCCATGAATGAATTAGGACAGAAATCAGTTTTGCTTGCACCAACAGGCCGTGCAGCAAAAGTGCTTTCGGGATATTCGGGTTTTCCTGCTTTCACCATTCATAAAAAAATTTATCGTCAGAAATCAATGTCTGAATTCAGGTTTCGGTTGACTGATAATTTGCATACTCATACGCTTTTTATTGTCGATGAAGCCTCCATGATTTCGAATTATGGTACTGATTCTGCATTCGGGTCAGGTCGTTTGCTCGATGATCTGGTTCAATATGTTTATAGTGGCGATGGTTGTAGCCTTTTATTATTAGGCGATACGGCTCAATTACCTCCAGTTTCACAGCCACAAAGTCCTGCATTGGAAAAGGATAAACTACTCGGATATGGTTTAATTGTTTATGATTTTACATTGACTTCTGTTGTGCGTCAGGCATTGGAAAGTGGCATTTTACACAATGCTACTTTGATGCGGAACGCCCTGATCTCAGATAAAACTGACCAATATCCTGCTTTTGAATTGGCAGAATTTAACGATATCTGTAAACTTACAGGAATGGAACTGATCGATGAAATTCAACAATCATATGAAGGTGTTGGCGTTGAGGATACCATTATCATTACACGATCAAACAAACGAGCAAATATTTACAACAATGGCATTCGTGCACGTGTCATGATGCGTGAAGAAGAACTTTCAAACGGTGATTTGCTGATGGTTACCCGTAATAATTATTTTTGGAATAAAGCATATAAAGAAATTGATTTTATAGCCAATGGCGATATTTTAGAAGTGATACGCGTGAAAAAACATCACGAAATTTACGGATTTAGATTTGTTGATTTGACCTTACGTTCGCTCAACAGTGATTGGGAAATCGATGCCCGAGTTTGGCTCGAAAGTTTACAATCTGATGCTCCCACACAAATGAATGAATTGACTCAGCAGCTTTTTAACGCCATTGCCGAGGATTACCCTGAAATTACATCGAAAAAAGCATTATACAAGATAATACTTGCAAATGAGTATTTTAATGCTCTTCAGGTGAAATTTTCCTATGCTGTTACTTGCCATAAAGCTCAAGGCGGGCAATGGCGCAAGGTTTTTATCGATTCTGGTCAAATATCCGAAGATCAAATAAACAGCGATTTTTATCGTTGGCTTTACACGGCACTTACTCGAGCTACTGAAACTGTGTTCTTAGTTAACTTTTAATAATTATTTTCGGTTTAACATCATTTTATGTGATTAAATTTAAAAATAATTTCTGATATATTTTATTTAAACTAATTTTGTTTGAATTTATTCCTGAGCTATTTTGTAAATCTAATAAAACCTGTATGTTTCATCGCTGGCTATTATTGATTTTTTTCCCTTTTGTTTTGTTTTTCAGTTCATGCAATGCAGACGTGGATTTGCAGAATATTTCAGGTCAAGTAAATTTACATCCCGATTTAATCATACCTATCGGTTCAGCCGAAGTTTCATTGGGTGATATTTTGAAAAATTATATCAGTACTGGAAGTTTTCAGGTTGATAGTAATGGAGTTGATCTCAGTTATGTTTCCATTGATAGTTTAAATTATGATTTTGGCAAAATTGATATTTTAGGCAATGCTAAAACATTAAATGCCGAAATTTCCTTTCCTAATATACTGATTCCCTATGTTATTCCGGCAAATACGGCTTTACCCACACTAGAATCAAATGATACACTCGATTTAGGAATAAACGGATCAAATAAAATCAGAAGAATTGATAGCATTCTTGTTGATTCGGCAAGATTTTATCTAAATATTGATACGAAAAATTTACCCTTTTTACTTCCTCAGGATGTTAAAATTACCGTTACCTTTCCCGATAATCGTGTAGTTTTTGCAAATGGTCAAAAGAGTTTAACGATCTTTCCTACAAGTTTTGGTTCGCCTACTCAAATTGATTTGAATAATTTTTTAATTAATACTTCAGGAAATTTGGAAGGAATACCCATACATATTCGTGTGGATGCTATTACTGATCAATTTCCAGTTGTCCTAATGAATACATCGAAAATCGATTTTTCTTTAAAATTAGCTCAATTAAAATTTAATGTTGCTTATGGAAATTTTGAATCCATGGCAAATGTTACCACAAAGTTGAATCGCAAGTTGGATTTATCGGGCTGGTTTACGGATGCAATGTTAAATTTTATCAATCCGCAGATTTTCATCCATGCAACTTCGAATATCGGTGCATATCTCAATTTTAATGTCGATTATTTAAAAACATATTCATCTACCCAAGCAGGAGATACGGTTTATGCTTGGTTTAATAACCACACAACCAACTCGTTTGTAATTCCAATGACTAATCGTCCTAGAACTCCTGGGACGTGGATTAACCAAAATTTTCGTACTTTTGATGATGTTTGGGGCGAAACCAATCAATTGTTTGGGTCAGTTACCAAAAATGATAGTTTAGCGTTAAAACTGTCAGTCTCCATTGATCACGGTTTAACTCAATATGATCCTCTTCCTGAATTTCTTACTCCCGATGCAGGTATTCATGTTTACATGAAAACAGTTATCCCATTCTACTTAGATAAGGGAAGTTATTACAATTTTAAAGATTCAATTACAAATATTTCCGTTCCGATATCATCGGCTTTGGATAACAATTTAAAAAGTTATACGGATACAGTTTCATTGGTGTTGAATATCAAGAACGGTTTGCCAATACAAACAGATTTCAGTTATAAACTTTTGGATGCTCACGGGAAAGAGCTTCTTGCCGGTTTGAAAAAAAATTACAACATTCAATCCGGAATCGTTGATGGAGATGGAATTGTTCAGCCAGGGAAAGAATCTAATCAACTGCTGATTATTCAGATACCCACTAATGCTGTGTCAGATCTTAAAAATGCACATTCTTTCGTTTACACGATCGGGGTTGCAGGTAAGGATATGAATTCAAAAATTCATTTTACAGTTAAAAATTCTATGAAAGTGAATGTGGGGCTATTTATTAATGGAAAAATATCAACCCGAATCGGAAAGTAATCTACAATGAAAAAGAAGTTTCAAGTTTGTTTTATATTGTTGATTTTCTTAGATTTTGGATCATTTAAGTTATCTTCTCAACAGATAAATTCTATCTATTTTTTAGAAAATACCCCAATTCGGAATTTATTAAATCCAGCTTTTCAACCTGTGTCTGATTTTTATATCAGTCTTCCGGTTATCGGATATAGTCAGTTCGACATTAGAAATAACTCCGTTGCATTGAATGATCTTTTTTACAAACAAAACGGACATACTATTTCGTTTTTGGAAAATCAAACCGGGATCAATCATTTTTTGTCGAAACTGCAACCAATTTCTGTTCTTCAAGCTGATTTACAAACCAATTTATTGTCTTTTGGAGGAAAAACGAATGATATTGGGTGGAACTTTTCACTTATTGAAAAATTAAATATTAAGACAATTTTGCCTGCCGATATGTTTAAATTTATGCTTGTCTTAACACCTGATATTTTACACAATGCATATGATTTTAGCTCTCTAGGTATAGATGCTTCGGTATATTCAGAGGCTGCATTTGGCATTTCGAAAAAATTAAACGATAAGTTAGCTATAGGTGGAAAAATCAAATTGTTATTAGGTTCTGAAAATATTTCTAATGTTAATCAAAAATTAAATTTAAATGCGGGACTTGAAAACTGGAACCTCTCTGTACTTGGATCGATCAATACTTCAGTTTCAAATAATGCATCAAATATTAATTTAGTACCCTCAAAATGGAATGATTTATTCAAATTTACAGGAATGGGTTTTGCATTTGATGTGGGTGCAATTTATAAATTAAGCCCAAGTTTAACACTGTCTTCTGCACTTTTGGATGTTGGTTTTATAAATTGGAATAAAAATCCTCAAAATTTAAATTATAAATCGGATTTTAATTTTAATGGAATTACACAATTAACAAGTACAATGAGTACGAGTCAATTGAACCAGGCGTTCAATCGATTAAATAGTATAAATCAAGTGCTTGATTCAGTGGTAAATGCTTTTAAAAATTCCATTCAGGTAGATTCCACTGCAAATAGTTATCAAACTTCACCAACCGCAAAATTAAATCTTGGAATAGAATATGCCTTATGGCAAAACTGGTTACATATCGGTTGTCTTTCGCATACCGAATTTTATCCAAGTACTATGACAGAAGAAATCACAATGTCGGCAATAACCTCACCAACCGATTGGTTGAATGCTTCTTTGAGTTATTCTTTTTTTAATGGGAATTTTGCATCATTAGGATCATCTGTTGCAATTACAACCGGTATTTTTCAATGGTTTATCGGCGCTGATTATATCCCATTTCAAAAAGCTGATTTTACATTATCTAAATTTAATCCTTCATTATCAAAAATCACAGTTCCACTTCCATATCAGACCAAGGCATTTAATTTTTCAGCAGGAATGCAATTGGTATTTTATAAGTTAGATAAAAAACAACGTGAAAAACTCCTTCATGTAAGGAAATTGAATGATTGGAATGGATTACATGAAAAACTTTCTCCATCAAATGATTGCAATTGTAATTGAGATTTAAGTTTTTGAAAAAAATTGCTCAAACTATCAAAAACGAATTCCAATCCTTAAATCGGCATACATAAAATGAAGAGATTTTGAATAACCCAATTTAGGATATGACGAATAGCTTGCCTGTAATTTTGCAAAGTAAAAGATGCTCCCTGTCATTTTAAAATTTACACCGCCTTCAAATTGTGTTTGATGTCCTGTAACCGATCCTACGACGCCATCTTCGCTTAAATTGCTTAGAAATAAACCATAT
Source organism: Bacteroidota bacterium (assembly GCA_021779195.1). Classification (GTDB taxonomy): domain Bacteria; phylum Bacteroidota; class Bacteroidia; order Bacteroidales; family Paludibacteraceae; genus Paludibacter. Next base: position 9,022 of record JAJYBB010000004.1, on the reverse strand, counting down.
CCAATAAATGGAATGAGTTTTTTATCTTTCGTAGCTAACTCGTGTCGTACAGTCCATCCGTAGTTTAACATTCCAATACGTTTCGATTGAGGATCATCGGGAAATAACATGGTGTAACCCAGCGGAACAGTGAGATATATTGCCGGTTTTTTACCATCAAGTCCTGTTAATTGCCAGCCATAATCGGCTAAAATTCCAACGCCATTCGAAGCGTGATTGGGTAAACCGGTAAGTGTGGCATCGGTGGTAAGACCCGTGTTGGGATAAAATGAATACCGATATCCAAATTCAACGCTAATTTGATGAGGAACCTTTTGTAAAACCGAATCTTTTTGTGCCTGAATATCTGAAATTGAGATGATTGCCAACGATATTATAAGTGGGATAATTTTTTTTGTAATCATATTTTTGTGGTTATTTTATTGTTAAATTAATTCTTAATTTTTAAGATTAAATAATTTAATTTGAACATTTTTTCGATTGTTTCTGAAAAGATAATCATAAACTTATTATATGAACTTAATTTTGATTTTGATGTAAAATCAAATCAAAAATTCAAATTTTAATTAACAAGTGTCTGCCTAAATAATTAATATTTAAGATTGAAGAATAGGAGGAGGACGGGAAAATAAAGAAAATGTAATACCTTTCGGGAGTAAAGGATCGTAATTGAAAAATATGTTGCCACTAATGGCTGGAGAAGCAATCGTAAACTCTTCAGCAGATGCAGAAGCAGGTTGCTTGTATTGAAATGAGTTTGAAATTAATATATTGGAAGAGTTTGATTTTGGAGAAGTAATTTGAACAATATGAACAAGGTTTGAATCGGGCTGAGGTTTTTCTTTAATATTGGGTGCAAATAAGCAAAACAGATATCCCAATACCATCAAGATTTCAGGAATGAATGAAGCCAACAATCCGTTTTCGAACATCAACATAAAATAACCATCAAAGTATGAGCCTTTTTGGGGACTCGAACCCCAGACCTATTCATTACGAATGAATTGCTCTACCAACTGAGCTAAAAAGGCAAAAAAATTTTGAATTGCGGGTGCAAAGATAAGATAATTTTGTCTTTAGTAAAGTTGTTTGAGCGAAAATTTTTAAAATATTCGTATTAATTTGACTCAGGATTTAATGGCTGTTTTTTCATAAAACCAATTTCAAATTTATTTATTGTCCAATTGTTTTTATTAAGAAAAATGGTGATTATCAAAACCAATTAACTTTTTTTAATCCATCAAAGGTACTTCCTTTAGGATTTTTAAAAAGAGTATTTAAGTAGCAATCAAAAATTGATTTGGCAATGCAACGCAAAAAGTCGTTTTGAAAAGTTTCAAATTCTTCTTCATTAATTCCAATTTTCCTTAACTCCTGAAAATCAATTAATTCTCTTTTTGATTCCAATAATTGTTCTAATTCATAACACGAAATAGAACGTTCATTTAATTGAAATATCCATTCGTCTATATCTGATTTTAAATCAGTTACCACATGTTGCATATCTTCTTTAATTGCTTGCCTGTGCAAAGCAACTTTTGTTTGGCTCAAACAGTTAATTTCATGTTCAAGTTGAAGATAAATTTGTTTTAATTCAAGTCGTACCATAATAATTGACATTTTTATGGGTTTAAAAATTTCAATCAAAACCTTTTAATTATAAGTCCACTCTGCAATAGCTTTTTAAATACCGCGTATTCGCGTTAAGATCTTTTTTTCGAAAATTGGACTTTATACTGATATTAAATTTTTAAAATTTATTTATTTGATTATCAATAGTTAACGCTATTTTATTACGAACTATTTCTCTGAAATGGAAGGATCAATAGAAAATCATTGATTTTCAATTTGATTCTTGAAATTAAAAATCACAAAATAAACCTATTAGAAAAACAGTGCTTCGAGTCTTCGTGTTTTCTTGAAATATAAATCTTTTATTTAGAGAAACTTTATTAATCTAACAAAAATGATTCCTTGTAAGTTTGAACATTTTATTTTTTTTACTTTAATAATTTAATTCAGCCGATATTTTGAGAATCTTATATTTTGAAATGAAATTATTATATTTGCATGTCAAATTTGTAATTTATTGGTTGCGTTTTTCAATATGCCATACACTTTTCAAACCCTATCTGCTTCCACTAAAGGTATTTATAAAGAAAAAGGTAGCAAATTTTTATCGTTTGCAATTCCTGTTACTGATGTTGAGGAGATCAAAAATATAGTGAAAGATCATCGAAAACGTTTCTTTGATGCCCGTCATGTGTGTTATGCCTATATGCTTGGTGCTGATCGAACCGAATTTCGATCTAATGATGATGGTGAGCCTTCAGGAACTGCTGGAAGACCTATTTTGGGACAAATCAATTCACGCGAACTTACCAACGTACTAGTCATTGTAGTTCGATACTTTGGAGGAATTTTACTGGGAACCGGTGGACTTATAACAGCTTATAGGGAGGCAGCTGCCGATGCTTTGAATCAGGCTGATATCTTAGAAAAATCGGTTGAAATGTCATTTTCTTTTTATTTTCAATATGTGGTGCTGAATGATGTAATGCGGGTGATTAAGGATGCTAATGCTCAAATTATTAAGCAAGATTTTAATAATCTGTGTATAATGAAAATATCTATCCGAATGCAGGATGCAGAACTTTTAATTAATAAACTTAAAACTATAAATAGTTTGTGTTTTCAAAATTAATTCAAATAGATAAGCTATTTCAGTTTCATTAATTCAAATAAAACAACTATCTTTGTAAACGAATATGAAAACGAGAAACTTTAAATATTTTTTCGAACAAAGCAACTCTATATTAAATAGTTGTACAAAAAAAGTTGCCCTGAAAAATTTTAAAAACCAATATAAACCGGCTTCGGATTTGTGTTGGTTTTTTTTAATTTGTGAACAAATAAACAGGTTGACGGTTAAACGGGATTTACTGTCTGTTTCTGTTGACTGAATATATATAATAATACCATGAGCAACAATAGTTTAGTATCTATTTCTGATTACAGCAAGGATGAGATTCTGTCCATTCTCGATTCAGCTGCTGAATTTGAAGCCAATCCAAACCGTAAAATATTGGATGGAAAAGTTATTGCCACGTTGTTTTTCGAACCGTCTACCCGAACACGATTGAGTTTCGAAACGGCTGTGATTCGACTTGGAGGTTCTATTATCGGTTTTTCTGATGCAGCTACCAGCAGTTCGTCAAAAGGTGAAACGCTCAACGATACCATTCACATGGTAAGCTGTTATGCCGATGCCATTGTGATGCGTCATCCTCTTGAGGGAGCTGCCCGCTACGCTGCCGAGGTTTCGCCGGTTCCCATTGTTAATGCGGGTGATGGTGCCAATCAGCATCCATCACAGACTTTACTTGATTTGTATTCTATTCTTAAAACGCAGCGAACCCTTGAAAACCTGACTATTTGTTTGGTTGGTGATTTGAAATACGGTCGAACCGTGCATTCACTCATCATGGCTATGTCCCATTTTCATCCTACTTTCAAGTTTATTGCTCCTGAAGAATTGAAAATGCCCGACGAATACAAACTTTTTTGTCGAAAAAATAACATTTCATTTACCGAAGAAAATGAATTGAATGAAAATTTTAATGATGCTGATATTTTGTATATGACGCGTGTTCAGAAAGAACGTTTTCAGGATTTGATGGAGTACGAGCGGGTAAAAAATGTTTATACACTTAAAAACGCCATGCTTGAACATACAAAACCGAATTTGCGTATACTTCACCCACTTCCCCGTGTAACTGAAATTGACCCGGATGTGGATAAAAATGAAAAAGCCTATTATTTCAGGCAAGCACAAAATGGATTATATGTTAGACAAGCAATTGTAAGTAAAGTGCTTAATTCCATAACTTTTAAAAGTGAAAAAAAATAAATTCGTATTTTTATGGAAAAAAAATTAAAAGTAGCTGCACTTCGCAACGGTACCGTCATTGATCATATTCCATCGGATAAATTATTTAAAGTAGTATCCATTCTGCATTTAGATGTAACTCTGAATCAAATCACATTGGCAAATAATCTGGATAGTGCTAAAATCGGATCAAAAGGACTGATTAAAATATCGGAACGTGCGCTGGAAGTAGATGAAACCAATAAAATTGCACTCATTGCTCCAAATGCAAAAATTAATATTATCCGTGAATATGAAGTAGTAGAAAAAAGACCATTGGTTTTGCCGGAAGAAATTATAGAAATTGTTCAATGCTGTAATCCCAATTGCATAACCAATCATCAACCCGTAACTACACGTTTCCATGTAATTAACAATGAAAATGAAATTTTGCTAAAATGCCATTTTTGTGAACGCGAAGTGAGGCAGGAAGAAGTAAAAATCAAATAAAAGCCTTTAAAAATTCCGTTGGAACATTAAGATTAAAATGAAAAAAATCCAAGATTTTATTAATACAGCTAATCAAAACCTCACTTCAATGGAGGTGGTTGGAGCTTCAAAAGTAAGTTGGAAACCCGGAACGTTGATATATCCGTTACCGGCAGCACTTATTTCGTGTGGAATTGACCCCGAAAATTATAATGTTTTAACTGTTAGTTGGTTAGGAACGATTTGTTCCAATCCGCCAATGTGTTATATTTCGGTTCGCAAGGAAAGACATTCGTATGATTTGATCAAAAGCAGCGGTGAGTTTGTTATCAATCTAACGAATGAAGATATGGCTTTTGCCACTGACTGGTGTGGCGTGAAAAGTGGAAAAGATTTCAATAAATTTTCTGAGATGAAGCTTACACCGACAAAAGGAGAAATGGTAAATGCACCAATTATAATTGAATCTCCACTCAGCATTGAGTGTAAAGTTAAGGAAATTATTCCGCTTGGTTCACACGATATGTTTATCGCCGATGTAGTTAACGTACAAGCAGATTCGAAATATATAGATGCAAAAACTGACACGTTCAAATTGTCAGAAGCAAGATTAATTGCCTATTCTCATGGACATTATTATAAACTCGGAGAAGAGATCGGAAAATTCGGATGGACTGTCCAGAAGAAAAAAGCCCTCTAAATTCTTCGCTGGGAGATTTTTTAATGAATGCATATCATAAGAACTATTGATTAAAACAAACAATTATATAAACAAACTAATCAAAACTCATACTTTTAAGGGAGTTAGGGAGGCTAAATGGAAAGAGACCAAATTATTTTTGACATTATTGCACGTGAAAAACAACGTCAATTGAAAGGAATTGAATTAATTGCTTCAGAAAATTTCGTAAGCGAACAAGTGATGGAAGCAATGGGTTCAGTTTTAACAAACAAATATGCTGAAGGATATCCAGGCAAACGTTATTATGGTGGTTGCGAAGTCGTTGATGAAAGCGAGCAAATTGCCATTGATCGCCTGAAAAAAATTTTCGGGGCCGAATGGGCTAACGTTCAACCTCACTCAGGTGCTCAAGCGAATGCAGCTGTGTTTTTGGCTTGCCTGAATCCGGGCGATAAATTTTTAGGACTAAATTTAGCACATGGTGGTCATTTGTCACATGGTTCGTTGGTAAACAGTTCAGGTATTCTTTATAAACCATGTGAGTATAACGTAAGTGAAGATACCGGACGGGTTGACTATGACCAAATGGAAGAAGTTGCTCTTCGCGAGCAACCCAAATTAATTGTGGGCGGTGGTTCGGCTTATTCACGCGAATGGGACTACAAACGCATGCGTGAAATTGCCGATAAAGTTGGAGCTATCTTGATGATTGATATGGCTCATCCGGCTGGTTTAATTGCAGCAGGATTGCTCGAAAATCCTTTAAAATGGGCACATATTGTAACTTCTACTACGCATAAAACTTTGCGTGGCCCTCGTGGTGGTATCATTTTATTGGGCAAAGACTTTCCAAATCCATGGGGAAAAACCACTCCGAAAGGCGAAATAAAAATGATGTCGGCACTGCTCGATTCAGCTGTATTTCCCGGAATTCAGGGTGGACCTTTGGAACACGTAATTGCTGCTAAAGCCGTTGCTTTCGGTGAATGTTTGCAACCTGAATATAAAAAATACCAAATTCAAGTTCAGAAAAATGCTGCTGCATTAGCTAATGCATTAATAGCACGTGGATTTACAATTGTTTCAGGTGGAACTGATAATCATTCGATGTTGGTTGATTTACGTTCAAAATTTCCTGATCTGACTGGTAAAGTGGCTGAAAAAACATTGGTTGAAGCAGATATTACAGTGAATAAAAACATGGTACCTTTCGACAGTCGGTCTGCTTTCCAAACTTCTGGCATTCGTCTTGGAACCCCTGCGATTACTACACGTGGAGCAAAAGAGGATTTGATGATTGAAATTGCTGAAATGATTGAAATTGTCCTTTCAAACGTTGAAAATGATGAAGTAATCAAATCAGTTCGTGAGCGGGTAAACAAAACAATGGAGGCTTATCCTTTGTTTGCGTATTAAGACTCCAACTCTAAATGAGGCAAACGAAAACTGCTAAATATGAAGCTATCTGCAAATAAAGCTATTCTTAATCCCTCTGATGAAGGGGTGGGGGAGGCAATTTTTGAACTTTCCGAGCTTACTGACACAACTGTTTTTTATGGTGTAAACAATAATAATGTTCATTTGATCAAAAATTTGCATCCTAATGTTCGTTTTTCTGCAAGGGGAAGTATTATTAAGTTAGCTGGAAACGATGGTGATATCAAAAATCTTTATTCAATTCTTGAGAAATTAGAGCGGTTTAGTATTGATAATAATGTACTTACCGAAGAAAATGTGATCGAGATCGTCAAAGGGCACGAACCTGTTGAGGTGAAATTTGAGAACCTGATTTTGCACGGCGTGAATGGAAAATCCATCATGGCTCGTACTGCCAATCAGCAGAAATTAGTCAAAGTTTTTGAAACGAATGATTTGCTTTTTGCCATTGGACCTGCAGGCTCAGGAAAGACGTACACAGCTATTGCCTTAGCAGTTCGTTCATTGAAAAATAAAGAAATAAAAAAAATAATACTCAGCCGTCCGGCAGTGGAAGCCGGTGAAAAACTTGGCTTCCTACCCGGCGATATGAAAGAAAAAATTGATCCATACCTGCAACCGCTTTATGATGCTTTACAGGATATGATTACACCGTTGAAACTGAAGGAATATCTTGAAAACGGGACTATTCAGATTGCTCCATTAGCTTTCATGCGTGGACGAACATTGAGCGATGCAGTGATTATTCTGGACGAAGCCCAAAACTCCACCACCATGCAAATTAAAATGTTTTTGACACGTATGGGACTAAATGCCAAAATGATAGTCACGGGTGATATGACGCAAATTGACTTACCTTACGCTCAAAAATCAGGGTTAATAGATGCTTTGGAAGTGCTGAAAAACATTAATGGTATCTCAGTTGTTGAATTCGATGTAAAAGATATTGTACGTCATAAACTGGTTCAACGAATTGTGGAAGCTTATGAAAATAGAAGTTCTCTAAATCACCATCAGGGGGAAATAAAGACAGGGGTGTACGAGAAAAAAAAGAAATAAAATAATGTATAACACTTGCTTCAAGTCCCCTTGTTGGGGTTTAGAAGGTTAAATATAACAATATGAACGCACTTACAAACACCGATTTCCATTTTGATGGACAGACAAATGTATATCACGGCAAAGTACGCGATGTGTACACAGTAAAAAACGACCTATTGGTAATGGTTGCCACCGACCGTATTTCGGCATTTGATGTTGTTTTACCCAAAGGAATTCCCTTTAAAGGTCAGATGTTAAATCAGATTGCGGCAAAATTTCTTGATGCTACTGCCGATATCGTACCTAACTGGAAATTAGCCAGTCCCGACCCAATGGTAACTGTAGGTTTGCGTTGCGAAGGATACCCCGTAGAAATGATTGTACGCGGTTATTTATGCGGAAGCGCATGGCGAACTTATAAAAGTGGCGCACGTGAAATATGTGGTGTAAAAATTCCAGACGGTATGCTTGAAAATCAACGATTTCCACAACCTATCATCACACCTACGACCAAAGCGGAACTTGGAAGACATGATGAAGACATTTCAAAAGAAGAAATCTTGTCACAAGGATTGGTTTCGGAAAAAGAATATGCTTTATTAGAAAAATACACCATGGAACTTTTTTTACGCGGAACTGAGATGGCTGCAAAACGGGGCTTGATTCTGGTTGATACCAAATATGAATTTGGACGTCGCGGTGGGAAAATTTACCTGATTGACGAAATTCACACTCCCGATTCATCTCGGTATTTCTATGCAGAAGGTTATGAAGGTCGTTTTACAAAAGGCGAACAACAAAAACAACTTTCTAAAGAGTTCGTTCGTGAATGGTTAATGGATAAAGGGTTTCAAGGAAAGGAAGGTCAAATTGTGCCTGAAATGACACCTGAAATTGTTGCCGGAATCAGTGAACGATATATCGAATTATTCGAAAATATCACAGGCGAAAGCTTCGATAGAGCTGATGTAAGCAACATTTCAGATCGCATTGAAAAAAATGTGGTTGAATATCTAAAAATGGTAAAATAAAATTTATAGCAATCAATTTGCTGATTTCCATAAATATTTTGCTGTTAATTTTAAATTTTAAATAGAAAATGAATAAATAGAAAAAATTCGTTTGTCAATTTCGCAAAAAGTGCTATCTTTGCACCGCCTTAGAAGAAAAGACGATCCACTGGAGAGATGGCAGAGTGATCGATTGCAGCGGTCTTGAAAACCGCCGTACTGCAAGGTACCGGGGGTTTGAATCCCTCTCTCTCCGCCAAAAGAATTTCAATAACATACAAAAGCCTGTAAAATCTATGATTTACAGGCTTTTATGTTTTCAGACAGTTCACAAAACATTCAATATCTATCAATCTGTAGGTGCTGAATTCGGTGGACTTGAAAAATGGAAACATTACCTCCACCGAATTTGAACTAAAAGTGTTTATAATCAAGCAGTTCAATATTTGAACATCTTGATTGGGAATTTAAAAGTAAGTATTTTTGAAAACTTTT
>JAJYBB010000048.1 GCA_021779195.1 Bacteroidota bacterium | reverse complement strand
TACTTCCAGTTTCTCCTCCAATAATGGCAGGTGTTAACCAAAAACTTGTACTTCCGGTTGATTGAGTCGAATTATAAACAGCAAAGAACGTCATATCGTTTGCTATTTGATTTGCCGTCGTGAGATAATATCCGTTGGAAAAACTAATTGAAGGATTGAAATTTGAACCGATTGATTGGTAGGTAGGTGTTGTAACATTCGATGGTCCTGGAGTTGCATTATTTGCTATTCCGGACTGATCATTCCATGTGCTTACAGCTACGCCATCAGTTGTCGAGCTGGTTCCGGCATCGGCTTTCAACCAGAATGTTGAGCCGGGCAATTGGCCCAATGTAAAAAAACGATTTGTTCCGATCGTATTTGATGTGCTGACACCATAAATGCTTGCTGTTCCTGCTAAATTGGTATATATACCTGTCTGTGTTCCACTTCCGGCAATTACGGAGTAAGGCGTAATTTCTGTGGAGCGTATTAATGAAACTGAGCTGTTCGTGAAATTGCCGGCAGTAGTCAATGACCAATATTCCGTAGCACTTTTTGATGCAAGTGTTGCATCAGTCGTTCCTCCAGATCCTGTATTGAACGCCTGCACCTGTGCGGTTATCGTACCTGTGCCGGTGGTAGGATTTACCAATGAAAATGGCAGATAGGTAGAGCCTGCCCCTACCGGAAAAGTATAGGTGGAACCGGATGACAAACTTGCGGGCAATGTCCATTTTAAAGGACCGTTGATATACGAAGTGGATGAACCTCCTGTGATGGCGTTAGTAGCAGTGTTCGTTATGGATAAAAGATTGGTAGTAGAAGACGTAAGAATTCCTGATGTAAGTATCAGATTAACTGATATATTAGCTGCTCCCGACAACGTAACTCCTGCCGTATTATTGATAGTAAGATTATTGGCTCCGGTTAATCCATTGCCGGTTACCTGAGCTGTGGTGCCATTAAATAGATAATTGGCTCCGGTACTGTATGTTCTTGTACCAGTAACCTGAATTGAACCATGAGTACCGCTTGTTGTTAAAGCTCCAGTGGCATCTGTATTTGATGTAATAATCGTGGCTCCTGAATTGAGGGTGAAAACCGAACCTACAGAACCTGGCTGCTCTGAAATAATAAAAGTGCCAACGTCAAATGCTCCATTTACGGTGAAGAGTTCATTCATATTATAACTTTTACCGGTATCATACAATGCTAAATTTGATTGTAATTGAATACTACTCGTTGCATTTATGGTATAATCAATCCATTGAGCTGCATTGGCATTTGTAAAAGATACAGTTTGAGTTGTTGTACCATTGAAAACGATTATTCCATTATATTCACTATATAAAGACATGCCACTTACAGTCATGTTGCCTGTAGAATTGACGGAATTTGAGAAGTTGCCGGCTAAAAACAATGTATTTTGAGTATAATTCGGTCCTGTTCCATCATCAAAGTCAAATATACCACCCGTTTGAGTATAATTACCGGCAATGGTTAATGCAATATTATTATTGTCTTGACTTAGTGTAAATTTGCCTGCAATTAAATTGAAATTGCCTTTCACAGTGATATTCCCCGCTACGGCAACTGTCCCTGTTTGACTGGCGCAATCCCATGTAAAATTACCAAAAGTTTGGGTGAAACCGGAAGGAGAAGTTGCTGTCATCCCTGTGATAGTACAATTTGAATTTGGATCCCATGTAGCAGTTGGGATGATACCACCATCCAAGGCATGCGTGTAGAAAGAACCACTTTGGAAAAGCAATTTTGTTGTTGTTGTACATGTTACTGTTCCTGAGTTATTTATAGTACCGGTTACAGTGGTTACGACCCCGCTGTTATTTGTATTAAAAGTACGACCGGAATTTACAACAAGCGTTCCAGCAATTGTGGCAATGGCGTTATTTGCAATTGTGAAATTCAAATTTGATCCAATTGTAACAGTTATCCCTGTAGAAACGGTCAAATCAGTTCCTGCATTTCCTCCAATTGTCAGTGTCTTGTTACCACTCCCCTTACTATTGCCTACTAATGTACAGGTACCACTGATATATAAGCTATTAATACTTAGTGTTGGAATGTCAGTGATACTTGATGATTGATTGCTGTTAATAATTACATCGTCACCTGAAGCCGGTACTCCATTTGGTGTCCAGTTGCTACTGGTAGTCCATAACCCTCCATTTGTATTATTCCATGTTTTTGTTGCTCCTTCAGCATACTGAGAACCAAATGCGAGTAAAAGGAATCCTAAAAAGAAAGTACGGGCAGATTTTGCAGCAGTGGATTGAATGTGCGGAGAAATTATACCTTTAACGCTACTTGCGAAGCGGCAAAAAGGGAATTGAAATCGAAAAAGGTTCATTGTCGGTTGCAAGGTATCTATCTGTTTTTATCGTAAGGCAAATGGCATATTGATTGTCAATAACCAATGGAATCCGATATTCGGCTTTTGGATGCAAATATAATATGAAATTTTGAATTTGTAGTTGTTTTTAGCTCATAAATGGAATAATTACTACAAATTATTTGATAATTGCTGAAAAATGCGTATGGGCGGTTCTTGTAAGTTATAAGAAGCAAAAAATAGCGTATAATTTAATTAATGAAAAAATAAGATTAGAACGCTGATTTTAGTTGATATAGCGGATTTTATAACGGATTTTAATTTCGACTTATCGAAATGATTTTCATGAATTTCAAGTCTTTGCAGATATGCTTGCATGACTATAATCAGTTTTAAATGAGTAAAATTCTTTAAAAATGTTTTCGCCTTGAAAAGGCAGTGGAATATTGACCAACGGCAACGTCCTGTAATGACATCGCCTTGATTTAAATATTGTAGTGGGTTTAATTGACCTACACATTATAACAGAAGCAATATTCATGATAAATCTGTTTAAATAGGTGATAGGGTTGAATAGATGCATGACCAACCAATTCAAATGGATGAACAGATTATCAACGAACATGCGAACTCATTGCACACAAAATAATCGATATTCGAGTTGAATAAATGTTTTTTTTGATTTGTTTTAGCTAACAACCGAAAAGGGGGCCAACTTAGTAGAATTGTTCTATCCTGAATCAATGTTTTTTTATCATTTATTTGAAAACGCATCAGTTTTTATTGGCAACATAGTAACTTAGCTACTTAGCGTTCAAACTTTGTTTTTTATAACGAACCATTGAAAACGGAGACTCCTATTAATTTTTCAGGAAATCATTTATCAATTACCATACAATCATTTTTTTTGTGGCATTTTCTTTGCCTGTTGTGGCATTTACAATATAAACGCCCTGA